>CATLHM010000001.1 GCA_949949005.1 uncultured Lachnospiraceae bacterium
TTTGATTTAATTGGCTTTGCTGGCATATATTGGCCTCCATAGGTATAGTAAAATGCTTGCATTTTCACTATCCATTATGGAATGGGATCAAGCGTTTGTCACTCCGTCAGGATATTTTGCGCTTACAAAGAGATTGTATGTTATACCATGGACGGGCAGAAAGAGGACAGGATAAAGGACGGTAGTTATACATATCCGCTGGAAAAAGAAAGGGACAAGGATAAAGTTACCAGTATGGGGTTTAGCGTATGTGCAGGAATTGCATTTATCAACAGTCATTTCCCATTTTATGCAGGATACGAAGTGGCAGAATCCTGCTGTGAGTCTGCTAAAAGCAGGGCTAAACAGGATTGCTATAAAGGTTACAGTACAAATGAGAAAAGCGGGAAGCCTGATCGGGTGGCAAACTGGGTGGATTTTCACTTTTGTCAAAATATCCAGGCTCAGAACCTGAGCGTAATGCGGGCAAAAGAATACAGGACAAGCCATGGAGAAGAACTTATGATTCGGCCTTATTTTATTCGGACAGACGGAGATTTTGGAATAGAGGGGAAGGTGGAACGGGAAAAAACGCTGGATAGTTTAAAGAATGCCATTCGATATTTCCAGGACAGTAAGAATATGCCAAAGGTATTTGCAAAGAGACTTCGCAACACATATCCTCAAGGTGAGTTCCAGATGGAATTGCTCTATAATTTTTTGAAATCGAGGGGCTGGAAGCTTCCAGATGGGAAGGATGACCTGTATTATGAAGATGAGGGGAGGAAGATAGCAAAATGGTATGACGCTCTGGAAATGTTTGATCATTTTATGGCTTCCGACAGAGAAGAAATGCCAGGGGAGGGGATAGGGCATGAATAAGTTTTTATTAGAAATTACCTTACAGAGCGATATGTGTGTGTCTGATGGAGGGGTATACAATAGCAGTGTAGACATAGATGTCTGCCATGATGAAAATGGTTTTCCCTATATTCCTGCAAAGCGTATCCGTGGCTGCTTAAGGGAATGTGCGATTGAACTGCGGGACTGGGGAATGGATAGTCCATGGGAGAAGATGTTCGGAGACAAGGGCGACAGTGCAAAACGGGCGGCAGTCCGTATCGGTGATGCACATTTGAAAGAATTCCGCGAAAAGGACAGACTGGTGAAGAAAAATACCGGTAAGACAGTATTCCATCCCCAAAACATTTTGAACCATTTTGCATATACCAGAACCCAGACAGCCATCAATCATGAGACAGGTGTGGCAGAACCTACTTCTTTGAGGACAATGCGCGTTGTTGCCAAAGGAACGGTTTTTATTGCCGAAATAAATATGGAGCCTTCTTATGAAGAGACTTTGAGAACCTGCTGTGAAGTTTGGCACAATATGGGGGTGTCCAGAACCAGAGGGCTGGGAGAAATTAAGGTTTCTTTGGAGCCGGTAAATAACAGGGAAGAAGAAAAAGAACATGCGGCATATCAAGAGGGGGCAGAAATTCTGTGGTATCAGCTTCAGTTGGAAGAGCCGGTGATCTGTAAAAGCGTCAACGGGCAGGAGGCAAGAACCCTGGATTACATTGAGGGAAGTAAGATGCAGGGGCTTTTGCTGGAAAATGTTGCTTCCAGAGAAGAAGTTATCTGCATGATCGGCAGTGGTGAATTATTTTGTTCCAATGCCTATATTTCTATAAACAATATCCGGGGAACGGAAGTACCGGCTTATATTCATGCGGTAAAAAATGATGAAAACCATTATGTGAATGGGTTATATCCGGATCCCGATTGTGTAAAAAACGAACATCTGCAGTTAAACAGAATGAAACACTGTTATGTATACATTGATGAGAAGCAGAAGCTGCATAGGGAAAAGGTTAGGATTGAAGAACGTTATCATCACCGCAGGCCGGAGGATAAAGGGATCGGGCGCGCATCAGAGGAAGAAAATGGTGACAGCCAGTTCTACCAGATGTCTTCCATTGAAGCAGGACAGACGTTTCAGGGATATTTTGCAGGAACGGCAGATCAGATAAAGACAATCTATAACATTCTTTCCCAACGTGGGATATATCATATCGGATATTCCAGAAGCTCAGAATATGGCAGAGTCCGGCTCAGGATTACAGGCATGGAAAAAAAGCCTCAGCCAATCAGAAGAAAGACGAAAAACTTTTGCGTAAAACTGGAAGCACCGGCTATTGTATATAATAAAAATGCATTTTACTCCACCAATGCGGACGATTTGATTGAGGAAGTAAATGTTGTGTTAGGCATTTCAAAGGATATGCGGGCCGATATCCGAAAGTATGTCCAGTATGTTGTCCTGGGCGGCTACAATGTCACCTGGAAATGTCCGAAGCCTGTCATTGTGGCTTTTGAAAAGGGAACCGTTCTTTCTTATTCGCTGCCCTTTGAAACGGAACTTACGGTTCCGCCCGTCTTTTTAGTAGGGGAACGAGTGACGGAAGGTTATGGGGAGGCCTCCATCCATTTTTTGGATGACATGGAAAGTACCCAGGGGCTGCTGGAAATCAGTGACGACCGGAAAGGACAGCCGGAAGGCCTTGTAGACGCAGCGGAATCTGAGTTTACCTACGCATTGTGCCGGGAGTTATTTCAGGATTATGTACAGATGAAAGCGGCACAGGATGCGAAGGGAAGCGGATTTGGTTTAGAGATAAGGCCGACCGTCAGCAATATGCTCCTGATGTGCTATGAGAATAAGGACTTTGAAAGCTTAAGAAATGTCTGTTATGAGCGATATGGAAAAAATACGGATGATAAAGAAAAAAAATTACGCTATGCAAACGAGATATTGGAGAAAGTGGAAGAGGGAGCGGAAAGAATCGTGGAATATTTTGCCGGCCAATACCACATTGATCATTTTACAGTTGAGGCCAATACAGTAAAAATGCTTTATCTGGACAGCTTCCTGAAACAGTTGAAGTATAATTTCCGTCAGGCAGAAAAGGAAGAGGGAGGCGAGGAAAATGAGCAATAGGGTTAACCCAATTGTAAAGAGAGTTTATTATGCAGCAGAAGTCCTATTACGCTCCCCGCTGGCAATTTCGAATGGGGAAGGTGAGACGACAGATATGGATGTTTTGCGGAACAGGAAAGGGGAGCCTTTTATTCCGGGAACATCCATTGCAGGGGCATTTCGCAATTTTCTGCTTAAGAAAAAAGATGAGGATTGCAGCTTTGGCTTTTCCAGGGATGAGGATGGCAGAATGAGTTCTGTCTGCATTTCTGACTTCTATTTTAAAGGAAAGCCTGTGATTACAATAAGGGATGGGGTAGAGCTTTCTGATGGTAAGCAGGTTCAAAATAAATTTGATATGGAAGTAATAGAAACCGGGGCGAAAGGCGTACTGTATTTTAACTATGTGATCCGTGAGAACAGCCCGATTTTTGATGCGGACTGTGAGGCGGCCCAATTATTCTGTGGGATGGAGCGAGGAGATATTCGATTTGGCAGTAATAAAAACAGGGGATTTGGAAGACTGGCGTTGGGAAAGATTTATCGGTCTGAGTTTACGCGGGAAAATCTGAAGGAATGGATTTCCTTTGGTAAGGAGTTAAGGGAGGTTTCTGCTTATCAAAGTGAAGAAGAATATAAAGCATGGATGCAGAACCGTCAGACGCCGGAAGAAAAGTATTACAGAATAATAATCCCATTGAAGCTGACCGGAGGAATCAGTATTCGAAGGTATTCTGCAGAGCCGATGAAAGCAGATTTTGAGCATATCACATGCAATGGGGAGTCGGTAGTTCCGGGGACAAGCTGGAATGGGGCGATCCGGGCAGATGTAAAAAATATTCTTTTGCAGCTTGGATGCAGCGACTCAAGGTGCGCGCTTTTATTGAACAAGTGGTTTGGATATGTAAAGGTGAAAAAGAAATCTGGTTTTTCAAAGAAACAAAAACCGGATGCGCAGCAGTCCTGCGTGGTAATCGGGGAGAGTATTATCCATGGTACAGTACGTGTGCCAATGACCAGAAATAAGATCAGCCGGTTTGATGCTTCGACCATAACCAGTGCGCTTTATTCAGAAATCACAAGCTGTGGCGGGGAGACAGAACTTGAGATCATGGTAAAAAAAGATGCTATATATTATCATGCGCTTTTGGCCGTTCTGGAATTGGCCGTGCAGGATATCTGTAAAGGTTACGTGGCTGTCGGAGGACAGACAGCGGTAGGGCGGGGGATTTTTAGGGGATCATCGGACGGATTTTTAGAGGAAAAGATAAGAAAACAAGGGCAGCAGGAACTGATTTATCTGATAAAAGAGAGGGAGAAGTGACAGATGAGGTATATGGATTTAACGAGAGTGGCGGAAGCGCCCGGATGTGGGCAAATGCTTGCGTATACACGGAAAAAAGTGATTTTTCAGCCCTATAGTAATCTCGGGGAAGTGAGAGATGTGTTGGCAGATACTGAACTATTGGAACTGCATCTGTTTGACGGGCAGAAGGAATACCGCTCCATTGCTTCCCGCAGCCTGCGGTTTGAGGGTGGTAGGATTGAGGCTGTTGCACAATTTCCGGCGGATAGGGAAAGGGATGTTTATAAAGAAACTGTAATGCTGGAGAAAGAATTTGGCGCGAAGATTATGGTTTTGAACCATATTCACTATGATGAATCTAACGGCATGGCGGATATTGACAATTATCGTTTAAGAATGGGGGATGAATAATGGGCGCCAACAATAAAGAGTACACTTTTGTGAATCCATATAACTTTATTCCGCTGGGAAAGGGGCGATCGTTTGTAAAAGAGGAAAGCGGGAAGAAGTATACAGGCGTGATAAACTACACTTTGAAGACAGTAACCCCGCTGTTCATACCAAATACCAGAAGTGAAGATGCATTTAAGATGTTGAAAAAATATGAAAAGCATAAGTCTTATGATTTTTTTTCCTATAGAGATTTGTCGGAGTTAGAGGATTCCGTGGAAAAAGAACTTCCCAAACCGGTGATACCGGGAAGTGAAATGCGGGGAATGCTCCGGAATAATTATGAGATACTGACAAATTCCTGCATATCAGCGGTGGATGATGAGACATTGCTCAGCAAGAGAACGCAGGAAAAATATAAAGCTGGCCTGTTGGAACGCCGTGTAAGCGTAAAGGATGGAAAAGAAGAAGTCAGATACCGTTTGATTAATGTAAGAGATGACTGTCTGCTGCGGACAGAGGGAGCAAACAATCTGACGGATGCATTGGGGTGCTGGGATGAAAAGCCGGGCATGAAAGGAAGAAGGGAGTGGGGGATTAAGTGCTATATCCAGGATTCTCTTTCAGAGGGCGAAAAAGTGGCATTCGATTATAAGGGACGTGACAGAGGCAAAGCCCTTGCATTGAATGTAGAAAAGGCAGAAAAGGAGAATCTTGGCCGTAGCATTGGATATCTCCTGAAAGGTGAGACAGGCCCGGAGATGAAGAATCCTTCTACCGGTTTGCCAGCCAAACAAAATAAACACTGCGCCCATGTGTTCCGTCAGCCTGATGATGTGGATAAGCAGGTGATCCGTGTCTGTAGAAACGAGGATTTTAGTCAGGACTATCTGACCGGTATTTTGGATGTTGTCCTGAAATTATATGACAAAAACAAGGCGGGCGCATATGGAGAATACAGGACAGAATACGAAAAGTTTAAGGAAGGCAAAGGAAATCAGTTCTTTCCGGTGTATTACAGCACACTTTCTTACAGCGGGAACAAAGTGGACAGCCTGATGTTATCCCCTGCATGTATTACCCGGGAGATTTATACGAGAATGCTCTCGGATATGGTAGGGGATAAAAAGTCCTGTGAAAAATCAGGGAAACTATGCCCGGCCTGTGCTTTGTTTGGCACATTCAGGGACGGGAAAGAAAGTGTTGTGTCCAGAATACGTGTGGCGGATTTGGAATGTCTGGAGCAGGATAACCGTAAATGTTTTGATGCCGCCCCGGTTACGTTACAGCCTCTTGCACAGCCAAGGTTTAATCCGGAATTTTATATGAAAAAACCTGATAAGGATGCCGTATTTTGGACATATGAATATTACGTGGACAGCAAGGGGCATGTCCATAAGAATATGGCTGGAGTCAATGGGCGCAAGTTTTATTGGCATCATGCGGATTTTAAAATGGAAAATTGCACTGCAGAACCAAACAAGATGAACAAGACGATCCGGCCTTTGAAAAAAAATATTTACTTTCTGGGCAAGATTTATTTTCATGATCTTTCAGAGCGAGAATTGAATACTTTGTGTTATTTGGTGAATGCCGGAGACGATGAGGAGTTGGACAAGAAGCATCACGGATATAAATTGGGCGCGGCAAAACCTCTGGGATTTGGAAGTGTGGCGATGCAGATCAATAACGTGCAACTTCGCCAGATTGTACAAACAGAAAATGAGACAATTGATTTGAAGGAGATTCCATATCAACCGGATAAACAGAATACGCTGGTGGATTCTCAGGTTGTGGAAGATTTTCAGAAGATGACAGATTTTAAACTGTTGAGCGGTGAAAACGTCAGCTATCCAAGAAGACATCCGAATGACGATATTTTCGGCTGGTTTGCAGCAAACCATAAGGGATATTCTAAAAATAAAAAGACAGGACAGAATAGGTTCGTTAACATGCCGCAGTCCAGAGACACTATGTTGTTTGACCAGTATTTAAAACCAATGGAGCCGAAAACGGTCACTAATGAATTAGGAACAAAACTTTCTATAAAAAATTAATCTATTACGTTCAGATATTAGTGAATGGACTATGAGTGACTGGCTTTCATGTCGTGGTGGAGCGCCGCGTCAGCGGCGCATGTAAGTTTATCATAGGGTGCTGGTTGAGAAAATTGAACTGGCAAAATCGGAGCAAAAGGTACTTAAGATCATATTGAAGATCGTGATGGAAAAATATAGTGAACGACAAAAATCTTTGTTTTTGGCGTTCGCTGCGCCGATTTTGCGTTGCGTGAAACGCAACATTTACCTTTGCAAAATCATGCGCATCCCCCGGAGGTATTATAGTAAACGACAAATTATTTTGTCGTTTACTATAATACGATTTGGTGATCTGACAGAAGATTTTTTAGAAATCAGTCAGTAGCAAAAAGATATCGGATATACGTAACTTGAAAATTAGAATTGAAAACCAGGGGGATGGGCGGTATAATAACGAAAGAGGGAAATTTGTAGAAAAACCCAAAAATCTCTTTAAAAAGCACTATTGTCAGAATATTCTGGCAATTACATGCAGAAATAGCTCCTGGAACCATTGATTTTAGTGGGCTTGGGAGAGATACCGTAGAAATGAGAAAAGCCCGTTTAGGGCATTGACACATTTCCGTACGCTCATTTTAATCTCCTTTACAGTACAGTAGAAATGAGAAAAGCCCGCTTAGGGCATTGATGTACGGTAGCAATTACAATATCAGATTTTTAGTATTTGCGAGAACTGTTGTTAGAGAGCGCAGGGATCCTTTTGAGATTTCATCTCACGAGGCGGATATTACCCGGGAATGGGTGATGCAGTTATGGCTTTACAGGCAAAAGCCGAAGATAATGGTGTTGTTGATATGAGTTTGGACGGTATTACCAGTATTATTTGATCCAGACCGGACATATGATAACAGAGATTTTGGAGTCATGGGAACAAATATGGGGAAGGGGAGGATGCAAAAAGAAGCCGAAAATTGAATAGGAGAAGCCAAGAGAATACCCTGCGATTGCCGAAGCCGCCGCAAGGTTTTTTATATTTTTATTCTTCTTTACCCATCCCATCTGTCAGAGTCCATGCTTTTTGTATATTGGCACTTAAAACGCTGTACTATATAATACAAATAGGGTTATAATAACTACAAACAAAGGAGCATTTATCATGGCAACATCTGTTATGCAGTTTCGTGTTGACGACGAATTAAAGGCACAGGCTACCGCCGTATGTGAAAATTTAGGGATTGATCTTCCAACTGCACTTAGAATGTTTATGAAGCGAACGGTTCTTGTTAATGGTATTCCATTTAGTATGACTTTGCCTAAACAGGACTTCAAGGTTCAGCGGGCAGTCCGGGCATTGTATGAGGTTAGCGATATGGCTCAAAAAAATGGGACTTCAGGCATGACTTTAGAGGAAATCAATTCTGAAATCGAAGAATCCCGAAACCAACGTAGGCTAGAGGGAGAAGAACAGGCATGAGGTATTATGCAACTATTGATACAAATGTTCTGGTTTCAGCCATGTAAACGCCGACTCTATCCCTGGAAAGATTGTAGAAGAAGCTTTATCAGGTGAGATTATCCCACTGTACAATGAAGAGATCATTGCAGAATATAACGATGTTCTCAGAAGGCAGAAATTCAGATTTGACAGAAATTCCGTCCACTTTCTTGTAGACACTATTATAAGCCGAGGTATTCTTATTGATGCTGGAGCAGTGGATGATATTCTTCCAGATGCATCAAATGTCATATTTTATGCTGTTACAATGGAGAAACGAAAAGAAAATGAGGCGTACCTTTTAACCGGAAATTTAAAACATTTTCCCAGCAGATCATTTATTGTCACTCCATGGGAAATGCTTGAAATAATGAGAAATAACGGAGCTTGATGGAAAGTCTCTGCTTATACTCTATCTTTTTGCGGTGAATCATGTCAACAAAAAGCAAAAATGCAATTACGGATTACCGATAAGTCCACATGGACTCTCCTTCCTTTCCGCCAACACAAATTCGGGTACCTCACAAGGGAATAAGGGGCAATGAAGACATTTATGGCTTTCCTTATAGGTTTTAATTGAAAACCTAGAAAGTAGGTTGTATAATAAGAAAGCAGGAAAATATTTTGAAAAACCAAAAAAACTGTTGAAAAAGCATTATTGTCAGAATATTCAGACAATTACATGCAAAAATGGTTCTCGAAACCCTTGATTTTAGCGGGTTTGGGAGAGATACCGTAGAAATGAGAAAAGTCCGTTTAGGGCATTGACACCCTTCATGCTTGTAAACATCATCTCCAGGTTTCTTTGCGTAGAAATGAGAAAAGTCCGTTTAGGGCATTGACACATACACTAATGGTTCCATATGATTGGCTTTGCCACCAAGTAGAAATGAGAAAAGTCCGTTTAGGGCATTGACACAAACCACTTGCCTATTCCAATAAAGTGGAATTTCGCAAAGTAGAAATGAGAAAAGCCCGTTTAGGGCATTGACACCGAAATCCGTTTTCATACAGCATAGGAATCTGCACCAGTAGAAATGAGAAAAGCCCGTTCAAGGCATTGACGCATGATAAACATTGCCGATTGTATGTTCATCAATAAAAACTCGTATATTATGCACATAATATGTTGACACTATGAAACAATTTGCGTATGCTAAACAAAGAGCAGTACACGGAATGAGTTGTTCTTATGTTAATAATAGGAAAAAGGTATGTATAAAAGTGGAGGTGTATAATATGGCATCTGTGACGAATTTGAACATACGAACAGAGAAAGCGGTGAAGGAAGCGGCAGAGAATATCTTTGCAGAACTTGGACTGAATATGACTACGGCGGTAAATATGTTTTTAAGGCAGACAATACGGGAAAATGGCATACCTTTTTCTTTAAAGCTGAATACGCCAAATGAAATAACAATGGCTGCCATAGAAGAGGGAAGACGGATTGCTGCTGACCCGAATGTAAAAGGGTATAAGAGTCTCAGTGATTTAAAGGAGGCTCTAGATGATATATGAAGTTAAATTCACCAACCAGTTCAAGCGGGATTTGAAATTGGCGAAAAAACAGGGAAAAAATATTGATAAGCTTTTCGATGTAATCAGTACCATTGCAGAAGGTAAAAAATTGGATGAAAAATAAGTAACTTTTTTAAAAAGAAAACGCATTATAAAGAATTATTTTTTCGTCCAACAAATTGAATTTTCGCCCAGTATAAGAAAACAGAAAAATATTTTGAAAAACCAAAAAAACTGTTGAAAAAGAATTATTGTCAGAATATTCAGGCAATTACATACAAAAATGGTTTTTGAAACCCTTGATTTTAGCGGGTTTGGGAGAGATACCGTAGAAATGAGAGAAGCCCGTTTAGGGCATTGACACCATTTTTGTCGGTACACTACGGTGCATGCGCGCAAATAAGTAGAAATGCGACAAGCCCGCATAAGGCACAGAGAAAATTCCTAACACAACTTCATCCCCTACATTTCCCCCGTAGAAATGAAGAACCCACCCCCATTCATCGCGCCACCTACACGAAGAGAGGCACACCCCATGGTCATCATCCAGAACTACACTCTAAAGCAAAAAGGAGACACCCCGGTTTTTTTGTAAAAAGCAGGGAGGAATCACATTGCCCTTGTTGTGGGGAAAATTTTAAAGTAATCGGAAGCCGCAGGAGAAGCTTGCATAAGCAGGACGACTCCTGCATTTTTTTAGTGGTGAGAAGGCTCCGTTGCCGTGGCTGTAAGAAAATCAGCCATGAATTACCGGATATAGTGGTGCCGTATAAGCGCCACGAATCAGATACCATTGCAAGCGGACTGAGGGAGGATGTGCCGCCGGAGGCAGATTGCTGCCCGGCGGAAGGCTCCACGATCAGCCGGTGGAAGCACTGGTTTTTTTATAATCAGACATTTTTGGAGGAATCACTTCATGCCTTGCAAAATCAGCAGGAAATCACTTCAATTCTTATTCTTCCTTTATCCCCATTGCATCGCCAGCCCGAAGGATGGCTCAGACTTTTTGTTTATTATCTTGTGAACGCGGGCTTTTGGATACATACCCGTTTTAGCGTAGGACTGATGGAGAGGGCATGATAAAATGCGCTTACTGAGATACTAGACATAAATCCAGAGTACAAGTATACGGATAACAGTGTGAAATCAGAGATTTTACCATCCTGATTTGTACGCCCGCCGGGGCGGGCAGATGGAAGCTGGCATGAAAGGATAACACTCTGGCGCAGCGGGCAGCAGGTTATCTGAAAGAACACGGAGGAAAAGGGACAAAATGAATAAGAACCTGGCAGAAAAAACACAGCAGTGGAAGCAGTTAGAGAGAAAAACATTTGAGCAGAGGCAGATTGCAGATGAATTTTATGAGAGAAATCTCATGAAACTGATTGAGGAGGATTTTATAGACAGGAATAAAGCAAAGGTATTTGAGAAGGTAGAATATCTGGTGGCGTCGGTGGGAACCTCCTATGAGCCGATCGTGCTGAATATCAGACTTCTAAGGCCAAAGCGGATTTTGTTTCTGCATACGGCAGAGACGGAAAGCACGTTGAGCAAGATCGTGAAATATTGTGAGCTGGAAGTGGTGGAGTATGAAAAACGCAGGGTAAGTGAGACCAGCCCGCTGGACATTTATCAGGAGATCAAAAGAAGCTACATTGACTGGGGAAAGCCGGGAAAGATGTATATTGATTTTACCGGAGGCACCAAGGCTATGTCGGCAGCAGCGGCCATGGCCGGAGCCATGATCGATGTGCAGTTGGTATATGTGGGATCTAATGATTACCTTACGGATTTCCGTAAACCAAATCCGGGTTCGGAAACCTTATTTTATATTGACAATCCGCTTGCCGTATTTGGGGATTTTGAGATAGAAAAGGCATTGGCTCTGTTTGAAAGGTATAATTACGCGGGCGCACAGGAAAAGCTGGGGGAGCTGAAGGAAAATATACCGGATCCGGCTATCCGGCAGCAGATGAATTTTGTGTATCTGCTGGCCAAGGTTTATGAGGCATGGGATGCGCTGGACTTTGGGGAAGCATTTGTGCAGATCAGGAAGCTGAATCACCAACTGCGCAGGGATCGGATGATGCACGATACTTTCCTGTTGATGGACTGCTATGAATGTCTGGAAAAGCAGGAGGAAATATTGAGGTATTTGAATGAAATACCGGAGATGCTCAAAAAGAGACAAAATGCTGAGATTATCAAATCAAAAAGCATCATGCACGCGCTGATGTTCACCATGTACCAAAGCGCCTGCATCAGGGAGAAGCAGGAAAAGTACGATATGGCGACACTACTTTTTTACCGGCTGCTGGAAATGATAGAGCAAAGGAGAATGTCCCATTATGGCCTGTATGTATCCCAGATGAACTATGCGGAAATAAAATACGATAAAAAATATCAGCCTGCCTATGGGGAACTGGATGCCAAGGGACAATTTGAGCTCTTCAAGGGGAAGGTAAAAGAGATAAAGGCGGAGCTGTTTGGGCGGCCGGGAAATGAATATCTGCCGGAGCAGGTTTCTCTTCTGGAAGGGTTTATTATGCTGATGGCTCTGGGCGATCCGATTATCCATATCCAGGGGAAAAGGGAGATCGATAAGCTGAAAAGAATCCGGTCTATGGTATATTTGAGAAACAACTCTATTTTTGCCCATGGGCTTGGGCCGGTCAGCTATGGCGATTATACCAAATTTAAAAACTTTGTTCTGGAAATATTCCAGAGCTTTTGCGTGGTAGAGAGGGTCAGCTATCAGACCTATGCCAACAATATCAAGTGGATCAATCCTCTCAAGTCAAAGAATTACGTGATGGGAATGGGAGGGAATTGATGGCGGTTTTGTATATTAAGGAGCAGGGAGCGGTAATCCAGAAGCTGGGGGAGCGCATTGCGGTCAAAAAGGGAAATGAAACCCTTCTGGAATTTCCAGTGCTTCATGTAGAAAACATGGCATTGATCGGGAATGTCCAGATTACGGCACAGGCTTTGCACATGCTGATGGAAAAAGGAATTGATGTGAGCCATTTTTCCTATTCGGGAAAATACCTGGGGCAGACAGCAGCGGATGCATCAAAAAATATTTTTTTGCGGTTTGAGCAATACAGCTTTTACCTTGATATTGAAAAAAGAATGGAAATGGCCAGGCTGATTGTGGCTAACAAGATTGAAAATCAGATTGCGGTAATCCGGGAACACTCATGGCGGGGAAGCGATTATGAGTGGAAAAAGGATGTAGGGCAGATGGAACAGTACATACAACAACTGCCGGATAAGCGGACGTCTAACGAGATATTGGGAATAGAAGGGATCTGTAGCAATATTTATTTCCGGGCATTTGGTCAGATGTTAAAATGTGAGTTCCCTTTTCAGGGGAGGAACCGAAGGCCGCCGAAGGATCCGGTAAATGTACTCCTCAGCCTTGCTTATACTTTCCTTACCAAGGAGGTATGCAGCGCGCTGGAGGCAGAGTCCTTTGAACCGTATCTGGGATTTCTGCACGGAATCAGGTATGGGCGCAAGTCGCTGGCGTTGGATATGATGGAAGAATTTCGCCAGCCGGTGGTGGACAGGCTGGTGATTCTTCTTTTTAATAAACGGATGATAGGAAAATATGATTTCGACATTCCGCAGGATGGGCGCATCCTTTTAAATGAAGACGGGTTTAAGAAATTCTGTACGGAATATGAGCGCTGGATGAGCGGAAGGAATACGGCCAGTGGGGAGAAATCCTTTCGCCGATGCATTAGAGAGCAGATTGCCGCACTGAAAAAAGCGGTGAGCGAGAAAGGGCAGTATCAGCCGTATAGCTGGGGAAAGCGTCATGTACCTGATCAGTTATGACATAACGGATAACAGAATACGGGGAAAAATCGCAAAGGAGCTATCCGGATATGGGCAGCGTGTCCAGTACAGTGTGTTTGAGTGCAGGATCACAGAACAGCAGTATAGAGAGCTGTATCAGAAGCTGGTGATCCTGATGCAGGAGGAAGAGGAAGGAAATATCCGTATTTACAATATATGCGGAAAATGTGAGCAAAAGCTGTGTACCATCGGTATTGAGAGCAGGGAAATGGCCTTGGATAAGGATGAATTGATTATTATTTAATGGTTTTTAACATATACGGAGATTTAGAAAAGGATGAGCTTATATAATAAAATTATTGATTTACAGAAACTGTCACAGGCATG
Organism: uncultured Lachnospiraceae bacterium; assembly: GCA_949949005.1. Lineage (GTDB taxonomy): Bacteria > Bacillota > Clostridia > Lachnospirales > Lachnospiraceae > Suilimivivens. The sequence continues at coordinate 13,899 of CATLHM010000001.1, forward strand.
GAAAGAAGCCAGAAAGAACCATCCGGCAGCAGGTGTGGACAACGTTACCTTTGAGGAGTTTGAAGAAAGGAAGGCGGAAGAAATACGTCAACTGCATCAGGAATTGAGGGAACACAGGTATCGTGCGCTCCCGGTGAAAAGGGTGATCCTGTATAAAGGCGAAAAGGCCCGTGAGATTGCGCTGTATGCCATGCGGGATAAAGTGGTGCAGAGGTCATTGGAGGCTGAGCTTAAGAAGCTGTATGAGGGGCAGTTTTCTCCGCAGGCCTTTGCGTACAGGAGCAGTAAATCCGCCTTGAACGCTGTGAATGAGATTGACCAAAGGATCAAGTCCGGCAGGTATTCATGGGCGCTGCGGCTGGACATTTCCGGCTTTTTCGATTCCATACAATGGGAAAAGCTGGAGGGAATGCTGAAGAAAAACATCAAAGAGGAGGACGTCATTTTTCTTATAGAAGAGAATTGTAAATCGGTAATGCTGGACGAGGGCGGCGGGCTGATAGAAAAAAAGATGGGGATTTATCAGGGCAGCGCGGTATCGCCGACGCTATCCAACATTTATATGATGGATTTTGATGATCAGATGACAAAGGGGGCGGCATACTATGTCCGTTATTCGGATGATATGCTCCTTCTTGGAAAGAGCAGGGAAGAGCTGCTTGAAGAATGCGTAAAGGTGAAGGCAGGACTGAGCCGTCTTGGGCTTTGTCTAAACGAGGGGAAAACAGTGTGTGCGCCCCTTGAAGAGGGTGTCGATTTCCTTGGCTATCATTTTGGAACGACTGGTATGGCAATTCCGGCAAAGGCTGAACGGAATCTGGAAGAACGCCTGGAGACCATGTGGCTCACTTCTTCCGAAAAAACAATAGAAGAGAAACTAAAGAGCGCATTGGAAATCGTGGGAGGCTGGGAGCAGTATTTCCGCGGAGAAAGAGAAGTACACAGTATTTTCGAGTATATTGTGCTGATGCGGTTTTCCGGTAAAAAGAAAGAAGGGCTGACAAACCAACGTCGGGAGCTATCCAATTACTGTAAGGATATTGCAGTTTATCTTGCAAAGATCTGGAAAGAGGAAGGTGAGGAAGCCTTGGAACTGTTGGAATACGAACAGTTTTACCAGATTTGGACATTGCAGGGGGCGGGGCAGAAAGCGCATGACAATTTAAAGGAGCTGCTGGATTTATACAGGAGTTATATCATACAAGAAAATGCAGATACGGCAGTGGAGCTCATGCAGTTATATACCGACAGAGGGGAGTACCAAAAGGCCGCATTCTGGCAGAAGCAGAGCGAGCATTTGGAGAAAAAGGCATATGGCACAGGCAGTCATGTGATACTGCCGGACAACGGTGAGACATCTATTTCTTTCGACCGTTCCAGCGCGGAAAAAATACTGAATCTGTTTGTGGGGAGGGAAGATATTTACAGCAGTGAGGAAATAGGCAGCGGAGGTAAAAGGCAAAACGAAATTCAGGCATATCCGCTGACGGCCCAGAAGCTTTATGAGCATTTATGCGGAAAAGTTACCCTGGGAACCTACGTGCAGCGTTCCAATGGGACAGTGCGTTATATTGTGACGGACATTGATGTCTCGAAAAAGGTACTGTTGCAAAACGAGAGGGGAAGCGTGGAGTACAGGGCGTATCTGGAAAAAGCGCTGCAAAAGGCCAATGAGGTGTTGGAGCTTTACCGTGAATTTGGAATGACCGGATATATCGAGTATTCCGGAGGGCGCGGCTACCATGTCTGGCTTATTATGACGCAGTGGATACCGGTTCGGTATGCGAATATGTTTTGCGACGTGGTAGAGAGCAGGCTGGGAAAAACAGAAGAGGGGATAGGGATAGAGTTTTTTCCCAATAAAACGAGACTAAAGCCAGGCAAATTCGGACAGGCCATAAAGCTTCCCTGGGGATTCCATATGAGGACAGGTGAGAGGTCTTATTTTTTGGACGATAGCGGAAACAGGGTGACGAACGTTAATCTGTTTCTGGACAGCCTTGCAAAAAATTCGCTGGGAGCTTTGAAAAAGGTTCTGGCAGTGAATCTGAAAGAAAACGACAATGCAGGTGAAAAAAAGATAGAAACAGATTTGAGCGCTTATCAGGACACTCCGGAAAATGTCCTTGAAGTCCTTAAGGGATGCAGCCTGATGGGATACCTTTGCAACAAAGCGGCCAAGACGGGATATTTGACGCATTTTGAGAGACTGTCAATTTTATACGTTTTTGGGCATTTAGGAGAGGATGGAAAACAGTTTGTACACACCGTCATGTCGCATACTCTAAATTATCAGTATAATACCACGGAACGCTTTATCCGGCGGATTCCGGAAAAGCCGGTAAGCTGCATCAAGCTCAGGGAGCAATATAAACAGATTACTGCGGAATACGGATGCAACTGCGATTTCAAAAGGAGTAAAAACTGCTATCCCTCCCCGGTGCTCCATGCCATTTTGCTTTCCAATGATCTGCAAAAGGATGTTACCATACCGACCAGCCGCACGATCACGAATGAAAAAGAAAAAAAGATAGTAGAAGAACTGAATGTCCACAAAAAGGCGCAGGAGCTGGCGGAGAAAATACTGGAACTGAAAAAGCAAAAACGGAGCATCGATGCTTCTGTATTAAAGATAGAGAAGGAATTGGAAAAGCTGTTTGATCTTGTGAGGGCAGATTGTCTCGAAATCGAATTGGGAATGCTGGTCCGCAGAAAAAAGGAGGCAGGGTATGAGTGGCTGATTGAGATTTGAGATTGTTTTTTCCTGGTTGGCGAAGCGGGCAGGAACGTTACTATTCCCGACGCAGGAATGCGCATAAACTGCGCATTCCGTAAGAAAATGCTTCGAGAGAGAGTGAAAAAACAGAAAAAATAAGTTTGAGTTGAAAATGGAATAGGATAAGAATATAATTGTAGTAACAGCTAAATTCCGAAAAGACAAAAAAATGGCCTGAAAAGTGTAATTGTCAGAATATTCTGGCAATTACTTGCAAAATCAGAGCCTGAAACCATTGATTTTACTGGGGGTGCGGAGGGGGAGCGTAGAAATGAAGAAAGCCCGTTTAGGGCATTGACACCCTGCATATATTCATATAGGTCCTTAAATGTCAGATTCGTAGAAATGAAGAAAGCCCGTTTAGGGCATTGACACATTTACAATACCAATATGGCGACATATCCGGTTGATAGTAGAAATGAAGAAAGCCCGTTTAGGGCATTGACACAGATCATCTTCTGCTGATTTCTTTTTATTATGGATAAGTAGAAATGAAGAAAGCCCGTTTAGGGCATTGACACCTTTTCATTTGTTTCTTTATTCCTGATGATAATAAAGTAGAAATGAAGAAAGCCCGTTTAGGGCATTGACACACGGTCACTTGGTCGTATACGAGACCCTCTTCGGTTGTGTAGAAATGAAGGAAGCCCGTTTAGGGCATTGACACGTATCTTCCAGCTCTTTTCGCAGCTTCGACTATTTGTAGAAATGATGAGAGCCCGTTTAGGGCATTGACACTCTTTCGGCATCGCCTTATACATTGCGTACCAGACTGGTAGAAATGAAGAAAGCCCGCTCAGGGCATTAATAAAGTTTGATCGGAGCGCAGATGCGAAACCGCCTACGCGGATTTCGCACCGCGTTGTCGCAAAAAACGCGGCATGGAGGTTAAAATGAATTGTCCAAACATTGCGACGATCAGGAATGCATTTACACATAGTGGATTTTTTCATGCAGATGATGTGTTTTCATCTGCATTACTTTTGATTCTCAATCCGGAGATTAAGATTGAACGCGGCGCAAAGGCTCCCGAGCATTATGAAGGGATTGTATTTGACATAGGGTCGGGACGGTTTGATCATCACCAATCTGACAGGCGTGTCCGAAAAAATGGTATTCCGTATGCGGCGTTCGGCCTTTTATGGGAAGAGTATGGAGCGCTTCTTTTGGAAGAGGAAGATGTGCGGCAGTTCGATAAAGATTTTGTACAAATTTTGGATGAGTCTGATAATACCGGAAAGGAAAACCTGATAGCGCAGTGTATTTATGACTGGAATCCCCAATGGAATGAGCCGGAAATCGATGGGACAGAGCGCTTCGAGGAGGCGGTGGAATGGGCGCGGCGGCTTCTGGATGCAAAATTCAGAGCAATGCGGGCGAGAAGAGAAGCGTTTGCGCAGGTGCGTACCTGGATGCAGGAGCAAACCGCTCCGATCTTGTGGCTGAAAAAGGCCATGCCATGGAAGGAAGTTGTAAGAGGAACAGAGTTTTTGTATGTATGTTTTCCGTCAGTGCGCGGGGGATATGCGGTACAGGCAGTGCCGAGGGATGATAATGCGACAGAACTAAAAAAGCCGTTCCCTGTAGAATGGCGCGGAAAAACGGCTGAAGAATTGCGTTTGCTGACAGGAATAGGGACATTTTGTTTTTGCCATAATTCGGGATTCTTATGTGCGGCAGAGAGCAGGGAGGATGCCGCAAAGGTTGTGGAGATGGCGTTGGAGTACGAGGATAAGTAGTAAGAAGCAGTGTTTTTTATAATAAAGGAAGTGTGTCAGGATGAACGTAGTAGCAAAAATGAACTTAAACAATGCCGTCGAGCGTGTGTTGCACGTGCCGGGAAATTACACGGGCGGTATTCTGGAAATGACGCTGGCGATTGACTGCGCCCTGCCGGTGGAGTATGTGAGGCAGACCGCTGCAGAGATAGCGGCCACGCTTCGGGCTCACAGCGAGGTGTTTCGGAATGTGCGGCTGAACCTTTTGTATTATAAGAGCGAGGAAGAAATAGAAAACTGGGTGGTGCCTATTTCCTTTCTTCAGATGAGCAGGTGCTTTGAGGACTATGTAAGAGGGGAAGAAGAGAAATCCTTAGACCGTCTTGCGGAGAACTTAAAGCTTTTTCATGCCAGATCGAAGTTGATTCTGGTGCTGGCAGGGGAGGAGCTTAAGATACGGGATAAAGAGGTACTGCAGAGAAATATGCAGCCTTTTCTTGGGAAAAAGAGTCTGTTTTTGAAAGTGAGACACCGGGAATGCGCAGTTCCTGGTACGGAGGATTCGGAAATGAAGTGGCTCAGAGGGTCGGAGCTGATGAGGGAGTGGCAGTGACAGGAAATCTTGAATACTATAAGGTGTTTTACTATACGGCGAAAAACAACAGCCTGACCATGGCGGCGGCGGAGCTTTCCGTCTCCCAGCCGGCCGTGAGTCAGGCTTTAAAGCAGTTGGAAGCCGCCCTTGGGGTAAAGCTGTTTGTGCGCTCCGCAAAGGGAATCCGACTGACACCCGAGGGGGAGGTACTTTACGGGTATGTAAAGCCGGGATATGAGCAGATCCTGTTGGGGGAAAGACGTCTTTCGGCCATGCGGGGGCTGGAATCCGGCGAACTGAAAATAGGGGCAAGCGATATGACTCTGAAATATTGCCTGCTTCCTTATCTTCAGGAGTACCATGAGAGGTTCCCCGGCATTAAGGTGACGGTGACCAATGGGCCCACGCCCCGGACAGTCACGCTTTTAAAAGAGGGGAAGATAGACTTTGGGGTAGTCAGCACCCCGGTTTCGGACAGGCAGGGGTTTCATGTGACGCCGGTTCGGGAGATTGAGGACGTGTTCGTGGCAGGGCGCAGATTTATGCAGTACAAAAACCATATGCTCGATCTGCAGGAGCTTGAGAAGCTTCCGATTATATTTTTGGAGGGGGATACCAGCACCAAAAGCTATATGACCCGGTTCCTTGCACAGAATGGGGTGGAGCTTCATCCGGAGTTTGAACTGGCGACCAGTGATATGATCGTGCAGTTTGCCCTGCGCAGTCTCGGGGTGGGAAGCGTAGTGCGGGACTTTGCCCAGGAGTATTTGGAGGACGGGCGGCTCTTTGAACTGCGCTTTAACAAGATCATCCCAAGGCGGCAGATTTGCGTGATCTGGGATGAGAGAGGGGGCGTCTCAAAGGCGGCGGGGGAGTTTTTGGAGATGGTGAAAGGCGGGACAAATCCGGAAGTGAAATGATTCCAAAGTAGGAAGCAAAGTGACGTCAAATTCGGAAGCTAAATAATGCCAAAAACGGAAGATAAATTAAGAAAAATCGAGAAGTAAAAGCGCGCCAAAACCAGAAGTGAAATATTGCCAAAATCGGAAGCGGGAAGTATAATAGCTATAAAACCGGAAAGAATGAGTGCAGAAGGAGAATTGTGAATGAAGAAAGAATACATGAAGAGACTGACGGACAAACTGCTTCTGGAACGGTTGGAGGCTTCCGGCGCGGTTTTGATCGAGGGGCCGAAATGGTGTGGAAAGACCAGAACGGCAATGGAGGCCGCAAAAAGCACTTTATTTATGCAGGATCCTGATAAGTATTCCTCTTATATGAAGGCGGCTGATACAATGCCCTCCCTTCTTTTAAAAGGCGAGGTGCCCAGGCTGATCGATGAATGGCAGATGGCCCCGGTGCTCTGGGATGCCGTGAGGCATATGGTAGATATGCGCGCACAGGCGGGGCAGTTTATTTTGACGGGCTCTGCGGTTCCCCGGGATAACATCGCCATGCATACGGGAACTGGAAGGATTTCAAGGCTAACCATGCGCCCTATGAGCCTTTTTGAATCCGGGGAGTCCACAGGGACAGTTTCCATGAAGCGACTTTTTGACGGGAAATCAGAAATAGAGGGAATGTCGGAGCTGTCTATAGAAAAGGCGGCTTTTTGTATTGTCCGCGGCGGCTGGCCTGCTTCCATAGGCGAAAATGAAAGGGTGGCGTTCCGGCACGCGATTGACTACGTAGAGGCGGTCATCAATGCGGATATTTCCAGAGTGGATGAGGTTGAAAAAAATCCCTCAAAAGTGAGAGCCCTTATGCGGTCTCTTTCCAGAAACATATCCACATCGGCGTCCATGCGCACGATTCGCGACGATATAGCGATGGGGGATGAGAGTATATCTGAAAAGACGATCAGCCAGTATTTGAATGCCCTGGACCGAATATTCGTGACGGAAAACCTACCGGCATGGAACCCGGCGTTGCGGTCAAAAACTGCCATCCGTACATCGCCTAAACGGCAATTTGTTGATCCGTCTATCGCAGCGGCAGTTCTTCGTCTGACTCCGGAGAGGCTGTTGGAGGATTTTGAATATTTTGGATTTTTATTTGAAGCCATGTGCGACAGGGATCTCAGGATTTATGCAGAGGCAAATGACGGCCAATTATTCCACTACAGGGATAAGTCAGGTCTGGAGGCGGATGCCGTGATCTGCCTTGCCGATGGAAGATGGGGAGCCATAGAGGTAAAGCTTGGCTCCAAAGAAATTGAAGAGGCAGCAGTGCATTTGTCAGAGTTAAGAAAACGTGTCGATACACAGAAGATGAAGGAACCGTCTTTTCTGATGATTCTTACCGGGACAGAATTTGCCTACAGGCGCAAGGATGGTGTTTTAGTGGCGCCCATAGGATGCCTGCGCGATTAAGGGCAAAAGCGATTGGGTCGGATAAAAATCGTGCAGGGATGAGCTCACAACCAAAATGGATTCAGGCAGGCGATAGCCAATTCCCCTAGGCTGTGTTATGATGGTCGAAAGGCAAGCGAAAAGCAAGGCAAAGCGCAGAAAGGATAAAAGGGATCATATGATTAAGAATATTGTGTTTGATATCGGAAACGTGCTGGCAGGCTTCGTGTGGGAGGATTTTTACAGAAGCTTTGGTTATTCGGAGGAGATTTTTCAAAAGCTGGCAAATGCCACGGTGAAAAATCCCATGTGGAATGAGATGGACAGAGGTGCCATGAGCGACGAGGAGCTTCTTGCAGGCTTTATCCGAAACGATCCGTCCATAGAGGGACAGATTCGGGAGGTCTTTGAAAATGTCCGGGGGATGGTCCGGCGCTACGACTATGCCATTCCCTGGATTCGGGAGCTGAAAGAAAGGGGACTTGGAATTTATATTATTTCCAACTTTGCCCACAAGGCCCATATGGAGTGCGCGGATGCGCTGGATTTTCTTGAGGAGACAGACGGGGCGATTCTGTCCTATCAGGTGAAGCTGATCAAGCCCGACCCGGAGATTTACCGGCTTCTGTGCAGGAAATACGGGTTATCGGCTTCAGAATGTGTGTTCATTGATGATGTGGAGAAAAATGTGGAGGCGGCCAGGGCTGAGGGGATGGAGGGAATTGTTTTCCGCACCCTGGAGCAGGTGAAGGGGGAGCTGGCGGCAATGCTCTGAGCCAAAAAGGGCTTTTATTTGCGGAGGTGATTGCGATGGGAACCTATTTGAATCCGGGGAATAAGGGATTTCAGAAAATTCTGCAGTCGGAATATGTGGATAAGACCGGTTTGATTGAATTGATCAATAAGACCATAGGGACAATGGAAATGCTGACCTGTATCAGCAGGCCAAGGCGTTTTGGAAAGTCCTATGCGGCAAAGATGCTGTGTGCGTACTATGACTGTTCCTGCGATTCCCATGCGCTCTTTGATGACAAGGAAATAGCGGGGACGCAGGGGTATCTGGCGCACTTGAATCAGTACCATGTGATTAATCTTGATATTACCGGTTTTATTTCCGAGGCAAAGAGGCGGAGAAAACCAATGGCAGATGTGCCGGACGAAATCGTAAATGCCATCCATAAAGAGTTGGAGGAACTATTTCCGGAGCGGGCCGCCGGAGGAAGCCTGATGGAGGATTTCATCCGCTGTGTAGAAGAGACAGGCAGAGAATTTATATTTATTATTGACGAGTGGGATGCTCTGCTCCGCGAGGCAAAGGGGGATGCGGAGGCCTGGTCGGCGTATTTAAATCTGCTCAGGGGCTGGTTTAAAAACAATAATTTTACACCAAAGGTAGTGGCAGCCGCTTATATGACCGGAATCCTGCCCATCAAAAAGGACGGCTCCCAGTCGGCGATTTCAGACTTTATAGAATATCCGATTCTTGATCCGGATGGATTTGCAAAGTTCACCGGTTTTACGCAAAGAGAGGTAGAGAGACTGTGCGAAAGCCATGGGATGAGTTTTGAGGATGCTAAAAGCTGGTACGACGGGTATGATTTTCCGGATGTTGGGGCCGTTTACAATCCCTATTCGGTCACCCTGGCGATGCTGAAAAAGAAGTTTGGCTCCTACTGGCAGAAAACCTCGGCGGCAGAGTCGCTGATGACCTATATCAATATGGATTTTGAAGGGCTGCAGGAGACGATTTCACGGCTGATTTCCGGAGAGGAGATCGAGGTCAACACAGACTTTTTCGAGAATGATTTTGAAACCTTTAAAAGCCGCGATGATGTGCTGACGCTGTTGATTCATTTGGGGTATCTGGCCTGGCATGAGGAGGATGGCACAGTACGGATTCCCAATGAGGAGGTGAGGATTGAGTTCCGGAAAATCTTAAAGAGCGGGAATATGAACCCCAAATGGATGGAACTGCTTGGTCATTCCGAAAAGCTTTTGAAGGATACCATTGCGGGTAATGGGGAGGCAGTGGCAAAATCAATAGAGGCGTTACGCGATACCCAGTATGCGCCCACGTTCTACAATAATGAACAGGCGTTACGGTATGTGATTAAGTTTGCGTATATCTCTGCCATTGATCAGTATATGAAAGTTGAGGAGCTTCCGTCAGGAAAAGGGATTGCGGATGTAGTGTATCTGCCGAAGCAGAAATCGCAGCTCCCGGCATTGGTGGTTGAACTGAAATGGAACAGGTCACCCGAGGGAGCAATCCGGCAGATGAAAGAGAGAAATTACCCGGCAGTATTGAAATCTTATGAGGGAGAGATTGTGCTGGTGGGGATCAATTATGACGCAAAGAAAAAAGAGCACAGTTGTGTAATTGAAAGGATATAAACAGAAAAAACACCTATGGCAACTTGAGCAGGAGACCTTAAAACAGTGTCAGGAAATTTCATTTTTCCCCTTCATCCTCAGGAAAAATATCCGCCATAGTCTGTTTTTGGGTATATTTCCCATACACCCAGATAAAAATCCACAGCAAAATGGGAAGTCCGATGGTGGCGATGATACAGGCCCCAAACAGCCTGTCCGAGCCGGGAAAATCCAGAACCGAGACAATCAGTGTGGCGACATATAAAAGCACCAGCAGTACAATACAGATTATGGCGGCGATCTGTTTGGGTTTATTTTTCATGGACGGCTCCTTCCTGGGGCGGAATCATTTTTAGTTGGGAACAGTATAACCTGTGTACACCCTGATCTATTCCTTATTATATCATACGCAGCGCTTTATAATTGTTAAAAATTTATGTACAAACCATTAGAAAAAAATGTCCCCGGGAGGGCTGGAACGTGAATTATAAAATCGCGATTTGCGACGATTCCACAGCAGACCAAAACTATATTAAGGATATGACCAGGCGCTGGGCGGCAGAGGCACGGCATGTCCTGCACATAGATACTTTTGTCTCGGCGGAGAGCTTTCTGTTTCACTATGCGGAGCATAAGGATTATGACATTCTGCTGCTGGATATTGAGATGGAGGGGATGGATGGAATTTCCCTTGCAAAGAAGCTGCGGCAGGAGAATGACCAGGTGCAGATTGTATTTGTCACCGGTTTTCCGGACTTTATGGCTCAGGGCTATGAGGTATCCGCCCTGCATTATCTGTTGAAACCTCTGGAGGAGGAGGCCTTTTGCAGGGTTTTGGACAGGGCCGCGGCCAATCTGAAAAAGGCGGACAGGTCGGTAATCTTTATCGTGGACGGGGAGGCTCTGCGCCTGGATGTGAGGGAAATAATGAGTGCGGAGGCCTTGGCTCATTTTTGCCGGATCAGGACGGTAAGGGGGCAGTTTGAGGTCAGGCAGAATTTTTCGGAGCTTGCAGAGAAATTGGGGGAAGGGTTCATCCGTACCCACCGTTCTTATCTGGTTCAGGTGGCCTGCATCAGGCGTATTTCCAAAACAGAGGTTATACTGGACAATTGGGAAAAGGTTCCTCTCTCCCGCAGTAATTATCAGGCTGTGAATCAGGCGTTTATCAGGCATTTCGAGGGGGAATGGAAATGAAGCTTATGGATTTGCTTTTCGGAAGGGTGATTGACCGCAGGATTGCGGAATATCAAAATGATCTGATCAAAAAGCATTGCGACGAGGTGCAGAATATCTACAAGACTATGCGGGGCTGGCGGCATGATTACCACAATCATATCCAGACCCTGCTTGCCCTGGCAGACGATGAGGAAAAGACCAGGAAGTATCTTTTGGACTTAAACGCAGACCTTACCTGTGTGGACACGGTGATAAAGACAGGGAATGTGATGGTGGACGCTATCTTAAATTCCAAATTATCGCTGGTAAGGTCAAAGGGCATTGAGGTCAATGCCAGGGCGGTGGTGCCCTCTGATCTGCAGATCTCGGAAATCGATTTGTGTGTGATTATCGGAAACCTCCTTGATAATGCTCTGGAAGCCTGCCTGGCCCGGGAGCCCGGGCAGCGTCCTGGGAGAGAGCCTGATCAAAGCCCCGGGCATGACCCTGACAACAGCTCCGGACAGGCTCCTGAAAGGAACGTGGATCATGAAAAAGCGCAGGAGAGTTTTATTCGTCTGTTCATCGGCATATTGAAGGATCAGCTCTATGTGACGGTCTCAAATTCGGTGAGCGGCCAGGTCAGGAAAGAGGGGAAGACTTATCTCTCCACCAAGAACAGCGAGGGCCATGGGTTCGGACTGATGCGGGTGGATCGGATTGTAAAAAAATATGACGGTTATATCAACCGGCAGGACGAGGAGGGCGTATTTGCAACCGAGATCATGCTGCCGCTGGAAGCGTTCTGATTGTGTGGTGAAGGACAAAATAATCCCTTCGGGGATACACACGATTTTGTAAGGGAAAGGCAGCGCCTTTTGCGGTACCACTCGTGTCAAAATTCAGGCAGTTCGTGCCATGCTTTGTATCTTGCCCCTCCTGTATGATAGGATCTTGGCAGAAAGGAGGGAGCATCTGTGAAATACAATGTTTTCCAGAATGTATTATTTTTATTGAAAGATATTAAAAAAGAGTATCCGTTTTTGCTTCTTTTGATTTTCCTGCAAATGATTCTTTCCGTGGTCTTTCCGGTGTTTGGCATCTATCTTCCCAAGCTTGCGTTGGAACTGGTGCTGGAAGGGGCGGACAGCGGGAGGATCGGTCTGGTTTTGGGGGCGTTTGGCCTGGTCATGGCGCTTTCCATGGCTCTTTCGGGGATGGCAGGGGAAGGAAAGTACATGATGTACAATGACATGAGGCGTTATTATCAGACAGAGCTGGTTTTTCAGTCCTTAAGCTGCGACTACAAGAATGTGGAGAGCAAGGAGGGGCAGGCGAAATACCAGAAGGCAATGTCCACGCTTCAGGCCGGAGACTGGTCGGGCACTTCCATGATGCTGGTGTCTGCCATCAACATTGTGGTCAGCGCCCTTTGTTTCGTCATTTACTCGGGTATCGTGTCGGCCTTAAGTCCGCTTATGATTCTGGCTCTTATCGCCCTGTCCCTGATCAGCCTGTTTGCCACGCGCCGGGCTCAGGGCTATGAGCACAGCCGCCGGGACGAGACGGCGGAGTATGACAAAAAGCTGGGGTATTTAAGCCGGGCGGGAAGCGATGTAAAGTATGGCAAGGACATGCGGCTGTATGGTACGGAGGGCTGGTTTATGGATTTGAGGGACAGCCTGATCGACCAGAGTACCAGGCTGGTGAACCAGATTCAGAACAGGTACTTTACCTCCGGTGTGGTGGGCGCTTTTGTGCTTTTGCTGCGGGACGGGATTGCCTATACCTATCTGATCTATGCGGTGGTATCGGGGCGCATTACGATTCCTGATTTTACCCTGTATTTCGGGGCGATCACTGCCTTTTCCGGCTTTGTGGGCAGTATTGTAAACTCTTTAAACGAGTTAAACGGCGCGAACCTGCAGATGAACACCATGCGCGCTTTCCTGGATCAGACCGACGATCCGGAGCCGGAAAATCCCAGAGAACTCTCAGAGCTTAAGGATTATTCCATCGAATTTCGGGACGTGTGCTTTTCCTATCAGGCAGACGCCGGGAAGGTGCTGGAGCATTTTTCCATAAAGATCAGTCCGGGGGAAAAGATTGCGCTGGTGGGCGTGAACGGCGCGGGCAAGACCACCATGATCAAGCTCCTGTGCGGCTTCTATCGGCCTGATTCGGGACAGATACGAATCGGCGGGGAGGACATCGGCAATTTTCGGAAAAAGGATCTGCTCCGCTTATTTTCCGCTGTTTTTCAGGATATTTATATTCCGCCTTTCAGCGTTTTGGAGAGTGTTTCCATGCGGGAGCAGGAAAAGACGGACCAGGCCAGAGCCGAAGAATGCTTACGACAGGTGGGGCTTTGGGAAAAAATATCCTCCTGCCAGGACGGAATTCATACGCCCATGACAAGGGAGATCAAAGAGGGGATCGTTTTATCAGGGGGCGAACAGCAAAAGCTGCTGATGGCAAGGGCACTTTACAAGGACGCGCCGATTCTGATTCTGGACGAGCCCACGGCGGCCCTTGACCCGATCGCGGAGAGCCGCACCTATGAGCAGTTTCAGGAGATGGCATCGGACAAAACCGCAATTTACATTTCCCATCGGCTGGCCTCCACCCGGTTTTGCGACCGGATCTGCTTTCTGAGCGGCGGAAGAATCACAGAGGAGGGCACCCATGAGGAACTGATGGAAAAGGATGGAACCTATCGGGAAATGTTCCTTTTGCAGAGCAAATATTATCGGGACGGGAAGGAGGAGATGGAAGATGCAGAATCATAAATGGAAGAGTATCGGCAGTTCTATCAGGCTGATCTGGGAAATGGACAGATGGCTTTTGATTCACAGCCTGGCAGCGTCTGTGATCGAGGCGGCGCTGCCCTTTATCGCCATCGTTCTCTCGGGCTATGTGCTGGACGGCCTTAAGGAGGGGGAAAGGATAGAAAAGCTTTTAGCCGTTTCCCTGAGCGCGGTTTTGGGAATCTTTGTGCTTACCGTACTGAGGGATTATTTCAAGAAGCTGAAAACGGTTCACACAGGCAGATGCGGGAAGCGGTATGAGACTATGATGAGCATGAAAACCATCTCCATGGACTATCCCCTGCTGGACAGTCCCCAGGTCAATGAACTGAGGGCAAGAATTCAGCACGACAACGAATGGGGAGCCGGGTTTTACTCCCTGGCGTGGCAGCTTCCCTGGCTTTTGGATAATCTGATTTCCACTTTTATATCAATCGCGCTGATCCTGCCTCTGTTCTGGAAATATCATGTCTTCACGAACGTTTTCGCCGCAGAGTTTTTTGTCCTGTTTGGCCTTGCGGTAGCGTTTCATGTGGGATTTCAGGCAAAAAAGAATAGGGAATTGTTTCAATTGCTGGACGACCCCTCCCTGGACAAGAGCTATTTCAGCTATTATCTGTGGAGAGGCCAGGATTACCACACGGGAAAGGATGTCCGAATTTACGGCACAAAGGCGCTGATCGAGAAGAAATTAGAGGGCGATCTTTTGATAAAAAGGGCATGGATGAAAAAGATCACTGCCAACAATATGCAGTCAGGCTTCTGGAATCATTTCATGGCTGGCTTTTTGCAGACCCTCTCTTACCTGTTTGTGGTAGTCCAGGCTGCAAAGGGAGTGCTGAGCATGGGAGCGGTGGTAAAGTATGCGGGGATTATTTACAGGTTTTCCAAGTCCCTGGCCGATCTTTTCACTGCTCTGGAGGAGTATTCCGTTTCCGGAAACAGGCAGCTTTCCACTTTGGAGTATCTTAATATAGAAGATGTGCTGGCCAGAGGAAAGCTTCCGGTGGAAAAACGGGCCTTTTGCAAGGGCGGCGACAATGAGTATGAGATCCGGTTCCGGGACGTGTCTTTCCGCTATCCCGGCAGCGAGGAATACGCCCTGCGCCACGTGAATATCAGGTTTCATGTGGGAGAGCGGCTTGCGGTAGTGGGGCCAAATGGCAGCGGCAAGACCACCCTGATCAAGCTGCTCTGCCGCTTGTACGACCCCGACGAGGGGGAGATTTTGCTCAACGGAATCAACATCAAAAAGTATGATTATAAGGAATACATGGGAATTTTTTCCGTGGTTTTTCAGGACTTTAAGCTCTTTTCATTCTGTCTTGGACAGAATGTGGCGGCGGGGGTGGACTATGACAGGGAAAAGGCTGCAAGCTGCCTGGAAAAAGCGGGTTTTGCAGTGAACCCTGACAAGCTGCCCTCTGGGCTTGACACGTATCTTTATAAGGATTATGAGGGAGACGGGGTGGAGATTTCCGGCGGCGAAGCCCAGAAGATCGCCCTTGCAAGGGCGCTTTACAAGGACGCGCCCTTTATCATTCTGGATGAGCCCACGGCGGCCCTTGACCCGGTGGCGGAGTATGAAATTTACTCGAAATTCAATGAGATTGTGGAGGATAAAACAGCCATCTATATTAGCCACCGTCTTTCCTCCTGCCGTTTCTGCGACGAGATTGCGGTGTTTGACCACGGGGAGATCATCCAGCGGGGGAGCCATGAGCAGCTTGTGTCCGATGTAAACGGAAAGTATTACGAGCTGTGGCACGCTCAGGCGCAGTATTATGTGGAAAGCGGTGGATGACTTGGTGGCTGATGGGTTGGATGCTTCCTTCCGGAATATTTACCGACAGTATGGACTGGAGAATTGCTTTGAGTTAGAGGGGAAATTTTTTCGATTTTAGAGGTTTAAGATAGTTTTTCTTCAGAGTTCTGTCATCGCCGAAGAAATATCTTTCAGACTTTGATAAGGAGCCATTTTCCAGTTTTAATTCTGTCAACTTTAAGGTACATACTAAATCAGCAACCTGAAACAACCTATAATCTGATGGAAATACCTTTCGGAATTCAATATTATCTAAAAGCGTATGAAATACGGCAGCCAGAATTTTATTAACCTCAATCTGTCCGTTATCATAATAGATTTTTACCGTATCGAAATTCAAAAAATAGTCATAATGGCTCCTTATAAATTCGGAAATCTTTTTACTTAAGGCTCCCGCTCCCTTGATTGGATCATCAATATGTTTTTTCTCTATGTATACGCATTCACAATATATATCAATGCCCCGTAAAAAGGCCATTAAACGTTTTAAGATTTTCCTGCGTTCTTCTATTTCCATATAGCGATATTCCGCCTCTTGACGTATGATTGGCCCGGCATGTACACAATGATTAGGTAAACCAGATTCGGATAGCGAGGACTCTAATTTTTTCAGGGAATCATTCAAATCTAATTTTTGATTATGAAATACCATAGAAATGATGTAATAAGGCGCATGATAATCGTAGCTGCCAAAGTCTCCTGATTCATCAATAAAAATACTTAATTCATCCATTTATAAATACACCTTTCCGGATTATTGTTTTATAGAAAAACCAATGAAATTATCTATAAGAATTGATAAGGAAAATTCTTTTCCCAATGTGTTGAGATAACTTGACATCAATAGAAAGTTTATTAGGCATTTATATATCAAAAAGGCGGGTGTCTTACCCGCCAGTTGGTGGACCCGGGTCTTTCGACCAGCCCATAGCTGCATCTGATGCAACTTTATATTATGATAAGAGTACCATACTTATTCCTGAAAGGCAATATTTTTTACATCTTTCCTCAAATTTCCTCGAATTAGACGGCAACACCAATGCTCTCAGAGTTTTTCGTGCTTTGACATTGCCCAAAGCGCATCCGCGGATGATGCGCCGGAGCAAATCAAAAAATATGGGTTTGCATTTAAAGGAAAAGAGTGCCTGATTGGTCAAGCGGACAAAAACCGAAAGATCTTCCCATAATATCCCTTAAGCACCCGAGCCGGGCTGTTGTAGATTTCATGCTTGCTCCCCGGCACCCTGACCAGACGGGCGGTGGGTGCATTTCCCACGAAGTGCCGGATGGCGGAGCCCTTCACGGTACTGTCGTTTGTGGACTGGAATACAAGAACGGGAACTGCAATCCGTCTGCAGTTCTTTTTTTGACGGATGAAATTGCAGGCGTTCAGGGACTGGTAAGCCCAGCCATAGCTGGAACCGCTATTCTGAAAGAGAGGAGTTTTCTCTTTTTTCACCTGATAGTAATGGTATCTGTGGGGGCAGGCGGAGCAGCTATTCTTAAAATTCTCGCCGGGGACAAAGGCGTGCTGGCCGGGAGCATAAGTATTTTCCCTGTGCAGGCGCATCATAATGCGGCCCAGGATCCTTCCCATAAGGGGCGGTATTCCCACCGAGATCCCTAACATGGGCGCGGTGAGGATGGCCTTCTGGAAGGTATGGGGATAGATTTCCAGATAAAAGGCCCCGATGCAGCCGCCCATGGAATGGGCATACAAATACAGGGGAAGAGAGCCGCAGGAGGGCTGCACGATTCCCGTCACAAAGGCGTGGAGATCCTTTACATAGTCGGTAAAGCGGTTCACGTGAACCATGTTGGGATGGTCGGTCTCCCGGAAGGAGCGGCCGTGTCCCCGGTGGTCGGCCAAATAAACCTGGTAGCCTGCTTTTACAAAATAGTAAATGACTTCCTTATATTTTTCGATGGATTCCGTATAGCCGTGGCTGATCACCACCGCGCCCTTTGCATCCTCTGGCCGATAGGCCTCATAGTAAAGGCTGCCCCCGCCCGGAAGGATCTCCATATAGCCGCGTACGCAGATGGAGGCCAGATAGGGAATCACCTTTTTGTCCATAATTTCCTCAAACCGGGAATCCGGGATAATGTGGATTGGTGTCTGACTGGATGATAAATGTTTTGTTCTCATAATGTTTTAATGTGCCTCTTGATGGCTTCAAAGCTTTCCTTACTGATGTCATGTTCAATCTTGCAGGCGTCCTGGGCGGCCACCTTTTCATCGACCCCAAGCTGTATCAGCCACTTGGTAAAAAGCTCGTGGCGCTCGTAGATCATCTCTGCGATTTCCTTTCCCGAAGGGGTTAGGTAAATAAAGCCCTCTTTGGTGACGGTGATATGGGCCTTTTCCCGGAGGTTTTTCATGGCGACGCTGACGCTGGATTTCTTAAAGCCCAGCTCCTGCGCAATATCCACGGAGCGGACTACGGGGCGGGTTTTGCTCAGTATCAGTATGGTTTCCAGATAATTTTCGGCGGATTCATTGATATGCATAGGATATTCTCCTGGTTCTCTTGATTAACATGCTGCTCAATAGGTCTTACGACCTGCGCACGCTTCAGCGTGCTTCCTATTATACCATAAAATCCATCCAATAAATATAAAAAATTTCTGAATTGGTATTGACAACTAATAAGAGATAGTTTAATCTAACGTTAGATAGAGGAAACGATACATAAGTTCAAATAACGAACCTAAAAACGGGATCTGCATATTTTTAAAAGAAAGAAGGTGCGATATGCCATTGTCATTCGTAAAAGAAGGAGAACCGGGCGTAATACATAAGGTCGGCGGCAGGGAAGAAACCAGGAGATTCCTGGAGGGCCTTGGCTTTGTGACAGGAGGCGTGGTGACCGTGATTTCCCGGATCGGGGGAAGCCTGATTGTCAATGTCAGGGACGCGAGAGTGGCCATCGGAAGGGATATGGCCAATAAGATTTTGGTAAATTAAATTCATTTATTCCCACGGGCAATGAGTCAGGCGGATGCGAAGCGTCCATTTGACTTATAGTAAACGACAAAATAATTTGTTGTTTACTATAATCCCTCCGGGGGATGCGCACGATTTTGCATAGGTAGCTGTTGCGTTTCACGCAACGCAAAATCGGCATAGTGAATTTATTCACGTTGTGAACGCCAAAAACAAAAATTTTTGTCGTTCACTATAAGTAAATCAGACAGGAGGAGACGGTTATGAAAACATTAAAGGAGATCACCTGCGGCAATACAGTCAGGGTGGAAAGGCTTACCGGCGACGGCCCGGTGAAGAGAAGGATCATGGATATGGGAATTACAAAGGGAGTAGAGGTTTTCGTCAGGAAGGTGGCGCCCCTGGGCGATCCGGTGGAGGTGACGGTGCGGGGCTATGAGCTGTCTCTGCGCAAGGCGGACGCAGAAATGATTCTGGTTGAAAATGTCTGAAAAAAGCCCGCTGCAGGCGGGTATATTTTATGAAGCAAAGTTAGTTAAAACTAATATAAGATAGAGGAGAGATGACAAATGGCGATCAAAATAGCACTGGCAGGAAATCCAAACTGCGGTAAGACAACATTGTTCAATGCCCTGACCGGCTCCAATCAATTTGTGGGAAACTGGCCGGGCGTTACGGTAGAAAAAAAGGAAGGGAAGTTAAAGGGGCATAAGGATGTGATCATCATGGATCTTCCCGGTATCTATTCCCTTTCCCCTTACACTATGGAAGAGGTGGTGGCCCGCAATTACCTGATTACGCAGCGTCCGGACGCCATCATCAATATTGTGGACGGAACCAACATCGAGAGAAATCTTTATCTTTCCACCCAGCTTATGGAGCTTGGAATTCCTGTGGTCATGGCAGTGAACATGATGGACGTGGTGGCCAAAAGCGGCGATACCATCCATATTTCAAAACTCAGTGAAAAGCTTGGCTGCCCGGTGGTCGAAATTTCCGCCCTCAAAGGAAGCGGTGTGATGAAGGCGGCGGAAAAGGCCGTTGCCATTGCGGAAAAGAAAGAAGCCGTTACCAAGGTACACAAATTCGCGGTAAAGGTGGAAAACATGCTGGACGAGATAGAGGATCTGCTGGGAAGCGACATTCCAAAGGAACAGAGGCGTTTCTTTGCCATCAAGCTTCTTGAAAGGGACGATAAGATTGGGGAACAGATGAAGCGGGTTCCTGACGTATCCGCCCAGATCAGCCGGATTGAAAAGGAGATGGACGATGACGCGGAGAGCATTATCACCAATGAACGCTATGTTTACATTTCCTCCATCATCGGCGACTGCTATCAAAAGGCAAGCAGGGAAAAGTTGACGGTATCCGACAAAATTGATAAGATTGTAACCAACCGATGGGCAGCGCTCCCCATTTTTGCCCTGGTTATGTTCCTGGTATATTACGTGTCCGTGACCACGGTGGGAACATGGGCCACGGACTGGGCCAATGACGGGGTGTTTGGGGAGGGGTGGAGCCTCTTTGGGCTGGAGATTCCCGGCATTCCCGTGCTGGTGGAAAATCTGCTCACGGCCATCGGCTGCGCTGACTGGCTCTCGGCTCTGATTCTGGATGGCATTGTGGCCGGCGTGGGTGCAGTGCTGGGCTTCGTGCCTCAGATGCTGGTATTGTTTCTCTTCCTGGCCTTTCTGGAGGCCTGCGGCTATATGGCGAGAGTGGCCTTTATCATGGACAGGATTTTCAGAAAGTTTGGTCTTTCCGGCAAATCCTTTATCCCTATGCTGATCGGCAGCGGCTGCGGCGTTCCCGGCATCATGGCTTCCAGAACCATCGAAAACGACCGTGACCGGAAGATGACCATCATAACCACCACATTTGTCCCCTGCGGCGCAAAGCTGCCCATCATCGGGCTGATTGCAGGTGCCCTCTTCGGCGGCGCATGGTGGGTGGCTCCCTCCGCCTACTTTGTGGGGATCGGAGCCATTATCTGCTCCGGCATTATTCTGAAAAAGACCAGAGTGTTTGCAGGCGACCCGGCTCCTTTCGTGATGGAGCTGCCTGCCTACCATATGCCTACGGTCGGCAACGTGCTTCGGAGTATGTGGGAGAGAGGCTGGTCTTTTATCAAAAAGGCAGGCACCATCATCCTGTTATCCACCATCGTGTTGTGGTTTCTCATGAGCTTTGGCTGGGCGGACGGCTCCTTTGGAATGCTGGACGAAGAGATGCTGGACGGCAGTATTTTAGCCTCCCTTGGCGGTGTCCTGGCTCCTTTGTTTGCCCCTCTTGGATGGGGCCACTGGAAAATGGCGGTTGCGGCCATTACCGGACTGATTGCAAAGGAAAATGTAGTGGGTACCTTTGGTATCCTCTTCGGATTTGCAGAAGTGGCGGAGGAAGGGGAAGAGATCTGGGGGCAACTTGCGGGAAGCATGACGGCAACCGCCGCTTATTCCTTCCTGGTATTTAACCTGCTCTGTGCTCCCTGTTTCGCGGCCATGGGCGCCATCAGGCGGGAGATGAACAACAGGAAATGGTTCTGGTTTGCCATCGGCTATCAGACGCTCCTTGCCTATGCGGTGTCCCTGTGCATATACCAGCTTGGAAATCTGTTTACGGCAGGCGTATTTGGAATCGGAACCGCTGCAGCCATGCTTCTGGTGATCGGCTTTTTGTACCTGCTTTTCAGACCATACAAAGAGGTGGACACTCTTAAGGTGGATAGGAAGAAAATGGCGCGGGCCCAATAAAGATAAGCGAAGCATATTTGAGCATATTTGAAATGGAAAGGAAAGGGTGCTGATATGGGAACGATTGTTACTGCCGCGGCTTTAGTCTGTATCGTGGGACTGGTGGTGCGGAAAATGGTCAGGGATAAAAAAAGCGGAAAATCCCTGCAGTGCGGCTGTGATTGTACACATTGCAGCGGATGTGGGACAATAAAAGGTAAATAAAGGTAATATCTCCTAAAAATAATATATCCATAGAAAAGAGCCGGGCAGTTTTCCTGGCTCTTTTTGCTAAATAAAAGCTGAAAAAAGCTAAAAAATATGGTATGATAAAAATATCGAAAGCCATTACAGATGGAAGGAGAGGTATTTCATGAAGGAAGTCAGGATTTTGGAGATCAAACAAAGCGTCTTCGCGGAAAATGACAGGGAGGCCGAAGAGCTTCGCGCAGAGCTGAAGGAAAAGGGAGTTTTTCTTTTAAATCTCATGTCCTCTCCGGGGGCCGGCAAGACTACCACCCTGATGAAAACCATTGAGGCGTTAAAGGGCGATTTCAGGATCGGCGTCATGGAGGCGGACATTGACTCGGATGTGGATGCCAGGACGATTGCAGGCTCCGGGGTGAAGGTGATCCAGCTTCACACAGGGGGCATGTGCCATCTGGACGCGGGGATGACCAGGCAGGGCCTGGAGGGATTAGAAACCGGGGACATTGACCTGGCCATTCTCGAAAACGTGGGAAACCTGGTATGCCCTGCGGAGTTTGACACGGGCGCAGCCAGAAACGCCATGATTTTGTCCGTGCCGGAGGGGGACGATAAGCCGCTGAAATATCCGCTGATGTTTTCCGTCTGCGATGTGGTTCTGATCAACAAAATTGACGTCCTGCCCTATTTTGATTTTGACCTGGAAAGGTGTAAGGAATCTATATCCATGCGCAATCCGAAGGCAAAGGTCATTTCCGTCTGTGCCAAAACAGGGGAAGGCATGGAGGATTGGACAGGCTGGCTCAGGGAACAGGTCAGAATGTGGAAGGAGGAATGAGCGGGGTCTGCGTATGGACGTAATGGGCGGCAAGCGGCCCGGATTGAATCGCAGATGCGAAACCGCCTGGGCGGATTTCGCATCGCGTTGCCGCAAAACGCGGCATGGAGGTTAACATGAAGAAAAATTTAGACAAAGAACGATACCCGGATTATGTGTATCCGGAGCATAAAACCCAGGGCGATGAGCCGGTGCGGGAAAGCATTGTGAAGCTGGGGAAGATGATCACCGACCGGATTCCCCAGAAGCTGGGCCTTAAGAAGATTACGCCCCAGGATCCGGAGTATTGGGGGCTTGCCGGGGTGGTTACCGACGAGGAGGCGGAGATTGCCTTAAAGCTGGGGGTTAGAAAGCCCAAGACTCTCCCGGAGATTGCAAGGCTTACCGGGATTTCCGAGAAGGAGCTGGAGCCAAAGCTGCAGGAGATGTCCGTTAAGGGAATTTTGGAGTACAACTGGGAAAATTCCAGGCATGAGAAACAGTATATTCTTCCCATGTTTGTGCCCGGGTCAGCGGAATTTTTTAACATGAACAGTAAGGTGATGGAGGAGCATCCCGAGGTCACCCTGTTTTTTGAGCATATGTCAAGGCTGCCCCTGGAACATGTGACTCCCTTTGTGGGGGAGGGAGGAAACGGCATCGGCATGCACGTGATTCCGGTGGAGAAGGCCATAGAGATGGAGAGTGAGTCTGTTGATTTAGAGCATATTTCCTACTGGCTGACCAAATATGAGGGCAAATATGCGAAAAGCCCCTGCTCCTGCCGCCGTTCCAGGCTTTATCATGACGAGGGTTGTGCCGACGATCCGGAGGGCTGGTGCGTGGCGGTAGGGGATATGGCGGACTATGTGGTGGAGACACAGAAGGATGGCTGCTATATCACCAGAGAGGAAGCGCTTGATATTTTCAGACAGGCGGAGGACAACGGCTTTGTCCATCAGATCACCAACATTGACGGGGCCAACAAGATCTTTGCCATCTGCAACTGTAACGTGAACGTGTGCTATGCCCTGCGTACCTCCCAGCTTTTTAACACACCTAACATGTCCCGCTCCGCCTACATAGCAAGGGTGGACAAAGAAAAATGTGTGGCCTGCGGTAAGTGCGTGGAGTCCTGTCCTGCCGGGGCGGTGAAGCTGGGGCAGAAGCTCTGCAAAAAGGACGGCAGCGAGGTGACTTATCCGAAGATGCCCCTTCCCACAGAGCAGAAGTGGGGAGAGCACATGTGGACCCACAATTACAGGGATGTGAACAGGATCAACTGCTACGATACAGGCACTTCTCCCTGTAAAACTGCCTGTCCCGCCCATATCGCGGTACAGGGGTATCTGAAGCTGGCAAAGGAGGGGCGCTATGAGGAAGCGTTGGCCCTGATCAAAAAGGACAATCCCCTTCCGGCCATCTGTGGCCGTATCTGTAACCGCCGCTGTGAGGACGCCTGTACCAGGGCGACTCTGGATGAGGCGGTGGCCATTGACGCCGTGAAGCGCTTTGTGGCGGAGAGGGATCTGAATGCAGAGACACGGTATATTCCCAAGCCTACGGTGCCTTCCCTGAAAGGGCATTTTGATGAGAAAATTGCCATTATAGGCTCCGGCCCAGCAGGGCTTTCCTGCGCCTATTTCCTGGCGGACAAGGGCTATCAGCCTGTGATTTTTGAAAAGAGTGACAGACCCGGCGGCATGCTGACCTACGGGATTCCGCCCTATAAATTGGAAAAAGACCTGATTCAGGCGGAAATCGACGTGATAAAACAGATGGGAGTTACCATCAAGTGCGGCGTTGAGGTGGGAAAGGACGTCACCATTGACCAGCTCCGGGCACAGGGTTACAAGGGCTTTTATATTGCCATCGGCTGTCAGGGTGGAAGAAAGCCCGGCATTCCCGGGGAGGATGCAGAAGGCGTCTACACGGCGGTGGAATTTTTGCGGCAGGCCGGAGAGAAAGAGGCCTTTGACCTTGGCGGCGATGTGATTGTGGTGGGCGGCGGAAACGTTGCCATTGACGCCGCAAGAATGAGCGCCAGATGCGGCCGGGGAAAGGTATCCATGCTCTGCCTGGAAAGCCGGGACGAGATGCCTGCAAGCCGGGAGGAAATTCTGGAAGCCACGCAGGAAAAGATTTCCATTATCAACGGATGGGGCCCAAAGGAGATTCTCACGGAAAACGGCAGGGCGGCAGGTGTGATTTTCAAAAAATGTGTCCGTGTCTATGATGAAAACCATCGGTTTGCCCCGGTTTATAATGAGGAAGAGACCATGACGATTTCCTGCGACAGCGTGATTTTCAGCGTAGGACAGGGAATCGAATGGGGGAATCTGATTCAGGGTACCAGGGTGGAGCTTTGGCCAAACGGCGGCGCGCTGGCGGACAGTCTCACTTACCAGACGGCAGAGCCGGATATTTTTGTGGGCGGCGACGTTTACACCGGCCCGAAATTTGCCATTGACGCCATTGCGGCAGGACGGGAGGGAGCTATCTCCCTGCACCGGTATGTCCACGAGCACTGCACCCTGACCATCGGAAGAAACAGGCGGGACTTCATAGAGCTTGATAAGGAGGACATCTCTATTGCCAGCTATGACAATACGGACAGACAAAGACCTGAGAGAGCAGAGGAAGCCCAGAGCCGTTCCTTCCGCGACCTGTCTCAAACCTTAACCGAGGAACAGGTAAAGGCCGAAACCTCCCGCTGTCTTGGCTGTGGCGCTTCGGTGGTGGATCCCAATAAATGTATCGGGTGCGGCATCTGTACCACCAAATGCGTGTTTGACGCCATTTCCCTTCACAGGGAGCTGCCGGGCTGTTCAGAGATGGTGAGGTCGGAGGACAAACTGAAGTATGTGCTTCCTAACATGATCAAGCAGTCCCTGAAAATCAAGTTTGCCGGGAAAAAGGATTAAGTCATGCATGAGCTTGGGGTAGTGTTTCATATTATGGACAGTCTGGAAAAGGTTGCAAAGGAAAATCAGGTGACGGACATTACGAAAGTGGTGTTAGAGCTGGGGGAGGTTTCCACGGTGCTGGAGGATTACCTCCAGAGCTGCTGGAAATGGGCGATCCAAAAGAGGGAGCTTTTTGCCCGGGCGGAGCTGGTGGTGGAAAAGCTTCCCGCCATTACCTGGTGCGATGGCTGTAAGCAGACCTATCCGACTGTGGAATACGGAAAAATTTGTCCCTACTGCAAGAGCCCGGATACCTGGCTTTTGCAGGGGAATGAATTTAATATTAAGGAAATAGAGGTACATTGAGCAATAGGGGGAGGGGATTCCTGCCACGGACAATGGAAGCTGACGGGCGGAACAAGCTTGCGGCGATCTTTGTTTGGCCTTATTCCTTTTCCGAGACAATCATCTTCGCAATGTCCTCATTCTCTGCCTCCGGATGTTCCCTCAGCAGCTTTAGGATATGGTCGATAACAGATTGTTCCTGATCCAGCAGGTCGGCCATCTCCTCCGGCGGGATATTGCGGGAATGCATTTTTCGGACGGAGGCGGTTATCACGGTGAGTCTGCCTGAATCATAGCCATCCTCATAAAGAACTTTTTTTACATATTCTTCATTATACTCATAAATCGACATGGCAATTACCTCTGCTTTCTGCTTTATGAGAAAGTCTTTCAGAATGTTTTCGGAGATACATTTCTCCACGGCATTTCTGACTGCTTTCTCCATAGACATGGTTTTCATATTTTCCCGTATTTTCGCTACAAAGCAGGCATAATCTGACAGGGAACGGCACCTTTTCATCAGTGCCGGATTATGTCCGTGACTGATATTGATAATCCGCACGGTCAACTCGATGCAGCCTTCGCCCTTGTTTTCAAAGGACTGAGACAGCTTCTGGGTATATTCTTCCCGTACCCGTTCCAACCCGTTATAAAAAACGATATAATGAGGTGTGGGGATCAGGATGCGTCTGTGAATGCTCAAATCCGTCTCTCCCAGCAGCTTTTTGTACAGGTCTGCAAAGTAGAAAAAGCCCCGTAGCGCCATGTTGGGGCACCAACTGGACTGGTGCTCGTACAGGCTCATATTGCTGTCAATCATAAAGGAAAGATCGTTCTTCATTTTCATGAAAATGGCATTTTCGAGGGTATTTACGGTTAAATCATTTTCATTGGCGTATTCCGTGTCATTTAGCGCGTTGTAGAGCTCAAGCAGCCGTTTTTTGTCGCGGAACAGCATTCGGAATATCCTGTCCTTGTAGGTGCGGTAGAGGGGAGCGGTTTCTTCCTCAATCAAATCTTGCGGCATGGTATCCGCATCGCGCGATTTTCTTTCCATAAAAGTCTCCTTTCGTTTCCGGCAGGCAAATGAAGCCGCCCTTTGAAAGGAACATTTCATCCCTGCCTTTTGTGTGAAGTTTGATGTGATTTTAAAAGCAGGGAACTCAGACATTTTAGATAAGAAATTATCCAGATAATAGTTTCTGTGAAAAAAGATAAGAAAAAATTTCACAAAAAATGATAGAACGGATTTCCGTCAGAATTACTGTGCTTTGTATCAATTATAGCAGATGTGTCGAAAGAAGGTCAATCTTTTTACAAAATTTTAATATTTTCTCAATCAGGGTTATACCCTCTGGGAAACGGAACCTGCGGACTACGCAGTGTTTAAATGCTTTGGCCCTGACGGCGATTGCCTGGGCGAGACTTGGAGTAAGTTTTTCAAGGAATTTATTCCCCAGACAGGCTACAGGCAGACAGAGGGTACCGACTATGAATTATATCCCGAAAAGGGGGAAAGCGGTCTGTTTTGCGTGCTGTGGGTTCCTGTGAAGCAGATTTGCGAATCTGACCGGGTATAACGGAAGTAGTCAGTTCTTTATGTGTAAGGATTTTTTGTTTTTGCAAAATAAAGCTTTAATCTTCCGCAAGCCAATTTGCTACATCTACAATACGGATTCCTTCGTACTGATATTCCTCACACCTGGTTCTGGCTATCAGCATTCTCGGGTAGGCATCCTTGATTGAGAGCAACGGACGAACTTCTCGCTCAAAGGTCTTTTCTTCGCTGATATCATCAGATATCTGTATATATATTTTTTCATTGCGTTTCAACGCAACAAAGTCGATTTCTTTCTTATACAGCACTCCGACATACACTTCATACCCTCTGCGAAGCAGTTCTACAGCAACGATATTTTCAATGGTTCGGCCCCGGTTCATATTCTTAGATCCCAGCTTTGCATAGCGGAAAGTATGGTCACTGAGGTAATATTTATCACTGGAGGAAAGATATTTTTTCCCCACAATATCGTATCTGCGCACCTTATAAAATGCGAAAGCATTGCAGAGGTACTCAATGTAATTCCCAACCGTCTTGTGATTGATCTTATCTTTCTGGTTTGTCAGAGCGTCAGCGATATTTCTTGCAGATGTCAGGTTTGACATATTATCCATGAGAAAGTCTACGATACGGCTCATCAGAATTGGATTACGAATTTTGTATTTCTGCTTGATATCACGGACGATCAAAGTATCAAATACATCGGCAATATAATCATACTTGGCTTCCTGATCCTTATACAGATAGGAACCTGCCATGCCGCCTTCTTTTAAATAACGGTCAAAGGCGGCGTAATAATCTGTCAGGTTATAATATCTCAAAAACTCTTTGAAAGAAAAAGGGAATATTTTGATTTCAAAGGTTCTGCCGGTGAACAAGGTAGCCAAATCGGAGCTAAGCAGGAATGCATTGGAACCGGTGATGTAGATATCAAACATTTCTAATGCATGAATATTATTGATTGCCAGCTCGAAGCTCGGACACATCTGCACCTCATCAATAAGTACAAAATTTTCGATACCTTTTTTATAGGACTTCTCAATGTGAGTGTTCAGCACATGATAGTCCTTAAAATTTTCAAACTTTGTCAAGTTATAGTTAATGTGAATGATGTTGGCATCCGTATAAGTTTTTTCCACATAATCCCTAAATGCCTCCAACAGCTTTGATTTTCCACTTCGTCTGACACCAGTAATAACTTTAATATCCGGTGTTCCGATAACACTTATCATTTTGTCAAGATATACATTTCGATCAATCAGTTTCATGT
Source organism: uncultured Lachnospiraceae bacterium (assembly GCA_949949005.1). Classification (GTDB taxonomy): domain Bacteria; phylum Bacillota; class Clostridia; order Lachnospirales; family Lachnospiraceae; genus Suilimivivens. The sequence continues at coordinate 42,287 of CATLHM010000001.1, forward strand.
TTTCACCACCTTCCATTCATTATAGTATTTCTATTTCCCAAAAACAATATATTTTTGATTTTGGGAAATAGATTTTTTGTACCAGCACTGTGAGCCTGAAACAAAGCACCTACCGAAAGGCTGTTGGAAGAATTTTAAAAGCTATGGTAACCTGTTTTCGTTAATGTGCGTCCGTCGGACGCTGTGGAATGCAGATTGTTGGTTTCCTTAGAATAAAAAACGCCATGCAATCGGACAATTTGTCGCATGGCATTTTTTATTACAATAAGCTGGCTCGCAGAGCATGACAGCGTTACCCGGCAATAGCCGCGGCTTGTCAATGTTTCCTGAACCCGCACAGCCTTTCATATTTATCCACAACCTCTTTCTGGGTTTTCCCCACAATGAAATAGTAATCCATCATAGCCTCGTTTTCCGTGTAAAGGTAGGAGCCGTAGGCCGGAATGTCACAGCAGATGGCAGGGTGGTCGGTTGCCATAAGGATACCGTAGCCTTTATCGGAAAAAAGGAAGGGCAGCTTTTGGAACCCGGTCTGCGCCGTGTCCTGGGGCAGTTTGGGCGACGAATCCCGGGATAGAGACTTACCGAAGCCGCTGTGGGAGATATATCTGGCAGTTCCCCGAAGGGAAAGCCCGCTTTGGCCCTCATCCCCCATTCCGTAGAGGTTTTCTCCCTTCTGCCAGCTTAGGTAGAGCCAGATTCTGGATTTCCCGGCGGCCAGTTCTTCGATCTGGCGGCTTTCCTTTTCCCGCTCCGAGAGCAGGAGCTTTTTATCCCGGGTAAAATAGCTGACGGCGCCTGTAGCCTTGCTGACCCGCAGGATGAGCTCGTCGGTGAAAAGTTCCACAAGGCCTCCGGAGCGGCCGCCCGGCTCCCGGTACATCCATGTCCTGTCCATATCCCGGAGGGCAATTTGGGGTTTTGCCCTTTCCGGAAGCTGAGGGCCTCTGGTAAAGCTGACCCGCACAATGGCATCCGTCACAGGGCATAAACGCAGCAGTCCATAGCGGCTCTGGATGAAAAGGCCGTCTGCCTGCTTGTTCACCCACCTGGCGGAAAGGTCAATCCTGGGGTGGCCTGCCGGACGGAGTTTTTCTGTGGCAGGCATGTCTCCGAAAGAAAAGGCCTGCTGGTCGGTTTTCATGGAGCCGGTTTTGGGGATACCGGGGTTTGTGGTGTATGGCTTTGTGATGCCAGGCGATGCAAGGCTCCCGGCCTTTGCCTTGCTTCCCGGGATAATCGGCTTCGGGCCGGAGAGCAGGATGGTCTGGGAAGGCGGCTGTTTGACCTTGGGAACAGCCAGGGTGGCAACCACCTTTTTCCGGGGCGTAACGGGGGCGAGCGCGGCTGGTTTCGGTGGAGAAGCTACGGCTTTTGTTTCCGGGGCTGCTACCTGCGTCGTATTTTCCGCCAACGATTCGTCCGCCGCCCGCGTCGTATTTTCCGCCAACGATTCGTCCGCCGCCCGCGTCGTATTTTCCGCTAACGATTCGTCCGCCGCCCGCGTCGTATTTTCCGCTAACGATTCGTCCGCTGCCCGCGTCGTGTTTTCTGTCAACGCCTTGTCAGCTTTCCGTATTGTGTTTTCTGCCAACGATTCATCCGCCGCCTGCGCTGTATTTTCTGCTAACGATTCGTCCGCCGCCTGCGCTACGTTTTTCGGCAGCGGATCCGCGATCAGCCCGGTGAGGCTGCCGCTGTGGAGTACACACAGCTCATGCAGGGCTCTTGTGGCCGCCACATACAAAAGCTTGGCGTGGCCGTCGTCCACGGGATATTCTTCCCGGGTGGGATTCAGGATCAGTACGGCGTCGAATTCCAGACCTTTGGTGTACTCCACCGGAAGTACCAGGATGCCGTTGCCAAACACTGCCTTTTCCAGATCATTTTCCAGTACGGGAACATATTTGCCAAGCTCCCTTGCCGCCAGAGCGGCACTTTCCCGGCTGCGGCAGACTACGGCGATGGTGTCTAAGCCTTTTTGCTGCCAGTCTTTTAAAATATGGGCCGCCTTTTGGAACATCTCCCTGCCGCTTTCTGTTTCTATGAGGCTGACCGGATTGCCGTGGCGGATGATGGGCTCCACGGGATAGCTGGAAAACTGTCCGTGGTGCAGAATATCGGTGGCAAATTCCGAGATTTCAACGGTGTTGCGGTAGCTTTTTTTCAGCACACCGAAATTTGCCATGTCATCGGTGAGGATCAGCTCCTTTAGTTCCTCCCAGTCATTCAGCCCATAGCCGAAGTGGATATTCTGGGAAACGTCGCCCATGATGGTGTAGGTGCAGTCCTTGATACAGAAATCCAGCACGCTGTAGGCCATCATGCCGAAATCCTGGGCCTCGTCAATGACCACATGGTGGGCTTCGCTGATGATCTCCGTTTCCTTTACCCTTTTATAAAGATAGGCAAGAGCCGCCAGGTCATAGACATCGAAGGCGGTTTCGGGGATTTCCACACAGTAGCCTTTGATCTGCTGGCCGATCAGAAAATCCTGATACAGTTTAAAGATCGACTTTTTCCACTGCTTAGGGCCGAATTTTCCACGGTATGCGCCCAGGATTGTTTTGCGTTGGAGTTCGGAGTAGGAGATTTCCTTTCCCAGAAACTCGTCCTGGAGCTTGATGGTGAGCCGATCGTTAAGCATGTTGATTTTGCTCTGGATGGAGACGGAAGGGTTTTGCCGCAGATAATCCAGGATGGCCTCCTCGGACAGAAGCTGGATCACTTCCCCGGGACGGGGCGGTTTTTGGTTTGTTTTGTCTACTATAATGGTGCGTCCGTTTATGATCTCCTCCGCAAATGCCCTGCGGTCCAGCAGAACGGAGCTAAGAGGGATGGTTTCCCGCTCCAGCCGCAGGCAGAAGTCTTCCAGGTTATGAAACCAGCCCAGTGTGCCTTTCACCGCATCTTCCCGACGCATCTGATCCGCGCTTAAAATCCGGTATTTTTTATCATCCCAGTCCTCGTACAGGAGCCGTACAAAAAGCTGTTCCATGGTCATCTGCCGGATTCCGTACACATCCAGGTCAGGCAGCACGCCGGTGATGTAGTTAAGCAAAATCCGATTGCTTCCTACAATATAAAAATCCTCTGGCTTGAAGCGCTCCTGGTAATTATACAGGATAAAGGAGATCCGGTGCATTGCCACGGTGGTTTTGCCCGAGCCTGCCACGCCCTGGACGATCAGGCTGTGATAGGGGGACTTGCGGATAATATCGTTCTGCTCTTTTTGGATGGTGGCGATGATCTCCCCCAGCACAGCCTGCTTGTTCCGGGCAAGGTATTTGGTCAGAAGATCGTCATTGGCAACCACCTCCGTGTCATAAAAATCGAGGAGCCTGCCATCCTCAATCTCGTAGGTTCTTTTCAGCTTCAGGTCGATCTTGACAGGTGCGCCTGAGGGGGAGGGATAGCTGCATTTGCCAAGGCCGTTTTCATAGTAGGCGTTTGCCACCGGAGCCCGCCAGTCGATGACCATCTGATGGGTGGTATCCCTGGAAATGCCGCCCCGTCCGATGTAAAGGTCTTCCTCCTTGCCAAGTTCCTCGTCCCGGAAGGCAATCCTGCCGAAATAGGGTTTGCTTAAGGCCTTTTCATTTCTGGCAAGGGCCCGCTTCATGTGGTCGTGGAGCGTAATGGTGTTGTTCAGGATGATGTAGACCTCCGCATCATTGTCGTGGTAATGATCCAGCATCTCATCAATATCCGCCTGCATTTTGTCCACTTCCTTTCCGTAGCTCTCCACATTGCTGCGGACTACGGCAAGGGTCTCTTCAAGATGTGCTTCTTCGTCCTGCCGGGACATGGGTTGGTTACTCATTGAGATCATCTCCTTTCGTGCTGCTTCATAGGGTGCTATTTTATTTTATCGAAAAGTAAAAAAATTACTAGACTTTATTTTCAGAATGTGATAAGCTAGATAATGAAGTGTGGGTAAAAACCGCACTTTTTTTGCGTTAAGGCCTCATTGCTTTTTCGGGGGGAAACGGATATACTGGAAACAGAGAGAAGGCAGGCCGTGTTGAGTAAACTTACATGCGCCGAGCGCGGCGCACCACCATGGCATGAAAGCCGATTGCTCCGCACGACCTGCTCCCGCAATCGTCGCTGGTATTCGTATTCCGGGCTATTGCCCTACATACTCATACCGGCTTACCCGTCCAATGTCTGTATGGCTGTGCGTGCAAGCAAGCCTATCCACACAGCCGCTGTTCGGGGCTTTCAAAATAAAAAAGGGGGATTTCTATGTCCAGGACCATTGGGATCGGCAGACAGGATTTTGAAAAGATAAGAGTAAATCATAACTTCTATGTGGATAAAACCGATTTTATCCGGCAATGGTGGGAGGCGTCTGATGATGTGACGCTGATTGTCCGTCCCAGGAGGTTTGGAAAAACTCTGAATATGAGTATGGTGGAGCAGTTTTTTTCCATCGCCTATGCAGGGCGGGGGGATTTGTTCGAAGGGCTTTCCATATGGGAGGAAAAATCCTTTGATGGGGAGAAGTCCCCCGAAATGGGAAAATCCCCTCACGGGGAAAAATCCCCTCACGGGGATTACAGATACAGGCAGCTTCAGGGAACTTATCCTGTGATTGCGTTAAGTTTTGCGAAGGTAAAAGAAACTACTTATATAAATGCCAGGAAAAAGATTTGCCATATTATCAGAACCCTGTACAATCAATTTGATTTTCTTTTGGAGAGCGGGAAGCTGAACGATAATGAGCAGGATTTTTTCAGAAATGTCTCGGCGGATATGGAGGATTACATGGCTGCGGAATCCCTGAACGCCCTGTCGGGATTTCTGATGAAATATTATGGCAAAAGAGTGATCCTTCTTCTGGACGAATACGACACTCCCATGCAGGAGGCCTGGATGAATGGCTACTGGGATGAGATCGTCGCCTTTATCAGAAGCCTGTTTAACGCTACCTTCAAGACGAATCCTTATTTGGAGCGCGCCATCATGACGGGAATCACTAGGGTGAGCAAAGAGTCAATTTTTTCTGATTTAAATAATCTCAGGGTAGTAACCACTACCTCTGAAAAGTATGCAGAGTGTTTTGGTTTTACGGAGGAGGAGGTCTTTGCGGCGCTGGATGAGTTTGGCCTGTCCGGTCAAAAAAAGCAGGTAAAGGACTGGTACGACGGATTTACATTCGGGGACAGGAACGAAATCTATAATCCTTGGTCAATCATTAATTTCCTGGAGGAAAGAAAGGTAGGGGCGTACTGGGCAAACACCAGTACCAACGGCCTTGTAGGAAAGCTGATCAGGGAAGGAAAGCCGAATATCAAGCAGGATTTTGAAGCTCTCCTAAAGGGAGAAGTACTTCATGTAGAGATAGATGAGCAGATTGTTTATAACCATCTGGCAGGAAGAAAGAATGCCATATGGAGCCTTCTGCTTGCCAGCGGATACCTGAAGGCAGTGGGCAACGTTTTTGTGGAGGAGACAGGGCGCACTTATTATGACCTTGCGCTGACCAATAAGGAAGTGCGGATTATGTTTGAAAAAATGGTGCAGGACTGGTTCTCACAGAGCGATAATTATAATGAATTTATCCGCGCGCTTCTGCTGAAGGATTTAAAGGCCATGAACCTCTATATGAACAGAGTGAGCGTGGAAATGTTCAGTTATTTTGACACGGGTAAAAAGCCTTCGGAGGAGGAACCGGAGCGATTTTATCACGGCTTTGTGCTGGGACTTATGGTGGAGCTTTCTGACCGGTATGTGATTACATCCAACCGGGAGAGCGGCTTTGGAAGGTATGATATTGTGCTAGAGCCGCGAATCCCCAATGGGGCTGCAAACGGCTCACTCCCAGGCAACGCTATCACAAATGATGCGATTATTATAGAGTTCAAAGTACAGGGGCCAGAGGAAAAGGAGCTTTCCGACACGGCAGAGGATGCCCTGCGGCAGATCGAGGAAAAGAACTACGAGGCGGCTCTTGTGGCAAAGGGAATTCCCCGGGAGCGCATCCGCAAGTACGGGTTTGCATTTTGTGGAAAAAAGGTTTTGATCAGAGAAAAAGTAAATCTTTTCCACAATATATAAAAAAATCCTCCGTTTTGTCCGATAATATATACGTAGAAAAGGATTTCGAACCGAAAATACAAAAAATTGCACAACTGTTGTAACGAAAAGTCAGTTTTTTGTAACAGAGTTGCGGACAGAGGGAAAATGTAGTTTTTGTTTTTCGGAAGCAGACAAACGGAGGTGTAAAATGAATACGGTATCCCAGGTGGAATATGTAGCGCAGACCAATGCGGCCTATGAAACATCCGGCGCTAAGAAGAAGCCGGCGAACTATGGCAGAACCATAGGAAATCCCCAGCTCAGCGAGGAAGGACAGAAGTATTACGAGGAATTAAAGAAGAAGTATTCCAACATGGACTTCATTCTTGTGAGCAAGGACATGAAGGAAATGGCCAAGGCACAGGCGGGAAGCTATGCCAATCCCAACCGGCTTGTGGTGCTGGTGGATGAAGAGAAGATAGAGAGGATGGCCACAGACGAGAATTTCCGCAAGCAGTATGAGGGAATCATTGCAAACGCTGCCGTAAAGCTCCCCCAGATGCAAAAGAGCGTGGGCAGTAACCCGGCGGTGAAGGGCTTTGGCATGCAGATTAACGATGGCGGCAACGCATCCTTCTTTGCAGTGGTGGATAAATCCCTGGCAATGCAGAGGGAACGAATCCAGAAGAACAGGGAGAAAAAGGCGGAAGAGAAGAAGGCTGAGGCTAAGAAGGATGCCAAAACGGCGGCTGAGGAAAAGTTAAAGGAGAAACACGCCGGGAAAACCGAGGATGAGGATTTAGTCACGGTGACGGCCTCTTCCATAGACGAGTTGATCAGAAAAATTAACGATATAACCTACGGAGCCGCAATACAGACGGATTTCGAGAGGGCAAGGGGACAGCATATAGACTTCAGATGGTAAGGGATTGTCCGGAAACAATTTGTGGCAGCCCCTGAGAAAACCGGCTCTGACAAGAGGCAGAAGAACCAGCTTTTGAGTGAGCGGCAATGCGTATTTTCAAAAGAGTTGATCTGATGAAAATACGCTTTTTCTATAGAATTTTGAAAAGAGAGGGCGGGAAGCGGAGAATTATTATGGAAGTAAACAATCATGTAAAGGCAGGGTATACACCCGGCAGAGGATGCCAGGCAATAATGCCTGGCGGGGAAAAGAGGGCCAGCGGTTCCCAGGGGAAGGATTTTTCTGCAAAAATGTCAAACGTCCTTGCGCAGAAGGAAGAGAAGCAGGATGGGGCGGCGGAAAATCCCCTTCAGACGACAGAGGAAATGATGAGGTTTATCCGTGAGAGAAAGCAGGAAATCTATGATAAAGTCCGAAAAGGACAGACCGAGGTAAAGATTCGGATCGGGGCCCAGGAATATACCGAGAAAGAGTGGGATAAGCTGATCGAAAGCTTTGACGAGGCGGAGGATGACATCCGCAGGCAGCTTCAGGAGGCAAGAGAGCAGCAGAGAAAGGCCAGGGAGAAGCTTGCCGTGAGAGAGAAGGAGGATGCAGAAGAGTACCAGGAGGAAGCCTTGATCGAAAAGCTTCTTTCCGACCGGGAGAAGGATAAAGAAATCTGATTTCGCAGCCGCCTGCGGGGCGGCAGAACGGAGGTCAAAATGCAGGTATATGATTGCAGGGTAAATCATCTAGCGAATCCCCTGGGTTACCAGATCAAGGAGCCGGTGTTTTCCTGGAAGGTAGGGGGCGCAGCGGGTAAAAAGCAAAAGGCCGCAAGAATCCTGGTTTCCCTGAAGGAGGATTTCAGCGAGCCTGTGCTGGATACCGGATGGCGGGAGGATTTGGACTCGCTGGGAACCAGGCCGGGACTGGCCGGGGAGGCAGGCCTTAGGCCTTATACCAGGTATTATTGGACGGTGCAGGTAAGGAGCGGGCAGGGCGAGGAGGCATCCGGGGAGCTCTGTTGGTTTGAAACCGCCAAAGAAAAGGAGCCCTGGGAGGCAAAGTGGATCGGATGCAGGAGTCAGGAAAAGAGGCATCCTGTTTTTTCAAAGGAGTTTGCCCTGTCCAAAGAAGTGGAGAAAGCCCGGCTTTACATCTGCGGGCTGGGGCTTTACGAGGCCTACATTAATGGAAGGAAAGCCGGGGATGAGCTGCTGACTCCCTACAGCAACAATTATCATGCGTGGCTGCAGTACCAGACCTATGACGTGACGGAGCTTTTGACGCAGGTGTCTGCGGCAGAGGAGCCCGCAGCCCGGAAGCCTTTAGCACAGGTGTCTGCCTCACGAAAGCATTCAGGGCAGGAAAGCGCAAAGTTGGAGGTACATCTGGGCAACGGCTGGTACAAAGGGAGATTCAGCTATGACGACAGCACCGGAAAGGGCTATTACGGCGACGACTGGAAGCTGATCGCAGAGCTTCGGGTGTCTTATGCGGACGGCAGCAGCCAGGTGTTTGGCACCGACGGGAGCTGGCAGATGGGATTTGGCAATATTACGGACTCCAATCTCTATGACGGGGAGCATGTGGATGATACCCTGCCCCGGGAGGCTTTACAGCAGGCAGAGCTTATGGAGGCGCCAGGAGCCCCTCTTTGTGCAAGGCTGAGCACGCCCGTAAGGGTGAGGGAGGAACTGCCCGCAGTAGAGCTGATCCACACGCCTGCCGGGGAGACGGTGCTGGATTTGGGACAGAACATTGCGGGGAGTTTTCGCCTGAGGGTGAAGGAGCCCAAAGGGGCCCGAATCCGCCTGCAGTTTGGCGAAATTCTCCAGCAGGGGAATTTTTACAGAGACAATCTGCGCTCGGCAAAGGCGGAGTACACGTATATTTCCGACGGAGAAGAGCATGTGCTGACGCCTCATTTTACCTTCTATGGTTACCGCTATGTGAAGGTGGAGGGAGTCCCTTCCCTGAAAAAGGAGGACTTTTCCGGGCTTGCGCTTTATTCCGAGCTTGTGCAGACGGGCTTTTTGACCACAGGAAATGCCTTGGTCAACCGGTTGATCTTAAATACCCAGTGGGGACAGAAGGGGAACTTTTTGGATGTGCCTACGGACTGCCCCCAGCGGGATGAGCGTATGGGGTGGACGGGGGATGCCCAGGTCTTTTCGGCTACGGCCTGCTATCAGATGGACAGTTATGCCTTTTTTAAAAAATACCTTTATGATATGGCCACGGAACAGGAGGCAGGGGAGGGACGGGTACCGGAGGTGGTGCCCTCCTTCGGACATGAGAACACTTCCTGCGCATGGGGAGATGCGGCCTGTGTCATCCCCTGGAATCTGTACCGTTTTTATGGGGATAAGCAGATACTGGAGGAGCAGTATGAGAGCATGAAGGCCTGGGTGGACTACATGACCCGGGTGGACGGCGCGGACAATGGCTGGCGCAGGAGATTTCATTTCGGAGACTGGCTGGCTCTGGACGGGCCCGGCGGCATAGACGGCGTGATGGGCGGCACGGAGGTAGGGTTTATCGCCAGCACCTATTACCGCTACAGCACCCAGCTTCTGGCGAAAGCGGCCAGAGTCCTTGGAAAAGAGGAGGAGGCTTCCCGCTATGAGGCTTTGGCGGCCAGAATCCTTGACGGCATCCGGCAGGAGTATTTTTCCCCTCTGGGACGGTGCTGTATCGACACCCAGACCGGGCTTTTGCTCACCCTGCGCCATGGGCTTTCGGTGAATCCGGAAAAAACGAAGGAAGCGCTGGTACAGAAGCTGAAGGACAACAACGGGATGCTCAAGACCGGTTTTGTGGGAACACCCCTTCTGTGCGAGGAGCTCACCCGCATGGGCAGAGTAGATATGGCCTATGACCTTCTTTTGAATGAGGAATATCCCGGCTGGCTTTATGAGGTGAAGCTGGGAGCCACCACCATCTGGGAGCGCTGGAACAGTGTGCTGGCCGACGGAAGCATTTCCTCCACAGGGATGAACAGCTTAAACCATTATGCATATGGTTCTATTGTGGAGTGGATTTATTCCCGGTGTGCCGGAATTTTGCAGGATGAGGCTTATCCGGGCTTTCGTCGAGTGATTTTCTGCCCACAGGTGAGCCGGGAGCTTGGATGGGTGGACGCCCGGTATGATTCCGCCTCCGGAACCTGGCGGAGCAGTTGGAGAATTTTGGATGAGAACCACCTAGAGGTGAAGGTGAGCGTGCCTTTCGGGTGCAGCGCAGAGCTTCTGCTGCCTCTTGCCCCGGAAAGCCTTTGGGAGAGGGAGCCGGGCAATCCTGTGTTTGCCAATGTGAAGGATGGAAAAATCTATCTGGAAGCCGGGGAATACAGTATTTCCTACGAGACGGTCAAATCCATGGAAAAGCAGGAAGCGGCAAAATAAACAGTATAGCCGTTTATAATACTTTTTACATAGATCAAGGAGGATGATGTGATGAGTATGATGGGAGTTGGCGGAGTCAGTGTGAGTAAGGCCATTGTGCGGAACAGGGATGGAAGCGTGGCCGGAACCATGACATACCGCAAACCAGGAACAGGAAAAAAGAAAGCGCTGAGGTACAGCTTCAAGCGAATATCGGGACAGATTTTGTCCGCTAAGACACCCGGCGTGGCAAGGCGTGTGGTGACCAAAGCCCGCCACGAGGTGGTGAATCTTCTGAGGAAGAAGAATGGCGGTTATGACGAGGATGAGCTGCGGCACGCCATTATCCATGCGGAGAGGATGGTCAGGATCGCCAAAAAGAAGATGCGCCACTTACAGGAAGAGCAGGACGCCAAGAAGAAGGGCGGCATCTGCGAGGCGGAGGTGGCGGAAAAGACCGAGGAAGCCGCTTCCACCGAAGAAAAGCTGATGGAAGATTTAGGCGGCGAGGAAATCTTAAGCCAGGAAGAAATGAAAAAGCTTCTGGAAGAGTTTGAGGAAATCATGAAAGAGCTGGAGGAGAGCGGCGGCCTTGATTTGGAGGAGCTTATGCCTATCTCGTCAGAGGAAATGGATCCGGAGGATCTGGAGCTTTTAAAGAAAAAGCACCGGGCCAAGGAGATGAAGGAGATCATGGAAGCAGATATGAAGTATCTGAAAGCCATGTTCAACAAGCTGGAAAGAGAGCGTCAGGAGAGCCTGGATTCCATTAAGAGCGACTTCGGCGCAAGCGGCCCCTCAAATGGCCAGTCCAACGGGGTTTCCTTGGAGCTTGGCGGTGTGATCGCCGCCCAGGGGGCGCAGCCCCTGACACAGATCACCGTCATGACAGAGGGCGGAAGCATTGACATTTCCCTGTAGTATGTGGGAAAATAGGAGAAGGAGACAGGGGCGCCGGTAAGGCGCCCCTGATAAAAAAACGCCTGAGGGCGGCAGTATGGAGGGTAAGTTAAAGTGAAAACAGGAGCACAGCTTTACACGGTAAGGGCGTATACCCAGAATGAAAAGGATTTTGCCTATACCATGAAAAGGATTGCCCAAATCGGGTATAAGACCGTTCAGATTTCGGCAATCGGAAAGGACATTCCCCCGGAGAGGATCCGTGAAATCTGCGACGGGGAGGGCCTGGAAATCGTGCTGACCCACAGCGATGTGAACCGTATTTTATATGACACGGACAAGCTGATTGCGGAGCATGAGGTTATGGGATGCCCTTATATCGGCATCGGTTCCATGCCGGATAAATACCGGACGCCGGAATGGCTGTCCCATTTTGCAGAGGATTTCAGGGAGAGCGCCAAAAAGATTGCAGACGCAGGAAAGCTTTTAATGTACCACAATCACAATTTTGAGTTCAGAAAGCTCAGGGCCGAGGGCGCTGCCCAGGGGGATGAAAACAAGCGCGTGATCGAGTACATGATGGAATGGTTTAAGCCGGAGGAGCTGGGTTTTACCTTAGATACCTATTGGGTGCAGGCCGCAGGCGGCGATGTGTGTGAGTGGATCAGGCTTCTGGCGGATCGGATTCCCTGCGTCCACTTAAAGGATATGGCGGTGGGAGAAGGGGGAGCCATGATGGCGCCGGTCATGGAAGGAAACCTGAATTTCCCGGCGATCCTTAAGGCACTGGAGTCCACAAGCTGCAAATATATGCTGGTAGAGCAGGATGTGTGTCTGACCAGTCCCTTTGACTGCTTAAAAACCAGCTATGAGAACCTTGCGGCGGCAGGGTATTGCTGATATTATTATAAGAGAGGGTAAAATAATTTGCCGGGACGGGCTTTTTGCCCTGTGCGGACAAAGAAGGAAGAGGAAAGGAGTATCGCAAAAAAATGGATAAGGTAAAGTTGGGAATTATTGGAGTTGGAAACATGGGCTGCGGCCATATCGGAAACCTGTTAAAAGATCTGGTGCCGGAAATCGAGCTTGTGGCTGTGGCGGATAACAGAGAGGCAAGGAGAGCCTGGGCGAAGGAAAATCTGCCGGAGAGCATTGCAATTTTTGAGGATGGGGACAGCCTGATTGATTCGGGCGTCTGCGAGGCCGTGCTGATTGCCGTACCTCACTATGACCATCCGACTTTTGCGATCAAGGCTTTTGAGAAGGGACTCCATGTGATGTGCGAGAAGCCTGCCGGGGTTTACACCAAGCAGGTGCGCGAGATGAATGAGGCGGCCGCAAAGACAGACAAGGTATTCGCAATGATGTTCAACCAGCGTACCAATCACTTGTACCGCAAGATGAAGGAGCTGGTAGAGAGTGGAAATTACGGAAAGATTAAGAGGGTAAACTGGATCATTACCGACTGGTACCGTACCCAGGCTTACTATAATTCCGGCGGCTGGAGGGCTACCTGGGCCGGAGAGGGCGGCGGCGTTCTGCTCAATCAGTGTCCCCACAACCTGGATTTACTGCAGTGGATCTGCGGACTGCCCGTGAAAGTTCAGGCTTTCTGCCACAATGGAAAATGGCATGATATTGAGGTGGAGGATGACGTGACGGCCTATCTGGAATTTGAGGGCGGGGCCACAGGAGTCTTTATCACAACCACGGCGGATGCCCCCGGAACCAACCGTTTTGAGATCACCATGGAAAAGGGCAAGCTGGTCTGCGAGAACGATGCCCTGACCTTATATGAGCTGGATGTCAACGAGAGAGAGCATTGCTTTACCAGCAAAGAAGGCTTTGCAAAGCCCACGGGTCATGAGATCAAAGTGGAGACGGACGGAGAAAACTTACAGCATGTAGGCGTTCTGCGGGCCTTTGCCGCAAATATCCTGCGGGGCGAGCCGTTGGTGGCAAGAGGGGAGGAAGGCATCAATGGCCTTACCCTTTCCAATGCCATGCATCTGTCGAGCTGGCTGGGAAGGCCGGTGGAAATTCCCTTTGACGAGGAGCTTTTCTTAGAGAAGCTGAATGAGCATCGGGCAAACTCCAGACTGAAGGAGAATGTGCAGGAGGTTACTTTCGACACGGAGGGAAGTTACGGGATCGGGAGTAAATAACAGTATATATAGTGAAGGGATGGTGCAAAGGTATGTCTGAAAAGGAACTTATCACAGTAACGATTGATAATTACATGAATCTTCAGCGTATCAAAAAAGCCAATGGCGATAAGGAAAATATAGAACTTGACTATCAGTTAAAAGGACTTGTCGCTAAATTATCCAGCTTTGGTGTAAACGTGGAGGATTTGACGCTTTGACAGGAATTGAATAAGATTGAACCATGTTTTCAAGCAGGAGGTAGGTGAACTAATCACCTACCTCCTGCTCGATTACACCTTACAGCATCTGTGTGTGCCGGGGACAGTCGGGACAACCCGGCGTGGCGTGTCAGGTATGACAAAACTTACACCCGGAGGGCGTGGCAGCGCAGCCTCCCAAGGCCGTTTCCCGAAGCTCATAGGGAATCCTTTTTCCCACATGGTACATGGTGTCCAGCATTTCGTCAAAGGAAATCATCTGGCGGATACCGGCAAGGGCAATCTCGGCGGCGGCAAGGGCGTTGGCAACGCCGGCGGCGTTCCGGTTCTGGCAGGGGTACTCCACCAGCCCTCCCACCGGGTCGCACACCAGCCCCAGCATGTTGATCAGGACGGTGGAGGCGGCGTCCAGGCTTTGTGTGGGGCTGCCGCCCATGAGCTCTACGGCAGCGGAAGCGGCCATGGCGGCAGCTACGCCAACCTCTGCCTGACAGCCCCCGACCGCCCCTGCTACGGTGGCGTTGCGCATGGCAAGATAGCCGATAGCCCCGGCGTTAAAGAGGGCGTCAATCATTTGTCCGTCCGAAAAGGAATAGCTCTGCTGGAGAGAGAGCAGCAGGCCCGGCACAATGCCGGAGGAGCCTGCGGTGGGAGCGGCCACGATCACACCCATGGAAGCATTGACTTCCAGTACGGCCATGGCGTAGGTGATGCCCCGGCTTAAAACGCTTCCGCAGACAGCGCCTTTCTTTTCAAAGTTATCGCTTAACATTTTGGCCTGGCCTCCGATCAGCCCGCCCATGGAAGGGACAGCGCTTTTTAACGGGGCAAAGGCAGACTGACGCATAATTTCCAGAGCTTTTGCCATACGCGCGCATACTTCCGGCATGGACATTTCCGCCAGATCGCATTCGCGCAGCTTCATAATTTCTGAAATCGGCTTTTGTCTGCTGTCACATAAATTTAACAATTCTTCTGCATTTTTGAAATCTGTCATATCGAAGTTTCCTCCCAAAGCTTCCTTTTACGGGAAAAGCTAAAATTCTGTGCCGCTATGGCTTAATTTTGGATCAGCATCACGTCATGGATGTGGGGATTGTCCCTCAGCCGGGAAGCGATGTGGTCGGGGAGCTTTCCGTCCGACTCCACAATCGTGTATGCCGTCTCCCCTTTTGACTCCCGGAAAATGCGCATAAAAGCAATGTTGACATTGTAATCTCCCAGACATTTGGTGATGTGGGCCGCCACACCGGGCTTGTCCTGCTGAATAATGATGACGGCGTTATACTCTCCCGTGAAATCCACCTGCACCTGATTGATGCGCACGATCCTCACCTTTCCGCCGCCTGTGGACTCCCCCCTTACGCTCATCACCCTGCCGTCCTCATTTTCCATGCGGATGTCAACGGTGTTGGGATGGAGATCGGTGTTTGTGTCGTTTGGGATAAAAGAAAAGTCGATTCCCTTGGCGGCGGCAATGGAAAAGGAATCCCGGATTCGGATGTCGTCGGTGGAGAATCCCATAATTCCCCCAAGGAGGGCACGGTCCGTACCGTGGCCCCGGTAGGTTTTGGAAAAGGAACCGTAGAGGGTAAAGGTTACCTTTTTAAGGACTCCGTTATTCATTTTCTGGGCCAGATAAGCGATGGCGCAGGCTCCGGCAGTATGGGAGCTGGAAGGCCCTACCATGTTGGGACCGATTACATCAAATACACTGATAAAAGACATAGTTTGTATCCTCGTTTCCCTGCGGTTTTTATGCAAAATGAAGAACTATGGAGCTGAAAAACCGCATATTTACAGAAAATTTTATCATATTTAAAGTTTGTTGACAACAAATTGAAAATATACTCGCAAATGAAAAAAGTTACATAGCAAAGATATTTTGATAAAATGGAAATAAAATGTAACCTTTTGCCCACTTTGTGCGTGTTTAAAGCAAAGGAGGTGAAACACATGGATAGCGGGAAGGACATAAGGGAAGCGGTCATAAAATACAGCGATACCCTCTATAAAGTCTGTATTGTCATACTCTGCAATGAGCATGATGTTCAGGACGCCATACAGGAGACATTTTGCCGTTATCTGGAAAAAAAGCCAAAGTTTCGCGATGAGGAGCATGAAAAGGCATGGCTGATCCGGGTGGCTACCAATATCTGCCGTGACATGATACGCTTCCGAATCCGGCACCCAAAGGTTTCCATCGACGAAATAGAAAACACTCTTGCGGCGCCGGAGGAAAAAGAGATATTAAGAGAACTTCTCGAACTGCCAGTCAGGCAAAAAACAGTCATTTATCTGCACTATGTAGAAGGATACCAGATAAAGGAAATAGCAGATATTCTTGGAATCACAAAAAGCGCGGTAAAGCTTCGGCTGCTGCGGGGAAGAAAACAGATGCGGGATGCGGTCAGTATGGAAGGAGGCATATAATGGACGGATATGAGGTAAAGAAAGTCATGGATCAGGTGCATATTTCATCAAAGATGCAGGAGGAGATCATTGGGAATATCCGGAAACGGACGGAGCATGGAAATAAGAATACAAACGTGTGGAGCTTTAGAAGGATGGCGACGGCTGCGGCAGCGTTCGTACTGGCGGCAGGTGTAGTCAGCTTTCCGGTGCGGGCGTTCGTGGAAAGCGTGGTGCAGGAGAGAATGGAGAGCGTTCCCGAAGAGGAAATGAAAGGGCTTAACGATATGGTGCAGTCGCAGCATGACGTGTTGGCGGACGGTTTTTCAAGGGCGTATTCCGACAGTGAAAAGGAACGCAGTGAAGCACTCTGGCAGGCATATAAAAACGGGACATTCCCCGAAAAGGTCATTGCACAGGCAGACAGTGAGGAGGATGCACCGGAGGGTACGCTCTGCTATATCAGGGCTACGGGCGTTTTCAATCTTCCCGCGCAGGAAATGACGGACGAGGAAATGCTTCAGATTATTGATTTCCAGCATAAGATGAGCTATGCTGTTGCACATGGTCCGCAGGTACAGGCAGCCGCAGCGGAGGCACGGGAAAAAACAGCACGGCTTGAAAAAGCTGTACAGGACGCAAATGGAATCAGCAGGGATGAAGCGGTTGAAATTGCAAAAAAACAGTTATTGACAGATCTTGGCGATAAGGCGGATGAACTGGAATTAATGACAGACAGTTCCGGCAGCGGCGCGAGCCTGTTGGACGCATCGGATTATTCGGAAGCAGAGTTTACGGGTGAGAGCAAGGCGGGCGTGATATACGACATAAGTTTTGGTAATCCGGATACCCATGCTGTTTATGGATACATCATTGACGCTGTGGACGGAAGTATTCTGTACATATACAAGTAAAATACAAAAATATTGAAGCGGTAGAGCCGGAAAAGCAACAACACTTTTTCCGGCTTTGCGGCAGGGAGTGACCTAAATAAATGAGAAACGAGAGGATAAAAATGTTGAAAGAAAAGTATCCAAAGTTATCAGCTGCTTTTGTTGCAGTTTTAACGTTTGCAAATATTTTTTCTCTGACCGGATGTGGGAAAACGGAGAATACCGGCTCACAGGCAGATCAGAAAGTACCATTTGAGATTTCAGAAACAGAACAGGAGGTAATGTCAGCACATACTGACGCATCAGTCCAAACTGATGCAGACACTGCCCAGACGCAGAACGATGAACAGGGTGCAGGAATGAGCGGTACGATGAGGGCATATTCCGACAAAGAAAAAGAGCGTATGGCCAAGCTGCAGGAATCCTATCAGAATGAAACTGCAAAGCCTGAAAAGATGATTCAGGAGGTAGACAGCGCGGAGGATGTGACGGAAGGAACGCTCTGCTATATCATATCTACCGGAGAATATTATCTGCCGGACAGGGAGCTTACCGACGAGGAGCTTTTGGAGATTATTGACTGCAATTTCCGGATAGCTCTCAACACGAATCGAAAGACACAGGCGCAGTGGGATGCACAGACTCGCGCCGAGAGGGCTGAGCTTGAGGCAAAAGTGAAGGCGGCAGGCGGCATCAGCGAGGAGAAGGCGGTAGAGATTGCTCAGAAAGCGATGGAAACAGACCTTGGTGAAAAAGCAAAGGAATTAAAGTTAGGTGTAGATGAGACATTTGGCTGGAGTTCGGATCTGTGTGTGGCAGATTGGAGCGAAATAAAGGAAAAAGACAAGGGCGCATTAGCATATTCCGTTGGATTTGGCAATATGATAGAAGATGAGACAGAGATAGAAGATTGGCTCAATTACGTATGTGTGGTCAATGCTGTGGATGGCAGTATTTTAGAGGCTTACACGATACAGGGATTAGGAGATAATACTGTCTATTATGAGCACTAACTCTGATAAATCCAGACAGGATCGGAAAAGAAGTCTGTTTTTCTGATCCTGTAATATAGCTTGCAAGGGCGCCTTTCGTCTGACGGATGGTTCCTTTCTGCGACAGATCGTAAAGGAGGACAGAAAGAAATGAAAGAACTTGAATATCAGGGCACAGTGAAAAGATGGGACATGTTTGAGATTGTACTTGAAGGGCCGAAGGAGGGAAATCCCTTTACGGAGCAGGAAGTAAGGGCAGAATTTTGCGGGGCTCAGGAAACCGTCTCCTGCGACGGGTTTTATGACGGGGAAGGGATTTACCGGGTGAGATTTATGCCTGCCTTCGAGGGAGAGTATTCCTTTACGGTGAGCAGCAGCTTTGGAGAAGAACAGAGAGGCGCTTTCCGGGTGGAAGCGCCGGATGAGGGCTGCCACGGCCCTGTGAGGGTGGCGGATACCTGGCATTTTGCCTATGAGGACGGCACGCCTTATTATTCTGTGGGAACCACCTGCTATGTATGGCATCTGCAGTCTGCGCAGCGGCAAAGGGAAACCCTGGAGACTCTTGAAAAAAGTGCTTTTAACAAGATTAGGTTCTGCATCTTCCCCAAGCATTACGATTATAATCTGGGGGAGCCCCAAGGGTATCCCTATGAGGGGACACCGGTGGATTCCAGCAAGATAAACAGCGAAAATTTCTGGGACTATACCGGAAAAACAGAAGGGAACCACTGGGATTTTACAAGGTTTCGCCCGCAGTATTTCCGGCATATTGACCACTGCATTGAAAAGCTGCAGAAGCTGGGGATAGAGGCAGACCTGATCATCATGCACCCTTACGACAGATGGGGATTTTCGCGTATGAGCAAGGAGGAGGACACCCTGTATTACAACTACATCATTGCCAGGTTCAGCGCATACCGTAATGTCTGGTGGTCTCTGGCAAATGAGTATGATCTGATGCCTCAGAAGTCTTTGGAAGACTGGGAGGGGTATGCGGCTATTCTGGGCGAAAAAGACCCTTATCACCATCTCAGGTCTATTCACAACTGTATGAACCTGTACGATTTTCAGCGTCCATGGATTACCCACTGTAGTGTACAGAGGATTGATCTCTACAAAAGCGCGGAAACGGTAAGCGAGCTGCGGCAGAGATTTCGGAAGCCGGTGGTGATGGATGAGATGGGTTATGAAGGGGATATTCAGCACGGATGGGGGAACTTAACCGGCGAGGAGATGGTGCGCAGATTCTGGGAGGCGGCCTGCCGGGGAGGATACCCGGGACATGGGGAGACCTATCTGAACAAAGAGAGCCTCTGGTGGTCCCACGGAGGAAAACTCTACGGAGAAAGCCACAAGAGATTTGCCTTTTTGCTGGAAATTATGAAGGAGACGCCGGGAGGCGGCCTAAAGCCCTGGGAGAGGGGCGGTTGGGACGAGGTGTGCGGAGTTCCTCAGAGAAGCCTAAAAATGACCGGGGACGTGGAGGATTATTATCTGTTTTATTACAGCTTTATGCGGCCTTCCTTCCGGGAGTTTTATTTCGATGAGGAAAGCCGCTGGCGGGTACGGGTGCTGGATACCTGGAATATGACGATTGAGGACCGGGGGATTTTTCAGGGGAAATTCAGGGTGGAGCTTCCGGCCAGAGCGTACATGGCGGTTCAGATCCGGAGAGTATCTTAAAAGTGAACGGATCACCTGTACACCAATCTGTTTTTGATTTTTATTCTGCCTCTGCCAACTGGTGGAGGCAGGATAATGCCCGTTCGTCGTGGGTTTTCATCCGCTCGATCTGAGCGGCAAACAGGCGTCGGTTTTCCGGCCTGGCAAGCTGGCGTATCTGCTTTTCGCCCCGTTCCCAGCCGCCCAGGACAGGAATCATTTCCTCCCACAGAATTTTCGTGATCTGTTCGAATTCCGCCGCGGCTTTTTTCAGGCCGGGTGCCTGCAGGGGATATTTTTCCGCCATTTGGCGCAGATACTTTGCGGCGTTCATGCGCCCGTCAGAGAGGCAGTCCATGGCGTCTCCATGACACATCATGCGTTCCACCAGCACGGGAAAGACAGCGTCACGGGGAAAATCCCTGTCGTATAAAAGCGCATTTTTCCATGCGTCATAGGCAAGGGTTCCCTTGGCATAGGTTCCGCACATGCGTCCTTTTAAAGCTTCTGTGGCATTTGCGAGCACTTCCTTCAGGGAAAAGGGCAAAAGGGGCTTTGTGCCGGTGGCAATCAGGGCAATGGTCTCGGGATTTTCCCACCAGTCTCCTGTGATGAAGTAACCGTTTTTATCAAAGGTAACGCTTGCCCGGTATTCCGGATATTCCTGAAAAACATTCCATCCCAGCAACAGATTGCCGTTTTCCCGATAACCGGCAATGACGCAGGCTTCCGGCGGCCCGATGATGCCCAGGGCAATGACGGGATTGCCCTGGGCTATTTCATTGCGGATAAAAGCCATGAAATCTTCTTTTTGAACAGAAGGAGATTTGCCGGAGCCGGGCATCCGCTGTTTCACCTGCGGGCAGTTCGGAAAGTGCTCTGCCTCTTGTTTTGGATCCGGCGTGCGTTTCAGGATTTTCAAATCCCGTTCCATGGCGCGCATTCCGCAGAGGAAGATCTGATCCGGACTGTCAAAGGAAAGGATCGCATCCACATTGCCGCCGTTCCAGCAGGAGGTATCCCAGACCAGCCGGAATGCTGCGCCGCTTTCCGCCATGGCCCGGGCATAATCTACGGGGATACCCAGATACCTGGCGCAGGAGAGTATGCACATGGGAAAGGGCGTACAGCCGTCCTGCCCGTAAGCCACTCTGGGGACGCCGTATAAGATTGCCGAATGATTATTTTCCATTATTTTCCTCGCTTTCGTGTTGTTTACCGCAATGACTGGTTTTTGGGGCTGGTTTTTCGGGCAGACCGATGCCGAACACGCCCGCGCAGAGCCGGATGCGGGTAAGCGAAGGCTCTGCGGCGCGAAACTGTGACGGCGAATAACCCGTAAAACGCCTGAAAACCCGTGAGAACACGGTCCGGCCCGAAAATCCGTACTGTATGGCAATATCAATAATCTTTTTATCCGTACACAGAAGCTCCCCGGCGGCATTGGCAATTTTTCGCTCCTGGATATAGCGGGAAAGGGATTTCCCTGTGCTTGCGCGGAACACATCCCGGATGTGTGCCAGAGAAAAGCCTGTCTGGCGGGCAAGCTCCTCCAGATTGATTTCTTCCTGTACGCGGGTCTCCACAAATGTGCAGACAGACCATATGAGAATGTATTGATTCATTGCAGCACGGTTCACCTCCGGATTTCGATTGCTTATAAGCAGGTAGAGTATAACACAGCCAGGAGGGCGGCGCACGATAATTTTAAGGATGTTTTAGGACGGATGCTTTAAGACAATAGCCTGTCTGACAAAGTCGGCGGTTCCGGCTCCGCCTGCCTTGTCAATGTTGTTCTTAAAGCGTTCATCACAGACGTACATTTCACCCAGCCCGCGAAGGATTTCATCGGTACATACATAGTAGTGATCGGTTATAAATTGCTGTAATGCAGAGATTTTCTCCTGCACTTCATGGGCGTCGGGAGATAAATGCTTTATTTTTCCCAATTCGGAAAACATTGTCATCATTTCGTCTGCAAGTTTGCCATAACCTTCTTTATCCCGGGAAATATCCTTTTGCCGGTATTCCTGATACGCTTTGGTATTGCCCCATTTTGCTTTGACTTCCTCCTCATACTTTTCAATTTCACTCTTGTCGAAAACATCAAAATTCATTGCTTCTGCTCCTTTCTTTTGAATTTCCCGGGTAAAGGCAATCAGTTCCCCCAGGTGTTTGTATTGCAATTCCAACAGCCTGATCTGCTGGGCAATCGCTTCTGACGGGTCAAAATCAGGGCTGTCGAGAATTGCATTGATTTCCTTTAAGGGAAACTCTAATTCACGAAATAATAAAATATTCTGCAGACGGCCAAGCGCCGCATCGTCGTACATCCGGTAGCCTGCTTCGGTTACCTTTGCAGGTTTCAAAAGCCCGATCTCGTCATAATAGTGAAGTGTGCGGGCAGTGATACCGGTCAATGTAGCAACTTCATGGACAGACATAAGTTTTTCAGTCATTCCAAAAGTCCTCCCCGGCGTCTAAAATTTCTTTTGCAGGTAAAAGCGTCGCTTCAACTATACTTTTGCCGGTTTTCTTCAGGTAATGCTTTACGAAATGATACCCACAGGCATATCCGGCGCAATAAGGTAAACCGGCCTGGGGAAAGTTTTGCAATTTTGCCAGTTCATCGTCTGAAATCAACTGAATATTTTGTTTTTGAGTGTCGTCCACTTTCGTTGGCGCAATGTGTCCCAACAATTCGCTGGCCCTGATCACATCATAGCCGCCCGGCGTTTTCGCTTTTATGGGAACGTTATAACAGGCCCATTTCCTTTCAAATGGCATCATCAGTTCATACCGGTAAATGTCATTCTTCCTGTCGGGAGGCGCGCTCATAATTTTTGAATAAACCTCGTCTGAACGTATGGCAGATACTTTCATATCTCTTTTTGCTCCTTTCCTGTTGACATAAGGATGTCTGGCGGAGCCTGGCATCCGTTGTTAACATAAGGGCAGTTCGCGAGGCGTGCTGCCCGTTGTTTTTTTCTATATCATAGACTATGACGTAACGTGAAAGTCAAGAGGTAAAACAAAAAAATTAGGAAATCACCTGCCAAATTCAGTTTGTATTGACCGTTATAATTGAAACCTTATAAAATAGGATTTGTAAAGAATGGTAGCAGGAATGTAAGGCAGTGTTGCTTTCTTTTTTACCCATCTGTCAATATAATTGAGGCACGGAAGGAGAAAAATACGAAATGGAATTAGGGAAGAAGATCAAACAATTAAGAAAATTTTCCGGTATGACGCAGGAACAGCTTGCAGAGAAATTAAATATATCTCGTCAGGCGTTATCAAAATGGGAGAATGGCACCAGTATGCCGGATGTTGAAAGTGTAGTCAGAATTTCCATGTTGTTTCAGATTTCTCTGGAGGAACTATTGCTTAAGGAGGAGAAATATGTGGAAGAGAGTAAAACACAGATTACATTGGAGGATTTAACGCAGATCAATCTGCATAACCGGAGGATGAACCTGCTGCTGTCAAGCGGGATCCTGTTTTTGACCATAGGGATTATGGGGGCATCTTTTGTGAAAGCATTGGAAACTACGACTGAAAGCATGGGGTATATCATGTATCGGTATATGGTTACGGGAAATTATGTATCGGCTCCGGTAGACTACATTGTATTGTATATTCCGGTATTACTGATCGGAATACTTGGAATCTTTTTATGTGTATTTTATTTTGTAAAAAATCGGAAGAATTAGCGGAGGATAAACAATGAAGAGGAATAAAATTTTAGTAATTATTATGAGTATATTCGTGTTGACGTTAACAGGGTGCGGGAAGGCCGGAGGCGGAAAAAATCTGGAATATGGAGGAGTGATCGCCGGGCTGGGGGATGATGAGCAGTTTGCGTTGGAGGATATTGGGGAAAAGGAGGATGTTTTGTTTACAACCGATTTGACATATGATGACGGGCTGGGACATAGTGCGGCACTTTATAGCGATGTTTACTATATCATGGACGGTGAAGTATATCATCTGGGCAGAATTGAGAGTATGGGTACTGCATATCCGATCTCATATGGAAAGAAATGTATTTATACGGCATCTGAGCATAGTCTGGAAATATATGCGATAGATTTTTCCGGGCATCAGTTGGTGTTGAAGGAACGGTATGAGGCGGTATTTGACGAGACGGATCAGGTTTCTTACCATTTGGTAAAGGACGGGGAAGATAGGACGATACCAGAGAAGGATTATCTGAAAGTTTATGAGGAATATCAGCAGGGAAAGGTTGTCAATTTTGGATATGGAGCAAGTGACAGATCTTGATCATGGCGGGTTTCCATTGAGTACGGCCTATGCGGCTTTGTTGTAATCAATAATCATAACTTCAGTGATAATTTTATCTGCCTGTTTACTTAATTTCTCAATTTCTTTCATGATTGCCATGGGAAAAAATTCCTCGCCGCACTGGGAGCATTTCTATTATTCTTCTATCTTACAATGCTTAACGGCATATTCCAGAAAGATTCCGATCAGTTCATTTCGGCTCCGGTCAGTTTGGGCGGATATTAAATCTATATTTTCCACGAGTTCTTCTTTGATTCTGATGGAAAAAGTTTTATATCCGTCATTTCCTTTATATTTTTTGGGCTTTATGATCAATTTATCGTTATCGCTCATGAGGTCACCTCAGTTTGTCTTCTTCTAACATATATATTATTGTTGTAAAGAGTTAAAATCTATGTTATAAAAATAAGTTATCATTAATAACATAAAATGTGAATTTTATAATGAGATTTATTATCTCCCCATATTTATGGTCCTAATTTTTGTCCGGTCATATTTACAAATAACAGTGGTAAGAATAGTGAATGTATGAAGAGAAAACAGGGGAGGTTATTATGAAGAAAGAATTTTTGGAAAAGTACCTGGCATTCAAAAAAAGATTTTGCTTTTTTACTGTATATACGATAGATCAGAAAAGTATAACCATGCGGATTAGCAAAAATGTTGTGTATCGTCAGCCATATTCAAAGCAGTGGCACATTTATATCAAAAATACCTGTTTGCAGATATACCCAAAAGTGGAAAATCCGTTACACATTTTTGGTAAGCTTTATCATTGGATAAAAATTGAAAGGCCAGTTGAAAAAGTGTTTTCGGAAGGAAAAAATAACTCGGATTTTTCGGGGAAATAAGAGGTTAGGTTTTTTGAAATTATCGTAAGGACACCCCTTTTTGGCACTCCTGATACAGTGGGTAAAATAATGATGTAAATAATGATGTAAATTTTAATTAAACCATTGCGTATAACAAATGTGTGGAATATAATTATAAATAGGCAGGAGGATGATCTATCATGAAAACAACATTATTAGAGCTAACGGAAAGGCTTGTTCCAATATCAGATTTTAGCCAGGGCAAGGCGGGTAAAATTTTTAGTGATGTGGCAGAGAATGATAATGAATATATTGTGCTGAAGAATAATCAGCCAACAGCTGTACTATTATCTGTAAAAGAGTATAGAAACACGCAGGAAAAGCTTGCCAAATTAGAAGCGATGCTGGAAAGAATTGAAAATATCAGACTGCTGAAACTTGCAGAAAATAGAGCAGGTGATCATACCTCTTCTTTTGAATCTTTTGTACAGGATCAAGGTTTTTCGATGGAAGAATTGGAAGAGTTATCGGAAAGTGTGGAATTTGAATAATGGGTTGGAACATACGGATAACGGATGAAGCTAAGAAAGACTACGGCAAAATTGATGGAAGTATGCGAAAGCAGGTATTGGCCGGTATCATAAAAGTGTCAAAAGCGCCATTACCAAGCCCGAACGGTTATGGAAAACCATTAGGGAACAAAAACGGTAAGGATTTAACTGGATTTTTCAAAATAAAATACAAGGAGATTGAAATAAGAGTTGTCTATACCTTAGTTGTTAATAGGGCGGTAATGAATATCATAGTCATTTCGCAAAGAGATGATAATTATTGTTATGATATAGAGGCAAAATTATATGACAAGTATGGTGATGATATTTTTAAGGATGTATTTGGAGAATTTTAGCGAGCCAGGCGAGTACGGCCTATGCGGCAATCCGGGGCAATGCTGCCCACGCAAAAGCCGTGCTCATGTAAATTCGTAAAGCGTTCAAGAACCCCATCCGCAATCTTTACAAGGACAAATTAAATATTCGGTTTTGCTAATTGTCATTGTTGCTTATTCTCCAGCTGATTGCTCTTATTTACATACTTTTTTTGATAGTCCGAAATATAAAGCATGGATGATTTCAGTCAGTTTCATTTCCAAGGGATAATAGGCTGTGGAATGCGCGTTGTCTTCAACGTGTTTTCAAAGGAAAACTATTAAACACAGCGAACGGAGCCAAAGTAGAATGGAAAAGAGGGAATGAAAAGACGCTCTATCGTTCACCCCCTCTTGATTATATTCATGCAGCTTTATTATAATCAATAATCATAACTTCACTGATAATGTTTTCTGCCTGTTTGCTCAATTTCTCAATTTCTTTCATGATTGCCATTGAGAAAAATTCCTCGCCACATTGGGAACATTTCTTACACGGAACATTTTTTACAATCAAAATGCCGTTTTCTAACTTTTCAACATAGATTGTTGTTGTCTCAATCATATGGTTACTGCCACAAGTAAAACAATTCATATTCAACGCCCCTTTCTGGTTTTAAAGTCCGGCTCCCATTCATCAATATTTGGGTAGTATGCCGTTATTATATGTAAATTGATGTTATCGCTTGCAACGACTACATGTAAGTATTTGCCATTTATTGACATTCCCAATAATAAACAGCTTGGGAACGGTTTATCATCTTCATATTGCTTTATGATTTCACCTTCCATAACGACTTTTATAATACTGTCTGAATCAATGTTTCTTTCCTTGCAACGTTTTATTACGTGTGCAGTCATTATAATAGTGTTGTCTGTACATAGCTTTCTTAAATTTTCAATATGTAAAGCCACCTTTTCACCTGCTTTCTGTAAAACCTATAGAATATTATATCATTTAAGATTAGGAAAACACCAGTTTACAACTTTTTTGATTTTTGGAAAATAAAATACAAACCCAACCTATTTTGCCGTATAATTTAAGCATCCAAACAAAAATCCATACGAAAAGAGATGAGTTTGTATCTACCGCTTATGATACCTTAAACTTTGATTCAACACTTTTGCATAGCCTTATGCTGCTTTAGAATAATCAATGACGGCAATTTCCTGCATAAGCTGTTTCGCCATATTCACAAGGAATTCAACTTGTTTTGCAACTTCGTCTGAATAATATTTCTCGCCGCATTGCTCACATTCTTCACAAGGCGCATTTTTGATGATGATAATGCAGTTTTTATAATTTACCACATACGTTATCAGAGATGAAATTGTTGTCTTACATTTTCAATACATACACATAATTATTATCCTTTCCTTTTTTAAATCCTTTTCAAATTTATCAGTGTCTGGAAAATAAGCGGTTATAAAAATAGCTTTTGAAGCTGTTCTATATCCATATCCACATTTCCTTTTCCTTTGTTTACAAATATTATACATTATAATAATGGGAAATAGTAAAAACGGAAACGCTGTAAATATCAACGTTTCCGCTTCATTAAAAAGAGCGCGAGACGGGACTCGAACCCGCGGCCTCGACCTTGGCAAGGTCGCGCTCCACCAACTGAGCCACTCGCGCATTTCCGTTATGACATTTATTGCCACATCCAACGGACAAATAATACTATACATTATGTTTAGGGTTTTGTCAACTCGATTTTTAAATTTTTTTCTTTTTTTGCAATAAATGTAATATCGTTTATGAGGGGACGACGGAAAGCCGACCACAATCACAGGTTTTTTATTGATTCCTTATTTTCAACCAGCAGTTTATGCCGCAAGCGGCACAAACCAGGGGGCTGGCCTTAAACTTGCCACCTGGTCATATTCCTCTCAAACTTTGCGGTGTAGGCCTGCCTTAACTCGTCGGCGGATATGCCATAGCAAAGCATTACATCGTTGTAGTACATGAGAACATCCGCCATTTCTTCAATAAGGTCTTTCCTCAGTTGGGGATCGGAGATGGCTTTCGTATCTCCGTGCTTTTTCACAATATCAATGACTTCGCCGATCTCGCCTACCATCCACAGCAATTTATTTTTCCCTATTTTGGGGGAGATGGGCTCCCATTTGCCATTATAGTTATCCTGAAGTTTTTTCTGCATTTCCTGCATCTCGTTAATACCAAAATCAGCCATGAATTTTTTCCTCCATAGTTATCAGTTTCTAAACTTTTATGAGCCGCATTGCGGTGTACCGCCACAACGTGAAGGCTGCTTGCTTTGTGCCTTCATATGCGGTTTTTTTCGCGCCGGGAAAAGGTGTCCCGGTACATGGTGCCTGTGACGCCCTCATAGTGTTTAAAAAGGCGCATAAAATACTTTTCATCGGGAATGCCCACCAGGGCGCTGATCTCTGCCAGGGGGAGCTGGGGCATTGTGGTGAGAAATCTTTTGGCTACCTGAATGCGCTGGCGGTTCAGGTAGTGGGTGATGGTATATCCGCTGTAGCGCTTGAAAAGGGCGGACAGATAAGAGGGGTGATAGCCGAACTTTTCCGCGATGTCAGCTACGGAGAGGGTGGTATCGTAATTGAGCTGCAGCCATTCCATCAGGTTGACGATGCCAAGGGGGATTTTCTGTTTCTGCTGCATCAGGTGGCGGCGGAAAAAGCATTCGTTTGTCAATTCCAGCAGCAGAGCGCTCTGGGCGTAGCAGCACTGCATAGCGGAAAAATGGCCCAGGCGCTTGGACAAATCCAGCAGTTGGACAAACAGAAGGTTGACCTGGCTGTTTGCGGAAAAGGTACCTGTCTCGGGAAGAATATAGCGGGGATGGTTTTCCTCTTCCTCAGAAAAAAGTGCGGCGGTCTGCTCTTCCTCGTATAGGGTGGCAATTCCGGACTGGAAATAAAAATGTGTCCAGTAAAAGGAGAGCTCTTTGTCCGAGGGCTGTGTACCGAAATGGCACTCCCCGGGAAACAAAAAGACAAACTGGCCGGGGGCCAGGTGGTAGCTGTGGGCGCCGGACTGAATGTGCAACTCTCCCCTGATTACGGAAATCAGTTCATAGGAATCCTGGGTACGTCTGGGGTGCAGGAACTGATCGTCATTGGTAAGGTTGCCTGCCCCGGAAAAGGAAACCGGCCTGGAGGCGTCGGATACAAGGTATAACATCTGGGATTTGTCCACCTTTCATTGAATATTGTAAGTTGTGGAATCTCATGGAAATGGTATCATAATTTTTAACACAGGTCAATTTTAAAAGATAGTGAACGACACAAAATTTTTGTCCTTTACTATAAGTACCTTGAGATTTGTACACGCGGTTATTACCGTATAGAGATTGGTGGAAAAGCCAAGATTTCTGGAATGGAGGAGAGAGAGATGGAAGAAAAAGCAAAGGAAATCCGAAACGGCCAGGTGAGCATAGAGGACGGATTCTGGTCACGGATGCAGGAAAAGGTAATTGATGTGGTCATTCCTTTTCAGGAAAAGGTACTAAACGACGAAGTACCGGGGGTGGAAAAGAGCCATGCCATCGAAAATTTCCGCATTGCGGCGGGGCTGAAGGCCGGAGAATTTTACGGGATGGTGTTCCAGGACAGCGATGTGGCGAAATGGCTGGAGGGCGTCTCCTTTTCCCTGACAGTGAAACCGGACGCCGCTTTGGAGGCCAGGGCGGACGAGATCATCAGCATCATTGAAAAGGCCCAGCAGCCGGACGGCTACCTGGACACCTACTTTATCGTCAAGGAGCCGGAGCACCGCTGGCAGAACCTCCACGAATGCCATGAGCTCTACTGTGCCGGCCATATGATGGAGGCGGCTGTGGCCTATTACGAGGCCACGGGGAAGGACAAGCTTTTGCAGGTGACGGAGCGCCTGGCGGACGCCATCATAGACAGATTTGGCCCCCAGGAGGGGAAGGAGCACGGCATTCCGGGGCATCAGGAGGTGGAGATCGGCCTGATGAAGCTCTACCACACCACGGGAAAAGAAAAGTATAAAGCCATGGCCCGGTATTTTCTGGAGGAAAGAGGAAAGAATCCCGACTACTTTTATCAGGAAAAGGTAAAGAGGGGATGGCAGCATTGGGGACAGTACAGTCTGGAAGAGCTGGACGTTTCCTACAACCAGGCCCACGAGACGGTTTATGAGCAGAAGGAGGCCGTAGGCCATGCAGTCCGCGCGCTGTATATGTACACAGCTATGGCCGACCTTGCGGGAACCGACAGGGACGAGAGGCTGTATCAGGCCTGCCGGCGGCTGTGGGACAACGTGGTGGGCCGCAAGCTTTACATTACCGGCGGGATCGGCGGTAATGCGGAGGGGGAGGCTTTTTCCAACGAGTACGAGCTGCCCAACGATATGGCATATGCCGAGACCTGCGCGTCCATAGCTATGGTGTTTTTTGCACACCGGATGTTGGAGATGGAGCCGGACGGGGCCTATGCGGACATCATGGAAAAGGAACTCTACAACAGCACGGTGAGCGGAATGCAGTTGGACGGGAAAAAGTATTTTTATGTCAATCCGCTGGAATGTGAGCCGGAGGTATCCGGAAAGCTGTTCGGATACAAACATGCGCTGCCCCAAAGGCCGGGGTGGTATGCCTGCGCCTGCTGCCCTCCCAATCTGGTAAGGATGATTACCTCCCTGGGGAAATACTGCTGGAGCGAGAGCGAATCCACCATCTATTCCCACCTGATGATCGGCCAGAGGGCCGAACTGCAGAAGGCGGAAATCACCATTGAGACACGCTATCCCTGGGAAGGGGAGACCACATACAGGGTTACGCCCAGGACAGAGCAGGAGTTCACCCTGGCAATCCACATTCCGTACTACGTGGACTGGGAGCAGGGCAGGGCTTCCTTGACCGTGAATGGGGAGCAGATTGACGCCCGGGGGCTTTTGCAAAAAGGGTATGTGTATATCCGAAGAAAATGGGCTGCGGGGGATCAGGTGGAGGTGCGCTTCCCTATGGAAGTGCGCAGGGCCTATGCCAACCAGAGAGTGCGGGAGGACGCAGGCTGTGTGGCTCTTTTGCGGGGCCCTGTGGTGTACTGCTTCGAGGGCGTGGATAACGGGGAAATGATTCAGAGCCTGCGGATTCCAAGGCAGGCACAGGTAACGCCTTTTGTCTGTGAGGAAGGGGTGCTTAAGGGAAATACCCTGCTGAAAATGGAAGGCTCTCGCATGGTGGGAGGCGAAGAACTCTACAGCGAGAAGCCGCCGGTAAAGGAAAGGGCAACGCTGACGGCCATTCCCTATTACGCCTGGGCAAACCGGGGCGAGACACAGATGCGTGTGTGGATGCTGGAAGAGTAACAAAGGGTATCGTGTATAAAGGAATAAGCAGGTTTTGGAGAGCGGATTGGAAAATGAAGTTTCCTGGCAGAAGCAAGTGTTAGATAAGGAGAGAGAAAATGTCAGATATGTTATTTGATCCACAGGATAAGAGCTATTGCCCTACGTTGTCAGAAGCAGCGCAATATGTTAAAAATCCCGTATTCATGCAGTTCTGTGCGGAAATAAAAGAGAAATACAAGTGCAGCGAAAAAATCGAATATAGCTCTTGCAGTCTGGAAAGAGGATGGAATATAAAGTTTAAAAAGGCGGGAAAAAATCTGTGTACCTTATATCTCAGAGAAACGTATTTTACGGTGATGGTGGTGGTTGGACAGAAGGAAAAACAATCGGTGGAAGCCATTTTGTCGGAATGCGCCTTGGGGCTGCGGCAGATATACAGCCAGACCCAGGAGGGGAATGGCCAAAGATGGCTTATGATAGATCTGGAAGACAAAGACGACATGTATAACGACGTTTTTCGTCTGATCGATATTCGCAGGAACAGTTAAATTTATGCCGGATAAAATACAGGTAAAAAGGTATTTTATCCGGCATATTCTTTCACCCTCACAAATCCATAAGCCTCATCTTATCGCTGCCGGAGAGCCGGTGCTTCCCGGCGAGAGTCCGGTAGAGAAAAGCGATAAAGAGGACGGCCGTATTGGCCGCGCAAAGGGTCAGCAGCATCGCCTGATACAAATCCGTGACACCGCCCTGTGTGTGCAGGACAGAGAGATAGACCTGTCGGAGCATCAGAATCAAGGCCAGGGTATAGAGCGCGAACAGCGCCGCCTTGATCCTGAACCGCAGGGCAGGGCAGGCGGTGTGTACAAGGCGCATAAGCAGAAGTCTGCCGCCGATTCCCAAGGCAACAATTAATAAGACCATCAATAATGGATAGTAGCTATTGTTCATCGTTTTCTTTCTCCTTTCGATATTCCTGAATTAAAATGGCAGCAGCGTCAAATTCCAGTTTTTCTTCCAGCACCATTTTCTTGATCAGGCTGATATAGGCCTCCTCCTTTTTTTCGTCGGCGGAGAGGATTTGGCTGATGACCCGATCCAGCCGGGAGCGCACGGTAGGGTAGGTTACGCCGTATATCTTTGCAACCTCCTTGAGGGAACCGGAGGCAAGTACAAAGCGCCGGATAAAATGTAAGTCTTCATCGGTTAATTCTGTGATCCATTGTGGAAAATTTCTCATTGATACTCCCGTCCGTGTTCTTTCACACATTTGCAGGACAGCCCGCCGCTGTTTTGACTGTAACTGTATAGGGGAAATATTTCTTTTTCTATTTTTATCATATACTTTAATTATATTAAAGTTAATATTAATATTATTAAAATAATTGGATTCTTTTTTGCTTTTTATTTCAGAATCCAGACCCAGCTTTCTCCATCCATTTATGAGCTTTACGATGGCGCTGAATTATTACAAAGTGAAACTATGGATTTTCAAACCCATCTGTACAGATACGGAGAAATGGAACAATATTTAAGAGAGTGCGGTTTTAAGAATATATTGACTTACTCGACCTATCAAAAAGAAATTGCGGTGAATGACGAGTGCGAAATGTTCCTATATGAATGTAGCAGATAGTAAAATCAACCAAGACTTTGTTTGGACTGAGATGCCGAAACAAAGCCCTGGTTTTCCGCCGTAAACGCTTGAAACCTATGCTATACATATGGTTTTGAGCGGTTCCAGAAATATGAATTTCTAAATTCGATCAAAACCATTGAAATTACTCCTGCTTCGCGGTAATATAAAAACAGAGGAGGATCCAGCAATGGAGCTGTATAAAGAATTGGCTGTCTTGCGCTGCTTTACCCACAGTGACATGGTTCGGGTCACGGGCTCGGAAAGCGCAGCTCAGTGGCAGATAAAGAATTATCTTAAAAAAGGATATATAGAGCGGGTGCGGCGCGACCTATACGCCGTTGTCAGCATGGAGACAGAGCAGCCGATACCAAATCGTTTCCAAATTGCATCCCGTATAGCAGGGGATGCTTGTGTTTCACATCATAGTGCATTTGAGTTTTATGGTTACGCCAATCAGGTATTTTACGACGTGTATTTTGCCACAGAAAAGAAAGTGCGTCCGTTCGACTATGACGGGCTGCATTATCAGCCGGTGGTATGGCGGGGTGATGTGGGAGTCGTGGAAACGGGTAACGGAGTGCGGGTTACATCGCTTGAACGAACCGTAGTAGACAGCATAGCTGATTTTACAAGGATCTGTGGACTGGAGGAATTACTGCGTTGTCTTGCGCTGATCCCATCTCTTGATGAAAAGAGACTTCTTGAAGCATTAGAAGTATATGGACGGGGGCAACTTTACCAGAAAGCAGGATATATTCTTGAGGTATATAAGGGTGAATTGTCATTATCGGAGACATTTTTCTCCGAATGCATGGTGAATTCATCTGTCAGTAAAACATATCTGTTTAGTAAACAGGACGATTTTGTGTTCCACGAAAAATGGCTGTTGTATGCACCAAGAGAATTAAAGAAGCTTCTTGATAAGGGGGTAAATGACTATGATGCAGTTTGATCGCATATCGCTTGGCAGACAGGCGAAGGAATTGGGCTTTGTCAGAGATACTTTTGAGAAAGTGTGCCGTCTTGCCGATGTTTTGTCATTCATGGAAAGCGATCCCCTGCTCTTTGACAGTCTTGCACTAAAAGGCGGCACGGCAATCAACCTGACCATATTTGATCTTCCGCGCCTGTCCGTGGATATCGATATGGATTTCTGCAAGAATATGCCGCGGGAAGCCATGCTTAAGGAACGGGAACTGATCAACGAACACATCCGCAAATATATGACTGCATTGGATATAATCTCAGCCCAAAATCGAGGCAGTATCATGCGCTGGATTCCTTTGTATATGAGTATGTCAATGTAGGCGGCATGAAAGACAATCTGAAGATTGAAATCAACTATATGCTGCGGTGCCATGTGTTTCCTGTTTCACGCAGGATCGTAAAACTGCCTTGGAATGAAAAGGAACTTACTGTCCTAAGCGTCCATCCGATGGAGATATTTTCCGCAAAGGCTGTAGCACTGTTTAACAGGTCGGCTGCACGTGATTTGTATGATATGTTTAATCTGCAAAAATACGGATTGTTTGATGAGTCCCAGGAGGCTATGTTTAAAAAGTGCATCCTGTTTTATTCAGCCATTGCGTCGGAAACAGTGCCGGAGCATTTTGATTTTAGTGGGATAAGGAAAATCTCATTACAGAAAATAAAAACGGATTTGGCACCCGTCCTGCGCAGGGCAGAACACTTTGACCTGACGGCGGCACAGGGACAGGTGGAAAAATATCTGAAAGGGATTCTTCTGCCGGAAGGTGACCTATCATTCTGGACGGCTTTTGCCAAAGGAGAATATGATCCAGGTCTGCTATTTGATGCTCCAGAACTGCTCTTAAGGATAGAGCAACATCCGATGGCATTGTGGAAATGCAGCAGATAGCAAAATCAGCCAGGCTTTACTTTGCAAATTGACCTGACCTAAATACTTGACAAAATTCCCACAGCGCCATATAATTACTATTAGTAATTATATATAGTAAATATATTTAGCGGCCAATATGCACAAAGGAACGCTTTCCAACCCAGGAAAACCAAAAACCAGAAACCAAGAAGAAAGAACCAAAAACCAAAAACCAGGAGGAAAATTTATGGATGCGGCAAGTTTAAAGAAGCTTTTGGACGCCTGTTTTACCGCAAAGCATGTGATCGAAACCATGCCGGAGCTCCCCAAAGGGATGAAGCCCCGTCATATCCATGTGCTTGAGCGGATTGCCATGACCTGTGAGAGGCAGGGAGAGTGCCGGGTCAGCGACGTGAGCGAAGGGCTTGGCATCACCATGCCGAGTATCACGCGCCTGATTCAGGAGCTGGAGGCTATGGGAATGCTGGAAAAATATCCGGGCGGGGAGGACAAACGGGTTACTTATCTAAAGCTCACCCAAAGCGGGGAAGCGTGCGTTAAAAAATATGTATATGACTTCCACAGACAGTGGGCGGAGAATTTAAGCTTTGTCACCAATGAACAGGCCCGGGAGGCGGTTTGGCTGATTGAGGAGCTTAACAGAACCATGCCGGGAGGCGGAAAGGATGGAATTTAAAATGTCAGGAAAAGAAAAAGCCAGAGAAAACTCTTTTGTGGAAGGGCCCATATTCGGGTCGCTGATCCGGTTTGCGCTGCCGGTGCTGGGGTCGCTGATTCTTCAGGCGGCTTACGGGGCGGTGGACTTGATGGTGGTGGGCTGGTTTGGAGATGCCGCCAGCATTTCGGCGGTAGGCACGGGAAGCGGCTTCATGCAGATGGTGACCTTCATCATCACCAGCCTGGCCATGGGGGCCACCGTGACCATCGGACAGTATGTGGGAGAAAAAAAGCCCAGGGAGGCCGGAAATACGGTGGGAACCACCATCCTGCTCTTTGCGGGAATCGGGATTTTTATGACCATTGTGCTGGAACTGCTGGCGGGAAATGTGGCGGTCATGCTGAAAGTCCCTTCGGAGTCCGTGGAAAAAACAGTTCTCTATCTGCGCATCTGCTCGGCCGGAATCCTGGTGATCATTGCCTACAACGTGATCAGCGGCATTTTGAGAGGGGTGGGGAACGCCAACCTGCCTTTTCTCTTTGTGGGAATCGCCTGCGTGGTAAATATCATAGGGGATCTGCTGCTGGTGGGGGTCTGTAAGCTGGATGTGGCGGGAGCCGCGCTGGCAACCGTTCTGGCCCAGCTTGTGTCCGTGATCCTCTCCGCGTGGATTATCAAAAGACAAAAGCTGCCGATCTCCTTTTCCCTTTCCCAGTGCCGGATTTATGCGGGCGAGCTGAAAAGGATTTTGAATATCGGAGTCCCTATTGCGGTTCAGGAGACCATGGTGCAGATTTCCTTTCTTGTGGTCAACTCTATTGTGAATCAAATGGGGCTGATGCCCTCCGCAGGCTATGGAATCGCCCAGAAAATCATATCCTTTATCATGCTGGTGCCCTCATCGGTGATGCAGAGTGTTTCCGCTTTTGTGGCCCAGAACATCGGGGCAGGACAGAAGGAGAGGGCATGGAAGGGATTCCTCACCGCGATTGCCGCGGGATGTACGGCAGGAGTGGGGATTTTCTTTGCAGGCTTTTTCGGAGGCGGCGTTTTATCCTCTGTTTTTACCAGTGATTCGCAGGTCATTGCGCAAAGCGCGGCCTACTTAAGGGGCTTTTCGGCGGAATGTATTTTAACCTGTATCCTCTTTAGCAGTATCGGATATTTCAACGGACGGGGAAGGAGCATCCCTGTGATGATTCAGGGGATTACTTCTGCCTTTCTTATCCGTATTCCCGTTTCTATTTTTATGTCAAGACTTCCGGGGGCTTCTCTGACGCTGGTGGGTATGGCCACACCGATTACCACTGTCTATGGAATTATCTTTTTCGTGATATGTTTTTTGAGGCTGAGGAAACAGGAGAAGTAACTATTCAGCCAGGAGAAACAGTAGTTCTGAATTGTGTTTTGCAGGAGGATGCCTTATAATGTTTTCAGGAAAATTTTCGGAATTTTTTCAGGAATTGAAAGGAGCATAGGCAGCGAAATGCAGAAGAATTGGTGGAAGGAAGCGGTGGTATACCAGATTTACCCTCGAAGCTTTATGGACAGCAACGGGGACGGAATCGGGGATTTAAACGGGATCACTTCAAGGCTGGACTACTTAAAGGAGCTGGGCATTGATGTGATCTGGCTTTCGCCTGTGTATCAGTCGCCCAATGACGACAACGGGTATGACATCAGCGATTATCAGGCGATCATGAAAGAATTTGGAACCATGGAGGACTTTGATGAGATGCTTGCGGGGATCCATGAGCGGGGAATGCGGCTGGTGATGGATCTGGTGGTGAATCACACCTCCGACGAGCACGCCTGGTTTGTGGAGAGCAGAAGTTCTAAGGACAATCCTTATCGGGATTATTATATCTGGAGAGAGGGGAAGGAAGGCAGGGAGCCCAACAATTGGGGAAGCTGCTTCTCCGGCTCTGCCTGGGAGTATGATAAGACTACGGATATGTATTACCTCCATCTCTTTTCCAAAAAGCAACCGGATTTAAATTGGGACAATCCCAAAGTGCGGGAGGAAGTCTTTTCCATGATGGACTGGTGGTGCCAGAAGGGGATTGACGGCTTTCGGATGGACGTGATCAGTCTGATCTCCAAAAAGCCCGGCCTGCCGGAAAAGGAGCTGCCGCCGGGAGCCCTCTACGGGGATCCGGGGTGTGCCAACGGCCCCCATGTCCATGAGTATTTGCAGGAAATGAACCGCAAGGTGCTCTCCCGTTATGACCTGATGACGGTGGGAGAATGCGCCGGGGTTACCATCGAGGAGGCAAAGAAGTATGCTTCCCTTGACGGAAAAGAGCTCAGCATGGTGTTCCAGTTTGAGCATGTGGAGCTGGGGAACGGCCCTCTTGGAAAGTGGACGGACAAGCGTTTCCCTTTCAAAGAGTTTAAGCAGGTGATGAGCGGATGGCAGAAGGAGTTGGAAGGGAAAGCCTGGAACAGCCTGTTTCTGGGCAATCATGACCAGCCCAGGTCTGTGTCCCGTTTCGGGAATGATGGGCCTAAGTACCGGGAGACGAGTGCGAAAATGTTGGCTACCTGCCTGCATATGATGCAGGGAACCCCTTATGTATACCAGGGGGAGGAGCTGGGAATGACCAACTGTCCTTTCCCAGAGCTTGGGGACTTCAGAGATATTGAGAGCATCAATGCGTTTCACGAGTTGACCGGGGCAGGGAAGACAACGCCGGAGGATATGATGCGTTATCTTCTTTTGCGCAGCAGAGACAATGCCCGGACTCCCATGCAGTGGGACGACAGCGCCCATGCCGGTTTCACCGCGGGAGAGCCCTGGATCATGGTAAATCCCAATTACAGGGAGATCAATGCCAAGAGGGAGCTTGCGGATTCGGATTCCGTGTTCCGCTATTACCAGAAGCTGATTGCTCTGCGCAAACAGGAAAAGGTGATGGTTTACGGCGCCTATGAGCTGCTTGAGCCGGAGGATGAGGATTTGTTTGTCTATACAAGGACGTTGAGGCAGGAGGAGCCCCAGGAAGCAGTTGCTCAGTTGCAGCAAGAGCCCCAGGAGGAAAAGCACCGGGACGGTAAGCTTTGCGGCGAAAAAGCCCAGGACGGAAATTTCCGAGAGGTTCGGCTCCTTGTCATCTGTAATTTTACGGAAAAAGAAAGGGATTATGATCTGCCAAAGGCGTTTGTGGAAGGGAAGATACTGATTGGAAATTATCAGCGAAGCCAGGTGGACGGAAGCCTTGTGCTGCAGCCCTATGAGGCGCTGGTGATTAGGGTGGGGTAAAAAGGAAAATATGTAGACGATACGTTGTTGTTTTATGGGACTTTCCGAGTTTTTTTGGAAAGTCCTATTTTTGTGGAACTTCGAGTATTTACATATTTTTATATTGTTATTAGGGAGTATGTGTTATAATAGGAAGCGCGCTGATGCGCACGTAGGTCGTAAGGAATCCTCCCATCTGCGATGGGCCCCTCCTTGCGACAAGTTATAATTTATAATATTGGAATATTTGTCAGTGACATCTTGGATATCGTGTCGTGTCCGGATTATGGGGTAGATAAGAATATAGAATCATAGCGGGAAGGTGTAAATTCACATGGAAAGAAAAGAGTATAGTGCTGGAGCAGTGAAACATTCTTTTTGGTTTATGGAATTTCGTAATGAGGTAAAGCTGCTATCTGAAGGAAAGAGCTTTGAAGAAATTAGAGAGTTATGTAGAAATGAAAATATATTTGCTGCATCTACCCCAGAGAGAGCCTTACAGATTTTTCATACGGTATCGTCAAGAATAAAAGCGATAGGAGATAGTTTCTATCCAGTATTTTTAGACGGAGATGTCTCGGCACAAAAGATTTTTAACCTTGCAGCTATTATGGCAAATGACACCTTATTTTTTGATTTTGTGTATGAGGTAATACGAGAGAAAATGATCATTGGAAGTAATGAGTATAAGCCAAGTGATTTAAACATTTTCTTTAAGGACAAGCAGTTACAGAGTGAAAAAGTTGCCGGATGGACGGACGCCACATTTGTAAGATTGGGTAAGAGCTACAAGTCTTTTTTGTTTGAGGCTGGAATGACAGATAAGGGTAAGGATATAAGAAAAATTTTTAAACCGCTATTAGAGCCGGATATGGAAAGATGGCTTATAGATCATAATAGGGAGCAGATCGTAAAGGCTCTTTTGGGGGTAAGATGATGTCAAATATCGAGGAACGGTTAGATCAGATGGAGAGGTTGATAAAGAAACCCTCTTTCAGACAAACAAAGGGAAAAGCAAATGAGGTCAATTATTGGGTGTTTGATTATGCACCGGAGGACGAGTTGACCGTAAGAAATCGAATTTCCTATCTAAAAAATAAGAACCTAAAAGGAACGGATGGGTTTGAACTGGTGGTATATGATTTATACGATTTAATGATTGATCACCTGCAAAACAAGAACTTTATGGAAAAGTGTTATGCACAGGAAGAAAAGCGTGGCATCAAGAAATTGCAGGATGCCATCCAGCATACGCTAAAAATCACTGACAAGGAGAACCTGCTTGTTAAATATATTGCAGAGAACACACCGGAAAACGCAGTAGTGTTTTTGACTGGGGTAGGAAAGTGTTTTCCACTATTGCAAGCACCAGAAGTGTTTAACAAAATTCTCTACAATATGCCACAGACTTTTGCCAGTGTACCTATGGTTTTATTCTATCCGGGGACTTACACGGAACAGGAGCTCATCATATTTAATGAATATTCGGAAGACAATTATTACCGAGCATTCCGACTGGTGCGATAGGGAGGAAAATTCAAATGTTAATGAAAGAAATGTTTGAGAAAGAGATAGATCGTGATATACAGGGTGTAATCATTGTCGGTCAGGGCGAGGCAGAGAATGCAGCACAGGAATTGGATGAATATGTAGTGACAAAGGAATTGCAGAAGCATTTTGCAGATTTCTTTTCCGCATATAAAAAGGGCATTGTCGGTACTACTTCGAAAATGGGTGTATGGATTTCTGGTTTTTTTGGAAGTGGTAAATCTCACTTCTTAAAAATTTTATCTTATTTGCTGGGAAATAAATCCGTGGGAGACAGAAAAGCCATTGATTATTTTGCGGATGATAGCCTTAACGGAGGTAGGCCAAAGATTGTAGACGAAAAAGTGCTTGCAGATATGAAGCTGGCTGCTGATACAGATACGGATGTTGTGCTTTTTAATATTGATTCTAAAAGTGACGGGGGCAGCAAGCAAAATAAGGATGCAATCGTTAAGGTATTCTTAAAAGTTTTTAATGAAATGCAGGGCTTTTGTGGAGCAATACCTTTCCTGGCTGACTTGGAAAGAAAGCTGACAGAGGGAGGACGATATAAGGAGTTTAAACAGAAATTTGAAGAAGTGTATGGAGATGCATGGGAGAAATCCAGACAGGACTTTGATTTTATTCAGGATGATGTTGTGCAGGTTCTTACGGAAATGGATTTTATGAGTGAGGTAGCTGCGCGTAACTGGTGTGAAAAAGCGGCTGAACCATATCAGATCAGTATTGAGGATTTTGCAAAACGTGTGAAAGCATACATTGATCGGAAAGGCAATAATTATCATGTAGTTTTTTTGGCAGACGAGATCGGCCAGTATATTGGAGAAGATTCGAAGCTGATGCTAAACTTACAGACCGTCACAGAAGAGCTTGGCAAGGAATGTATGGGTAAGGCATGGGTTATTGTAACCAGTCAACAGGATATTGATTCCGTAACCAATGTAAAGGGCAATGACTTTTCGAAAATTCAGGGGCGTTTTGATACAAGATTGTCTTTATCGAGCGCAAATGTAGATGAAGTAATCAAGAAGAGAATCTTGGAAAAGAAAGAGACACCCGCACAGACTTTACGCCTTTTGTATGGTCAAAAGACTACCATTATTAAGAATCTGATTACGTTCAATGATGGAGTGGAAAAGAAATTGTATGCAGATGAAAACGATTTTGCATGCGTTTATCCATTTGTACCTTATCAGTTCAATTTGCTTGCAAGTGTACTGACATCCATTCGTACCCACGGTGCATCCGGGAAACACTTATCTGAGGGAGAGCGTTCCATGTTGGCAATGTTTAAAGAGTCAGCTATGGAATATAAAGAATGTGAAGTGGGAACGATTATTCCATTTCATGCTTTTTATGATGCGCTGGAAAATTTCTTAGATCACAGCCACCGTGGAGTAATTATCCGGGCGTATGAGAATGACATAATTAATCCGGAGCACAAAGAAAAAGTATTTGCGGTGGATGTTCTGAAAGTACTTTTCATGATTAAGTATGTTGATAAGGTAGTCGTAGCAAATAGTAACAATATCACAAGCCTCATGGCATCCAATATTGATGATGATAGAATTGCCCTAAAGGAAAAAGTGGAGAATGCATTGAAGGTATTGGTGCGCCAGAACCTTGTACAGAGAAATGGGGATATTTATGTATTCCTTACTGACGAAGAACAGGAGATCAATCGAGAGATTGAAAGCCAGAGCGTAGAGATGGCAGAGATTATCAATAAGGCATCAGAATTGATTTTTCAGGATATTATAACAGATAAGGACTTGGCAAACGGTAAATATAAGTATTATAAATTTAATGGAAGATACGCGTTTAATTATAATCAAATTGTCGATGAAAGACCTTTTAAATCTATACAAAAATATGATATAGGGGTGCATGTCATAACACCGGCATCAGATTGTGGTACAGACGAAATCACACTTAGAATGAAATCAGGTGAGGGAAAAGAAGTTCTTGCCTTATTACCAAATGATAGAGCATTCATAGACGAAATAAGGCGATATTTAAAAATAGAGAAATACTTACGTCTCAATACTACTGATAGATTTGCTGAAATTAAAGAAGCAAAAAGAATTGAGATGCGTGAACGTAATAATAATGCAAAACTATATCTTACGGAATCTCTAAAGGATGCAGTGATCTATGTCAACGGGGATCGGGCACAGATTAGTGCAAAAGATGTGTCTGCAAGAATTAGTGAGGCTCTTGGCAGATTAGTAAAGACAGTATACCACAAGCTGGATTATATTGATGCAGCTATGGGAGAGGATGACATTAGAAAGGTTTTAAAGACCAGTAATCAGATTACCCTTAACCTGGAGGGTGGTACCGAACCTAATATCCATGCACTTGATGATGTATTGCGGTACATTGCGGGCAATAGTCGTATGCACGTTAAGACATCTATGAAATCCATCAAGGACAGATTCATGAAAGCCCCTTATGGATTTGTGGAAGATGATGTGCAGTGGCTTGTTGCAAAATTGTTTAAGAGAGGAGATGTATCTTTCTCTGTTAACGGCGTGGGCATAACCATGATGAATAAGGATGTAGAGGAAATCATCAACTATATTACAAAGAAAGCCTTTGTAGAAAAGCTGATGATGGAGGAACGTGTCCGTGTGCAAGATAAGGACAAAAAGGCAGTTCGTGATGTTTTAAAAGAATTGTTCCACACCAGTAGTCCTTTAGATGATGAAGACGCAATAATGAATTTCTTTATTTCCTTTGCTGGTAAACTCCTTACAGAACTTCGGGTTATGAAAAAGGATTATGACAGGGCTAAGTATCCGGGATTAAAAGTGATTGAAGAGGGTATCAGAATCATGTCTGATCTTGTACAGATTCAGACTCCGGTTGACTTTTTCCAGACCGTGTCCAAGAAACAGGATGATTTACTTGATTTTGCAGAAGATTATGAACCGATTAAGGCATTTTTTGCAGGGGAGCAGAAAGGTATTTTTGATAAAGCGCTGTTGTATTTGGAAAAATATGATGACAGTAAAACTTATATTGTTGATGCAGAACTTGAGAATGTTGTTGACGCAATTCGGACGATTGTAAGGAAAGGAAAGCCGTTTTCCGATGTTCCAAAACTTCCGGAACTATTAAAACAGTTTACAGATGCGTATACAAAAGTGCTGGATGAACAGCTTGTACCCGTTCTGGATTCTGTATCAGAATCTCAGAAGAGAGTATTTGAGGTGTTGAGTACAAAGGAGTATAAAGAAAGTAAGCTGAACACTTATCGTGAATTGTTTTTTGAAATTGAGAGTGGGGCAAAAGCCTGTACCAATGTATCGACGTTAAGAGGGTATTCCGACAGGGCAGAGGCATTAAAAATCCGTCTTTTGAATGAGATGGATAAGATGGATCAAGAGATTGCATTGAAAAAAGCAAAGGAAGTCAGAAAGAAACTTGAACTCGAGGCAAAAGAATCAGGCCAGTATGATACCGACGCAATAGAACAGCGGGCCAATAAGGTTGCAGAAGAAAACGGGTATCGGTATAGACAGGTAAAAAATATTCCATTTAAGAAAATGGCCAAAACATCCTCATGGAGAATAGAATCTGTAGAAGATTTGGATCGATATTTAGCAGAGCTACGAAGGAACCTAATAACAGAGATAGATGCAAAGACCATTGTAAATATCGAATTTTAAGGAGTGTTGGCATGGATAAGGCAGCCATAAAGAATTTCTCTATTTGGGCGAGAAACAAACTGATTGCAGACATTATATATAAAGCAGGATTGTTGGGGATAACAGAAGAAGGTATCAAAGATGCTCTGCTTCAGTCTACACAGGATGCAGAATTTTATGATATTGGGACGAAAGAGCCATATGTCATTCGCGGAGAAGAGATTAAACAGCGCAAGGAATTGGCAAGCGTAATTCGGAAAAGAGCAGCCCAGTTAGAGTA
This sequence comes from uncultured Lachnospiraceae bacterium, assembly GCA_949949005.1. GTDB lineage: Bacteria > Bacillota > Clostridia > Lachnospirales > Lachnospiraceae > Suilimivivens. The sequence goes on from CATLHM010000001.1 coordinate 86,070, forward strand.
TAAAGATGCATACCGGAACGTGATAGAGGAAGTGGCATATACATGGTTCAATCGTCTTATCGCTATACGTTTTATGGAAGTAAACGACTATATGCCAGCACATATCCGGGTACTTTCATCTGAAAGCAATACAAAGTCAGAGCCGGATTTGGTTACAACTCCCTTTGATGCAGAAATTGAGTTTACGCAGCAGGAAACGGAAAGTGTTCTACATATGAAAAATGATAATCAGGTAGATGCACTTTTCCGTTTCTTGTTTATCAAACAGTGCAATGCGCTTAATGCTTTTTTGCCGAAATTGTTTGAAAAGACGTCTGACTATACGGAACTGCTGTTGAATGTTTCAGTTACAGATCAGGATGGTATTGTCTATCATCTGACCCATGACATCAAGGAAGAAGACTTTAATATCAGTAAGATCGGGGAAGATGGAAAGCCGACCGGGCAGGTAGAAATTATTGGGTGGATGTATCAGTATTATAATACGGAACCGAAAGATGAGACATTTGCTCTTCTGAAAAAGAATGTAAAAATTACAAAGGAGCGCATTCCAGCAGCCACTCAGCTTTTTACGCCTGACTGGATTGTGCGCTACATGGTAGAGAATAGTGTAGGCAGGCTCTGGCTAGAGGGACATGAGAATGAAAAAGCAAAGCTTAAAAAGGGATGGAACTATTATCTTGAAGAGGCAGAACAGGAAGCAGATGTTGAGGAACAACTGAAAGCCATTCGGGAAGAGTACAAAAGCATCAAACCGGAAGAGATCAAAGTAATTGATCCATGCATGGGAAGCGGTCACATTCTTGTGTATGCTTTTGATGTTTTGATGCAGATCTATGAGAGTTATGGATATGGCCAGAGGGACGCTGCTAAGAGTATTGTTGAGAATAATATTTACGGGCTGGATATAGATGATCGTGCCTTTCAACTTGCCTATTTTGCAATCATGATGAAAGCACGTTCCTATAACAGAAGATTTTTGACTCTTGGAATAGAGCCTAATTTGTGCGCGATACAGGAAAGCAACGGCATAGCGTATGACAAGGATATGGGGGAGTTTCTGCTTAGCGAGGAACATAGGGAAACTTTGCAGTATTTATTACATACTTTTGTGGATGCTAAAGAATATGGTTCTATTCTTAATGTGGAGAAGAGAGATTATGATGGATTTCTGAGGGCGTGGGAACAGGCAGCAGAACAGACGGCGGAAAATGTGGTAATGATAGGATGGTATATGGAGTGCAATCAGGTTTTGCCAGAGTTGGCAAAACAAGCAAAAATTCTTTCGCAGAAATATGATGTTGCAGTAACGAATCCTCCATATATGGGGACTTCAAATGGAAGTGCTGCATTAAATGACTTTGTAAAAAGGAATTATCCGGAGAGTAAGAGCGATTTGTTTGCAGTGTTTATAGATCGTTGTGGGGAGATGATAAAAGATAATAGATATCAGGCTATGATTACACAACATGCATGGATGTTTTTGTCCAGTTTTGAAAAACTGCGTGAGAAATTGCTAATGATAGATACTGTAAATATGGCACATTTGGGGGCGAGAGCGTTTGAGGAAATTGGTGGGGAAGTGGTACAGACCACCAGCTTTGTGATGAGGAAAAGCCATATTGCGAAATATAAGGGGATGTATTGTAGACTGATTGAGCCAACAACACAGAGGGGCAAGGAAGAGATGTTTCTTGCAGGAGAAAATCGCTATGCGGCAGTGCAGGATAATTTCACGAAAATTCCGGGGAGTCCGGTGGCGTATTGGGTAGGAGTAACATTATTCGATATTTTCATGGAAAAAAAGCTTAGTGATGTTGGAAAAATCGCACAAGGTTTAATTACGGGAGATACAAATAGGTTTACAAGATTATGGTATGAAGTAGGAAATCAGAGATTTATTAAGAAAGCAAAAGATGTAGATGAAGTTTGTGCTAAAAAGGGGAAATGGGTTCCTTATAATAAGGGTGGAGAATATAGAAAATGGTATGGAAATAATGATTTTATTGTAAATTGGGAAAATAATGGATATGAAATAAAGCATTTTACAAATGAAAATGGAAAGCTGAAGTCTAGACCGCAAGGAAGTGATTACTATTTTAAAGATGTAATTACATGGACAAAAATTTCAAGTGCCCAAATTGCTTTTCGCCATAAACCAGCAGGGCATATTTCATCAGAAGCGGGAATGGTAATAAGTGTAGAAGGTTCCGCCAAAAAATATATATTGGCATTTTGCAATTCAAAAATTGCTGATATTATTTTGAAAATATTGTCACCTACATTAAATTACGAGTTGGGAGATGTTGGGAAATTACCAATTATTATGCCTGAAAAATCGACAGAACTATTCATTAACAAATTGGTAGATGAACTTGAAAATATGTCACAGTGTGATTGGGATTCCTTTGAAACATCATGGGATTATAAAAAGCATCCGTTAGTTAAATTAGCAAAAAAAATAGTATATAATAATGGAAACCTTTCTTATCGGATTAGGGATGCTTTCTTTTTGTGGGAAAGTGAATGCAACACTCGATTTAGTCAGCTAAAATCAAATGAGGAAGAACTCAACCGTATTTTTATAGATATTTATGGATTACAAGATGAACTGAGGCCGGAGGTAGAAGATAAAGATGTCACAGTTCGCAAAGCGGAATTAGGCAGGGATATCCGCAGCTTCATTTCCTATGTGGTAGGGTGTATGTTTGGTCGTTATTCTCTCGATCGAGAGGGTCTGATGTTTGCAGGCGGAGATATGAGAGATATATATGCATATTATAGTGGAACATTTGACGATACTGCTAATATTCGATTGGATGGGGAATATACATCTGGGGATGGGAGAACACCATTTTATTATTTACCTGTTGATGGAAAAGAACCATTGGAGTGTTGGAAAGTAGATGCAGATAATATTATTCCGATTACAGATGAGGAATACTTTACAGACGATGTTGTAAACAGATTTGTAGAATTTGTGAAAGTTGTCTATGGAGAGGAAACTTTAGAAGAAAATTTGGATTTTATTGCGCAGGCATTGGGGAACAAAGGGGGTTCTTCAAGAGAAGTCATCCGTAATTATTTTCTCAAGGACTTTTATACTGACCACCTGAAAGTATATCAAAAACGCCCAATTTACTGGCTTTTTGACAGTGGCAAGCTGAATGGTTTTAAAGCGCTTATTTATATGCATCGCTATAATGCAGATACGATCGGCAATCTACGTGTCGATTACCTACACCGTATGGAACGTATTTATGAAAGTGAAATCAATCGTATGCAGGATACTATTGATAATAGTGGCAATGCCAGGGAAGTAACAGTTGCATCTAAACGTAAAGAAAAATTGCAGAAGCAGCTCAAAGAATGCCAAGAATATGATGAAAAGATTGGTCACTTGGCATTATCCCGAATAGAAATTGATTTGGATGACGGTGTAAAGGTAAATTACGAAAAGGTACAGACTGCTAATGATGGCAAGCAATATCAGGTACTTGCAAAGATATAAGTATACAAATATCAAATATAACCAATGTATGTTGCTTCTTAAGCGCTTAAGCGATAGAAGGGCGGTGTTATGGATGACAAAGATGACTAGAATTGTGCAAGCGTACTTGCACAATTTCGGGAAGTAAAATTATGCTGCTAAATAATGAGGAATACCCGAGTGTTAGAGATATAGCATTTATTGAGAACCGAGGACAGGGAATCCAGAAGATATGTGATGAATGTAAGGAGATAGGGGGCGGAACTGCCTGTCTATGAACTGATAGGAACTACATTGCGGATTCGTTTCCGTGCGCTTGAAAGCGCACTTATAGATGAGCCTAAAGCACCAAAACATCGGCGAAGATGGTGCTTTGGAAGATGCAATGGTGCTTAGGATTATCGAAATGTTAAAAGAACAGCCTAACATATCACAGAGTGCATTGGGTGAACGTCTGGGAATTTCTCGCCGTGTGATTCAGAAATACATTAAGGTATTAGAGGAAATGGGGAAGATAGAGCGTAAAGGCGGCAAGCGTTACGGATATTGGGAAGTAACAGCAGCATCTAAACGTAAAGAAAAATTGCAGAAACAGCTCAAAGGTGCCGGAAATATGATGAAAAGATTGGTCAAGAAACGGAGGGCTACGAAAAATGATTAGTAAGTTTTCATGTCATAATTTTAGGAATATAAATACAGATAATTTAGAATTTGAAAAAATTAATATTTTAATTGGTCCTAACAATTCAGGAAAAACTAATTTTATTAAGGCAATCACTTTTTTTTCGGAAATGTTAAAAAATGCAGAAGAAGGCAATTTGAAGTCTGCATTTCTGAACGCAGTCGCACGTAACGGGTGGGATCATGCCTTAAATAAATATGCAGAAGAAAACACCCCCATAGATTTTGCATGGGAAATTTGCTTGAATGAGAAGCCGGTGAGATATAAGTTTTCTTATGGAGTAGGAAATACCGTTGAAAATTGCAATATTGTATTGGAGGAATTGAGTTCTTCGGAACAAAGAACGGGATATGATAAAGAGTTTAATTACTTTAGGTGCCATGATTATAAAGTTGGTATGGGGAATTTTTCTACTGCTACAAAAGTAGGGGACAAAAATCGCAGATTGGCATTTGAGGTGAATAGTAAGGAAACACTGATTATGCAGTTTAAAGATATTCTTTTGCAGAATAAGAATATCTATGGAAACGAAATGATCAGGGTAAATATTGCACAATTATTGTATGAATTACAAAAGTATTTCGATGGATTTAGCGTTTATACTAGCGCACAATTTGAAACTGATAAAATGCGGGAACCGGTTAATATAAAAGCTATGGATGATTCCTTAAATCATAATGCTTCTAATTTTTCAAATATTTTTAATCAATATAAATCTGAAGATGTATTATGGAAAACAAGGTTTGAAGAAAAAATGAAAGAACTTATTCCTAATCTGCAAGTGGCAGATACAGTTAATGTTTATGATAAATTAATATTTAAATTGGTATATGGCAATGAACAATATGATTTATCAGATGTATCGGAAGGAACTATAAAAGGATTGATTTTAAATATGTTAATAAATATGCCAATGAAAAATCCGAGAACATTGTTAGCAATAGATGAGCCGGAAAACAACCTGCATCCTGCATGGCAAAAAGTGGTTGGTAATTGGATGCAGACAGCGGATACATTTCGTCAGTGTTTTATCAGTACGCATTCGCCGGATTTTCTTGATGTATTTACAGAAGAATTTAAGAGGGAAAAGGTGGCAGTTTTCGTTTTTGGATGTGACGAAACGATAAAAAAGATACAATATAGGGACATTGTTGATGAGTTGGGGGACTGGGAATTGGGAGATTTGTACAGGACAAACGACCCGGCATTAGGGGGGTGGCCATGGTAGATAGAATAGCATGTTTTTTGACCTGTGGATATACGGAAGCGGGCGCTATGCAGTTCTTTTTGAAGAAAATGAATGATAAATATGAGTACAAGCAATATTTGCCCAATAAAACAATAAAGAAAAAGGGGGATGCCAAAAGGCTTACTCCCGAAATATCTGGTCTTACAGGTGAAGCATTATTGGAAAAGATTTATAAAATCTTGGAAAAGAATAAAGATGAAATTAGTACATGCAAAGCAGTTTTAATTGAAGATGATTTGGATGGAAGGTTTTATGGATGGGATGATAAAAGGATTAAAGAATATAACGATGGAATAGTCGATAAAGTACATGAAAAATTACAAAATAATGTCCCGGTCTTTATCCTATATGCATCCCCAGAAGTCGAAAGTTGGTTTATTGCTGATTGGAGTAATGGATTTCAGTATCTTTATAGCAAGAGCGGAGTGGTTACTGATATAGATCAGGGCACAAAAATTTTTTTTCTACATCATTTGAGAGACTATATAGATAAGAAAGTACTAAAGGAATATTCGAAAAACATAGAAGAATATGGTTGGTTTGAAGATGGATATGTAAAGTTAAGTGACCGGATTATTTGTGCTATACAAACAGAAGTAAAAGAATATATTGGGAAATTGCAAGGAGTAAATTCAGCTTATGTGAAGCAGCTTAAAGAATCGAGAGATTTGTATTATTCAAAAAAGTTGCATGGAGATATTATGTTGAGGAATATTCAGCCAGATATTGTTGCTGAAAAATGTCGGAAATATTTTGCAGGTACATATAATGAAATAGCTTATATAAAGCAATAGCAATAAGTGGGGAAATATCATGGTAGAACTAAATTTAAAACAAATTGTAGATAAGCTGAATATAGAATTTTCCGGTGATACCAGAAAACTTGTATTTTGGTATGATGAAAAAGGTGAATTTGCAGAGGATATTGATGGAATTGAGATTGCCAATGCAAAGGTATATAAACTGAAACAAGGGAATCAGTTTTATACTAAGTATTTCCTGGAAAAGGTGGATACCACCACAAATTATCTGATCTATGCACCTTTTCCAAAACCGCCCGTATCTGAAAATCATCTGGAGGATACGCTTGCTTATTCTAAAAGATTTTATGCTGACCGGGCTTCGCTTTTATCAGTTGATTTAGGTATAGAAGAAAAGTATAAACCTATCATTGAAAAGCATATTAAATTCTTTGCAAATAAAGAAAGAACCCAGCGTTTCTATGATTTGGAGATAGAGAATTTCAATGAGGAAAATATTCTTATTGGACTGATGAGCGCTGTTTGTAGGACACGTACTTGCTCCTTTGATGAAGTGATCCGGGTGCTGCTTACGGATGACAGTTTAGAGGGCAACAAGTTTATTGCAGATTTTGGCAAATTTAATTTGCTGGAATCATTTTGGAAATATGTAGAGCAGCAATTTGGCTATTCATCCCCTGCACCGACATTGGAAAAGTTTGTGATTTCCATGTTTGTGACTTATGCAGCCCGATCTATTAGCGCAGAACTTCCAAAAGGATGGAAAGGATTTGTTTCTTATAAATCCGGAAATATCATTGTATTCATGGATAACCTGATGAATCATGTGCTATACCGAGATAGATATGATGAACTGTCGGCTTATGTGGCAGGGGTATTGGATGTAGGAAAGATACTTTCGGCATATGAGCCGGAAAGTCTGGTTGAATGTGATTCCTTTGCAGAAATTGACATCATCTTAATACGTTGGATCAAAGAGAGACTGCTTGCAGAAGATCTGATTGCCAAACTGGATAATAAAGATCTGTGTGAAATCTGCGAGATGCGATCCAAAATGCACTTTGGAAGAAAGTACGCAAAGGTCTACCAGATGTTTAGTAATGCGTATTTTTTAATTTGGCAGGCAAGTTATGAGCCGTTAGATGGATTCAAGAAGATGATTGACCATTATATGGCAAGTGACTGCGAGATAGATTGCAGCTACAGGAAGTTCTATACGGATTATGATGAATTAGAGGACACATTCGGTTTAGAAGAACTTCGTGAGCTTGTGGAAAATATTTATACAAATGAATATCTTGGAAAACTGTTACCTAAATGGAATGAAGGATTGCAGGAACGGGATGCGCTTACTGTGATTCCGTTACAGAGAGATTTCTTTCGTAAATATGTGTGCGCTAATAAAGAACGTACAGTAGTAATCATTTCAGATGGGATGCGCTTTGAGGTCGGATGCGAGTTGTATAGGCGGATGCAGGACAACCCTAAATGTAAGGATTCCTTATCTATTAAACCAATGCTCAGTGTATTTCCATCCTATACAAGGCTTGGCATGGAGGCATTATTGCCACATAAGACCTTAGAGCTGACAGATGATTTTAAAGAGCTTGTGGATGGAAAGTATGCAGTTGATACATCAACAAGGCAGGCAGTATTACAGTCCTATGTACCTGAAAGCCGTTGCGTAAACTATAGTTACATTAAAAACCTTAAGGGTATGGAACTCAGAGAAATCTTTACATCAAAGCAGGTAGTCTATATTTATCACGACCAGATTGATCATACAGGAGAGAACACAGAGGATGAAGTATTCCGGGCTTGTACAAAAGCAGTTAATGAGATTTCAGAACTGATCCAGAGAATTGCAAACAGTGCAAACACCTACCGATTTATTGTGACATCTGATCACGGATTTATTTATAAGAGAGATCCAGTGCAGCAAAGCGATAAGATCAGTACAGCAGAAGAACCGGGCAAATTAAAAAAGCGCAGGTACATTGTTGCAAAGGAGCCGGTAGTAGATGATGGCGTATTAAGTATTGGTTTGGGATATATGCTTGGCAATGAGGACGATAAGATTATATCTTACTCTTGCAGCACAAGTGTATTTTCTGCAAAAGGTAATAGCGGACTTAACTATGTACATGGCGGTTCGTCCCCACAGGAAATGTTGGTTCCGGTAATTGATATTAAGATGGATAAGGGGGCGGTGGAAACACGTACCGTTCAAATTATGCTTGTGAGCCTGATACAGAAAATAACGAATCTGATTACGACACTTGATTTTATTCAGTCAGAACCGGTCAGTGATGTGGTAAAGGGTACGATATATAAGTTATATTTTCTGTCAGAAGATAGTGGAAAGATTTCCACCGAAAAGATTTCCAACGAAAATATCTATGTGGCAGATAGGAGAGAGGAAAATGTGCAGAAAAGATTGTTCCGTATGCGCTTTACGTTTAAGAACAAGAAGTATGATAAGAGCAAAAAGTATTATCTGGTAGCTTATGATGAAAATAATGGTGTGGAAGCGTTCCGACACGAAGTTATCATGGATGTGGCTTTTGTATGTGATTTTGTATTTTAGATAAAGGCAGTAAACATAAGTTGCTGAAATGGTGATTAAAAACAGAAAACCGTAGGGATAGCGGTATTCATCAAAAAAGGAAAGGAGACAAAAATGAAAGCTCATTTAAAAATGGAAACACACCCTCTGGCAAAGCCTGAAAATATCATCCAGGGGGAGAACTATCGGATTACTCTGCTGACGCCCAGCATGGTGCGCCTGGAATACAGCCTGGAGGGGCATTTTACCGACGAGGCCACCCAGAGTATTTTAAACCGGGATTTCCCCAAAGTGGATTTTACATACAGGGATACGGAGGACGGGCTGGAAATCCGCACGGATTATTTTCAGCTCAATTATGATAAAAAAGAATTTTCCTCTAAGGGACTCTCCTGCCTCGCCCTGAAGGTGGAGGCGGAGGGCGCTTCCGGGTGGAACCGGACGCCCTGGCGTTACGGGGAAAAGGTGCCGACGTTAAAAGGAACCACAAGGACGCTGGACACTGTGGACGGAGCCTGCGAGCTGGACGAGGGGCTACTGTCCGTATTTCAGGGCGTTGCCTGTGTGGATGACTCCAAATCCCTGCTCCTTGGAGAGGACGGATGGGTATCTCCCAGAAAAGGGGCAGGAAAGGACATTTATCTCTTTGCTTACGGCTTCCGTTACCGGGAGGCGCTGAAAGATTTTTATTACTTGTGCGGCAAAACCCCCATGCTGCCTAGGTTTGTCCTTGGAAACTGGTGGAGCAGGTATTATAAATATACGGAAGACTCCTATATGGAGCTGATGGAGCGTTTTGACCGGGAGGGGATTCCCTTTACGGTGGCGGTGATCGACATGGACTGGCATCTGGTGGATATTGACCCCAAGTACGGAAGCGGGTGGACAGGGTATACCTGGAACAGGGAAATGTTCCCGGATCCGGCGCGCTTTTTGAAGAAGCTCCACGACAGGGCCATGCACACCACGCTGAATGTCCATCCGGCAGACGGAGTGAGGGCTTTTGAGGACTGTTATCCCCAGGTGGCACAGGCTATGGGGGTAGACCAGGAAAAGGAAGAACCGGTGAATTTTGATATTGCGGATCCGAAATTCCTGGAGGTTTATTTCGAGAAGATTCATCATCCCATGGAGGATGAGGGCGTGGACTTCTGGTGGCTGGATTGGCAGCAGGGAACCAACACCAAGGTGGAGGGGCTTGACCCACTCTGGATGTTAAATCACTATCACTTTTTGGACAGTGCCAGGAACGGAAAGCGTCCTATGACCTTTTCCCGTTACGCAGGGGTGGGCTCCCACCGTTATCCCGTAGGTTTTTCGGGAGACACGGTGATTTCCTGGGAGAGCCTTGCCTTCCAGCCTTATTTTACCAACACGGCCTCCAACATCGGTTACGGCTGGTGGAGCCATGATATTGGCGGGCATATGCAGGGAACCAGAGACGACGAGCTGGAAGCGAGATGGTATCAGTATGGGGTCTTCGCACCCATCAACCGTCTTCACAGCACACAGAACGAGTATATCGTGAAGGAGCCTTGGAGATTCAAAAAAGAGGTCTGCGAAACCATGAAGGAGTTCTTAAGACTCCGCCACAGGATGGTGCCCTATCTTTACACCATGAATTATCGGGCATGGAAAGAGGATCTTCCCATCTGCCAGCCGCTGTATTATGAATACCCCGGAAAGCGGGAGGCTTATCTCTGCAAAAACCAGTATTTCTTCGGTTCTGAGCTGATGGTGGCGCCCATCACCACCCCCAGTGTTCCACGGCTCAATATGGCACAGGTAAAGGCCTACCTCCCGAAAGGATTATGGTTTGACCTCTTTACGGATCTTGCCTATGAGGGGGACAGAAGCCTGTGCATGTATCGGGCCATTGACAAGATTCCGGTACTGGCAAAGGCAGGGGCAATCCTTCCTATGACGGAGCAGTTCGGGGCCGGTGAGGCGGTTTCCAACCCGAGGGAGCTTGCCATACAGGTCTATCCCGGTGCGGATAACACCTTTACCTTATATGAGGATGATAATGTATCAACGGAATATGAAAAGGGCGTATGCGCCAAAACGAAGATGAGGCTGGACTGGAGCGGCAGACGGTTTGTCATTGAGCCGGTGGAGGGAGATACCTCCCTGATTCCCGGTGAGCGCAGATTTAAGGTGGTGTTCCACAAGATCAGCGCCGAGACCGTGACGGTTACGATTGGCGGCGCCTTGCAGCCTGTGGATGCGAAATGGTGTGGAAGTACCCTCACGGTGACTCTGCCCCTGGTAACGCCTAGGGATCAGGTGGAAATCCTTTTTGAGGACGGAATCAGGATCGCGGATAATCCGGTGGAAGAGATGGTTGCCGAGATTTTGAACCGGGCGGAAATCCAGTTCGAGCAAAAGGACAGGATCGACGAGATTGTTCGCAGAGACAAAAATCGTCCCGCCGCCCTGTTTGGCGAACTGCAGGCCCTGGGCGTGTCAGGAGAGCTCTGCGGAGCCATTATGGAAATCACAGGGGCTCAGGAATAAGAAGTTTGTAAGTTTGGATGGAACAGACCCATGGAATATATGCTTTTTGTGTTGGATATGATCGGAACAGTGGCCTTCGCTCTGTCGGGGGCCATGACGGCCATCAAGAAAAAAATGGACATTCTTGGCGTGGTGATTCTTGGAATGGTGACGGCTGTAGGCGGGGGAATGATCAGGGACATCGTCCTTGGCATTCTGCCGCCTGTGGCGTTTCGGGAGCCGGTCTATGCCCTGAGCGCCATTGTGACCTCCGCCCTTATTTTTGTCATCATATTTTTTCATGTGCGGGGTTATCAGGAGATTTCCGGGGCGCACTTCCAGTTGATTCTGATGGCCGCGGACACCCTGGGGCTGGCGGTCTTTACCGTGGCAGGGGTGCGGGCGGCCTTTGACAATCACATGGGGATTAACTATTTCCTCCCGGTTTTTCTGGGGACTATTACAGGAGTGGGGGGCGGCCTTTTGCGGGACATGATGGCCGGTGACCGGCCTTATATCTTTGTCAAGCATGTGTACGCCAGCGCCTGTATTCTGGGGGCTTTTGTCTGCGCGTTTTTCTGGAACCGGATCGGGGAAGAGCCCGCCATGCTTGCGGGGGCCCTGTGCGTGATTGTTATGCGGTTTCTGGCAATCAGGTTTAAGTGGAATCTGCCCAGGATTGAGAATTTTCTTTAAAAGGGCTTTTCCTTAGGACAAAGAACGGGCGGAAGAATATGCAACTATGATGCAAAAATGATGAAACTATGATGCACAAAAAAGATAAAATAAAGAGGAGCAGAGGGAACAGGAAGGCAAAAGAGAAACGATACAGGGAGGTTATATATGGAAAGGATCAGGAGGGATGTATATAACCTTTTAACAGTGCTTTTCGTGGGAGCCATTGTGGCAGCGGGAAGCATTGTTGTTTTCAGGACTACCCTGCCAAAGGATATGCCATTGTCGGAGGACGGGTTCTACGAAATCTATACGGCCTATGACTATGAAAGATTCTGGCGCAAGGTGGAGAGCCAGGATTTTATTGACGGCAGGCTGATGTCGGATATTACCCTCAATGACCTTTCGGGGTATGAAGGCTGGGAATTAAACCCGCCTGTCAACCAGAGCTTTGGGCCGGAAACCTTTGCAGGCGAATTTGACGGAAACGGCCATGTGATCTATGGCCTTTACACCCGGGACGGCTATGGCCTGGTGAAAAAGAACAAGGGGACGATCAGTGGCCTGACGCTGAGAGATGGTCTGATTGTGGGAAAGGACGAGATGGGCGGCTTCTGCCTGGAAAATGCCGGGCTCATCCAGGACTGTGTGTTTGAGGGCAGATTGAGAACCGAGGAAGATGACCCGGGCATAGACAGCCGGATGGGAGGGATCTGCGGTAGAAACGGCGGAAGTATCCTAAAATGCGGCTATCGAGGCACCATGACCCTGAAAGCCGGGTGGAGAAGAGGGGGCGTGCGCGCAGGTATTTGCTGTGAAAATCGCGGATTGGTGGAAGGGTGTTATAATCTGGTAAGGCAGGATTATTATCTGATGGGGGAATATAGCTACGCCATTGCCGACAGGGACGTGAAGGACTGCTTTGTGCGGCAGGAGCCCGGCTGGGGGCTGCCGGAAGATACGGCAGGCGGAATCACGGAGCTGGACGAGGAGGGCGCCTTCTATTTACCCTTTGCCATGCGAAGAGGCGTGGAAGCGCAGAGGCAGGAGGAGCCGGGATTTTCGGAATTTCCCCAATGCATCCGGCAGGGAGCCGTCATCAATGGCGGAAAAAGAGGGGAGGATGGGAACCAGGAGAGGGAGGAGGCTTCCCGTCAAAAGGAGCTCTGGGCAGGAAAAATCCGGGTGGGGGACAACCGTATCCTGGGGAAAAGAGCTCTTGCGGATGGACAGATGCAAGCCTTTGTCAGCGAGTCTTTTCAATATAAAGAGGAAAACTGGAGGGATTTGGAATTGGAGCCCGCTCAGGCGCTGGATTCTTTTTCGGAAGAAGGGGCGGAGTGTGTGTCGGCCCTGAAAATTCGGGACACAGAGCAGGGGGCAGGCATCTTTGCCTATTCCCTAAATCAGGGCGTTACAGCCGGGGAAGAATACACAGGACTTTGGGAGATATGCGGCAGGCTGCTGGAAGGGCAGGGAGCCGAGGAATGGGAACATGATACGTGGCTTCTTTTGGATGACAGATCAGGCAGGCCCCGAGGCAGTTTTATCCTGTACCGGACACAGGAGGGAAGCAGGGGTTTCTTTTTTGGTGAGGGAGGGCTGCTCTTTCAGGTGAAAGAGGAAAATCAGGCGAACGAAGAAAAGGTCATGGGCGAAGAAAATGCCATGGGCGAAGAAGCCCAGGAAAAGCTGGTTTACAGGGAGGAAATAGAATCTCTTCGCAACAGAATCATGGAGCTTCCTCTGATTCGTGAGGGAGCGGTTTTGCAGACCGAGAGGGAAGGACTCTGGGAGGGCCTGCTTTGGAGTGTTTGGGAGGAAAGGCTGCCGGGGGACGGGATCTGCTGGCAGGATGATGAAATCAAAAATGCAGCTTACTGTGAGGCCGGGGCTTATGTGAGGGAAGTCCTTCCCATAGAAGAGATCACAGGTCTGGAAAGTCTGTGGATCTGCAATTATGGGGAGGTGAAAACCCTGGCGGATTTGCAAAATTTCCCAAAATTGAAAAGGCTGTGGGTGCAGGCCCTGGAGGTGGTGGCCTTTGACCTTACCCCAAGTATGACGCCGAGGCTGGAAGAGTTATCCATAGAGGGAGCCCTTTTCAGCGGGAAAGAGAGGGAAGCCTTAAGCCAGTTTAAGGAGCTTAAAAATTTAAGGCTTGCGGACTGCGGGCTTGAGGATTTGGCCTTTTTGGAGGGGATGACGGAGCTGACAGAGCTTTCCCTGGAGGGAAACCATGTCAAAGAAATCTCCTCCATAGGGAAGCTGGAAAAATTGAAGGCGCTTTCCCTGAGAGAAAATGAGGTGGAGGATATTGTCCCGCTAACCGGCCTCACACAGCTTAGGGAGCTTGACCTTGGAGAGAATGGGATTGGGGATATTACGGCCCTGGGAGAGCTTACCGGGCTTGGCAAGCTCAGGCTGGATCATAATCAAATTCGGGATATCAGCCCTCTTGCAGGGATGAAGAAAATGGGGGAATTAAGGCTTCATGGGAATCTGATCGGGGATTTTGCACCTCTTCTTCCGATGAAAGAGCTTCATACGCTGTCGGTGGAGGATAATCTGAGCCAGAATATTGGGGAAGCCGTGTTTACGCCCATGCTCACCGGAGGAAGGTATCACAGCATGAATGCGGAAGAACTCAGGAAGGCCCAGGCTTATCTTGACCGGTTTTATCCGGAGGAAGACATAATGGCTTCAGAGCTTGCAGAGGGTGATTTAAACGGGGATGGCATCGCGGATGTAGCGGTTACAGGAGTTCTCAGGGGAGAGGAAGATTGGAGGAGGGAGCGGAATATTTATCTTTTCCTGGGACGCAGGGACGGGGGACTTGGGCCCATAACGCCCCTGGAAACTGCGGGTATTTATGGGGAAGAGGGCTATGGGGATTTCTATCAGGGAATGCTTATTGCGGGAGAAAGGCTTGTGGTCTGTCTTGGCGGTTATGAATGCGACTTCTGGTGGAACCGAAAGGAAACCTATTGCTACCGAGATGGCAGACTCGTAGAGGACTGGTGTGTGGATAACGAGTGGTTTGGAGGTAAGGAAAACGGATTTACCCTTTATCACAGGGAAAAGGGGATATATGAAGATTATGTGATTGCCAGGGACGGGCAGGGGTATGAGAAGATCCTGCTGATATCGGAGGAAAATTCCCGGCAAAAGAGGGATGGAGGAAAACTAGAGGAAATTTTGGATGAGGGATTGGGGGAAATCGAAAGGAAAGCGGGATATGAGCTGCCGGAGGTCTATGCCGGTAATCTGGGGGCGGCGGTGGCATGGGATGAGAATTCCGAATATGTGATACGTAACTATCCGGTGAAGACTTCTCCCGTCCAGGCCCTTGGCCAGGCAGCGGAGGAATTACTGGAAGATGCCCTGGCGCTGCCTGTGACCTGCTACACCTCAGCGGAGATTAAGGAGAACCGCGACCGGCTGGCGGGAGTGGAGCTGCCCCGGGAATTTTATATGGGATGGATGGGGGAATATCCGGCGATCCTGTCCTACGATTCCTGCAACCACTCAGAGGATGGAGGCTATGTCCACTGCTTCGCCCTGCGAAAGTGCAACGAAAAACATTCCAACTGGATATGGGGCGGGATGATATATTTTTATGAAGACACGGGTAAAATGGTAATAGAGTGAAAGTACAGAAAAAGAGGATTGGAAAGGAAAAACAATGCAGATAGAGATAGAGATGGATGATGAAAACAGGGAAAAGAAGCGGCTGCTTGCGGCAGGCAGGTTCCTTTTGTGGGCGCTGATGATCGGAGTGTCGGTTTTTCTGGCATCAAGGTCATTGATGGTTTAGAGCAGGGGATTCGTCTGGGAAAGGATAAGGAACCGGAGGAAAAGAGATCGGAAGAAACCGGGAGGAGAGACGTGATGAGAAAAAGACAGCTTAGGGCGCTGATCCTGCTTACGGTGGCGCTGACAGGATGTGGCAACATGGGAAAAGCGGGAGGAAATCCGGCAGGAGAAGAGACGGAAGAGGCAAAGACAGAAGGGACGCAGGCGGAAAGGACACAAGCAGGAGAAACGCAGACGGAAAGGGCAAAGGCAGAAGGGACGCAGGCGGAAGAAGCACAGACGGATGAGCCCGAAAAAGGTGAATCCGGGGAAAGTCCCGAAAAGTCCCGCCAGATGCAGACTCTTTTGCAGGGGGAAATCTGCCAGGGACGTATCATTTTAGAGGACGAGGAAGCGCTTTACATTTGCGGCACGGAGCGGATACGGCGGATAGAGAAATCTGACGGCTCTTCCCGGGTGTTGTGGGAGAGCGGGCCGGATGCCCGGGATGCGCTGATGGCGATGGAAGGAAAAGGGGTGCTTGCGGGAGATTATATATATTTTCTGGAGGAGGCCAGGAGGGAGGCGGATGGCAGCCGTGGAGCCCAGGGACGCTGTTTCTCCGTGATTAAAAAGGACGGCACAGGTTATGAAAGGATCACGGAGCTGGAAGATTTCCCCCAGGCCTTTTACCGCTGCGGCAATGGGCTGTATCTGGAATCCAATGGCTGCGCTGGCTATTATCCCGAAGCAGAGGACGGGGCCCCTGTAAGGGGAGAGGACAGGGAGGAATTATCCTTTGAAGGGCTGCCTGGGTCCTATTCCCTTGTCTATGTCATGGACAGCGGGGTAAGAAATGTAAGCGCCCTTGAAAGCCTGAGTACCTTTGGCTATTACCTTGCCGTCAACGGGGGGACAACGGTTGCCATTGACCCCAAGACCGGAGAGGAAAGAGAGCTGATGCCGGAGGCGGCTTTCCGCGCCTTTAACCGGGACTTTTTCCTGTTCGGCAAGTATGAGGAGGGGAAGGAAGAGCTCTATCTTATGGATGCAAAGAGTTTTGAGACCAGCCTTCTGGCCGTTTATGAAAAGGAAAGCTATCCCTACGGAGTTATGGTCATAGATATGGATGAGGAGCATGTCTATGTGGTGGCGGAAAATGCGGGAGGCTCCCGGGAAGAGAACAGTATTTACGAAGAGATCGACTTGAAAACCGGGGAGCGCAGAGAACTGTTCCGCCTGGGAAAGAAACCGGGGATGGAGGGAGGCTTTGCTTTCAGCGCGCGGAATGTGGTCATTGAAGAGGGATATGCCTATTATGCGGACGCAATGGACTACAAAATGTACCTGATGCGCAGAAGCCTTTCAGAGCCCGGGGAGGCGGCAGCTCTTGGGGATGCCTTCTACGACAGTGGCATCAGCCAGGTGGGGACTGTGGAGAGCTACTTTGAGGAAATCCACAGTCAGGCCAGGCCGGATTTTGTGCTGGCAGAGATTGACTTGGAGCGTCTTGTAGTCGATGAAAAATATAAGGGAGCGGCGAAGATCAACCGGATTCTGGCCGCCGACCAGGACAGCATCCTCAGCTATGCGAAAGATACGGATGATCTTGCGTGGCGGGAGGACGAAATAGCCTCCCAGGAGGAGGATGAGATTCCCTACAATTTAAGTTACAGTTATTCCAGCCATCCTTCCCAGATCACCTATTTTGACGGGGACAGGTTCAGCTTTTACCAGCAGGATTATGACTATACGGGAGGAGCCCACGGGATGCCTATGTGGGTGGGCCTTACGTTTGACTTAAACACCGGAGAAAGGCTCCTTCTCTCCGATGTGGTGGAAAACAGCGAGGAGGAGCTCAGGGAGATTGTGGTCAGGTATTTTGATGCCTGTATATCGGAAGCGCCCGAAGAATTTTGGGAAGACGCACTGACTGTGGTGCGGGAGGGAATAAGCCTTGCTTCTGATTTTTATCTTGAGGAGGAGGGAATCTGCTTTTATTTCCATCCCTATGCGCTGGCTGCCTATGCGGGCGGATTTAAGACGGTAACCATTCCCTATGAAGAGTTTGCGATGAAGATTCCGGTAAAGAACAGGGGATGACAGGGGCGGAAAGCAGCACTTTTTTGAATGACTCATAATACTGAGGGGAAGCGGCCCTGCCAGGCTACTTCCCCTTGATGAAGTCCCGATATTCCTTTGGCGTCTTGCCGATATATTTTTTGAAGGTCTTGGTAAAGTAATTCACATCAGGTATGCCGCAGTGCTGGGCCACAATCTGAATCTGCATGGTGGTTGTGTTAAGCAGGAAAACGGCCTGCCTGATTCTTTTTTTGTTGACATATTCGGTCAGTGTAGTCCCCGTCTCCTTTTTGAAAAGGGTGGAGAGGTAACTGGAATTCACATTTAAGAGGCTGGCCTGGGCATTTAAGCTTAAATCCGCAGTCAGGTCGGTGTCAATCTGGGTCAGTACCTTCTGAATCAGCAGGGAATAGCTTTTGAGAGAGTAATTCTGTACCAGAAGACAGTAGTTATGTACCATGTCCTTGCCAAGGGAGACTACCGCATTGGGAGAGACACATTGCTCAATTTTCCGGGCATACTGGGAGGAAATGCTGTCAATATGCAGGGGATGGACAGAAGCCTGCTCCGCCGCCTTGCGCAGCAGGGTGTTCACGATAATCATATAATTTTTGACATTGCGCAGGGGATCTGCTATGCGCTGCTCCAGCTGGCGGGAGAGGAAGCTGTTATAGAGCACCATGGCCTTATGGCTCTGGCCGGTGCTTACGGCTTTCATCAGCTCATTTTCATCGGCATATCTTTTTTCAAGGACTTTCATGGATAAAAAGGGTTCCGGCGGCTTTTCGGAACCTGCCTGGGAGGAGTTTGTCCGGCCAGGAGAACGCGAAAGATCCTGATGCTCGGGAATTAAATCGGAGAGCAAAGTGGCGGGAATGTCCTGGAAAGAGAAATTTTTCTCACTGCCCCAGAGCCTCGTGCCAAGGGTGAAAACCAGGGTAAGAATCTGGCTTTCGTTGAGAATAAGGGGAACCTCCTGGTAATATTTTTCAAGCTGTGAGAGAATGTCGGGAGGGTAAGAAAACTTACTGAAAATATCCAGCAAAACCTTGCGTGAGATTACGGTGAGGGTA
Source organism: uncultured Lachnospiraceae bacterium (assembly GCA_949949005.1). Lineage (GTDB taxonomy): Bacteria > Bacillota > Clostridia > Lachnospirales > Lachnospiraceae > Suilimivivens. Next base: position 104,939 of record CATLHM010000001.1, read on the forward strand.
TAAGGGCCGATCACCGCGAAAACGCTTTCCTTATCGTCCGGAATCCGGAAAAAGAGATAATGGCAAAAGGAAAAATCCTTTACCCGATAGATGGTGTTGGGGCGGCATATCTTTTCAAATTTATCCGGCAGCTCAGGATAATCAAAATCAGGATGGAAAAGAAGCCGCAGTCCGTAATCCACAGGTGAATAGGGCAGGATCATCGGACTTTTGACGGTAGAGAACGATAAGTGAAAGTTGTTAAGGAGTGCCTTTACAAAATTCAGCTCTGCTTCATATTTCATAGCAATCACCCGAAGTATATTCTTTGGATACTTTTATTAAATATATTTTCATACATAATATCAAAAAAATCAAGATATTCTAAAAAATATCCTATAAATCCTAAAAATCATCAGTATGTGTGTAAGTTCGACAGAGACCTAAAAATTGTCCCGGTATAAATCTTTTCCCAAAACAGAGAAAAACCGTGAATTTATACAATAATTGTTGAAAGAACGAGGATTAAAAAACCCGGAAAGGGAATATATTATATAAAATGTACAAAATGACAAGGAAATGGCATTTGAAAGCAGGACATATAACATCCAAATAATTTACTAGTTTATGAATAATTAATAATTGTTTGACATATATGTACAAAAATGATATAGTTTTAATAGTCGCATTAGAGTAAATTACCTAAATGTAAGGGCGCCTGTATTCAAGCCGTAGTCAGGGGGCTTTGGCATCGGGCAAAGACTAACAACTTTTTAGAGAAGGAGATCAACTATGAAAAATGACACCTCAAAGTATTACGGCGAGAATGGCGTTCACCGTGTCCCGCTCTGGCGTATCGGCGGATTTGCATTGAACAACACCGCTACCAATTTGTACCTGTTCTTAATGAACTATGTTGCTTACTATCTGGGCGGTTTTGCGGGAGTCGCAACTGTAACCGCTTCAAGCTTTACCATGATGATGCGTATCTGGGACGGTGTGACAGATCCGTTTATCGGATTCGTAGTTGACAAGACCAACGGCAAGTTCGGTAAGAACCGTCCTTTCATGGTAGTCGGAAATATTATTCTTTGTGTTATGAGTTTTATCATGTTCCATGTAACACACCACTTACCGGATAATAACGCGCTCCGATTTGGTTTCTTTATTGTAATTGCCGCGATCTATTATATCGGATATACTTTCCAGTGTGTTGTTACCAAGTCTGCCCAGAGCTGTCTCACCAACGACCCTAAACAGAGACCGCTGTTTGCTGTTTTTGACGGTATTTACAATACCTTCCTTTTTACAGGCGTAGCGATTATAGCCGCTCAGCTTACTCAGAAACACGGCGCCGTTACTACCACAGGCTTTTTCCATGATCTGTGGCTCTTCACCGCGATCCTGAGTGCCATCTTTACCGCAATTGCCGTATTCTCTATTTCTCCCAAGGACAGAAGCGAGTTCTTTGGAACCGGCAAGGCTATTAAGGTTGGATTGAAGGATTATTGGGAAACCCTGAAGGGAAATCGTGCGATTCAGATGCTGGTGGTATCCGCATCTACCGATAAGCTGGCAGCTTCAGCCAAGACCAGCGCGGTAACCATTGTATTGTTCGGTGTTATCGCCGGAAATTACGCATTAAACGGAATTCTTACCGGATTTACCTCCGTTCCCGGTACCATTCTTCTGATCTTTGGAGTTGCCGGACTTGCAACTACCTTAGGACAGAGAAAAGCTATGTTGATTGGTTCCTGGGGGGAAATTATTGTATGCGCCCTTTTGGGAATCCTGTGGATTTTTGGAGATCCCACAAGCCTGAACAATGGGAATGGCGGACTGCATTTTGGATATTTTGCGATTCTCTATATCGTTCTTACCGTTCTCCAGACCGGTTTCCAGGGGGTGGCCGGAAACATTGTTATTCCTATGACGGCTGACTGTGCCGACTATGAGGTATACCGTACAGGTAAATATGTACCTGGTATGATGGGAACCCTGTTCAGTTTTGTTGATAAGATTATTTCTTCCCTTGCACCTATGATTGCAGGCTTAATGTTTGCTGCGGTAGGATTTAAGGATGCCCTTCCTGACGTGGACGCTCCTTATAGCACATCCTTGCATTATGTAGCAGTATTCCTTGCCTATGGTATGATTATTCTGGGATGTCTGTGTAATGTTGTGGCACTTAAGTTCTATCCGCTGACCAAAGAAAAAATGAAATCTATTCAGGCCGAGGTTGCCGCGATCAAAGCGAAAGCAATGCAGGAATAAGAATTGTCATATTGTGAAAAATATAGTATAATGGCATAACAGAATTGTGTTACATATGAGCGCCGGAGTTCTCCGGCGCTCTTTGAAAGGAAAAAGGCAATATGGGAAAAAAGAACAATTTGAACGAAAAGAACGATGTAAGCATTGACGATTATCTGGCCCTGCGAAAGGAACTAGACGAAACCAGAAAGGAATATGGGGTGGAAGTAAAGGAAGGGCGCATCTCCAGGGCGATTTCCAACTTCTTTGACAGAAGGGAGAACAGAGAGCCCAGCGTTGTGGTCCGAAAGAAATATCTGCTGCTTGCTCTTTTTACCGGCTGGATGGGAGGGCATCGCTTTTACGCGAAGCAGTATCCCACGGCAATCTTATATCTTCTGCTTTTTTGGTCAGGATTTCCTATTGCCATGACATTGATTGATCTGATGGTGGCGATTCCCAAGGAGGCGGATGCGGAGGGGAAGATTCTGCTGTGAATGGTTTTCATAAGAAAGTATTTCCGTTGCGGCGGATGCTACCAGAAGGCTATGCTTTGGCGTAGCCTTTTGTGTTGCTAAGGAGGAGTGTGATTGATCTAAAAGCTAGCAGGTGGCCTGCAAAGCAAGCCACCTGCTGTTCACATAGAGACGTCTGGATAAATCAGGCATCCACCATTTATTTACACATATTTCTTCAAGGTAGCTCTTACGGCTCCGGCCCCTGCGATCATTTCATTCAGGTAGCCTACCACCGTCTCAGCCATGCCCACATCATACAAATTCACGCCAAAGATCTTGGCATTTTCCAATACTGGCTTAAGCGCCTCTTCACTGGCGCTTCCACCCAGCTTTAAGTCTGCCACATAAGGGCGAACCGTATCGAGCAGCGGGTCAGGGCTCAGCTCAAAGGCTTCTCCCGCATCATTTACACCCATGAGATAGCGCAGCCATCCGGCGAAGAGCAGAGGGATGAGCTTTAAGTCCTTCACATCCAGCTCGGAGGATGCCTGGTAGGCCTTGATGGTCTCTCCGAAGCGGATTGCCAGCTTCTGAGAAGTATCGGTGGCAATACGCTGAGGGGTGTCGGGCATGAAAGGATTCGGGAAACGAACGTTGATTACCGTATCAATAAATTCCTTGGGGTCAAGGATGCCGGGGTTCACCACCACGGGAAGCCCTTCCTTGTAGCCTACGGTTTTGATCAGCTTTACAAGCTCCTCATCCTTAAGCTCCTCGGAGATCTTCTGATAACCAAGGACGCAGCCGAACACGGCCAGGCAGGTGTGGAGGGGATTTAAGCAGGTGCAGACCTTCATTTTCTCCACCTTGTCAACGGTTTCTCTGGCGGTATAGATAATCCCGCCCTTTTCAAGAGCCGGTTTTCCGTTAGGGAAAGAGTCCTCGATCACCAGATACTCGCATTCCTCCGCATTGACGAAGGGCGCTACATAGGTATTCTTGGAGGTGATGACAGGCTCAAGCTCTTCCACACCGTCGTCTTTTAAGATCTTCTCTACCGAAGCGTCCGGGCGGGGAGTGATCTTGTCGATCATGCTCCAGGGGAAGGAAACCTTGGATTTGTCATTCACATAAGCTTTAAAGCCGGCGTCAACCAGTCCGTTTTCCACCCATTTCTCCGCAAAAGCGTTGATGGCCGCATAGAGCTTATCCCCGTTGTGGGAGCAGTTGTCCATACTCACCATGGCGATGGGCTTTTGGCCTGCCGCATAACGGCTGTAGAGAAGGGATGCCACCTTGCCGATATAGCTTCCGGGCTTTTCCGGGCCAGCCGCAAAGTCCGCTTCCACGGCGGGAATGGTGTCGCCCTTGCCGGTTACCAGGCTGTAGCCCTTTTCTGTGATGGTGAAGCTTGCCATCTGAAGGGAATCCTTCCCGAAGATTTCTTTTAGGCGGTCATATTCTGCTGGGTTTTCGGAATCCAGAATGTGGGATTCCACCACGCTGCCCACCACGGTCTTGTCGATGGTTCCGTCGGCCTTTAAGGTCACGGCAATGCCGTAATCGTCATGAGGACGGTTCATTTTTTCGATGATTTCATAGTCAAAGCCTTCCGCTACCACCAGGCCCCTGTCCAGAATGCCTTCATTTAAAAGGTTCTGTACTACATTTGCCTGAAAAGCACGGAAGATATTTCCTGCCCCAAAGTGGATCCAGAAGGGGTTTTCCTTTGTGGCCTGTGTTACCTTTTCACGATCAAATTTGGGGAGTGAAAATCCGGCCCCTTCCCAGGCGGCGCGGTCTTTCAGTCCCTGCTCACTTAATTTCATAATGCTTGGTTCCTTTCTGTAAATAGTTTTATAAATACCCCGGCAGCTGTGCTCTGCCGGGTAGAAACTTTGTTTACGACTTCTCAGCGTCCAGCTTATCTAGCATATCCCAGATGCCCCACATATACATGATACCCAGGGCGCGGTCATAGAGACCATAGCCGGGACGTACAGTGCCGGGGCCTTCGTTCCAGAGATGGCGTCCGTGGTCAGGGCGGATATAGCCGTCATAGCCGCAGTCATGGTATGCCTTGATAATGTCCAGAATACCGGTTTCCCCATCGCAGTCGCGGTGGCTGGCCTCGGAGAAATCCCCGTTCGGGAAATGCTTGATATTCCGAATATGGGCGAAAGCAATGCGGTCACAGTGCTTGCGCACGATGGAAGCCACGTTGTTGTCCGGGTTGGCATTTAAGCTGCCGGAGCACAGAGTCAGGCAGTTATAGGGATCATCTACCATGGAAAGGAATTTATCTATTGATGCAGCGTCTACCAGAAGACGGGGCAGTCCAAAAATATCCCATGGGGGATCATCCATATGGATGGCCATCTTAATGTCGCATTCCCGACAGACAGGCATCAGGGCTTCCAGGAAATATTTCAGGTTTTCCCACAGCTTTTCCTTGGTAACCGGCTTGTACGCCTCAAATAATTCATCCAGTTTAGCCATTCTTTCCGGCTCCCAGCCAGGGAAAGTAAGGCCATGAAGATTGTTCAGGATATAGTCTGCCATCTCCTTGGGATCGTCATGGATTCTGCTTGCCTCATAAAACAGAGCGGTGGAGCCGTCCCCTACCGGATGGAAAAGATCGGTACGGGTCCAGTCAAAAACCGGCATGAAGTTATAGCAGATTACTTTTACGCCGAATTTGGACAGATTGCGGATGGTCTGAATGTAGTTCGCAATATATCCGTCCCGGCTGGGCAGGCCGATCTTAATGTCGTCATGGACATTTACCGACTCAACCACATCCATATTAAAGCCGTAAGGTTTCAATTGTTTCTGAACCTCGGCTATTTCAGCTTCTTCCCACACTTCGCCGGGCATCTTATTGTGAAGAGCCCAGACGATACTTGTTACGCCGGGAATCTGCTTAATGTCTGACAACTTAATGTCATCGTTTCCTTCGCCATACCAGCGAAACCCCATTTGCATAGAAAATACCTCCTGTTTCACTATATTTGATAGAAAAAATACCAGCTTTATCCTATTTTACCAGAAAACTTACTGAATCACAAGTTTGCTGCCCGTTTTATTCAGACAAATGGTAACTATTCAGCTTTCGGGTTACTTTTCTATGGGCTTGCCAAAGAAACAGCCTGGACAGGAAAAGTCTACTTTTTTATTATAAGTGGGTATCCCAAACCCCACAGTAAGAATCCACCGGATCCTGTCCCACGAAAGCGTCGGCGCCTGTCATCAGCTTATCGATCAGTGCATCGAAGGTGGTGTCAAGAACGTCATAGGTGTTGATGTAGGTCCGTGCCTGAGGAATATCTGCCAGTACAAAAGGCTGCTTGGTGGAGATAACGATTACCGGGAGCTCGTGTACATACCAGGGAATCTCCCCGCCGCCTTTGGTCATGCCGAAAGCGGGCCTTGCCACAGGCTGGAAGCCGCCGGGAATGTCTACCAGGGTGATGATCAAATCCTGTTTGGACACGAAATCCTTGATCGCATCCTTACCCGCAAAATAGAGGTTGATGTCGGGCTTTCCGCCGGCCTGCATCTGCTGCATGATCTTCTGGATGGGGCTCTCATAGATAAAAGCGTCAAAGCCCTTGGCGATCAGCTTTTCTTTGAGTTTTTCCGCAGGGGAAACCTTGTTTTTGCCCATGATAGCGCCCAGTCCCGGAGCCTCCAGTCCCTTGACGTAAACGATCATGATGCGTTTATAGCGGTCAGGGATCATGGGAAGCACATCCTGATCCTTATATTTCACGAGAGTGATGGACTTCTCGGAGATTTCCTTCTGCATGGCCTTGTGCTCGTCGCAGCCAACGATTTCATGAACCTGGGCCTTGGGAGGCACGAGCTCTGTGGGAGCCTTTTTGTGCAGACCCATGTGAGCCTTCAGGGCCAGAATGCGGTGAAGGGCGTCGCTTAAGCGCTCCTCGGTAATTCTGCCGTCCAGATAGCCCTGCTTCATGCTCTCAAAATCCTCGTCCATATCGTTGAAGAACAGGAACATGTCGATACCTGCTGCGATGGCGGCGGGCATCAGATCGCATCTCTTCATCCGGCAGGTGAGTCCTACCATGTGGGAGGCGTCGGTGAGTACCATGCCGTTAAAGCCAAGTTTGGTGCGCAGGAGGCCGCCTATCAGCTCCGGTGAGAGAGTGGCGGGCATAATGTCGTCGTCAGCAATCTCAGGATTGAAGTGTCTTGTGTAGGCGGGCTGCATGATATGTCCGGCCATGATGGCCTCTAAGCCATTGTCGATCAGGTTCTGGTAAACCTTGCCGAAGGTCTCATCCCACTGCTCACAGCTATAGTCGTTTACGCTGTTTGCCACGTGCTGGTCACGGAAGTCAAGGCCGTCGCCGGGGAAGTGCTTGGCGGCACAGCAAAAGCCCTTGTTGGCGTGAGCGCCGTCCATGTAGGCTTTGGTCATTTCCATGACTCTCTCCACATCGTTTCCGTAGGTGCGCAGTCCGATGACAGGGTTTTCCCAGTTGTAGAGAATGTCACTGACCGGGGCAAAGGAAAGGTTGCAGCCGATGGCTGAGGCTTCCTTGTTGGACATATAGCCCAGGTTGTAGGCATAATCTACATTGCGGGTTGCGCCGATCTTGGTCTGGCTTCCGATGGTGGTTCCGTCCACGCAGGCCCCGTCTCCGCCGTTCTCGGTGTTGCAGGCGATAATCAGCGGAATTTTGCTGTTCTCCTGCAAAATACGGTTCTGTTCATGAACCTCGTCGGCTGTGGCGGGATTGTAGCGGATGCCCCCGATGTGGTACTTGTTTACCGTCATTTTCAGATACTCTTCGTCTCTGGAGGAGCCCATATTAAAGAATAACTGTCCGATTTTCTCATCCAGGGTCATTCCTGCAATGGTGTCCTCCACCCATTTACAATCCTCGTCAGATAAGTAAAAGGGATTGGCTTTCATATCGACCATAATAAAATCTCTCCTTTCGATGGTATATTTTTTATTTTTGGTAATCATACATTGTCATGAAAATTATTTCAGGTTATCCAAAAAGGCGTCAATTTTTTCCTGCTGGTAAGCCCCCTCATAGCTTCCATTCAAAAGCTTTTCCAGGGCCTGGTCTATAAATTCTTTCCAGGACTGCGCCTCATGGCGAACCAGGATGGGGTAGTAGAACACCCCGTTTTTCCTGGCGGCGTCCAGATCGCCGGGGGCATCTCCGCACATCAGCACGTGATCCCTGGCGTAGCCGGCCTTAAGGAGCTCGCCGATACAAAAGGCCTTGCTGCCGGAGTCCTGAGCCAGCACAATATCCGTGTGGGGAAGCAGTTCATAGCGCTCCCATTCCTCTAAAACGGCATCGAGATTGGCGCTGGAAACAATCGCCACATCCACCTTTTCATGAGCAAAGGCAAGGGCTTCTTTTACGCCCTCAAAGGGAAGCTTCTCCTCGTCGGGAAGCCGGTTGATGGAGGCATTTACCGCCTTGCTCCAGGAAAGGGCCTTTTTGAGGCTTACGCTGTCATTGGCGGCAATAGCCTTTTCCAGTGCGCCGTTGGAAAGTTCCGGGCTTTCCTCCACCCAGCGGGTGAGGGTGTCCAAATCTTCGATGGCGGTATACTTCTCATTGATCTCGGTAAGGGCGATGGAAAGTCCCTTATAACGGTTGATGCCGCGGGTCATGGTGTAGAGATTGATGTCGTTCCAGCGGCTTAAAATCTCATCCTGCCATTCCTCTAAGCCCCATTCCGCCACCATGCAGGGGCCGAAACAGCGGATATGCTTGATGTCCATGGTGTCCATGGCGCAGCCGTCGCTGTCCACACATACCAGAAAGTCTTTTTTCTTTTTATATTCCGATAATTTGCTCAAAATGTTCCGCTCCTTTATGCTGCTTATGCTGCGCCGCAGAGACTCTCCGGCATCTGCCTGCCTGTTGTATTGCGGCGCAGAGAATAATCTTTTGGTTTTGCGCTTATTTCTTGTCAATTAAAATAAGCTGGGCGTTAATGGTTTCAAGAAAACCTTCGGGAGCCATGCCGCCTGCCATTGCTACCATCTTTTCGGGAGTGGAGAATTTTACCATATCCCACATGCCCACGCCGGGCTCGAGCTTCATGTTCATGGAGAGTTTGATGGCGTCTGTCATAACCTTGAGGGCCTCGGGACACTCCGCCAGCTCCTCCATGGTATTGTGAATGTTGTATTTCCCCTCCGGGAACTCCATGGGAGCGTTCAGATCCAGATCGCCTGCCAGCTTGAACCAGTTGGCAACGCCCTCCGCCCTTTCGTTTACTTCCGGCAGGACATAGATGGAGGGCTCTTTCTCCACCTTTTCAAGGGTCATGCTGTCCTTTAAGTCTCCGGCTGCTGCGGTAACGATGTTGAAGCCGTCCTTCAAGGAAACCTGGAAGACAAACACCTTATCGGCGGATTTTTCTTCTGCCAGTTCCCCGTTTAAGTACAGAGCCACGCTGGGCTGATTGGAGTAAACCCTGATCTCGGTGGTCTCTCCCGCTCTCTGGGCGTAGCGCCTGCCTGCAAGATGAAGCATGGGCTTTTTGCTCCAGTAGGCCTGATAAACAAAGTAGCTGTCCTTTTTGGTCTTGCGGTCAATGGTGACAAGACCCTTGTTGTTCCTTCCGGCAACCCCGCCTTCGTCACGGGCCGCGCAGCCGAAATCAAACATATTCCACACGTGGGAAGACCAGATCCAGGGACGTTCGTCAAATACTTTGGCAAGGTGCTCATGATAGAGCGCCTGATATTCTTCGCTGTAGTCCTTGCAGGCAGGATTAGGGCCGTGGTAGGTGATAATGCCCTCGCAGCCGTACTCGGAAACGCCCAGACAGATTTCCGGGTGAATCTGGTGGAAATTGTCCAGCCAGGGGCCGTTCTCCTCCATCTTGCCGCCGTACCAGCCGAAGTAATTGTTGTAGCTCTCCACGTCAGTAATCCCATGCATGGGGCCGTTGATGGGGGTCATGGACACATGGGCGATGGTGGTGAGACGGGTATCGTCAAGCTCTTTGCAGAGAGCGTTTAATTCTTTGTGGTTTTCCACTAACTGATCGGAGATGCCGCCGATAAGGATTTCATTGGAAATTCCCCAGAAGCAGATGGACGGATGATTGTAATTCTGGGTGATCAGCTCCTTCATTTGGCTGATGCAGTTCTGGTGGGCTGCCGGGTCGGGATTCATCACGCTGATAAAGGGGATCTCCGCCCAGATAATAAAGCCCAGCTCGTCGCAGGCGTCATAGAAATCCTGGGAGTGCTGATAGTGGGCCAGCCGGATGGTGTTGGCTCCCAGTTCCTTGATCAGCCTTGCGTCCTCGTAATGATCTTCCCTGGTAAGGGCATTGCCCTTATAAAGGCGATCCTGATGGCGGCTCACGCCCCGCAGAGGAAGGGATCTGCCGTTTAAGAAAAAGCCCTTTTGGGGATCACAGGAAAAACTCCTTACGCCAACTCTTGCGCTGACCTCATCATAGCATTCATTCCGGCGCTGAAGGATAGCCGTTACGGTGTAAAGATAAGGGTCGTCCACATCCCACAATCTGGCATCGGGCACGTAAACGGTAACCTTTGTCTGGTCGAAAGGACGGCAGGCGCTGGCAACTTCCCTGCCCTCTGCGTCCTTTACGGAATACAGAACGGTGAAGTTTTCGTCGCCCTTTGTGATCCAGGATTCCAGCTCAAAGGTGGCTCCGCCGCTCTCGCAGGGTTTGGGGGTTACCTTAAGGCCGGGGCCTCCGAAATAATCCAGTTCAAAGTGAGTTTCCGGCACGCTGATCAGGCGCACGCCCCGGTATAATCCGCCGTAAAAAGTGAAGTCCGCGGACTGGGGATAAACGCTGCTCTTATTTTCGTTACTGCATGCGATTGCCAGAAGGTTGTCTTCCCCCTCTTTGCATAAATCTGTGATGTCCGCCCGGAAATTGGAATATCCGCCCTCGTGATAGACCACTTCGGTTCCGTTTACATAAACAGAGGCCTGCTGGCCTGCTGCGGGAACTTCCACATACACCCGTCCGCCTTTCAGGGGCTGGGAAGGGGTGGCAAAGCTCTTGGCATACCAGCCCTTGATGCGGGCATAGTTTCCGTTTCCGTCCTGGCCGTCCACCGCGTTCCAGGTATGAGGCAGATCTACCTTATCCCAGTCCGTGGGGACACAGGCAGGCAGACCGGCATCCTTCGCAGTAAACCGCCAGTCCTGGTTCAAACTGATTAAATTTCGCATAGCTTCCTCCTTTTAGAGTTTTTGTTATATTAATTGTTCCAAAAAAAGAAATTTTGATGTTGGCCTTTGTCTAAATTTGATAGAATTACCTTGTTAATTACTGCCATCTTTGACATAAATTCTCTATTAATTATAAGTTGATTGTACTTCTTTTTATAGTGATTATTTTTGGTATTTATAGTACGATTTTTAGATCGGTATGATTTTTGACAAAATATATACCGATAAACAGACAAATTGGATCGAAGAAGAGGTGGGCGAAATGGATTTTTTGGAAGCAGCGGTAATACTGATCCCTTCTCTGACAGGCATGGCGGTAACTGTCTATGACGGGGATAGAAGGGTGCTTGAACAATTTGAAGAGCAATTTTGTTTTTCAGGAGAATTGCAGAGGCTCTTTAGGGCAGAGGAACTGCAGAATTTTCTGGAAGAAAGCCCGGGAGAAGATATTTATGAGATTACCGATGCGATAGAGACTCATTTACTTGTTTTTCAAATAAGAAAGCTTTGGATTTTGCTGGGGCCATATATGGAAGAGGAGTGGAGAGAAAGTTCTGTGCGGTGCCGTTTGGGAAAGCTTGGGTTTTCACAGGCTGCCATCCTTCCCTATAAAACCTATCGCTGCAAGCTTCCGGTTTCCTGCTGGGAGCAGGCTGTGAAAGCGGCCCTGCTTCTCTTGGAGCATTCAGGGGAGAAAGGGACGAAGCGAAAGGTTAAATTGATCAATACAAACAGGGACGATTTGGATTCTTCTCTGACTTTTTCAGACCAGTATGAGACTGCCAATATTGTGAACAGACGCTATTACCTGGAGGAACGCTTTATGGAGGCGGTCAGCCTCGGCGAGACCGAAAAGGCCCTTGGTATTTTAAGTGAGATAAAGGCGGTATGTGCGGACTTAAGGTTTATGTCCCCGGATTTGAGGGATCAGGTTGCAGGAGCCGGCATTATAAGAACCCTGGTCAGGATGGCGGCAAAAAGGGGCGGGCTCAGCCCGATCTTGATTGACTCTATCAGTCAGGAATATGCCCAGAAAATGCAGCATACCGATTCCCAGGAGAAACTGGACAGCCTGACCCTGCAGCTTGTAGAGCGGTTTTGCAGGGAGGTGCAAAAAGAGAAGAAAAACAGTTACAGTATTTATGTAAAAAAGGCCATTGAGTATATGGATATCAATTTGAGCAGACCGATCACCATAGCGGAGCTTTCAGCGGCGGCAGGCATCAACCAGACCCGGTTTGTGAAGATATTTTCCCAGGAGACCAAAATGACCATGAAGCAGTATCTGGCCAGGAAGAGGTGTGAGCTCGCGGCAGAACTGCTTCTCGAGAGCAGGATGAGTATTCAGGAGATCAGCGCCTATGTGGGGTATCCGGACAATAATTATTTTTCCAAGGTTTTTAAGGCCAACAAAAAGATTTCGCCGCTGGATTACCGAAAAAAACACTGGTCGTCGGGAAAGCGTGAAAATCAAAACCAGAGCTCCTTTTGATCCAGGGAGCGAAACGGCATAGGGGTGATGCCAGCCTTTTGGTTGAAAAATCCGGCTGTTTTTTCTAAAGACTCTTTATTTTTTCTAACAAAAAAAGGTTTTTTGTGTTAGAATAAAAACAATAGCAAAAAACAGTCAAAGCGTGCAAAGGCGCGCAGAATGTAAGGAGGGTTTACATGGGAGAAGTATGTACAAAAGTTTCAAATGAGCAGTGGCTGGAAGAGACATACCAGAAATTGCTGGTCAAGATGAAGAAGGAATGCGAAAGGATAGGGACCATGATTCCCTACAGCACCCGTGAGGGGAAGTATCACGATCTGGACGTGCCCGGCGGGATTTATTTCTGGACCAACGGGTTCTGGCCCGGGATGCTCTGGCAGATGTATGAGGCCACCGGGGACGAGGCATACAAAAAGGCTGCCGAAGGGGTGGAAGAGAGATTGGACGAGACCCTGCAGGGGTTTGAGGGTCTGCACCACGACGTGGGCTTTATGTTCCTTCTTTCCTCTGTGGCGAATTACCGGGTAACCAAAAATATGGATTCCAGACGCCGCAGCCTTCACGCGGCAAACCTGCTGGCAGGGCGCTATAATCTGGCCGGAAAGTATATCCGCGCGTGGAATGACGATATGGGAGCAATTGCCAAGGGGAAAAGCTTAAGCGGCGGGATGATCATCGACTGCCTGATGAATATTCCTTTGCTTTACTGGGCAAGTGAGGAGACAGGGGATCCCCGCTTTACGCAGATCGCGGTGAACCATGCCAAAACGGCCCAGCAGTATATTGTGCGCCCGGACGGAAGCTGTAACCATATCGTGATCTTCGACCCGGAAACCGGGGAGTTTCTGGACAATCCCGGGGGACAGGGCTTTGAGAAGGGTTCCTCCTGGAGCCGCGGACAGTCCTGGGCGGTTTACGGGTTTGCCTTAAGCTACCGGCACACCGGGGATGAGTCCTTCTTAGCCACTGCCAAGAGATGCGCCCATTACTGTATATCCAATATGGCGGTTTCGGACTGGCTTCCCCTTGTGGACTACCGTGCGCCCGAGGATCCCGTGAAGTACGATTCCACGGCAGGAATGATCACCGCCTGCGGCCTGATCGAGCTGGCGGAGCATGTGGGAGAGCATGAAAAGAACCTTTATCTGAAAGCGGCTTTCCATATTTTAAGAGCCTGCGACGAGAAGTTTGATAACTGGGATCCGGAGCAGGATTCTATCGTAGACGGCGGAACCTTCTTTTATCATGATCCCACAGGGGAGAATACGGAGGTGCCGATTATCTATGGGGATTACTATCTGATCGAGGCGATTCTGAGACTGAAAGGGAAGGGTTTGTTTGCGTGGTAAGTGATAGATGGAAATCGTGAATAGCATTCTATTCTCAGCGAAACTGCCGGAGAGCATGGTCACGAGAGAGCAGGCGAAGGCGGCGGTTGAACAGATGCGCAGTCAGGCAGCGGATATGCGGGAAATGAGTCTTGGAGAGATTAATGCGGAGATTAGCGCTGCACGGTCGGAGCGCAAGGCCAAAAAGAAAAGGGCAGGAGAGAAATGAGGATTAGCAATTTTTTTTCTAAAAAATGACAGTTTGCCTGCTGTTCAGGATACTCAATCAATGGTATACTATATACAAAAAAAAGGAGGGCGAGAAATTGGCAAATGTTTTTGACACGGCAAAATATATTCTGGAACAGTCCGGCACTATGTCAACTATGAAACTCCAGAAGTTGTGCTATTATTCTCAGGCATGGTCTCTTGTCTGGGACGATTCTCCTTTATTTGAAGAGGACTTTCAGGCATGGGCGAATGGTCCGGTATGCCCTGAGTTGTTCTTTAAAACACAAGGCAAATACTCGGTAAATGCCAGCGATGAAACTGGTGGCGAGAGGGATTTGTCGGATAATCAGAGAGATACTATTGATAGAGTATTAGAACATTATGGAGGCCACAATGCTCAGTGGCTCAGCCAGTTGACACATATGGAGGAACCCTGGATTAAGGCAAGAGCGGGAGTTGCATCTGGGGCAGGATGTAGTAATGTGATTACAAAGGAAAGTATGGCATTATACTATGGCGGGCTCTAAGCGAAAAAAAGAAGTAAAACAAAGAGAAGTTCCTGATGGGAAGCGTATCGCTCAGGGGGGAGACCCTGAGCGATATTATTCAGAAAATCCTGTATGGGCTTTTGCAAACTCGGATCAGGAGATGTGGGCATTCTCGCAGGAACACATGGGGGAATTGTTTTGGAAAGAAATTTTTCCAAGATTAAAGGCGCTGGAAACTCAAACTTGGAGTGAAATATTAGTCCGGGATAAAAAGCAAAATCATTCGCTGGATTTGGACGAGCTGAATAAGGCAGCACAAGACAGGCTGGCTTCAAAATATATAGAAGCAGAGTCGTTAATATCGTTAAGAATAACCGGTAATCACAGATTATATGGATATATGACAGGAAGAGTTTTTAATGTACTCTGGTATGATGATGATCATGGCGATAATAGTACATGTGTATGCAGATCTCGTTTAAAACATACATAATAGAATTCCCAGACAATAACAGCCAGACTGGCTAAAGCCGGTCTGGCTGTTAAATCGCAGTAATATAATGTCGCACTTATTTTTCCGCCCCCGAGAGGATTTTTGCAAACTCCCGCAGGTTTTCAGATAAGAAGTCGTAATCTAAGACCTGATTTTGCCTTAAAATGCTTTCGGTTAAGGTCTGCAGGGTACTCCTGTCAGTATGGCTGTAGGTGTCCGGGATTTTAGTATTATCCACATTCTTTTTCCAGTCTGCCTGTTTTTGTTTTTCCTCTTCAATGGGCTTTGGATTTTTTCTGTAAGACTGAATTTCCCAATCGAGCATATACTTTATGGCGTCCATTTGGAGGCGGTTGTCGTTCTTTCGGATGCCCTCCTCCATCATGGATGAATATTTGGCATATTCTTCCGGCGCAACCCTTTTCATGAGATCGCCGGTGCTGATATAATCATCCGGGGCTCCCACCAGAGCGCCCCACTGAATGTCATAGGTAACATTGCCCTGCTGATCCGGCTTCCCGTTGATACCGTATTGGGCAATCGTATTCATGGCTTCCATAAACAGACCGGCCTTGTCTTGGTCAAGCCCATCGGCCAGATATTTTGCTTGTTCTAATCCCACCAGTATCAGTTCCTGCCGCTCCTGCTCGGTCAAAGTCCCTATGTTGTGGGGGAGCAGGTTTTTCTGAATGATGGAATAGGCGGCGTCCACCACATTTTCATCCGCCCCTGCCAGCCCCTTCACAAGCTTATCGTTGGTCTGGATGTTGGGAATGATGGGGTGACGACTTCTGAGAGGCTTGATGGCTTCCTTAAGGAGGCTGGCCTTTTCCTCGTCGGTGAGGATCCGCATGTCGGGACGATCGTTTTTGATTTCCGCAAGCTTCTTGTTCAGCTGCGCAAGCCCTTCTTCGGACAGCTCCACACTTACGCCCTTTCCAAGCTCCTGAAAAAGATTGACGGTTTCTCCCCGGGCGACTCTTTCCATGTACTTTCTGTCGCTTATCTGCTCGGCCTGTCTATTATTTTTGACACCGTATTCCCCATGGTTTTGAGTCATATTGGAATTGATTTTCATAAAAAGTTTCCTTTCCTGGTTTGGCGATGCATGGATGATAGAAATTCTCATGTTTTATATCGTCAGATATTCGGATGTTAATGAATAAAATGGAATAAAATTCATGGGAATTGAAACGAAATATGGTTTAATGGGGAGTGAAGGGTTCGGCTGACCACTCGCGGATAAAACCGCTGTATGCATCAATTTCAAACTCATACTCCATGTTGTTATAAATGATTTCCCCTTCGTACAGAAGAGTCCCGTCATCATCGTCAAGTTCAAATTCACGGATATCGCTTACGGCCGCACCGGGAACCTGGGCGAGGACAAGCTGCTGGGCCTCCTCGACGGTGAGAGTGCCGGAGCCTTGTGGCTGTGGCGAATAATTTTCCGCATCAAAGTCGAAGCTGACCACCGCTCCGGTATACGCGTCAATTTCGTAGTCATACTCCTCATAATTTGCCGTATAAAACTCTACATCGTATTGCCACTGCCCGTCATCAAGCTCCAGAAGGGAGCTGACGAAGGTGACCTGATTTTCCTCCAGCCCCGCATGTTCTAAAGCAATACGCCTGGCCTCATCCTCCCCGATATAGGCATCGGAATCAGAAGCGGCCTTAACTTTATCCGTATTGCCGGAAGGGGTAGGATTTTCTTTGGCCAAAGGCTCATCCTGACTGTCCTGGTCACTGCCTGTGTGTTCGGAACTTTCGGCGTTGATCAACTCTCCGCTAAGGGCGTCAATCTCGTACTGATACTTCCGCCCGCCTGCCTCAAAGCAGACTTGATAGAAATCCAACCCGTCACGGGTGCCCATATCCGTACTGACAGAGCTGACCTCCTCCTCTGACAATGCGGCGGCCTTCAAAGCCGTCTGTTTTGCCGATTCCGCGCCGATATAGCTTGGACGATCCTGCTTCTGGGCACAGCCGGAAAAAAGAATAACAATCAGTCCTATGACACACAGTATTTTTTGTTTCATAATGCTCTCCTTTATTACTTTTATTATAATATCGTCATTTTTTAGTAAACGTGAGAAAAATGCGATCATACGGTTTGCTTCGTAAGAGACTCATAAGCCTGCTCACAGTATTTTTCGGGGATATCCGGCCAGACACACGCTCCCCGCTCCCTGCGGCACAGTTCCATGGCTTTTTGGAGAAACAGCCCATGGGAGTCGGTTCCGGTCAGGAGAAGGCGTATGGTCATTTTGCACCAATAAGGGGCGATTTTATCCAGCCCGGCGGCGTATAAATCCTCTATTTCTTTTTGGACAGGGTAATCCAGAGACAGGAATTCTTCTTCCCACAGGGTTTCGTTCTGATGGAGAATCATAAATTGCGTCTTTTGAGGGATACCGATGGGAGAGCCCACTGAGCCCGGATTCAAAGCCCTTTTGCCATGATGTTCGATTTTTCTTTGGACATGGGTATGGCCGCACAAGATAAGGCGGGCGCTGCTTTGCTCCAGAATAAGGCGGGTATTGGGATCTGTGGGAAGCAGCTTTTCTCTGTTGCTGGAAGGAGAACCGTGGCAGAGCATGATGGGAGCCGTTTCATCCGGCGTTATGGTTTGAGAAATTTCCATTCCCGCGAAAAAATCCAGATCCCGATTGGTAATATTCTGATAGGTATAGTAGAGGGAGCCGGTGATCGAATTACTGCTGCTCCATCCGACCTCCCCTGCATTGCGGTAATTTAACCAGTAATCCTCTTTGTTCCCACGGATAAAAATACAGGGGTACGTGTCTTTGAGTCGGTAAAGATAATCCATGGTTCGCTGAGGGTAGGCAAATTCCCCCAGATAATCGCCTAAAAACCAAAAGGCGGTGACTTTCTTTTCCAGAGCATAACTGACACAGGCTTTTAACGCCTCAAAATTTCCATGAATATCTGATAGTACGGCAATGTGCATGGCTCCTCCTGCTGACTGGTGAAAAGATTAGGATTCGTAGCCGTGTTTTTGGGCCCAGGCAAGGAGCTTTTCATATTCGGAATTGGACTTTTCTATGATTGACTGTTGTTCAAGGAGTTTGTCCTTTTGTTCCTGTATCACGCTATCCTTCACCTTCAACATGTCCTGCCATCCAAGCTGGGTACGGTAGTAATCTTCCCGCGCTTCGCACTGCATACGAATCTTTTCGTCCTGGCTGAGCTGATAGACGGTTTCAACGGCCTCTCCGATATATTGGTTTTTCTGTGCAAGCATCATGAGTTCCTCCCACGTGTTTGATTTAAAAAGAGACGCCCAATAATCAAGCTGATATTGTTTGTCCTCTTCGGTTGCCAGATCTATACGGGTTAAGTCTAACACACAAAGCTTTAGCTTGTCACTATATAAGGAATGGTTTTTTACATTTAATAATTGATAAGTGGCAAAGAATTCCGGAAACTTCGGAAAGAGAGTGAAATTGAGAAGTCCAATCTGAATAACGGGGCGGGCGTTCTGGTACGTTTCGCCGGTTCTTAGTTGGTCAAAATTTCTGCACAGATAACTTAAGGAACGGGTGGGCCAGTTATGCTCATTGATCACCTGCATTTCGAGATTGAGGATGGCAGTATCATTCATAGAAACTTTTATGTCTAGAATAAAAGTTTTGTTATTGATGCCACTTCCTAGTTCAATGGGATTCATGATGACAGCCGTGGAAATATCGGAAGGAGAAACGTGGAGAAGCGCTGAAATCAGTCCCTTCAATACTCTGTTGTTTCGCTGAAGAAGAGCCCGAAACAGATAATCGTTTGTCATGGAGATGGCTAGCGCACCACAAGAGGGAGGAATAAGAGATTCCACAGCGGCATTGGCGGAGGTCTGGAATTGATTCATAGAATTGTCCTTTCTTTAGATAAATCAGATGTGAAATGAAAGTAAGTAAAAAATGATGTGAAACAGTTTTGATATAGATTTTTGTAACAGTTTATCATGGCAGGGAAGAGATTACAAACATTTTTTCAGTGGATGTGTGTAGAAATTTTCGGAGAAATTCTGGGAGAAAATGCCAGATAAATACAACATATTGTGGATGAATGATGTTTTTTTTCAAAAATACTATATATAGTATTGTGCGATTTTTACTATGATAGCACGAACTCTTATTTACAGAAGCTTCCAAAGCCTGTCACAGTAAACGGACATGCGCCGCTGGCGCGGCGCACCACCAAGACATGAAAGCCGATTGCTACGCACGACCTGCTCCCGCAATCGCCGCAGGTATTCGTATTCCGGGCTATTGCCCAACATACTCATACCTGCTTGCCCGTCCAATGTCTGTATGGCTGTGCGTGCAAGCACGCCCATCCACACAGCCGCTGTCCGGGGCTTTCACAGTAAAATCTTAATATTTCCCCAAGAAAAAAATAAGCAATCCTAAGTAAAAAGTAAAAATGATTTTAATTCCGTTTTGTTATGCTTTTCATTACAAAACAGGATTTGGCTGCGGAGAAAAAGTAAATGATGCAGTGGACATTCCCCGCAGCTACACTGATGGGAAATTTATTTCGCGTTTCCCGGAGGGAACGCTAAAAAATGGAGGTAAGGGATGAATAAGCTTAATGTTGCGGTATTTTTTGGAGGAAAATCTTCCGAGTACAGCGTATCGCTGGAATCGGCCTACTCTGTGATCAAAAATCTGAACAGGGAGAAATATCAGCCGGTTGCGGTGGGGATTTCGGAAAAAGGGGACTGGTTTTATTTCCAGGGGGAGGCGGAGCAGATCCGGGAGGACACATGGCTCAATGACAAGGACGCGATCCCGGCAATGCTCTCTCCCAGAAGGAGCGACCGGAAGCTCCTGGTGTTTGGAAAGGAGGGCATAAGCTCTATTGCGGTGGATGCGGCATTTCCGGTGCTCCACGGAAAAAACGGGGAGGACGGCACGATCCAGGGGCTGATTGAGCTGGCAGGGATTCCGCTGGCAGGCTGCGGGGTTCTGGCATCGGCCCTTTGCATGGATAAGGACAGGGCACACAAGCTGGTAAGCCTTGCAGGAGTGCGGGTTCCCAGAGCATGCGTATTCCGGCAGCGCTCGGCAGGGGAAGTGGGAGCCTTTGCAGAGAAGATCGGCTATCCCCTTTTTGTAAAGCCGGTGAAGGCCGGTTCCTCCTATGGGGTAACCAGGGTGGGGGATCCCCGGGAGCTGGAAGCCGCCGTGTGGCTGGCCTTTCAGCATGACGACGAGATCATTGTGGAGGAAAATATAGAGGGCTTTGAGGTAGGATGCGCGGTGCTTGGAAATGTGGATTTGATGGTGGGGGAAGTGGATGAGATTGAGTTGTCGGGAGGATTTTTTGACTTTACCGAGAAGTACACCCTCAAGACCTCAGCCATTTATGTCCCGGCGAGGATTGACGCAAAAAAGGCGAAGGAGATCAAAGAGACGGCCCAGGTGATCTACAGGGCCCTTGGCTGCCGGGGCTTTGCCAGGGTGGATATGTTTTTGACCTCCCAGGGGGAAGTGGTCTTTAACGAGGTCAACACCATTCCGGGCTTTACGGAGCACAGCCGTTATCCGGGGATGATGAGGGCGGCAGGGCATTCTTTCCAGGAGATTTTGGATAAGATTATGGCGCTGGCGCTTTAAGGAAAGGAACAGGCAATGAAAAGGATCATTTTACCAAAAAGTGGGATCTATTCCGGCAGTCTGATACTGGTAAACCGGGCATATGGTTATAAGGAGCAGAGGGAAGAGGCGGCCCTGCTTCCGGTTTGGGAACAAGAGCCTGAAATCCTCATGCAGCGAAGGGCTGCGGCGCTGCTCTATCATTTGATAGGAAAAATAAACGGCTGGCAGGGGATTGCCCTGGTCAGCGGCTGGCGTTCCGGCAAGGAGCAGGAGGAAATCTGGGAGAGCTCCCTTAAAGAAAACGGAAGAGAGTTTACCGAGACCTATGTGGCCTATCCTGGCCACAGCGAGCACCAGACGGGGCTTGCCATTGACCTGGGACAAAAGCAGGAGGCCATCGACTTTATCCGGCCGGCGTTTCCCGATACGGGTATCTGCGGCGTTTTCCGCCAAAAGGCGGCGGAATACGGATTTATCGAACGCTATCCCAGGGGACGGGAGGAGGTGACCGGTATCGGCCACGAGCCCTGGCATTTCCGCTATGTGGGGATTCCCCATGCCAGAATCATGGAGCGGGAAAAACTGACCCTGGAGGAATATATTGAGTTTCTCAGAGCCTTTCCCTATGGGCGAAAACCCTGCCATTTCTCGGAGGGAGGCCAGGAATTTCAGATTTCTTTTCTGGAAATGCCGGATTCGGAAAAGGCTGCCAAAGAGGGAGGCCGGAAAAACGGAGGCAGGGAAAACGGCGGAGAGGAAAGCAGTATGGAAATTGAAGTTGACGATAGCCATCCCTACTGGATTTCCGGCAACAACAGGGACGGATTCGTGATCACCCAGGAAAGGAGCAGGCATGGGTACTAGAAGAAGCTATGGAGGGCTGGATCGTTTCAGAATCATTGCCGCGGTTTTGGTGATTGCAATCCATACCTCGCCCCTTTCCTCCTTCACTGCGGAGGGGGATTTTTTTCTCACAAGAATACTTGCCAGGATAGCGGTGCCCTTCTTTTTTATGGTGACGGGACAGTTTGTGCTGCCGGATATTATTTCCCGCAGGAGGGGAAGCGAAAGGCGGCTTTTGCGTTATCTGAAAAAGACGGCGCTGCTCTATGGGGTTGCCATCGGTATCTATCTTCCTATCGGGATTTACGCCGGACATTATAAGGAAATCACCGCAGGGAGCCTGCTGAAAATGCTGCTTTTTGACGGAACCTTTTATCATCTTTGGTATTTTCCCGCCTGCCTGCTGGGCGTAGGGCTGGTGTATCTCATGAGCAGGTGCATGGATAAAAAAGGGATGATGGCTCTGTCAGGCGGACTATATGTGCTGGGGCTTTTGGGGGACAGCTACTATGGGCTGGTGGAAAAGGTTCCTTTTCTTTCCATTATATATGAGGCGGGCTTTCAGATTTTTTCCTATACCAGGAACGGGATTTTTCTTGCGCCCATCTTTTTGGTTCTGGGGGCGGAGATCGGCGGGGAGCAGCCTGTGGGCCGAAGGAAGGGGGCGGGGGAAAAGAGTCTCTCCGGCACAGGGTTCGACGCACTGTGTTTCGCCTTTTCCTTTCTGGCAATGACGGGAGAGGCCTTTGTGTTGCGGCACCAGGAACTTCAGCGCCATGACAGTATGTACCTGGCCCTGATTCCCACCATGATCTGTCTCTACAGGGTACTCTTAGCCTGGAATAAAAAGCCTGCCAAGGTGCTCAGGATTCTGGGCGGATGGATTTACATCCTTCATCCGGCCATGATCGTGGTGGTGCGGGGGGCGGCCAGGGTACTTCACATGACAGAGCTTTTGGTGGACAACAGCCTGGGACATTATCTGGCAGTGACAGTGCTTTCCGCGGCCGCGGCCTTTGGCGTTTCCCTTCTCAGTATCCGGTTAAGCCGCAGGAAGTTCGCCTGTAGCAGAGCCTGGGTGGAACTGGACATGGAAGCTTTGGGACAGAACGCGGACTATTTGCAGTCCCGTCTGCCCAAGGGCTGCTCTCTGATGCCGGCGGTAAAGGCGGATGCCTATGGCCATGGGGCTGTCTCTGTGGCAAAAGCCTTACGCCAGAAAGGCATCCGCTCGTTTGCGGTGGCCTGTGCGGAGGAAGCTGTGGCACTGCGGGAGCAGGGAATTGAAGGGGAGATATTGATTCTGGGCTATACCCATCCCGATGAGTTTGCCCTTCTTTGCCGTTATGGGCTGAGCCAGACGGTGGTTGACGCCTCCTACGGGGAGGCCCTTGACCGGTATGGAAGGGGGCGGAAAGAAAAAATCCATGTGCATATCGGCGTTGATACAGGGATGCACCGGATCGGAGAACCGTGGGAAAATATTGACCGGATAGAAGAGCTTTTCCACAGGGAATATCTGGCAGTGGAGGGCATGTTTACCCATCTGTGCGCGGACGACGTATTGGAAAAGAGGGAGAGGGAATTTACCCTGGGACAGGCAAGGGCCTTTTACCGGCTGGCAGAGCAGTTAAGAGAGCGGGGCTGTGTCTGTCCAAAAATCCACTTACAGTCCAGCTATAGCGTGCTGAATTACCCGGAGCTTGGGGGAGACTACGCCAGGGTTGGCATTGCCCTTTACGGGGTGCTGAGCACAAGGGAAGACACCCGGAAGTGGAAGGATGTTTTGAGGCCGGTACTGTCCTTAAAGGCCAGGGTGGCTGCGGTGAAAGAGCTCCATGCAGGAGAGTCGGCAGGCTACGGGCTGCAGTTTACGGCGGATAGGGAAATGCGGATCGCCACCTTGTCCATCGGATATGCGGACGGGCTGCCCAGGGCCCTTTCGGGAGGGAGAGGCAGGGTTTTAGTCGGAGGGATAAAAGTGCCGGTGATTGGCCGGATCTGTATGGATCAGACCATAGTTGACGTAAGCCGTGTGCCCCGGGTGAAAACCGGGGACGAGGTGGTATTAATTGGAAGCTCCGGGCAGGAGGAAATTACGGCTGCCGATCTGGCCGGATGGGCAGGGACGATTTCCAATGAGATTTTGAGCAGATTGGGAGGGAGATTAGAGCGGGCAATCCGATATTAAGTGTTTACAAATTTCCGCAAAAAATATATACTATCTTTAAAGGCTGATTGAACTGTAATAATCCCTCCGGGGGATGCGCACGATTTTGCAAAGGTAAATGTTGCGTTTCACGCAACGCAAAATCGGCGCAGCGAACGCCAAGTCGTTCACTATAAAAAGATAGATGATGGAGAAGCAGAATCATGAATGGGATTGTAAAAGTATTGACGGGAGTTCTGGGAGTACTGGCTATTGTGGCATGTATTGCCACGGCGGTGATCATTGGCTACTCGATGACAAATCAGGAAGATAACAGGGAAGTCACGGCGCAGACGTCGCCGGAAGCGCCAGCCGAAGTGGCAGAGCAGGTAGAGCAGACGCCACAAGCGGTTCCCACGCAGACACCGGAGATAAGCCCTGAGCCGGAGGCAGCGCGGACCCCCTCTCCTGTGACGGTGAGCGCGGATCACACCCATGACTATGAGGAGTCTGTTGACAAGAAGGCCACCTGCTATCAGGCGGGCCGTGTGAAGTATACCTGTAAGGAATGCGGGGACGTCTATTATGTGGACGTGATGTCCACCGGCCATGTAGGGGGAGGCTGGGAGATCACCAAAAAGCCTACTCTGGACACGGAGGGACGACGGGTGATGAAATGTATTTACTGTGATGAGATCATCGCCCAGGAAACCATCGAAATGGAAAAGGAGAAGGATTCCGAGGAAGAGGAGGAAGAAGAGCTTCCCCATGTCCATCAGTATACGGCCCAGACAGAGAGAGAGCCCAGCTGTATTCTGGCAGGGCTTCGGAAATATACCTGTAGCTGTGGCAATTTTTATACCGAAATGATTCCTGCGCCGGGCCATGTGGCTACGGATTGGGAGGAAGCGGCTGCGGCCACCGAGAAGAAGATGGGAACCGAGCAGAGAACCTGTAGCGTCTGCGGGGTGGTGCTGGATTCAAGGCCGATTAATAAGCTGACGCCCAGCCCCAGCGCGAGTCCCTCTGCCAGTGCGATGCCTTCCGCTACGGCTGCACCTTCTGCCTCGGCAGGGGCAACCGCACAGCCCAGCGCCACACCTACGGCTTCGCCCAGCGCCTCACCCTCCCCCAGTCCTACGGCTACGCCTCATGTCCATGAGTATCAGTCTTATGTGCTGAAGGAAGCCAACTGTACGGAGCAGGGAATCCGCTCCTTTATCTGTACCTGCGGCAGCAGCTATGCGGAATCCATCGAGCGGGATCTGAACAATCATACCTACCGCGCGGTGGTGATTCCGGCTACCAGGGTGACCCAGGGGTATACCGCTTATACCTGCATCCGGTGTAATTACAGTTACTTTGATAACTACACACCTGCCATTGGAAACTAATTTTCTTCAGTGAACGAGAGTGGGCTTTTATTCATAATCCCTCCTGCCAGGGCATATCATAAGGCAGGAGGGATTAACTATGTATGCAGACCAGAATACGGCAGAGGTAGTAAGAAGCCTTAACAGCAGCAGGGAAACAGGGCTTTCGGAGGAATCGGCCCGGACAAGGCTTGGGCAGTACGGACCCAATCAGCTCAGGGAACAGAAGAAAAAAGGGGTGGCTGCGCTTTTTTTGGAGCAGCTCTGCGATCCCCTGATTTACATTTTGATGGCAGCCATTGCCATTTCCCTTTTCCTGGGAGAGGTGGGGGATGCGGCGATCATTGGGGCGGTGATTCTGCTCAATTCCATCGTGGGCGTGGTACAGGAGGACAAGGCCCGCAAGGCCATTGAGGCCCTTAAGCAGCTTTCCAGTCCCAGGGCCCTTGTGCTGCGGGGCGGGGAGGAGAAGGAGATCCAGAGTACGCTCCTGGTGCCTGGGGACATTGTCTTTTTGGAGGTGGGAAGACAGGTGCCTGCGGATCTGCGGCTTCTCGAGGCTGTGAATCTGAAGATTGAGGAGTCCGCCCTCACCGGGGAATCCGTTCCTGTGGACAAGAGGGCAGGAGAGCTCTCCCAGGAGGGAAAGAGCGTGGGGGATAAGCTCAACATGGCCTTTATGTCTACCACGGTTGCCTGCGGCAGAGGGACGGGAATCGTGACAGAGACAGGAATGGACACACAGATCGGGAAGATTGCGGGGCTGATCGGCACGGATACCAATGAGATGACGCCCCTGCAAAGGCGGCTGGCGGATATCGGCAAGCTGCTCAGTATTGTGGCGGTGGCAGTGTGTGCTTTTATGTTCCTGGTGGCTGTATTGCAGAGGCGGGACGTGGGGGACATGCTTCTTACGGCTATATCCCTTGCGGTAGCGGCGGTGCCGGAAGGGCTTGCGGCTATCGTAACCATTGTCCTTGCACTGAGCGTTTCAAGGATGGTGAAGGTGGGGACAATTGTACGGCGTCTTCCCTCCGTGGAGACTTTGGGGGCGGTGAATACGGTGTGCTCCGACAAGACAGGGACGCTGACCAAGAACCGTATGACGGTAAAGGAATGCTATGTGGACGGGCATCTGTTCACGGAGAAGGAGCTGGATGGGGAGAGGCACAGTCTTTTTCTGGAAGGCTGCGTTCTCTGCAATGACGCCTTGGTGGGAGAAAACCGCATTGGCGATCCCACGGAGCTTGCCCTTTTAGATCTGGGACTTGCCCATGGGATGGAGAAAAGCAGGCTGGAGCGTCGCTGCCCCCGAATCGACGAGAGGGCTTTTGATTCGGAGAGAAAGAGGATGACTACGGTACACAAAAGCGGCTCGGGAAAGATTTCCTATATAAAAGGGGCGGCGGACGAGATGATAGAGCTCTGCTCCGGTGTCTGGGCGGGCGGACGGGAAGCGCCCTTTTCCCGAAAGGCAAAGGAAGAAGCCAAAGCGGCCGTAAGGGAGATGGCGGGTAAGGCTTACCGGGTACTTGCCGTGGCGGTAAAGCGGAAGGGGGACTTAAAGGACGAAAAAAATATGGTTTTCGCGGGCCTTGTGGGAATGATCGACCCTCCCAGAGAGGAAGCCAAAAAGGCGGTGGAGAGCTTCGAGAGGGCCCATGTGGACACGGTTATGATCACCGGAGACCACGTAGACACCGCTTTTGCCATCGCAAAGGAATTGGGCATCGCCAGAGAGAAAGAGCAGTGTATGACCGGGGCAGAGATAGACAGGATCGGGCCAGGAGGCCTTTCGGAGGCGGTGGAAAAGATCAGGGTGTTTGCCCGGGTATCGCCGGAGCATAAGGTATGGATCGTGGAAGCCCTGAAGGCCAAAGGGAAGATCGTGGCGATGACAGGAGACGGAGTCAATGATGCGCCTTCCCTGAAGGCAGCGGATGTGGGAATCGCCATGGGAAAAGAGGGGACGGATGTGGCAAGAAACGCGGCGGATCTGGTGCTCACGGACGACAATTTTGCCACCATTGAAAAGGCCATGAAGGAGGGCAGGGGAATTTATGAGAATATACGGAAAACGATTCTGTTCCTTTTATCCTCCAACTTCGGGGAGATTATCACCATGCTGGCAGCGGTTTTGGCAGGCTTTCCCGCTCCCCTCAAGGCAAGCCATATTCTGTGGATCAACCTGATTACCGATTCCCTTCCGGCTCTTGCCCTGGGGATGGATGAAAATGACGGGGACGCCCTGATGGGGGAGCCGCCCCGGAAAAGCTCCGAGGGACTCTTTTCCCATGGGGGCTTAAGCACTACCCTGTGTTACGGGGCGGTGATCGGGCTGATCAGCCTGCTGGCTTTTCTGACCGTCCCCTACGGGGAGCTGATCAGACAAAACCTTCCGGTTACGGTACAGAATCTGGAAAAAGTCCTGCGTCTTTCTCCTATTTTGAACAAGGCCCAGACCCACGCCTTTACGGTTCTTGGCATGAGCCAGCTCATGCATGCGGTGGGAATGCGGGACACAAATAAATCCATCTTTCGTATGAAACATTTGGAGAATGTTTATATGCTGATTGCCTGGGGAGTGGGGCTTGCCCTGCAGGCCCTGGTGACGGAGGTTCCTTATTTTGTGGCGCTTTTTGGAACCAGCCGTCTGAGCTTTTCGGAGTGGGGAACCCTGGCGGTGCTCTCCGCGGTGCCCCTCTTTGTACATGAGATTTTGATTCTGTCCGGTGCCCTGGGGCAGGAGGGCAAGAGAGGCAGGCGCTTATCAGCCGAGGTGCTGCATGCCTCTGAAAGGTGAGAACATAGCGGGGAGGGGCAGTGGGCCGTCACACAAGCCTGAGAAAGGCCAGAACCAAAAGGATAGCGCCCCCCAGCCATGCAAAACCCTGTGACTTGTGGGAGAGCATTCCCCCGGTCAGGACTCCCAGCCTTAGAGCAAAAAAATGAATTGCGGTGGTGAGCAGCAGTAGTATAATAGAAGGTAAGGATACCGTCCCGGTACAAAGGCCGGCCGAGATATTATCTATGGAGAGGGCGATAGCCAGAACAGCCCCTTCCCGGCAGGAGAGGACGGCCTTATCTTCTTTGTTCACTTTTTGAGAGATGGTATCCGTGGTGAATTTGCCTCGGACATAATTGTCCTGGGCATAATTGTCCTGGGCATGATTACCCTGGGCTGGCTTACGAACGGTAAGTTTTCGGCTTCCCCCATGAAGGCTGGGCAGGGCGTCATAAAATTTATACAGGGAGAGCAAAAAAAGTACGGTAAAGGAAATCCCTTTGGTCAGGGCTTCGGGAATAAATTCCATCAATAGATTTCCCGCAAGGAGGGAGGCGGTGAGCATGCCTCCGGACAAAAGGGCAATGACCGTCAGGGACAGGAAGGGAACCCTGACTTTTTCTATCCCGTAGGAAAAGCCTGCGGCAAAAGCGTCCATGGAGAGGACGACTATCAGTAATATGAGAAAATAATAAGAAAATGTCATATTATACTACCTTTAGTGTTTGCTATATCTTATTCCGGTATGTTATAATTTGCCTATAATATTTTGTTACAGAGAGGAGTTTTTGAGGTTCATGTTTTGAATTGATTCGCTGGCCCGCGAGGAGCAGCATTGTAAGACGGAATGAATGTTACGATCGGAGAAAGGTAAGAATTATTCATGGATAATAAAGAAGTATGCGTACTTACCGGGGGGACAGGAGCCAGAGAGTATTCCTTATTGGAAAAATACGCCAGCCAGGGATGCAGAATTGCCTTTATGGATACCGATAAGGAGCTGGGGCACATGATCAAAGAGGAATTGGAGAGCCTTTATAATGTAGCGGTATTCTTTTTTCATGGGGATATGAGAAGCGAAGAGGACAGGGATATTTTCTTTACGGCAGTAAAGGAAATGTACGGAAGAATGGACTATGTGATTTCTGCGGGGGTTATGGTGTAGCCTGCATTGACGGCCGGCTGACACGAAGAAAAGGATTCGGGTCATGGCACCGGCCAAGCCCTAGCGGATGGCATAGGCCAAAGGAAGTAAGGAGGGACCAGGAATGAAGCTTATTTTTGTCGGGGCGACCCATGAAGTGACGGGGAGCTGTCATTACCTTAACGCGTGCGGGAAACACATCCTGGTGGATTACGGCATGGAGCAGGGGCTGAATGTATTCGAGAACTGCGAGCTGCCGGTTCAGGAGTCCCTGATTGACTATGTGCTGCTGACTCATGCGCACATCGACCATTCTGGCATGATTCCCAGATTGACGGCCAGGGGCTTTCGGGGACAGATTTTTGCCACAGAGGCCACGGCGGATCTGTGCAGCATTATGCTCAGGGACTGTGCCCATATCCAGATGCAGGAGGCAGAATGGAAAAACCGCAAGGCAAAGCGGAGCGCGGAGATTGCGCCCCATGAGCCGGTGTACACCATGGAGGATGCGGACGCCGCCATCCGGCGGATCGTGCCCTGTGTGTACGGGCAGGAGATTGAGCTTTGCGAGGGACTAAAAATACGTTTCACGGACGTAGGACATTTGCTGGGCTCGGCCAGTATTGAGGTCTGGGCTACCGAAGGGGATATCACCCGAAAGATTGTTTTTTCCGGCGATATCGGGAACAAGAATCTGCCCCTGATCAAGGATCCCACCCTTACCGAGGAAGCGGACTATGTGGTGATGGAGTCCACCTACGGGGACAGATATCATCCGGGAGAGCATCCTGATTTTGCAAAGGAACTGGCGGCAGTTTTACAGGAAACCTTCGACCGGGGAGGAAACGTGGTGATCCCCTCTTTCGCTGTGGGCCGTACCCAGGAAATCCTCTATTTCCTGCGCAGGATCAAGGCGGACAATATGGTCACAGGCCATGGAAATTTCCCGGTCTATGTGGACAGTCCCCTGGCCGTTGAGGCTACCAATATTTTCCACAAGAACGAGATGAGCTGTTTCGATGAGGAAGCCATGAAGCTTGCCAGAGTGGGCATCAACCCCATCGCTTTTCCGGGACTGTCCCTCACCATCACCAGTGAGGAATCCAAGGAAATCAACTTTGATATGGTGCCCAAGGTGATCCTGTCCGCCTCCGGCATGTGTGAGGCGGGAAGAATCCGCCATCATTTGAAGCATAACCTTTGGCGAAAGGAGTGTACCATCCTTTTCGTGGGATATCAGGCAGTGGGAACCCTGGGAAGGGCCCTTGTGGAGGGAATCAAAGAGGTGAAGCTCTTTGGAGAGACTATCGACGTGCGGGCTTCCATCAAAAGCCTGGCGGGCCTTTCCGGACATGCGGACAAAGACGGGCTGATCGAGTGGGTAGAAGGGTTTAAGGAAAAGCCCAGGAGAGTGTTTGTAGTACACGGCGAGGACAGCGTGTGTAAAAATTTCGTGGAATGCCTGCAGGCGGAGCATGGCATCAAGGCTTATGCCCCTTACAGCGGTACGGAGTTCAACCTTCTCACCAACAAGCTGGAATACGAAGCCGAGCCAATCCCTGTAAAGAAGAAAGTACGGACAGTTTCCGATGTATTTACAAGGCTTATGGCGGCCGGACAAAGGCTGCTTGCGGTTATCCGTAAGAATGAGGGGAGAGCCAACAAGGATCTGGCCAAGTTTGCAGACCAGGTGAATTCTCTCTGCGACAAGTGGGAGCTGTAGTAAACGGAAAGATAGTTTGCCGTTCACTATATAGCGGAAAGAGATATGCGTAAGGCGCGGAAGACAATGAGGGGCGTGGCGATTGTCATGCCCCTTTGTGAATGAGCATCAACCAGAATTATATCAATACACATACGAGGGAGTTATTCATGGAAAACACACAGAAAACCCAGCTCTTTGAGCAAATGCCAATATCCCAGGCGGTGGTAAGGCTGGCGGTTCCCACCATCATCAGCTCTATGGTGATGGTGATCTATAATCTGGCGGACACTTATTTTGTGGGGATGCTCAATGACCCCGTTCAAAATGCCGCCGTAACCCTGGCAGCACCTGTGCTTCTGGCCTTCAATGCGGTGAACAACCTCTTCGGGGTAGGGTCTTCCAGCATGATGAGCAGGGCCCTGGGGAGGAAGGACTATGATACGGTTTACAGAAGTTCTGCCTTCGGTTTTTACTGTGCCCTGATAAGCGGCGCCCTGTTTTCGCTGCTTGTCACGGTTTTTCACACCCCTCTCTTGGCGGTTCTGGGGGCCAACGCCCAGACCCTGTCTGCCACCGGGGCGTACTTAAGGTGGACAGTGAGCTGTGGGGCGGTTCCGGCGATCCTGAACGTGGTGATGGCCTATCTGGTGCGGGCGGAAGGGGCGTCTTTTCATGCCAGCCTGGGCACTATGAGCGGATGTCTGCTAAATATGATTCTGGATCCCATTTTTATTCTGCCCTGGGGGCTTAACATGGGAGCCGCAGGGGCGGGGATGGCCACCTTTCTCTCAAACTGTGTGGCCTGCGTGTATTTCTTTATTCTACTGTACAAAAAGCAGGGCAAAACCTATGTCTGCATTAAGCCCGCTATGTTCCGTGCCCGCCGGGAAATTGTCTTTGGTATTTTTGGGGTGGGGATTCCGGCCTCCATTCAGAATCTCCTGAACGTGACAGGGATGACGGTGCTCAACAATTTTACCTCATCCTATGGCGCCGACGCAGTGGCGGCTATGGGGATCGTACAGAAAATCAATATGGTTCCCATGAATATTGCCATGGGATTTTCCCAGGGAATCATGCCCTTGGTCAGCTATAACTATGCCAGCGGAAATATTCCCCGGATGAAGAAAACAGTTGGGTTTGCCTTAAAGATCACCGTATCCTTCCTGGCATTTATGACGATGGTATTTTATTTTGGCGCGGGAGGGCTGGTTCGGATGTTTATGAAAAATCAGACCATCGTGGACTATGGCACAAAATTTTTCCACGGGTTATGTCTGGGCCTTGTCTTCCTTGCGGTGGATTTCCTTGCGGTAGGGGTGTTTCAGGCCTGCGGCATGGGTAAGAAGGCCCTGGTGTTTGCCATTCTCAGGAAGGTGGTGCTGGAGATCCCCGCGCTTTATATCCTGAACTATTGTTATCCCATGTACGGGCTGGCCTATGCGCAGCCCATAGCGGAGGTGATTCTGGCAATTACAGCCTGCCTGGTTCTTCTGCGGATATTCAAAAAGCTGGAAAAAGAACCCGGCACCCTGAGTTAAATGATTTCACTTTGTCATTTTGTCCTGGAAAATGTATATTTGGAAGAAAGTCTATTTTTCCGTTCCAGTTTTTTGCTATACTTTCAGAGAGCAGGGAAACTGATACAGTGGGGGAACAGAGAATGAGCGGACTATATGAGAAGATAAAAAGAGACAACAAAAAAGAAAAGGATACCCGGCTCTGGGCCATGGTGGGGATTCTGATTGCCGTCGTTGCCGTCGTGATTGTTTCCGTGGTGTGGTTTTTGGGGTATCACGGACGCTTTACACGGTTTGTGGGAAACCTTTCCGGCAGCACTGCCTATGCCCACAAAAATGACTGCCTCATAGCGGAGGTGAAGGGCAGAAAGTTTAAGATATCGGAAGAAAATATGTATGGTATTTATGCCTATCTTTCCCTGAATAAATCCGGAAGGGAGAGCAAAAAACCCCCGGAGGGGGAGGCGGTTACGCTGGATTACGGTAACGGCTGCCTGCTTCGGCTCTGGGATATGCCCATGGGCGAGGGGGATAACCGTCATAACCTTTTCATACAGTTCACAGACGGAAAAGGGGACGTATACTCCTATATCAGCTACAAGACCACATTGGATACGGTGGTGGCGCGATATTTGACCTATGGAAACCAGGAGATTACGGAGTAAACCCCATGCCGCTTTCTCGGCACCACCACGGCATGAAAGCCGATTGCTCCGCACTTTGTGCTCCCGCAATCGCCGCCGGTATTGGTATTCCGGGCGGAAAAATATCCATGGCAGGAAGTTCTTGCGGCAGGAAGTTTTTATGGCAGGAAGGAGAGCTTTTTAAGCTGGGAGACTTCCACAGGGGAGCAACCCTCTTTGCTGTAACGGGCTTTTTCGTAGCAGTCATGGAGATAACGGCGGCTTTCACCTTGGGAGAGGCCGGCAATATTTTCCAACTGGGCAGGAGTTTCGCTTCCCTGTGGCTGATCCTTTAAGCCCTTGCGGAGCAGTTTTTTATAATATTTCCGGATGCGCATATTGGCGGAGGTCTCCTTAAACCAGGGAAACCTCTGCTTTTTCAGGTTTTCCTCCTGGTCGGAGAAGCTTTTTTCCAGAAAACAAATCTCATCCTCGCTCTCCGAGGCAAAAAATTGCCCGGCCCTTTTGCAGGCCCGATAGATTACAACAAGGACTGAGAGCATAACGCCAACGCAGACCAGGTAAAAGAGGACTTCCGTGAGAAAGACCAGCCATCGGGGAGGCTTTTTGGGCTCCTGTCCCTGGTCAAGAAGTTCCCGCCAGTCGGCCATCTCCCCTTGGGGTGTAGAAGGCTCCGGCAGTGGAGTCAATTCCTCCACGCTCTCTTTTTTTTCAAAGGAAATGCTGCTTAGGGGTTCCTTTCCATAGAAAAGAGAGGGAAGGGTGAAAGCCAGAAGGATTACGCAGGCGATACCAAAGATGATCTTTACCACTTTTTCCATGGTCTTTACAGGAAGATTGGCGCTGTGGCTGTGGTCATGGAGAAAGTCATAAAAATTATCTACAAAGCGATAAACGAAACACATAAATACGTCTGCGAGGAAGAGGTAAAAAACCGTGTGCCAGTAACCGGAGAACTTCAAAAGGGCGCTTGGCACATAGTGAAGGGCAAAATAAATCCAGTGCAGGGGGGAAGGAGTATCCAAAAAGATTGGAACTTCCAGCTCACTGTAATCGACCCGGGACAGGTCGGCAGAGGGGAGTTCTTTCAGCATCTTTTGTACCTGCCCTTTTTTGATCCTGCCATATCCCCGGATGAAAAAGATCAGGAGGGAGAGCAGCAGAGAAAACCCGGCGGCAGGATAAGGGCTGATACCCAGCATCCGGCCCACAAAGCCGCCAAGGAGGGCGTATCCCAGGGAACACAAAAGTCCGGTGAGAAGGTAAAGAATCAGGTATTTCAGCTTCATAACCGCATACCAGCTTGCGATGATGGGCAAAAGCAGCGCAGGGCCAGTCAGTATGAAGGCCTTCGCGGTTTGATCATCCAGACGAAATACCAGGGCGGCAAAGGGATAAAAACACCAGAAAAGCGCTAGCCCATGAAGCCAGCCGATCACTCTTAACAGAAGTGTATGATTTAACATAAGGGTATTGCGGGAAGCCTTACGGCCAAAGTGCGGGTGATTTTTCATGGTAATACCTGCTTTCTCATTTTATGGAAACTCACTTTATGGAAAACGTGTTGCTTATGGAAACAGCGTTGCTTATGGAAACAGCATTGCTTACGGAAACAGTGTCGCCTATGGAAACAGCGCTGCCCCTGCGATGGAGCCGGAGCGTGTTTTTTCAATCACGCTCTAGATTTCCCAGGGAAACAGCGTTACATGGGGAAGGGTTGGGGGCTCTAAGGAGGGCACGTCCGCCGTCCGTATGGGAAGCACCCAAAGGATATGGTTGCTGGTACCTGCCAGGGCCTGGAAAGCCTCTGCCAGGTCATCCTCCCTGTTTTTGGAAATAAAAACATAAGTATGTTCCGTCCGATTCAGGGCGGCTTCTCTTTGCAGCAGCTCCGCCGTGGAATAAGCCACCTGGGAGCTGTCCATGCAGGCAAGCTTCTGGTTTAGCTGCGCGATTTTTCCTCCGCCTGCTTTTAAATACATGGAAAAAGGAGCGTCTGTGGCGGCATCAAAACCATTGCTCACCACATGAAAGGACATTCTGTCCCTGATCAGCCGGCCTGCAAGGGAGGAGGCAATGCGGATGGTTTCCTCCACCAGATCTTCATATTTTAAGATCAGCCGATCCTCCATGTCAAAGAGCACACTTAGGGAAATGCTGGTGGTGGAGTCAAACTGATTGACCATCAGGTTTCCGGTTCGGGCAGAAGCCTTCCAGTTTATATGATTCATGGGATCTTCTTTTCGGTATTCCCGGATGCCGGAAAACTCAAAGGGATCCGGGTAGAGCCTGCTCCGGGAAATCAGGGCGCCGGAGATGGCCTGGCAGAGCAGGGCAATCCGGTGGGTGTCCACCTGCCTGGGGTATACATACAGTATGGTGTCCGGGTGGAGATCCGCATAATAGCCGGACTTGAAAAAGAAATCATATCCGGTCAGGCTCACATCATAAATCTGATAGTATCCTCTTCTGTGAGCGGTAAAGGAAAGGGTACGTTCGATCCGCTGATGAAAAAGGAAGGAAAAAACGTCCCTCTTATAGCTTCGGTCAGTGGAGCTGGTGTTGGCGCTGGCATCGTTTAAAAATTCCAGGTTCCGGTTAGAGGAAAAACGGATTTCCAGTGCGGGAAGAGGAAGGAGCTTGTCATTGACCACGATCTCCTTCATGGTGGAGGTATCCCCTTCATAGATAAAACGCTCCTGAAAAAAAATATCCACGGACAGTCCCCGGTACCAGTACCTGGCATAAAGCTTCCGGCCAAGCAGCCAGGCAAGAAGGACGCCCGAAAGCAGTAAAAGAAACATGATAACTACCTTTCCGCCCAGTTTTCTGTGGGGACTTGGGTTGCATTCAGGATATCATCAATTACCAGTAAGGCCGCCCGGGAAGCATCGGCCCCGGCCACCAGGCTCAGACGGTGGGCCAGCACAAAAGGGGCAACCTCTTTGATATCTTCCGGCACCACATAGGAACGGCCACAAACCATGGCGTAGGCCTGGGAGGCCCGAAGGAAAGCAAGCGTGCCTCTGGGGCTGACGCCGGAGGCGACCTTGGGGTGCTTTCTGGTGGCATGGATGATGGAGACCATGTATTTTAAAAGGTCGGGATGAACATAGATGTTCTGGCATTCCTTTTGGAGGGCAAGGATCAGGGCTCTGTCACAGACGGCAGAGATTTCCGTAAGAGGCTCCCTTGTCATGAAACGCCTGATCAGGGCAAGCTCCTGATCCTCGTCTAAGGAAGCCATGGAAATCTTCATGAGAAAACGGTCCATCTGGGCTTCCGGCAGAGGAAAGGTACCAAGAGTTTCTAAGGGGTTCTGGGTTGCAATGACCAGAAAGGGCTCCTCTAAAGGGCGGGTAACGCCGTCCACCGTGATCTGCCGCTCCGCCATACATTCCAAAAGGCTGCTCTGGGTCTTGGGGGTTGCCCGGTTGATTTCATCGGCCAGCAGGATATGACAGAAAGCAGGGCCTTTGGAAAAGACAAATTCGCCGGATTTGGAATCAAAGTAGTTAAGGCCGGTCACATCTGAGGGAAGCAGATCCGGCGTAAACTGGATGCGGCCAAAGTCAGCCTGGATGGATTTGGCTAACGACTTGGCGAGCATGGTCTTGCCGGTTCCAGGCACATCCTCCAAAAGCACGTGCCCCTTGGCGAGCATGGCGGTAAGAAGTAAAGTAGTAGTGGTCTCGTTTCCGATCATCACCTGGGAAATGTTTTCTTTTAGGGTTTTCAGTACAGATAAGTCCATGGCCGGAGTCCTCTTTTCTTTTTCATTCCTTCAATAACAGGGAAAATTCTTATCTCATTTTACGACGAAACAGAGGAAAAAACAACTGAAAAGCAACCATGGAAGAAATGTTTTGCATTCTCCTTTTTTATCCTTTATACTACTTACAGGAGGGCTTAACGTATGAATATTATAGTAGCTGCAGACGACAACTGGGCTATTGGCAACAACAACGAGCTGTTGATCACGATTCCCGCAGACCACAAGCTTTTCAGGCAGGAGACGGAAGGGAAGGTGGTAGTATACGGAAGAAAAACGCTGGCTACCTTTCCACAGAAAATGCCCCTGCCAGGGCGCAGAAATATCATTTTGTCTTCCAATCCCGAGTACAGGGTCAAGGGCGCCCAGGTGGTTCACAGCCTTGAGGAGTTGTTTGGGGAACTGAAGAAGTACAAAACACAGGAGGTGTATGTGATCGGCGGGGAGAGTGTGTACCGGCAGCTTTTGCCTTACTGTGAGACGGCCCATGTGACCCGGATTCATCAGAATTATCAGGCGGACGCCTTTTTCCCTGATCTGGACGAAATGCCGGAGTGGAAGCTTGTGGCGGACAGTGAGGAACAGACCTATTTTGATGTGACTTATCACTTCTTAAAATATGAAAAGCCATCATGACCCGGGAATGGGTACCCGCTGCGTATTCCGTGAGGGCATGATACAAGCGAGAAAAGTCTTTTAGACTTATTGACTTTTCATAAAAAAGGGATAATAATGGATAGAAATGCAGCGGATCAGCCGATCCGGCTGTGACCAAAACATAAGAGGGAGGGCGATTTTGTGGAAAAGAAGAATATTGACTGGGCCAATCTGGGATTTGGCTACATCCACACAGACTACAGATTTGTATCGAATTTTAAAGACGGCGCCTGGGATGAAGGCGTTTTGACAGAGGATGCCAATGTGGTCATTAGCGAATGTGCAGGGGTTTTGCAGTATGCGCAGACGATATTTGAAGGAATGAAGGCATATACCACAGCCGACGGACGTATCGTGACATTCCGCCCGGACTTAAACGGCGAGAGGATGGAGCAGAGCGCAAGGCGTCTGGAGATGCCGGTTTTCCCTAAGGATAAATTTGTAGAAGCAGTGCGAAAAACGATCAGGGCAAACGAGGCCTATGTGCCTCCTTACGGCAGCGGCGCAACCCTGTACGTGCGTCCTTACATGTTCGGAAGCAGCCCCGTGATCGGTGTGAAGCCTGCGGATCAGTATCAGTTCCGAGTATTTACCACGCCGGTAGGCCCGTATTTCAAGGGCGGCGTGAAGCCCCTGACCATCCGGGTCAGTGATTTCGACCGGGCGGCTCCTAACGGGACAGGGCATATCAAGGCAGGGCTTAACTATGCCATGAGCCTTCATGCCATTGTGGACGCCCATAATCAGGGATTTGATGAAAATATGTATCTGGATGCAGGCACCAGGACTAAAGTGGAGGAGACCGGCGGCGCCAACTTCCTCTTTGTGACCCGGGACGGCAAGGTGGTAACGCCCAAGTCCGGCAGTATTCTTCCCTCCATCACAAGGCGTTCCCTGATGCAGGTAGCCAAAGAGTATCTGGGGCTGGAAACCGAAGAGAGAGAGGTATATGCCGAGGAACTGCCTGAGTTTGCGGAGTGCGGACTTTGCGGTACGGCGGCGGTGATCTCTCCGGTGGGGAAGGTGGTAGACCACGGCAGGGAAATCTGCTTTGCCAGCGGTATGACGGAAATGGGGCCTGTGACGAAGA
Organism: uncultured Lachnospiraceae bacterium; assembly: GCA_949949005.1. GTDB lineage: Bacteria > Bacillota > Clostridia > Lachnospirales > Lachnospiraceae > Suilimivivens. The sequence goes on from CATLHM010000001.1 coordinate 143,189, forward strand.
AGCTCTATGAGACATTGACCGGCATCCAGATGGGAACCATAAAGGCTCCCGAGGGATGGGTTGTGGAAGTATAGTCCCGCAGGTTTGGGCCGTGCAAAGGAACTCTATAGCGGACGACAAATTATTTTGCCGTTTACTATAAGGGCGGCTCACAGTCAGGGAAAACAAAGCATCCAGGTTTTCGGGCTTGGGTGCTTTATTTGTTCACAGGTACCCAAAGGGAAATGTCGGAGGAGCTGGCGGGTGCCTCAATCACATTTTTTGCAGGGAGGATAAGATTATGCATATGGCGGATGCGCTGGTAGCGCCGGCTGTGGCCGGAACCATGTATGTGTGTTCGGGGGCAGCCATGGGATATTCAATTAAAAAGGTAAGGCTTGCCAATGAGCCCAAAAAGATTCCTGTGATGGGAGTGATGGGAGCCTTTGTGTTTGCCTCCCAGATGATCAATTTCACGATTCCGGGGACAGGCTCTTCCGGGCATTTGTGCGGGGGGATGATGCTCTCGGCGATCTTGGGGCCCGAGGCAGGGTTTCTCACCATGTTCGGCGTGTTGCTGGTGCAGTGCCTGCTCTTTGCGGACGGCGGGCTCTTAGCCCTTGGGTGTAACGTGTGGAACATGGCTTTTTATGGCTGTTTTCTGGGAGCCATGGTTTTGTGGAAATTATTCATGAAAAAGGGGATGACCCGGAAAAAGATCATAGGGGCGTCGGTGGCAGGCTGTGTGCTCACTTTGCAGCTTGGGGCTTTTTCCGTGGCTCTGGAAACCCTGGCCTCCGGTGTGACAGAGCTGCCTTTCGGGGTGTTCGTGGCGGCCATGCAGCCCATCCATCTGGCCATTGGCCTTGTGGAGGGACTGATTACGGCAGCGGTGCTGGTCTTTATTTATGAGGCAAGGCCGGAGCTTTTGTGGGGCTCTGAAAACTTTTTGGCAGAAGAAAAAAGGGAAGGGCGCATGTCCTATAAGGGTACTGTGGGTGTGTTGCTTGCGGCTGCGATCGTCATTGGCGGCCTTGTGTCCCTGGCGGCTTCCTCCAAGCCGGACGGGCTGGAGTGGTCCATGGAGCGGATAGCCAAAACAGCGGAGTTAGAGGCAGAGGGCAGAGCCTATGAGGCGGCGGGGAAGGTGCAGGAGACCACCGCGCTTTTGCCGGATTATGGTTGGAAAAACAGCAGTTCTGCCACAGGAACCTCTTTTTCCGGTATCCTGGGAGGCTCTCTGGTGATTGGATTGTGTGTATTTGCCTGTTATCTTTTACGGTTTTTCCGGGGCAGAGAGAAGAAGGAATGAGTAAGCTGAAAAAGGCCATACAGGATATCCATTTATCCGATGTTTCCCAAAAGGGCCAAAGGGGACGGGGCAGGGGAGAGGCCGGCAGCGGGGCAGAGATTTCCCTGCATCCCCTGGCGTATCTGCTGGTCACCTTTTTTTATCTGCTGCTGGTGGTTTCTTTTTCCAAATATGATCTTTCCGGTCTTTTGAGCATGGTTTTGTATCTGCTGATTTTGGGGATAGGAAGGGAAATCCGCTTAAGGGAGGCTTTGCGGCATACATGGCCGGTGCTTCTTCTGGTAAGCATGGTGGGAATTGCCAATCCCTTTGTGGAACGGGAAATCTGCTGGCAGTGGGGAGAGGTTGGGATTTCCTATGGTATAATTTCCATGCTTACCCTGATGCTGAAAGGAATTTTTTGTGTGATGGCCTCCTATCTGCTGGTTATGGGTACGGGGATGGAGGGGATCTGTCTTGGGCTTAGGAGCCTTCATTTACCGAAGGAACTTGTGGCTGTCGTGTTTCTGATTTACCGTTATCTGATCGTGCTGCTCAAGGAGGCGGAGCGGATGGTGTTGGCTTATAAACTGCGCGCTCCGGGGCAAAAGGGAATCCATTTTAAAGTGTGGGGCTCTTTTTTGGGACTGCTCTTGTTAAGGAGCATGGATCGGGCGCAGACCGTGTATGAGAGTATGCTGCTGCGGGGATATCAGGGAGAGATCAGGGGCAGAGAATTCAGAGGCAGTAAGGGAAGAAGCGTTGCCTATGTGTGTCTGTGGGCGGTGGCGCTGTTCTTTTTGCGTGTAGTGCCGGTGTTTGAGTTGGTGGGGGCCCTCCTGCCGTAGTGGCGCGCTGCAAGGCGGCGCATGAAAGTTTATTGAGGCGATGCGTGTGATCAGGATAGAAAATCTTACATTTGCTTATGATAATAGAATTCCGGTTCTGCATGATCTCTCGCTTGCGGTGCAAGAAGGGGAGGCTGTGGGGCTGATCGGGGCCAATGGAGCTGGAAAGTCAACCCTTTTAAAGCTGCTGGCAGGAATTGGCGGAGATTATCAGGGAAAGGCCCAGGTGTGCGGCATGGAGCTCTGTAAAAAGAATCTGACGGCCATACGCGCTAAGCTGGGGTATGTGTTTCAGGATTCGGAGAGCCAGTTGTTTCTTTCAACGGTGTACGAGGATGTGGCTTTTGGCCCCCGAAATTATGGCTATACCGGGGAGGAGGCGGACCGGCGGGTGATGGATGCCCTTAAGAAGGTGCATCTGGAAGGGCTAAAGGACAGGCAGATTTACCGGATGTCCGGCGGGGAAAAAAAGCTGGCGTCTATCGCCACGATCCTGTCCATGAAGCCTGATGTCATGCTTCTGGATGAGCCTTCCGTGGCATTGGACCCGGGAAACCGCCGGAATCTGATTCACATACTGAACGAGATCAGGGAGACGAAGATCATTGCCTCCCATGATCTGGATATGATCTGGGACACCTGCAGCCGGACGGTGCTTCTCTGCGGGGGCAGAATCGTGAAGGATGGGAGCACGGAAGAAATCTTAAGAGACCGAAAGCTCTTGGAAGACCATGGGCTTGAGCTGCCGCTGAGCCTGACGGGACGCGGGTGAGGGGGGGGCTGGATATTCGACGAAAAAGGGCTATTTTTGTTGATCATAGATCCTATCCAGAGATTCTTTCGGGGATGTAAGGACATGTGATTTTGAGCAGGAGGAACAGAGTTATGGAAGCAAGAGAACTGTTGGAGAAGGTAAAATCCGGCCAGGTCTCCATTGAGGAAGCGGAGAGCTTTTTCAGGAAACAGCCCTTCGAGGAAATGGGGTATGCCAAGCTGGACACTCACCGGGAAATCCGCTCCGGGTTTCCGGAGGTGGTCTTTTGCAGCGGAAAACCGGATGAATATCTGGTGAATATTTTTCAGAAATTGTTGGAAAAAAATGGCGAGGTGCTGGGTACCAGGGCGGACAGGCATCAGTACGAGCTGGTGAGAGAAAAATTGCCCCAGGTCTCCTATGACCAGGTTTCCCGTATTTTGAAGATTGAGAAGCCGGACAAAGAGCAAAAAGGCAAGATCGCCGTCTGCACTGCCGGGACAGCGGATATTCCGGTGGCAGAGGAGGCGGCCCAGACGGCGGAATATTTCGGCTCCCGTGTGGAGCGGATCTATGATGTGGGGGTCAGCGGCCTGCACCGGCTCCTTTCCCGACTGGACGCGATACAGGAGGCAAACTGTGTGGTGGCCGTGGCCGGAATGGAAGGGGCTCTTGCCAGCGTTCTGGGAGGGCTGGTGAGCAGGCCGGTGATTGCGGTGCCTACCTCCGTGGGCTACGGGGCAAGCATGCACGGGCTTTCGGCCCTTCTCACCATGATCAATTCCTGCGCCAACGGGATAGCGGTGGTGAATATTGACAATGGATATGGGGCAGGGTATATTGCAACACAGATCAACAGATTGGGATGCGGTTTCTGATAGAACTGTTTGGGTTGAAAGCCGCCTGACGGCGGCTGCATGGAGGTTAGTGTAAAAAATTTATTTTTCACACGCAAATTTGTGCCTGCGGCCCAAAGTTTGCAGGTTACGGAAAGGGCATGGTTATTAAGATGGGAAATATATTATATTTGGAATGCCGCTCAGGGATAAGCGGGGATATGACGGTGGCGGCCCTTTTGGATTTGGGAGCGGATAAAGAGGTGCTGAGGAAAGCGCTGAAAAGCCTTCCGGTTCAGGGATTTGAGACAAAAATCAGCCGGGTGGTTAAGGCCGGGCTGGATGTGTGCGATTTCAACGTGATTCTGGATAAGGATCATGAGAATCATGACCATGATATGGAATATCTGCATGGGCACAGCCATGGGGAGGATGGGCATCATCACCATGAGGAAATTCATGAGCATGAACATCACCACCATGAGGCGACCGGTGAGCATGAATATTACAATCATGAGGCGGCTCATGAGCATGAACACCGCCATGAGGAAATTCATGGGCATGAAAACCATCCCCACGAGGAAATTCATGGGCATACGCATCATCATGAAGAGGCCCATGCTCAGGGACATGTTCACGCTCATCCCCACGAGCACAGGGGCCTGCCGGAGATACGCAGGATTATTGAAGGGGCAGAGATCACGGAGCGGGCCAAGGCTACGGCAACCAGGATTTTTGAGATTCTGGCCAAGGCGGAGGCAAAAGCTCATGGTGTGCCGGAGGATCAGGTACACTTTCATGAGGTGGGAGCGGTGGATTCCATTGTGGATATCATCAGCGTAGCGGTGTGTCTGGACAATCTGGATATCACGGAAGCGGTGATTCCCTTTTTGTGCGAGGGAAAGGGGACGGTGCGGTGTCAGCATGGAATATTGCCGGTGCCGGTTCCTGCGGTGGTGAATATTTTGGAGGCTCATGGAATCCCTGTGGAGATGACGGATGTGGAGGGGGAATTGGTTACCCCTACCGGGGCGGCTATTGTGGCGGCTATCGGTACGTCCAGTCAGCTTCCCAAACAGTTTGTGATCAAAAAGACGGGAATAGGGGCAGGAAAGCGTGCATACGAAAGGCCGAGCCTGCTCCGTGCCATGCTGATAGAAGAAACTTCGAAAGAGCAGGGGCAAGAGCAGTCGTCAGACGTTATTTATAAATTAGAGACCAACATTGACGACTGCACCGGGGAGGCGCTGGGCTATGTGATGGACAGGCTGATGGAAAAGGGCGCAAGGGACGTTCATTTCTTGCCGGTGTATATGAAGAAAAACAGGCCGGCCTATGAGCTGGCGGTGATCTGTGACGCCGATCAGGTGAAGGCCTTGGAGCAGACCATTTTTCAGGAAACCACGACTATCGGTATTCGCAGGATAAAAATGGAGCGCAGCGTTCTGCCCCGGGAGGCGTCTGCTGTGATGCTTAAGGGAGGGGAGCTTAAGATTAAAAGATGCCTGCTTCCAGACGGGCATGTGCGCAGCTATCCTGAGTATGAAAGTGTGATCCGGCTTGCCCAGGAAAGCGGGATGTCTTTTCAGGAGGTAATGGAGGAGTTCTTGCAGGCTGTGACGGGGAAGAGGTAGTGGATGTATTGCACCAGCATCATTTAACAGAGGTTGCTAATGGAAGAAAAAGAGAATATACTAATGATGTAAGAAAAACAAGGAAAGTATTACTGCCAGAAGGAGGTTGTCATATGGAGTTGGCAAAAGTAACATCAAAAGGTCAGGTGACAATACCCATAGAAATTCGCAGAAAGCTTGGAATTAACAGTGGTGACAAAGTACTATTTATCGAAGAATCCGGAAGAATTTATATGATGAATTCTTCCATGGATGCGCTTCGCGAGGCGCAGAAAGCATTTGCCGGAGAAGCAGAAAGACTGGGACTTAAGAATGATGATGATGTGATGGAAATGATTAAGGAACTCAGGAAAGAAAGCGTGGTGAAGTAAATGCGGATTATGCTCGATACAAATGTGCTTATATCAGCATTACTTTTTCCCGGTACAAAGATGGATGCAATGATGAATTGCATATTTACACAGCATCGGCTTGTACTATCCTCTTATGTTGTGGATGAATTAAAAAGTGTTGTCAGATGAAAATTTTCTGAAAGAGAACGGGCAATTGAAAAGCTTTTATTGATGATGAGTTTTGAATATGTCTATACTCCGAAAGAAATAGAAGATGGACTTTTTGAAATCAGGGATGTAAAAGATTATCCGGTACTATATACTGCAATAATTGAAGATGTGGACATACTGATTACCGGAGATAAGGATTTCTCGGATATTGATATGGAGAAACCGGAGATAATGACTCCGGCAGCGTTCATGGAAAGATTTCTATAAAAATTTTGGAGAATGAAGGCTAAAGATATAGGCTGGGAAGCACTGAAAAGTGATATATAAGCATTCAGCCAGGAGGAGCTATGTACCAGGACAAAAAACAGAAGCTGTTAAACAGGATGGAGCAGTACGCTGCACAGGATATAATGGTGGCCTTTTCCGGAGGGGTGGACAGCAGTCTGCTGTTAAAGCTGGCCTGTGAAGCCGCCGCCAGGACGGGAAAAAAGGTGTATGGGGTGACGGTACAGACCAGGCTTCATCCGCCGGGGGAGATCACGGAGGCGGAGAGGCTTTGCCGGGAGATCGGCGCATGCCATATTGTGCTTTCCGTGGACGAACTAAGGGAAGCAGGGATCATGGATAATCCAACGGATCGCTGTTATCGCTGCAAAAAGCATTTGTTTCAGAAGATACTGGAGCGGGCCGCTTTTCTTGGGGTAAATGTTGTGCTAGAGGGAACCAATGAGGATGACCTTCACGTATACCGTCCCGGCATCCGGGCCCTGAAGGAGCTTGAGATCATCAGCCCCCTTGCGCAGGCAGGGCTGACAAAGGCAGAGGTCAGGGAGCTGGCAAAAGAGTATGGCCTTTCCGTAGCCTCAAAGCCTGCGGCTCCCTGCCTGGCTACCAGATTCCCTTATGGGACGTCCCTTACCTGTGAAAAGATGGAGCAGGTGGAAAAGGGGGAGGGTTTTCTTAAAAAGTTTGCCTTTCAAAACCTGCGCCTGCGTGTCCATCAGGATATTGCAAGGATTGAGGTACAGGGAACGGATTTTGAAAAGCTTATGGAGCATAGGGAGGAAATTGTTTCTTATCTGAAAGGGCTGGGGTATCGCTATGTCACCTTGGATTTGGAGGGATTTCGCTCCGGGAGCATGGACGAGGCGTTGACAAATCCAATGTTTTAAGAACATAAAATCCTGACCGTGCTTTCGATTTATGCTTGGTTGAGCTTCCTGATCACACGGCAGGGATTCCCCACTGCAAGAGAATTTTCCGGTATGTCCTTAGTGACGACGCTTCCGGCACCGATCACGGCTCCCCTTCCGATGGTAACGCCAGGAAGCACAATCACGCCGCCGCCCAGCCAGCAGCCGTCTCCGATTATGATGGGCAGTGCATAGGTACGGCAAAAATATTCCTCTGATTGGGGGTTCCAGTCCGGGGCAAGCCTTTCGGAGAGCTCCACGGGGTGGGTGGCCGTATAGAGCTGCACATTGGAGGCGATGAGCACATTGTCGCCGACGGTTATTTTATTGCAGTCCACGAAGGTACAGTTCATATTCACAGACACATTATTTCCGATATAAATGTTCCGCCCGTAATCGCAGATAAAGGGCAGTCCCACCGATACGTTTGTGCCGATGCTGCCAAACAACTGTTTCAGGATGCCGGTTTTTTCCTGTTTTTGTTCATAGGCAAGGGAGTTATACTCCTTTAAAAGTTCTCTCGCCTGAGTTTTGAAATCCAAAAAGATTTTGTCGTGGCAGTCATAATATTCTCCTGCCATGCATTTTTCAAGTTCGTTCATGAATAATCTTCCATCCTTTCCATCTTTCGCAAATCTTATGAAAAAATTGGAGAGCCCCTGGGACTGAATCTTATGAGTCATCATGGGGCTATATAGGTACATTATTATAAATTTTTGCTTTGAAGAATAAATACTTTCACTGTTTTTCCGTCCTTTTTTTGCTCTCTTGTAAACGATTGTTTAAATGCTTCTGGGTTTTTTATAATTCCACTTTTATCGTATACGAAGAAATAAACAATATTTGCGCGATAATGGAAAGCATCTGCACCCAACTCTTCTATTAGCTGCTTTTCGCTCATACTGTCACGTGTACATTTTGTTTCTATTATAAGATCGTACAGGTCCAGATAAAGATCTGCCCTCATTCCACCATATCCATTGTCGCTATATACTTCCTGCCTTATGGTTGGGAATACTGGCAATAAAATTGAATATAACATTCTCTGTAAATCATACTCGTTGACAATCTGAATTGAACTTAATACATCTAATGTCAGAGTGCCCCGTTTGTGTACAGGACTTTGGTACATTGCGTGGTAATACATGTAAAAGTTCTCCAGGATTTTTTCAATCAGCAGCATCTCATTTTTGTTAGATATTTTGTTTTCGGAAATGGATAATTCTAAAGCCTGTATGGTATCTTCCAAAGATTTATTAAGTGTTATTATGGCATCATTTTCAGAATATTCATTTTCGACATAATGCATTTTTACAGTTATTCTTTCTTGTTCCTCTTTTGAAAAGCCGGTCTCCTTCGCATAAGCTCGCACATTGCTGCACCATAATTTATATCTGCTTTGTAATTGCTGTCTGTTAGAAATTTCTTTCAGTTCTTTTCCTTCTGAAATTAAAGCATCTATCTCCATGGCCGATCCTTTCCGACTCCCCATCTGATATAGAATAGAAACATATTGTCCAGTATATAGATAACATCATCTTTCCATTCCAGAACCTGATAAAGACTTCCCTGCTGCTCCAGCATTTTCTGCCAGCTTTTTAATGAATCTTTTACCTTCTGCTGTTTTATCATATTGTCGCTTATATTCTTTTTTATTCTTTCCATCAATTCATCAATACTTAATTCTATCAACGGGGGATTGTCTGCCAAAATCTTTAATATCAAGTCGTAAATATCCCGCTGACTTTTGTCTATTAGGGTATATTTCAATCTTTGCTGACCGCGTGTCGGCGGGCCTGCCTTTAACACTCGTACAACATCGGCATATGGCAAATTGATACAAGTAAATCGGCAACTTTCTTCAATAATAATCTCCGTAATTTTTTCTGTTGCTCCTGGCAGAAGACCTATATTGAGACAGATCGACTGCATCAACTGTGGCGAGTGTATGCTTTCCTCGGCCATTTTTAACATAAGTTTTTCTTCTACGGTTATATTTAGCTCGGAGAACCCCTTGTTTGCGATTCGCACCAATTCCTCTTTTTCCCACGGCTCTATTTCTATAATGGAAACTCTTCCTGTCAAATCCGGGTTTAAACGAATAGCATCATCAGAACGATAGGGTAAAGAGATTACAACCGCTTTAAATCCGGAACGTATCACTTCCTTAAGCTGGCATGCGATATCATATTGTATTTCTGGCGGTGCATAGTGAAAATCATCCAAAACAAGAATTTTATGATACTCATTAAAATATTGAATCACTCTGTCCTTAGTGGCAAAGTAATCTTTGGTAATAATTGTGGATCTTTGTTCACTGTCAGAGATATCCGATGTTTCCTGACTAACCTTCGCTGTCATTGAAATACCGATTTTTTTCCCGATTCCAGACCAAAAATCATGCTCCTTGGAAAAATCATTTCCGGACATAGAAACCATATTTTCTCTTCCTATCACATTTTCACACAAGACGGTTTTCCCGATTTTGGATGGCCCTACAATATACGTAAGGTATCCTTCTATAGAAAGACTCTGTTTTAAACGTTCCTCATAGGTATACCTTGTTCCGCTGGAATTTCTTGAAACGTATGTTCGTTGTGGATAAGTACCTGGTTTAAAAATGTCAGAAAAGCTTTTTTCCATAATAATACCCCTTTAATTAGCTTATACCCTTAATATAGCACATTTATGAACCTTTTCATACCTTTATATACTATTTTAGTTTTTTATTGTACCATATAGTTGCTGTTCACGGTGCCTTGCACTGTGCTGCAAGGCATCCGGCCAATAAAGTTACGGTTTCAGGCATCCAGCCCCTAGCCGGAGGCAACTTCTTAATGGGCTGGATGCGTTACAGTTTGCGGCCGGTTAGGCCGTGGACTGTAACACCATATAACCGGACATGATACTATTAGAATTTGCCTGATGACATAAGATATAATTATGATAAATATAATAAATATTGATTTTACTTATGTTTGCGCCCGGGATATAATGAAAATGTAGCGGATATTCTTATTAAATTTGCTGCCTGGGGACATGGAGGCACTTGTTGGTGGGAAAAGAAAAGCAAGCGCCGCGACAGGAAAAAGCACAGATCGAAAGGAGCATGAAAATAAATGGTAAAAGCAGTGGTAGGCGCCAATTGGGGCGATGAAGGAAAAGGAAAGATTACGGATATGCTGGCGCAGCAGGCGGACATTATTGTCCGTTTTCAGGGCGGAGCCAACGCGGGGCATACGATTGTAAATGATTACGGGAAATTTGCGCTGCACACCCTTCCCTCAGGTGTGTTTTACAGTCACACCACCAGCGTGATCGGTAACGGTGTGGCCCTCAATATCCCGGTACTGTTCAATGAAATCAAGTCTATTACGGAACGAAATGTGCCGATGCCCAAAATACTGGTGTCCGACAGGGCACAGATGGTAATGCCCTATCATATTTTGTTTGACCAGTATGAGGAGGAGCGGTTAGGCGGTAAGTCCTTTGGTTCCACCAAGTCGGGGATTGCCCCTTTTTATTCCGATAAATTTGCAAAGATCGGCTTCCAGGTCAGCGAGCTTTTTGACGAGGAGACTCTTAAGGAAAAGGTGGGGCGTATCTGCGAGCAGAAGAATGTGATGCTGGAGCATATGTATCACAAGCCTCTCATTGATTCGGCAGAGCTTTTGGAAACTCTGCATGAATATAAAAAAATGATAGCGCCCTATGTCTGCGATGTGTCTGCTTTTCTTGACAAGGCTCTTAAGGAGGGAAAGACGATTCTCTTAGAGGGCCAGCTCGGCACCTTGAAGGATCCGGATCACGGGATTTATCCTATGGTGACCTCTTCCTCCACTCTGGCGGCTTACGGTGCCATCGGCGCGGGGATTCCTCCCTATGCGATCAGCCAGATCATTACGGTCTGCAAGGCTTATTCATCAGCGGTTGGGGCCGGGGCGTTCGTGTCGGAAATCTTTGGAGAGGAAGGGGATGAGCTGCGGCGCAGAGGAGGCGACGGCGGAGAGTTTGGCGCAACCACAGGGCGTCCCCGGCGGATGGGATGGTTTGACTGTGTGGCCTCCAAATATGGGTGCAGATTGCAGGGGACTACGGATGTGGCTTTTACCGTTCTGGATGTTTTGGGGTATCTGGATGAGATTCCCGTCTGTGTGGGCTATGAGATTGACGGGGAAGTGACCACAGACTTTCCGGTAACAGTGAAGCTGGAAAAGGCAAAGCCGGTTTTGAAAAAGCTTCCGGGATGGAAGTGCGATATCCGCCATATCAAAAAGTACGGGGATTTGCCGAAGGAGTGCCGCGATTATGTGGAGTTTATCGAAGGGCAGATCGGATTTCCCATCACCATGATTTCCAATGGGCCGGGAAGAGGAGACATTATTTACAGAGAAAGCCCGCTGAAAAAGATAAGTTAGAAAAAACGTGAATTTATGGAAAGGAAGAGAAGGATATGAAATTTTTTTCCAGTGAAGAGGTGGTACTTCCGCAGGGATGCGGCAAGCTTACCATGATAAGGAGCAAATCAGGCGAACTGATGTATCTGGCGGAGGGAAGTGAGAAGGCGGCGCTGATGGACACCAGTATCGGCATAAGAGGGCTCAGAGCGTTGGTGGAGGAGCTGACGGATAAGCCTGTGACGGTGCTTATCTCTCACGGACATCCTGACCATGCCATGGGCGTGCCGGAATTTGAGACGGCCTATATGAACCACAGGGACATTCCCTCCTATCGGTCAATGGGCGACGTGAAGGAGCGGATGGATTATGCAGAGCTCTCCATCGGGCCGCAGGAGGGGGAGATACCAAAGGAGGATTACCTTCCCCTTGAACCGGATTATGCTTTTGAGGAACTGTCGGACGGCATGAGCTTTGATCTGGGCGGGATGCATATCGATGTGTATGCGTTTCCCGGCCATACCAGGGGATGTATGGTGTTCCTTTTGCGGGAAGCAAGGATTTTGATTACAGGGGATGCCTGCAATAATTCCACCTTTTTGTTTGACGAGAATTGCAGTACGGTTGCCGAGTACCGGGTTCAGGTGGAGAAGATCAAGGATGCCCTGGAGGGAAAGTATGACCGGGTTTTTGTCATGCATCAGGTGATGGAGGCAGCGCCGGATTTGCTTGCCCAGATGCTTTTGGTGTGTGATGATGTGCTGAACGGAAAATCGGATGAGCTGCCCTTTACGTTTATGGGAAAGCAGGCAATGGTTGCCAAGAACCGCAATGAGAAGTGTGAGAGAGCGGATGGAGGATATGCGAATCTGGTGTATAATCCGGAGCGGATTCGGTGAAATGAACCCGGAGCAGTTTGACTGAGAGAGGGGCGAGACTCCCTTCCCGGTGTGCAGTTAGTTTTGGGGCGGCCGGGGAGGGAGTTAGAGATTACTGATGGCATATAAGGGCAAATTGCTCATCCACTCCTGCTGTCGATAATCAGACATGGAAGTTCTGACGGCATATTCCGGTTGATACTTTTCACAGTAGCTTTTCAGGCTTTTGGCATGGAGATTTTCTTCCGCTTTTACCTCAAGGGGAACAATTTTGTTTTTTTTCTGGATTATAAAGTCTATTTCCACGCGAGAGTTTGGAGGAGAAAAATAGTATGGCGTGTATTCGGTGGCGGAAATGAGCTGTTGATGGACGTATTGCTCTGTCAATGCCCCTTTAAATTCTGTAAAAATAGTATTACCCTGAAGGATAGACTGTGCATCTAAGTCGCTCAGCGCACCCAGAAGCCCCACATCCAGCAAGAAAAGTTTAAATGCAGAAAACTCAATGTAGGCTTTTAAGGGCATTGCCGGTTTGCTCACACGGTATACCTTTTTGATCAGGCCACAGTCGGAAAGCCATTCAATTGCCAGTTCAAAATCCTTCAACCGGCTTCCCTCCCTGATTTGACCAAAGAAAAATTTCTTGTTCTCTTTTGCCAACTGCATGGGAATAGAGTTCCAGATCATGCGAATGCGGGGAAGTTCGCCGGCAGAGGTGTGTTTGCTGAAATCATTTTCGTACAATTCAATAATCGTATTTTGAAGCCTGCGCACCTGAACATAATCTTTGTTGAGGGCAAAATGCTGGACAACCTCCGGCATGCCTCCTGTATAATAGTAATTTTTCAGCCAGTGAATCAGTCTGTTTTTAAAGGCGCTCATTAATTTGTAATCGCCTGACAGGATCAAATCTGCAAGTCCTTTTTCTCCCATGGCTTCCAGGAATTCCAGATAGTTAAGGGGATGCAGTTCTAAAAGCTCGATTTTTCCAACTGGAAAGGAGACGCCTTCATGGATAGCCACTCCCAGAAGAGAACCAGCCACAACAATGGCATATTCGGGGGCGTTTTCATAGAAATATTTTAAGGAGGCAATTGCTTTTGGCGCTTCCTGTACTTCATCAAATATGATGAGTGTTTCGTCGGGGGTAACGGAAAGTCTTGCTTCTATATTGATTGCCATGAGGATTCGGTCAATATCATAATCTTCTTCAAAAACCTGCTTCATTTTGGGATTGTTATCAAAATTAACATAGGCTGTTTTTTTAAAATAGAGTCTGCCAAATTCCCTCATAAGCCAGGTTTTCCCTACTTGACGGGCTCCTTTGAGCAATAAGGGCTTTCTGTCGGGTCTGTTTTTCCATGCAATCAGGTCATTCATTGCGTAGCGTATCAAGTCGTCATATCCTTTCCTGGGTAAAAAATGAGTTGTTATAGTAAACGAGAAAATAATTTGTCGTTTACTATTCGCTGAAACCGGCTGTCTGTTTCTATAAGGTACAGAAATATTATATGCAATTGGCAAGTATTTTACAACAATTTTATTGATGAATATATCTAAGAATCTTACATTTTTATGTACGAATTTATTCCGATGATTACCATTTTTAATAACGAAGATAAGGAGGTTTCCGTTCAGAAAACAAGGGCCAGTGTATCTTTTTCACATTTCTTTCACTTTTTTCTCACAGGTTTATCACAGAATTTCCATTTTTGTTTCACGATTTTTGTTTAAACTTTTTGTAAATTCATACAGGAGGTTTTTACAAAATGAAAAAGGAAAGGATTTCGGATGTTATTAAAAAGATTTTCGCAGTAACGGCTGCTATTGCGGCGAGCTTGTGCCTCATGTTTTCACCGCTTTCGGTGCATGCGGCGGAGGGGTTTGATTTGTTCACGGACAATCCGGGCATTCACGTGACAGCCGGAGATTCTGTGAGCTTTGATCTGCATCTTACAGGGGGCAATGCGGCGGGGAAGGACGTTTCCCTTTCTGTGGCGTCTATGCCGGAGGGCTTTACCGGGTACATAAAAAGCGGGAGCTATGAGGTTTCCAAGGTGCATGCCACGGGAAATGGGGAAGATGTGGTTGCCTCCCTTCAGGTGACGGTTCCTTCCGAGGCTTCGGAGGGCGTCCATGAGATTACGGTACATGCTCAGTCGGAGGACGGGATCTCGGATGAGCTGAGACTGGAGCTGACGGTCAGCGGGCTGGAAGCGGGAGAGAGCAATTTCCACGTGGAATATCCCGATCAGGAGGGAGTATCAGGCACTTCTTTTTCCTATTCCACTACCATAGCCAACAATACCTTATCCACCCAGAATTATAATTTCTCTTCCGACGCGCCGGCAGGATGGCTGGTCTCTTTCACCAGTGATTCCACCCAGGTTTCCAGCCTGGAGGTAGAATCCGGCAGCAGCGCAGGGGTGACCATTACGGTAACACCGCCCGATATGGTGGAGGCGGGAGAGTATCAGATCGGATGCGGCGCCACCTCTGCCAGAGAACAGCTTTCCACCACGTTAAATGTGACGATTCTCGGCACCTATGATATGGAATTGTCTACGGCAGACGGGCGGCTATCCTTTGACGCTTTTGCAAAAAAGAAATCAGATGTGAATTTAAGGCTTACAAATAACGGGAATATCGACCTGGAAAATCTCTCTTTGTCATCCCAGGCCCCTTCCGGCTGGGAGGTTTCTTTCGACACCACGTCCATTGACAAGCTGGAAGCAGGGGCCAGCGTAGATGTGATTGCCCATGTGACGCCCGGGGATAACGCCCTTACCGGGGATTATATCACCATGATCACGGCGTCCTGCGATCATCAGTCGGATTCGGCAGAGTTTCGGGTCACCGTCAAGACACAGACGGGCTGGGGAATTTTTGCGGTAGCGATCATTATTGCCGTGGTGGCGGGACTGTATTATGTGATGAAGAAATATGGCAGGAGGTAAGCTAAAACAAACTTGTTCGTTTTGCATATATTGTGCTGACGCCCCAATTTGCAGGTGTTGGCAGCATGGAGGATTACTATGGAAACAGTAGTTATTCAAACAAAAGGGCTTACCAAAAGATACGGGGAGCTGACGGCGGTAGACCATCTGGATCTGACCGTGTATAAGGGTGAGGTTTTTGGGCTTTTAGGGCCAAACGGCGCCGGAAAAACCACCACAACCCTGATGCTTCTTGGGCTGACAGAGCCGGATGAGGGAGAAGCCCGCATCAACAGCCTGAATTGTACCTTAGACTCCATTGAAGTGAAGAAAATAGTAGGGTATCTGCCGGATAACGTGGGTTTTTATTCCGGTATGACAGGACGGGAAAACCTGCGGTTTACAGGCAGGCTGGGAGGCCTGGAAGGTGATGCACTGGAAGAAAAGATAGAGAAGCTTCTGGCTCGGGTCAATATGACGGAGGCGGCGGACAAAAAGGCCGGCACTTATTCAAGAGGAATGCGCCAGAGGCTGGGAATCGCCGATGTGCTGATGAAAGACCCGGAAGTGATCATTATGGATGAACCCACGCTGGGCATCGATCCGGAGGGAATCCGGGAACTGATGTGGCTGATCCGGGATCTTGCGGAGCGGGACGGAAAAACGGTTCTTCTCTCTTCCCACCAGCTTCACCAGGTACAGCGGATCTGTGACCGGATGGGAATTTTTGTACATGGAAAAATGATTGCCTGTGGCACCTTGGAGGAGCTTGGAAGAGAGATCGCCCATGAAGGAGTCAATACCCTGGAGCTGGCGGCCTACCCGGATAATATGAAGCTGAGGGATATCTTAAACGGAACAAAGGGCGTGACCAACATAGAAAAAAACAGCGATGTCTATGTGATTCATTCCTCCTTTGATATCAGAAGAAGCCTGGCCCGGGAGTTGGCCGAACAGGGATATACGATCATGCACCTGCGGCAGGCGGGCAGTGATTTGGATGAAATTTATCGCAAATATTTTGAAAAGGCAGGTGAGCAAAGTGGAGCAGATCATCACACAGGAAAAAAGTAAAAAGCACAATTATCATACATTAAAGGTGTTATTTGAGAAGGAGACCGCAGATTTTATCAACGGGAAAAGGATGCTTCTGTTTCTCCTGCTCATGGCGCTGATCACGGTGACGGGGCTTTATGCCGCCGTGTCCGGCCTTGCGGACGCTCTTGAGAGCGGAAATTCCTCTGCGGACTTTTTGTTTTTGAAGCTTTTTACCGTGAGCGCAAATTCCATTCCCTCCTATAATTCCCTTATGGCGCTGATGGGGCCTTTTATCGGTATTTTCATGGGCTTTGACGCCATTAACAGCGAGCGGACGGAAGGAACCCTGAACCGCCTGGTAAGCCAGCCCTTGTACCGGGATCATATTATTATCGGGAAATTTCTGGCGGGAATATTTATAACGGCAGTTATGGTATTTTCCTCCGGCATATTGATTGCAGCGGTAGGGCTGATCAGCACCGGGTTGATTCCTACAGGGGCAGAGGCGGCGAGGCTATTTATTTATCTCTGCTTTTGCGTGGTCTATATCGGCTTCTGGCTGGCGCTGGCCATTCTCTTTTCCACCCTCTGCCAGCATGCCGCTACCTCGGCCCTGGCCTGTATTGCGGTTTGGCTGTTCTGCGCTATCTTCATCAGCCTTTTAGCGGGAATTACGGCGGATGCCCTTTACCCGGTAGGCGGAAACGACATGGAATCCCTGATGAATGAGATGGACAATTATTACTGCGCTCAGAATATCAACCGGATTTCCCCCTATTACCTCTTTGGGGAAGCTACCTCCACACTGCTGAACCCTTCCGTGCGCTCTGTGAATGCGGTTACCATGACCCAGCTCTCCGGCGCTCTGGTCAGCACTCTTTCCGTGGGACAGAGTATGCTGCTGGTATGGCCCCATCTGACCGCCCTTGGGGCTCTGATGCTGCTTGCCTTTGCGGTTTCCTATGTGTCCTTTATGCGGCAGGAAATCCGGGCGAGATAGAGGGAACGTTCTATTGTGAACGGTAAAAATTTTTGTTTTGGTTTTCACGCAGTAAGTTTATTCACCTTGTGATATGCTCACTGCGTGAATATGTTCACAAAGTGAATATGTTCACAAAGTGAATATGTTCACAAAGTGAATATGTTTACTGCGCCAATTTTGCTTTGCGTGGAACGTCATAATTTTTTATGGCGTTTCCAAGCAAACCTCATGTCGTTTCACGGCACCACTATGACATGAAGAGGGGGCTTTCAAAGTAAATTCAGACTACGATAGTCCGGCTTCTAAGTAGAGCTGCTCCCTGTACCCCTGGTCAGTCAGGGCTTTTCTTAATTCTTCATTTCTGCCGCTGTCCATGAGAACCTGCGCCAGCTTTGCAAGGCGGTTTTCGCCCTCTGCCCGTCCTTCATTTTTGCCTTCGATTTTTCCTTCAATTCTTCCCTGCCTTACATATTGGTCAAATAATTCACACACTGTAAGTTCCTCCTCCTCTTTTATTTTCTGTTTTTCATCCAAGCTTCAATATTTTCCGTAACGGGTTCTCCCGATAGTACGTTGATCATTCTGATCAGGGCGGCTTTATGGATAATTTTTCTGTCAGAACGGTAGCTGGCTCCCTCAGCCAGGAAATCAACTATAATCCGCATATCGCTTTGAAATAGTTCCCGGGTCTCTTTTGGCAGGTACCGCATCTCAAATATATGGAGCTTTAGCTGATCGATATATTTCCAGTTTTCCACGGAAAGCTTATGCCTGCGAAAAAGCCTGCAGCTGTCACGGCTTCCTTTCCATCGGGGAATGCCCCAGTACAGGATCAGCTCAATGACGGGAAATATTTCTTTCATTTTTTTATCATATTGCTGCCGGTAGATTCCGCCTGTATAACCTGCCTTGCGAAGCAGCATTTTTCCGTCAGTCCTGCTTTGATTGGCGATTAAGTACAATAATCTGATCCTGCCGTCGATTATTTCATATTTGCATAAATCTTCGTATTGATTTTGAAGCTTTTGCTCTCCCTGGTAGATGCTTTCTGTAGGGCCGGCCAGCAGATTTTCTGCTTTCGTTCCTTCTCTTCCCTGGTATAATAGTACATTAATCGCATCTGCTGCAATATCAGGAAATGCTAAAAACTCCTTCTCCACAAGATCTTTTGTTTCTTCTGGATTTCCCATCTGTCCTCCTCTCATCGGGCAGGCAACATGTCCCTCTGCCGGGCGATTGGTTCCCTGCTTTATTTGGTTGAATTGGTGATAAAAAGCATGGAACTGAAACAGATGTTATATCCCAAACCGGGATACCTTTTAGAATTGCAGATAGTAGAAAAGATTTCCGTCAGAATTTCTATGCTTTGTTTTATTGTACCAAAAACATGGATATTACGTCAATAAAGAATTTATAAATTTTATGCCGTATTTGCAGTATCACGGTTTTTGTGATAAGATAATCAGGAAATTTCCTAATAGAAGACTAGAGCGTGTTTGAAAATTCATTCCCGCCATCTGTACGCCCCACTTTGCGTGATCTTTGCGCCAAATTCGGTCAACGTAGCCCGCTACGACTCCCTCATTTGGCGCAAATCTCCCACAAACTGTGACGCACATCTGGCAGAAAGCAATTTTCAAACACGCTCTAAAGCAAAAGGATGGGATCACTTATGAACAGAAACTATTCCCGGGAACTGGATCACATATTACAAAATCCCCAAAACAGAGGAAAACACCTGTTTTTGCATAGCTGCTGTGCGCCCTGCAGCAGCTATGTGCTGGAATATTTACGAGAATTTTTCAGAATTACAGTATTCTATTACAATCCCAATATAACCCAGGAGGAAGAGTATGATAAAAGGGTAAGGGAGCAGAAGAGACTGATACAGGAATTTAACACACAGGTGGAAAAAGGCGTGACATCTGCTTATCCTATTAAAATAACAGAAGGTATTTATTCTAAGGAGCTATTTTTTGAGCGGGTAAAGGGGCTTGAACATTGCCGGGAAGGCGGGGAAAGATGTTTTGTGTGCTATAAGCTGCGGCTTGAGGAGACAGCCCGAAGGGCAAAGGAGGCCGGGGCGGATTACTTTACCACGACTCTGAGCATCAGCCCGCTGAAAAATGCGGCGAAGATCAATGAAATCGGAGAAGCGCTGTCTTTGGAATATCAGGTGGCATTTTTGCCCTCGGATTTTAAGAAAAAGGATGGGTATCGCAGGTCGGTGGAGCTTTCCAAAGAGTATGATCTGTACCGGCAGGATTATTGCGGCTGTGTTTTTTCAAAGGCAGAGCGGGATGGGAGAATCAGCAGGGCGGAGAGGGAGAAAAATGCCGGGGAGCTGCTTTCCCATTTGGAACAATTGCATACCACCGAGATGGGACAGGAGAGGATTAAGAAAAATTTGTCCTTGCAGGGAAAGGGTAAGGGGACGCCCATGCATACACAGGTTGCAGGGCTTTCTTCAGGCGATGCTGTGTTCCTTAACGGGGCGGAAGATGTGGTTCCGTGGTGCGCGGAAAAAATTGCTTCGCCCCATGCGTTGATTACGCGGAAGGGGAAAAACTGGTATGTGGAGACGGACGGGTGCCTTTTTACGATAAATGCCTACAGCTATACGATTATTACGGCACATAGGGTGAAAACAAAATAAGGAACTTTTTGGCTGCAACAGGACTTAGTGTTGCAGCCTTTTTTATGTTGACAAAAAGAATAAAGGTGATAAAATGTACCTGTACATTAAGTACAATTAAGGGGAGGGGAGTGGATTGTGGAAATCATTATCAGTAATAATGCCAATAAACCGATTTATGAACAAATTACGTCACAGATCAAAGCGATGATCATGAGCGGAGAATTACAGACAGGCGATGCAATCCCCTCCATGCGGGCTCTGGCAAAATCAATTCATGTAAGCGTCATCACGGTACAGAAGGCATATGAGGATTTGCAAAGGGATGGATTCATCGAGACTACGGTTGGCAGAGGAAGCTTTGTGGCGGCACAGAACAAGGAATTTTACCAGGAAGAGCAGCAGCGTATCGCTGAGGAACATTTACAGGCAGCGGCAGAGATTGGGCGGATCAGTAATATTTCACTTGATAAATTGACGGAATTATTAGCTTTGTTTTATCGGGAAGGCGAATAAAGTGATAGTAAAGATTTCACCATCTTGATTTGTACGCCCGCTGAAGCGGGCAGATGGGAGTTAGTATGGAAAATATTTTAGAGCTGCAGAGCGTCTGCAAAAAATTTCCCAAATCTGATTTCAGTTTAGATAATATAACGTTTTCACTGCCGTATGGAGCAATTTTAGGCTTTGTGGGGGAAAACGGCGCAGGAAAAACTACCACAATTGGCTGCATTTTAAATACAATATCAAAAGACAGTGGGACGATCAAATTATTTGGAAGAGCAATGCTGGATCAGGACACCGGGCTGAGAGAAAAAATCGGCGTTGTGTATGACGGCGATAATTTTCCGAACTATTGGACTGCCGGTCAGTTATCACAGATTATGGATGGGTTTTATAAACAGTGGGATCCTTCCCTGTTTATGAAGTATTTAGAGGAATTTCGGCTGCCTGCCAGACAGAAAATCAAACATTTTTCCAGAGGGATGGCGATGAAATTGGCGATTGCGGCTGCCTTATCCCATCATCCGCAGTTATTGATTTTGGACGAAGCCACCAGTGGTCTTGACCCTGCCTTGCGTGAGGAAATGCTGGATGTATTTCTTGACTTCGTACAGGAAGAAAACCACTCAATTTTACTGTCTTCCCATATCACAAGCGATTTAGAAAAAATTGCGGATTACATTGCTTTTATTCATAACGGCAAGCTGATTAAGATGGTTTCAAAAAATGAGCTGGTATATCATTATGCGGTTATGCGTTGTAAAGAGAGCCAGTTTCTGGAAATAGACGCCGACGATATGATTACCTGGCGGAGACGGGACTATCAGATTGATGTTCTGGTTTCTGACAGGAAAGAAGCACAGCGCAAATATAAAAATGTTGTGATAGATCATGTCTCGGTGGACGAGATATTTTTAATGCTGGTAAAGGGGGAGCGTCCATGAAAGGTCTTTTTAAAAACAATTTCTTTGCCGTATGGTTAAACGCAAAAATATTTTTGGTTTTTATGCTTGCAATGGGAATACTCGTTATTATGCTTCCCGCACAAACCTTACAGATGTACTTTATAATGATTGGAATTGTGGGATTTTCTATAAATGCGGCTAATGCTATTGGAAGTGAGTTTTCTTCGAAATGGGGGAAATATAAGCTTACCCTGCCGGTGAAACGGACTGAAATTGTAAAAAGCCTGTTTCTAAGCCAGCTTTTGTGGACTTTTATGGGAGTGCTTTTGGCTGGCATGGTAACGGTTTTATCTTACCTGCTGCACCGATTTCCTTTTGAGCAATTGACCGCCCTGTTTCCTTTGTTTGTATTGGGAATCAGCATAAGCCTCTTCATGGGGGCAATATTTATTCCTTTGATTTATCTTGCGGGAGAAGATAAAACCATAGTATGTTTGGTCATCTCTTTGATTTGCGCAGTGGGAATTGCCGCAATGCTTTTTAATATCACTGACATATCTCCTTTGCCGGGAACCGCTATCATGATTGGCGGTTCGTTGCTATTGTTTCTCTTATCCTGCCCGTTTGCTGTTTGTATCTTTAAGAGGAAAGAATATTAATGGGTACAGAAATATTTGGATGAATGGTGGTAAAAAGTATGGAACTGAAACAGATGTTGTTCCTTACAAAACCCTTGAAAAAGCCAACCTGAAATGATAGGATATAACGGTGAAAGAATCAGAACGGCTATGCTTTTCAGGAGAGGAAAAGGAAAATGAAAAAATTTTTGGATTTGATTTCAGAGGAAATGCAGAGCGCATTTGGGGCGGCAGGGTATGACGAGACACTTGGAAAGGTGACCCTTTCCAACCGGCCGGATTTGTGTGAATATCAGTGTAACGGCGCTATGGCGGGGGCAAAGATTTATAAAAAAGCACCTGTTATGATTGCAAATGATGTGGCGGAAAAGTGTAAAGACAGTGAGATTTTCTCCAGCGTGGAGGCTGTGGCTCCGGGCTTTTTGAATTTGAAGGTGCGGGAGAGCTTCGTAGAAGACTATCTGGCCGGAATGCGCAGGGAAGAAAAGTTTGGCCTGGAAATGCCAGAGAATCCTGCCAAAATTATTGTGGATTACGGCGGGCCCAATGTGGCCAAGCCTCTCCATGTGGGGCATCTGCGTCCGGCCATTATCGGCGAGAGCATCAAGAGGATTGCCAGGTATGCGGGACATGATGTGATCGGGGATGTGCATCTGGGAGATTGGGGGCTTCCTATGGGGCTGGTGATTACGGAAATTCAAGAGAGGAAGCCGGGTCTGGCGTATTTTGACGAAAATTTTGCAGGGGAATATCCGAAGCAGCCGCCCTTTACTATTTCAGAGTTAGAAGAGATTTATCCTACCGCAAGTAAAAAATCCAAAGAGGATGAGGCTTATAAGGAGAAAGCTATGGAGGCCACCTTTAAGCTTCAAAGCGGCGTCAGAGGATACCGGGCGTTATGGAAACATATTGTGGATGTTTCGGTTGCAGACTTAAAGAGAAATTATGAAAAACTGGATGTGGATTTCGACCTTTGGAAAGGCGAGGCGGATGTTCACGATGTGATCCCGGGAATGGTGGAGTATCTGAAAAAGGAAGGCTATGCTTACATCAGCGAAGGGGCTCTGGTGGTGGATGTGAAAGAGGAAACGGATACCAAGGAAATTCCACCCTGTATGATTTTGAAATCGGATGGAGCATCGCTTTACAACACCACAGACCTTGCTACTATAATGGAAAGAATGCGGGAATATCATCCGGACAGGATGATTTACCTTACCGATAAGAGGCAGAATCTATATTTTGAGCAGGTATTCCGTTGTGCGCGCAAGACAAAGTTGGTGGAGCCTCAGACAGAGCTTTTGCATGTGGGCATCGGAACCATGAACGGAAGCGACGGAAAGCCTTTTAAGACCCGGGACGGCGGCGTCATGCGCCTTGAAAATCTGATCAAAGAAATTAACGAGGAAATGTACCGGAAGATTACGGACAACCGCCAGGTGGAGGAGGAAGAGGCGAGAAAGACGGCCGAGGTGGTGGCTCTTTCCGCCATCAAATACGGGGATCTGTCCAATCAGGCCGCCAAGGACTATATTTTTGACATTGACAAGTTCACCTCCTTTGAGGGAGATACCGGGCCGTATATCCTTTATACAATTGTCAGGATCAAATCTATTTTAAATAAGATCAAAGAGCAGGGAGGCTCTTGGGATGAGAGCTCCATCAGGGAGGCAGGCAGTGAATCGGAGAAATCCCTGATGCTGGAGATCACTGGCTTTAACGCCATGATGGAGACGGCCTATGGGGAGAGCGCCCCTCATAAGGTGTGCGCCTATATTTACAATCTTGCCAATGCCTTTAACCGTTTTTATCATGAGACAAAGATCGTGACCGAAGAGAATGAGGAAAAGAGGGCCGGATGGATTGCCCTTCTTGTACTGACCAGAGATATTTTGGAAGCTTGTATCGGAGTGCTTGGATTTTTCGCTCCGGAAAGGATGTAAGATATGCAGTCATCAACAGAACTCAGGAATAAATTGAGAAGTATTGACCACCGGAGCTATCCGGCCTACAAGGAGCTGCGGGGGCAGTATGATTTTACAGATTATGTGTTGTCTATCGACCATGTGCAGGGGGATCCCTTTGCGGCGCCCTCCCGGCTTTCCGTGCTGGTGAAGGCCCAGAGGGCTGCTTTCCCTCCCGCCTTTTATGACACCTATGCAAAAAGAGTGACACTTCAGGATCACCTTACAAGGCTCTTTGCCAGAGAGGTCAGCGGCGGAAGCTTTCAGGCTAAGGGCTCGGGCAAAAGTGGGCTTCTTGGGGTTTCCAGATGCGGACAGCAGGTGTTGGAGAGGACGGCCCTTAAGGTAAAGGAGGGCAACCTTACCCTCCGGTTTGAGGCGGGTTTTCCGGCAAACGGCAGAACCATCAATGCCAGGGAGCTGGAAAAGATGCTCTTTGATATTCTGCCGGACTGTGTGAGAAAGAGCCTTTACTATGCCAGAATCGACCAGAATAAATTAAAGCAGGCGATCTGCCTTTGCGAGGATCAGCAGTATATCCGGGAAAAGCTGCCGGAATTGTCGTTATGCGCCTTTGTGGCGGACGGTTCCATCCTTCCGAGAGAGAGCGGCGTATCCGAGCGCCCTATGAGGGAGGCGGTTCCCTTTCAGAGCCCTGAATCACTTAGGGTGACGCTGGACTTACCCAATAAGGGAAAGATAACGGGCATGGGGATTCCCAGAGGCATCACTCTTTTTGTGGGAGGTGGCTATCACGGAAAGTCTACCATTTTGCAGGCCCTTCAAAACGGCGTATACAATCACATCAAGGGGGACGGCAGAGAGCTTGTCATCACCGACAACACGGCGGTGAAGCTTCGGGCAGAAGATGGCCGCAGCATTGCCAATGTGGATATTTCCCCTTTTATCGGAAATCTTCCCAATAAAAGGGACACCGCCCATTTTTCCACGGAAGACGCCAGCGGCAGTACCTCCCAGGCGGCGAATCTGATGGAGGCAGTGGAGGCAGGAAGCACCCTCCTTTTGATTGACGAGGATACTTCGGCCACGAATTTTATGATCCGGGATCAACTGATGCAGGAGGTAATCTCTGTCGGGGAAGAACCTATCACCCCCTTTATCTGCCGGGTAAACAGCCTTTATCAGGATCTGGGGATCTCCTCCATTATCGTGGCGGGAAGCTCGGGCTCCTATTTCCATGTGGCGGACACGGTGATTCAGATGAAGGAATATGTGCCTTATGATATTACCCCAAAGGCCAAAAAGGCGGCGGAGGGCTATCCGGCCATGACCGGCAGCGGGGAGAGCTTTCCCGGCTATCTGGATCAGAGATGCCCCAAGCCGGATATGGGGCTTAAGAAGGACGACCGGATTAAGATCAAGACTATGGGAACCAGCGAGCTTTTGCTCTCTAAGGAAAGCGTGGAGCTCAGGTATTTGGAACAGCTAAAGGATCAGGAGCAGACGGCGGCCCTGGCCTGGGTTTTGAAGTTCGCAGAGCTCAGGCTGATGGACGGGCGAAAGACCTTAAAGCAGATCGGTGATTTCCTGGAAAAGCAGCTTGACAGGGACGGGCTGGAGAGCCTTTTTGACCACGGGGAGGTGTCATCCTCTCTGGCAAGGCCCAGAAAGCAGGAGATTATGGCGTGCATTAATCGTTATCGGA
Organism: uncultured Lachnospiraceae bacterium; assembly: GCA_949949005.1. Lineage (GTDB taxonomy): Bacteria > Bacillota > Clostridia > Lachnospirales > Lachnospiraceae > Suilimivivens. The sequence continues at coordinate 168,770 of CATLHM010000001.1, forward strand.
AATTGAAATTTTGACTTGATTAATTCTTCTCATTATGGTATAGTATGAGAAGTGCAGATGTAGTTCATTGGTAGAATATCAGCTTCCCAAGCTGAGGAGGCGGGTTCGATTCCCGTCATCTGCTTAGAGAACCTTGATTTATCAGGGTTCTTTTTTTTGTGTTGCATTTCGTGTTGCATATCCTCAAAATACTTAAATGGCCTGCATCGCAGCAGTAGATGAACTCGGAGTGGCCAAATTTCTGTAAGACTGTTTCTGTAGGAGGCGTGTTTGCTTCCTGGCTCCAGTATCCTGGTATGAGAAATTGAAGTGCCTATTTCTGTTGGACTAACCGTCCAATAGAAATTTGAAATGTTTTTTGCTACAATGGAGTTCAAAGGAAAAGGACTGCGCAGCTACAAAGCCCTCGCGGTTTTGCGGGGAGGGCCTGGGAAGACAGTCGCAGTCCGTCAACGCTGCCTGAATGGTCAGATATCGTCTTTTTGAAAACGCACGATGTCGTTGGGCGTACAGTCCAGTATGTTGCAGAGCTTTTCCATTGTAAGAAGGGTGATATTGTTTTTCTTTTTCAAAGTGTCTAATGTTTTGTTATCAATTCCGCCCTTCAGTAGCTTATATTGGCTTATTTTCTTTTCTTTCATTGTTTCCCATAAGGGGCTGTAATCAATAATTACAATCACCTCCTTCTTTTGTGACAAATTTTTACATATTTCAACAATTATTTCGTGCTATTATTATGGACTGAAAAATAGGAAATCAATATTGTGAACAACTCCACAATATGGTATGTTTATGGGTAGGTTTGTTAAATAAAGGAGTCTTGAGAAATGAAGTTTTACGAAGTAACCATTATATTGGAGGATGAGCAGGAGAAAAGGCTTGAGAACCTTGCCAGGAGATTCAAGGAGATCAATGGGTGGGGGGAGAAGGAGATATTGCAGTTCGTTGTCAATGGATGTACTGACAATACGGACGCGATGCTGGCATTTATGGAGATGAAAGCAGAGCAGTTAGAAAAATCGTATGGTTTGGCGTATTAGCATTTTCTGATTACTAATTAAACACATCTTTTTTTATTTCTGACTTCCGGGAATGGAACATGTACGAGAAACTATTTGATTTCAGACCAGGTACATGGTAAAATTTTCTGAGTAGGCTGTCCCTGAACTGCCAAGTGCATTGTACCAGGCGGGGCAGCTTATTGAACCGATATTGTCGCGATTAGAGAGGGGTTCGCCTGTTAATTGAAAAACGGCGATGCCCCGAAAGGCTATCACCGTTTACCCCTTTTACAAGTATAGTATAGCTTTGCGGGCATCAGTCTGTAAAGCATTAGTTATCGCGCAGAACCCCTCTTTTATGACAATGAAGATGCAGTACAGGGAGTATTTTATGGCAGAAAAATATTATGCAGTGAAAACCGGATCCAAGACTGGCATATTTACCACATGGGAAGAGTGCCGGGCAAGCGTACACGGCTATTCGGGGGCGGCCTACAAGAGCTTTAAGACACGGGAGGAAGCTGTCAGCTATTTGGGGGGCAGTTTTTCCGGAAAAGATGGTTTAAAGGATGGGGACTGTGTTAAAATATATGTAGACGGAAGCTATAATCATGTTACCCGGGAGTTTTCTTACGGCATGGTGGTGCTGAAAGAGGGCGGGGAGGAAACTTATTGCCGCAGCTTCCAGGATGAAGAGCTGGCCGCCATGCGGAACGTGGCGGGAGAGATCAAGGGGGCTGAGGCGGCTATGCAGTATGCTCTCGACAAGGGACTTCCGGCCATCGAGATCTATCACGATTATGAGGGAATTGCCAAATGGTGTCTGGGAGAGTGGAAGACCAACAAGGAGGGCACCAGGGCCTATAAGGAATTTTTTGACAGGGCAAGCGGGATGGTGCAAATCCGGTTCGTCAAGGTGGCCGGGCATTCCAATGATAAGTACAATGATATGGCGGATGAGCTGGCCAAGAGGGCACTGGGTATTGAATAACTGAGGGAGGAAAATAAGGTGATACACTTTTTTATAAAGCAAAATCAGCCGTTGACAGCGGCCCTGGGGTTGCTGTTGGCTTTTGCAAGTACTTGTATCTTACTGTCAAAGCTGAGCTTTTTGCTGCCCAGGGACGGAGGCAGGGAGTATGCGGTGGAGGGAAAGCTCTCCGCCGGAAAGCCAAGGGGAGCGGGTATTATTTTTATTCTTGTATTCATGGTCTCGGCCCTTCTCTTTGCCCCCATAAATCTGGAAACCGTGATCTATCTGATCCTGATCGTGGCGGAGATGCTCACCGGATTTATGGACGATGCGGCGGAGCGGCCCTGGGGCGGACTTAAGAAGGGACTGTTGGATTTGACGGTGGCCATTATTGTGGCTATCACTTATCTGAATTTTAATTCCAATACCATCCGGCTTGCGGTGTTTGAGATGGATCTGACCCTGCCGCCGGTTTTGTTCGGGCTTTTGACGGTGGCTCTGGTGTGGGGCTCCATTAACGTGACCAACTGTTCCGACGGGGTGGACGGGCTTTCGGGGACTCTGGCGATCATAACTCTGGCTACCTTTTATGTGATCGACAACATTATGGGGAAGGATGATTTTACCTTTCTGATTCTGATTTTTATCATATGTGTGTTGGGATATCTCTGGTATAACGCCACGCCCAGCCGCCTCATGATGGGGGACGCAGGGAGCCGGGCCATGGGAATTTTTATCAGCATCACGGCGCTAAAGAGCGACAGCCCTTTTATGTATCTGCCAGTGGCAATGGTGTTTATTCTGGACGGCGGGCTGGGGCTGCTTAAAGTGGCGCTGATACGTGTCTGCAAGATCCATATTTTAAATCATGTAAGGACGCCCTTGCATGACCATGTGCGAAAAAATATGGGGTGGTCCAACACCCAGACAGTGGTGCGGTTTGCCATTATACAGATCGTGGTGTCTTTGGCGATGGTATATGCGGTACTTTTATAGGAAATATGCGGTATTTTTATAGGAAGTAGGTTGAAAATAAGCCTGATGGCTCAACCAGCAATTTGTGCCGTAAGCGGCCCAAATTGGATCGCAGATGCGAAACTGTCTACGCGGATTTCGCATCGCGTTGCCGCAAAAAACGCGGCATGGAGGTTAAGAAGAGATTTTACAGGGGGAAGGAAAATGACACAGCGGCGGGACAAAATTAATTATTATCTGGATTTGGCGGAGACGGTGGCCAAGCGCAGCACCTGTTTCAGGAGATGGTACGGTGCAGTGATCGTAAAAAATGACGAGGTGATCTCCACCGGCTATGTGGGAGCTCCCAGAGGGAGGAAAAACTGCACAGACACGGGAAGGTGCATCCGGCAGGAGCTGAACATTCCAAGGGGAGAGCGCTATGAGCTGTGCCGCAGCGTACATGCGGAGATGAACGCGATCATCAGCGCTTCCAGGGACAAGATGATTGGGAGCGCCATGTATATGGCCGGGGTGGACGCCCAGACCGGGGAGTATATTTCTAATTCCAACAATTGTTCTATGTGCAAAAAGGTAATGATCAATGCGGGAATCGAGCGGGTCTACATCAGGGACAGCAGGGACGAGTACCGTATGATCATGGTGCAGGAATGGATTGACAATGACGAGTCCTTAGAGGGAGTCAGAGGGTATTGAAATGTATGAGTGAACAGTATGATCAAATAAGGCTCCTGGCAGAAAAAGTGATGGGCCTTGCCAGAGACAGTATTCTGGTAAACATGCGTTTTTTGGATACGGCCCTGTCCTCCCTGAAGCCGATACCCCAGAGGGGGATCGGGGGCTTTGCCTCACAGGGGACGGCCATCTATTATGATCCGGTTTTTCTTTTGAAGAAATATAAAGAAGAACCGGCTTTTGCGGTGCGGATGTATCTGCATATCCTTTTCCATATGATTTTTTATCACAGCTTCCGCTTTGATAAGGTAGATAGCGAAGCCTGGAGCCTTGCCGCAGATATGGCGGCGGAGGCGGCAGTTTTAGAGCTGGGACTTGCGGGAGGGCCCCTTGCAAGGGATGAGGAGGCTGGAAGGAAGCTGGCATATATTAAGGAAGAGATACATAGTCTTACCGCGGAAAAGATTTACCGGTATCTCCGGAATTTTCAGGTGGGGGAGAGGGAGCGGGCAGAGCTTGGCCGCCTTTTTTTCATGGACTCCCACAGGCTCTGGACGCCCTCCCAGGAGCTTACCATCTCAGCGGAGCAGTGGAAGAAGCTGAGCGAGCGGATTCAGGCGGACTTAAAGTCCTTTTCCGCAGGCAAGTCCAAATCCGAGAGCATGGAAAAAAGCCTTTTGGAGGCGGTAAAGGACAGGCGTTCTTACGCGGAGCTGCTTCGGAAGTTCATGGTGATGAACGAGGATATGCAGGTGAACGACGAGGAGTTCGACTACATTTATTATACCTACGGACTTTCCCAGTATGGAAATATGCCTTTGGTGGAGCCCCTGGAGTATAAGGACAGCAGGAAGGTGCGGGAGTTTGTGATTGCCATCGACACGTCGGCCTCCTGCCGTGGGGAGGTAGTGCGCTCTTTCCTGAAGGAGACTTATGGGATTTTGAGCGGGGAGGAAAACTTTTTCCGAAAAATGAATGTACACATCATCCAGTGCGACCATCAGGTGCAGCGTGACACCAGGATTACCAGCAGGGATGATTTGGACTTTTTCTTAAGCCATGAAAAACTTACGGGCTTCGGCTCCACAGATTTCCGCCCGGTGTTTGCCTATGTGGATGAGCTGATCAGGGCAGGGGAGTTTGAGAATTTAAAGGGAATGCTCTATTTTACGGACGGCTACGGTATCTATCCGAAGGCCATGCCGCCCTATCAGGTGATGTTTGTGTTCCCGGATAATGGGGATGAGGGCCCCCAGGTGCCGCCCTGGGCCGTCAAGGTTTTGATGGAGGCGTCGGATAGCGAGGCATGAGGGGCTTTTGCACAATAAGCCGTTTTGGGCTGAGAGACAGTGTTTGTCAGGAAAGGAATGGGGAAGAATGAACATAAAACAGGCGAAGGATGATATTGAGAATACAGTTCGGCTTTACTTAAAGAGGGATGAGTTCGGGGAGTACCGGATTCCGGTGGTTCGCCAGAGGCCCATCTTTTTGCTGGGTGCGCCGGGAATCGGCAAGACGGCGATTATGGAGCAGGTGGCCCAGGAGCTGGGGATTGCCCTAGTTTCCTATTCCATGACCCATCACACCAGGCAGTCGGCCCTGGGGCTTCCCTTTATTTCCCACCGGGAATACCAGGGAATGGAGTATGATGTGTCGGAATATACCATGAGTGAGATCATAGCCTCTGTCTATGAGGTGATGCAGAAGAGCGGTATTCGGGAGGGGATTTTATTCCTGGATGAGATCAACTGCGTGTCGGAAACCCTGGCCCCTTCCATGTTGCAGTTTTTACAGTATAAAGTCTTTGGGCGGCACAGGGTGCCGGAGGGATGGGTCATTGTAACGGCCGGTAATCCGCCGGAATATAATAAATCAGTGAGAGAATTTGACGTGGTGACGATGGACAGGCTGAAGGTGCTTGAGGTGGAGGCGGATTATAAGGCATGGAAGGAGTATGCCCGGCAAAAGAGGCTTCATGGGGCGGTTTTGAATTTCCTGGAGCTGAAAAAGGATAATTTTTATCGGATCGAGACCACGGTAAACGGCAGAAGCTATGTGACGGCCAGAGGCTGGGAGGATTTGTCGGAAATCTTAAGCCTTTATGAGGAAGAAGGGATCAAGGCGGATGAGGCTCTGGTAGGACAGTATATCCGCAATGAGCGGGTGGTGAAGGAGTTTACTGCCTACTATAACCTTTTTAATAAATATAAAAAAGAGTACCAGACGGAGGAAATCTTAAACGGAACCGCCCAGGCCCGCACCATAGAAAGAGCAAGGATTGCTCCTTTTGACGAGCGTTTATCCCTTCTGGGAATGCTCATCGACAGGCAGACAAGCGAGATCAGTGAGGATATGGAGGTCAGCGATTACCTGACGGAGCTTTTAAAAAATTTGAAGGCTATCCGGGCTGCTCTGGAGAAGCGGGCGCAGAAAGCAAAAGCCGTTCAGGAAAATGCAAAGGGATCTTTGGATGGCGGCAAGGCCAGCGGTAAAGCAGCCGGGCAGCTTTCTGTGACGGATATGTTGGAACGCCAGATACAGGGGCGTAAAAAGCAGATGGAGTCGGCAAGGATCGCAGGCGCTCTTTCGGAGCGGGAACAGCGCAAGGGCAGGCGGATCCTCCATTTTCTGGAAGAGGAAAAAAGGCGCCTTCTGGTGGAGGGGGCAGGCTCCGGGGAGAAAAAACAGCCCCAGTCTGCCGCAGAGTTTTCCTGCTTAAAAACAGCCTTTGACGCCCAGACGGCAGAGCTGCGCAAAAGGGTAAAGCAGACAAAAAAGCGCCTGGACAACTTGTTCGCTTTTGTGGAGAACGCCTTTGTGGAAGGGAATGAGATGCTGATTCTGGTGACGGAGCTGACGGTGAGAAACGACAGCGCACGGTTTATCGCTCAGTTCGGGTGCGAGGCCTACCACAGGCATGGGCAGGAGCTGATGCTTTCAGAGCGCAGCAGTGGCCTTTGGGAGGAGGTTGCGTCCCTGAATCTGGAAGAGATGGGCTGAGATAGCATAGGGGAACCGGAAAGTTGTCTGGTGTTGATGAAAAAATGTAAATGAAAGAATGAAATTCGGGGAGATAAGGACGTATGGGACAGGAAAAGGAAGAACAGATACAGGGAGGAAGGTTGACTTATGAGGTCAGAGAGGATGCTGTTTGCATCAAATCCTGCAAAGTGATTTTAAGCAGAGTCATTGTCCCCGAAAGAATTGACAATCTTCCCGTGACGATCATCGACAAAAAGGCGTTTTTGAGCTGTAAATCCTTAAAGGAAATATGGCTTCCCCAGAGCCTTTTGGAGCTGGGGGACTGGGCCTTTGCCTATTGCAGCAATCTTGCAGATATTTACCTTCCCAAACGAAATCTTTCTATGGGGAAAGGGGTCTTTAAGGACTGTCCTAAGCTTGCAAATATCTGCCCTTTAGACCTGGATGGTCAATACAATGAGCAGGTAGGGCGGCTCCTGGGGGCAGTTCCGGGAAGATTGGAGACGGATTATCTCTTTACCCCCGGGGAGGCGGGAGAGAGGCAGTGGCTGCTGCGTTTTGACGATAAGCTCCGGGAATTTCTTGCTACCCCGGACGAGGATGGTTTTGTGAAAATGGTCTACTGCGGGGAAGAGGATATTGTGGCTAATGTGGAATTTTATCTTGCAGAGAGGAAACGGGAGAAGGCAAGGTTATGTTATCTGCGCCTGATCAATGACATAAGGCTCTCGGAGTATTTCAGAGAGGAATTGACGGCCTATCTTGCCGGGCATACGAAGGGGTGCCCCTCAGAAGCGGCCTGGGAGGTAGTGTTCAAAGAGCACGGGGACGAAAGGGATTATTATGAGGCTTTCGTCTTGGCCGGCTGTCTGACGGCGGAGAATTATGACGGGATTTTACAGGAAATGGGGGAAAGCTTTCCGGAGATGAAGGCGTATCTCATGCGTCGGCAGTCCCGGGAGGGGGCGGAGGAAGATTTCTTTGCGGGATTGTCGCTGGATAATTGAAAATTTAAGGAAGGAAATAATGAGATAAAAAGTTCGGAAGTAAAGGCACGGCCTTTGGGCAGGGCTTTTGCCTGATTGACCGCATGCCTAAAATAAATCTGTTTGAGTATTCATGAAACAACCTTGGCTTTGAATAAATCTTTATATACAATGTAATTACTATGTAGTATAATAAGAACAGAAGGAGGGCTGGTTCTATGTCCAATACATCATTGTTGCAAGTGAGGACTTCTGCAGAAGATAAAGAAAAGGCTTCGGAGATTTTGGAAAGGCTGGGAACCAATTTATCGGCGGTGGTCAATATGATGATAAAGCAAATCATCCTTACGGAAGGGATTCCCTTTGAGGTAAAAATCAACCATCCGATATATACCAAAACAGAAGCAATAAATGAGGTGGAAGCCACAATGGCTTTTGAAGGGATGAAATTGACAGAAGAAGAGATACAGATACTGTATGCCTATAAAAGTGGGGCAGTATCGGGGGATGAACTGCGGAAACAGATCATTGGAGAGGTCAGATAATGCCAGATAAAATATATTGCTATCCGGATTCAGATGTCTTAAAGAATAGGATGGGAATACGGGATAAGGAGCAGCTCGGTCGGTTGGAACAGCGGCTGACAATGCTCCGCATTCTGGAACTGGTGGATAAGCCCATTCAACCTGCAGGGTTTGGATGAAAAGGAGATTTCCCTCCGATTGGCATACTATTTTTCAGAAGTAAATGCCCTGCACCCTTTCCGTGAGGGCAACGGGCGCTGTCAGCGTGAGTTTGCCAGAACGTTAGCGCTTAACGCCGGGTATGTGATAAATTTTGCGAATGTCAACAGCGAAGAAATGTTAAAGGCAAGCGAGGATTCCTTTTTATGTGATTACAAAGAGATGGAACAGATATTTGCCCGCTGCATCAGGAAGAAAAATTAAATCTGAAAAATAAGTCAGGACTTATCGAAAAAACTTATAATATTTTTCCTGTCATTTATGAATTCCTTAATTGATATTACAAAAACCCAGCCAGCCCCCTGACCTTACTTGGCGAAGCCCCATAGGCCTCCTTGAAGGTACGCAGAAACACCTTGTAATTGCTGATACCGTTGCGGGTCATCAGGTCTGTGATGCTGTAATCGGTGCTGATTAAATCCTGATAGAAATGGGCAAGCCGCATGGCATTTAAGTACTCTAAAAAGGTCTGGCCGGTGTGTTTCTTGAACAGGCGGCAGAAATATTCCGGGCTCACATTCAGCAGTGCCGCTACTTCTTTTAATGGGATTTCTCTTTTGTAGTTGGCATTGACATATTGCAATACCTCTTCGATCTTTTCAAAGTTCCGGTTCTCTTTTTCCCTGGCTTGTCTGCTCAGCTTGTGAGTATAATTCCGATACAGAATATATAAAAAATCATAAACCACAGAAGAGAAACGCAGCAAATATCCATCTTCTTTTTCCGTATAAATTTTTACAAGCTCAAAAAGACAGTTGCAGAGCTGTTTTTGGGTGGAATTCATGGTGATGGAAGGAAAGTATTCCTGAAACCGGATCAGGGATATGCCCCCGATGGCCCTGGAAAGGTAGTCATAGGGCACCTGCAAAAGCAGATATTCCGTTTCTCCCCAGGTTTTGGTGGAATGGAGTTCCCTGGAATTGATCACTAACAGATCGCCCTTTTTCAGAGTGTATTTTTGTTCGCCTATAAAAGCGGTCATATATCCCCGACGGATCAGCATGATTTCCAGGTGTCCGTGCCAGTGCGGCGGAAAACTGGCATTGTTGGAGTTGATCAGCATAAAGGATAATTGTAGTCTGGTATCGTCGCTTATAATCTGGTGGGAATAATTATCCATAAGATTTTTCCTTTTCGAGGGCAGAAGCCTTTGTTCAAAATTAACCTCATTGTTTCTTAAAATTATACCCATTTTAGCATAAATGTGTCAATATCAACCCATTTATTGATTAAAAAAGATATAGCCAGGGAAGGGCTTTTTTTATAAAATAAAGAAAACAGCAGACCATGGGTAAAGCAAAGGCCCACAGAGGCAGTCTGCAATTTGCAGAAAGGGAAAGGTATTGGTATGGCAAACATGGTATTGGATCTGGAAAAGTATGCACAGTGTGCGAGAAAAACGGCAGCGGAGGGGCAGGTGCTGCTTCGCAACGAGAAGGAAGTTCTGCCGATTCCCGTCGGGGGCAAGGTGGCAGTTTTCGGGAGAATACAGTCCCATTACTACAAGAGCGGCACAGGCTCAGGCGGAATGGTGAACGTGGACAAGGTGGTTGGTATTTTGGACGCGCTGTTGGAAGATGAGTCGGTGGAGGTAAACCAAAAGCTCCTTGGCGTCTACAGAGAGTGGGAGAAGGAGAATCCTTTTAACGAGGGGATTGGTTGGGGAAATGAACCCTGGTCCCAGGAGGAAATGCCCCTGACCCAGGAGCTGGTGGCGGAGGCCGCGAAGGAGTCCGACTATGGGCTGGTCATCATTGGGCGGACGGCCGGGGAGGATCAGGATAATTTAAATCATCCCGGTTCTTATCTCCTATCTCAGGCTGAGGAGGACATGCTGGCTAAGGTTCGGGCAGGCTTTGAAAAAATGATCGTGGTGCTCAACGTGGGAAATATCATGGACATGAGCTTTGTGGACAAATACCAGCCGGAGGCAGTGCTCTACGCATGGCAGGGAGGTATGGTAGGCGGCTATGGCACGGTGGATGTGCTCACCGGAAAGGTGAATCCCTCCGGGAAGCTCTCGGATACCATTGCCTATCAGCTTTCCGATTACCCTTCCGCCAACAATTTCGGCAACCTGGACCGGAATGTCTACGAGGAGGATATCTACGTGGGCTACCGCTATTTTGAGACGGCGGCCAAGGATAAGGTGCAGTTCCCCTTTGGATTTGGACTTTCCTATACCACCTTTGATATGGAAGGAGCCGGATTCGAGGTAAAAGAAGAGGAAATTGAGGCCAGGGTAAAGGTGAAGAATACCGGTTCCCGTCTGGGAAAAGAAGTGGTGCAGGTTTACGTAAACGCCCCCCAGGGAGAGCTGGGGAAGGCGGAGAGAGTACTTGCCGCTTTTGGAAAGACAAGGGAACTGGAAAAAGGAGAGGAGGAGACCTTGCGCTTTTCCATTCCCTTTACGGCTTTTTCTTCCTATGACGAGACAGGAGTTACAGGATATGCCTCCTGCTACGTGCTGGAAAAGGGCAGCTATAAAGTGATTGCAGGCAGCAGCGTGCGGGAGGGAAAAGAAATAGGAAGCTTCGGGCTGGAAGAGACGAAAAAGCTCACCCAGTGTTCTAAGGCCATGGCGCCGGAACAGAAATTCAAGCGGTTAAAGCCCCATAGGAACGAGGACGGCAGCCTTGGCTTCGGCTATGAGGAGGTTCCGGTCAGGACCCAGAGCCAGGCGGCGGTAAGAGCGCGCAATCTGCCCAAGGATATTCCCCTTACCGGAGATAAGGGCTATCGCTTAAAGGATGTAAAAGAGAACAGAGTGTCCATGGAGGATTTCATCGCCCAGCTTTCAGAGGACGATCTCTCCGCTATCATTCGCGGCGAGGGAATGGGAAGCCCGAAGGTGACGCCGGGAACGGCAGCGGCCTTTGGCGGTATCTCCCAGAGTCTGAATGGTTTCGGCGTTCCCTGCGGATGCTGTACGGACGGGCCCTCCGGTATGCGTATGGACAGCGGAGCCAAGGCTTTCAGCCTTCCCAACGGAACTTTGCTTGCCTGTACCTTCAATCTGGATCTGGTGGAAGAGCTTTTTGCCTTTACCGGCGTGGAAATGGTGAAAAATAAGATCGACGCGCTTCTGGGGCCTGGCATCAATATTCACAGACATCCCTTGAATGGCCGGAATTTTGAATATTTTTCGGAGGATCCTCTTCTTACAGGAAAGATGGCGGCGGTGCAGATCCGTGCCATGCACAAGGCAGGGGTGACGGGTACCATCAAGCATTTTTGCGCCAATAATCAGGAGACCAAGCGGCACTTTGTGAACAGCGTTGCCTCCGAGAGAGCGCTTCGGGAAATCTATCTGAAGGGTTATGAGATTGCCGTGAGGGAAGGCGGGGCAGATTCCATCATGACCAGCTACGGGGCGGTCAACGGAATCTGGACAGCCGGAAATTATGAGCTGAATACGGTGATCCTGCGGCAGGAATGGGGCTTTAAGGGAATCGTGATGACAGACTGGTGGGCTACCATGAACGAGGAGGGAGAGACCACTGCCAGCAAGACCAATCTTGCCGCCATGGCAAGGGCACAGAACGACATTTATATGGTCTGCCCGGAGGCTGACAAGAATACGGAGGGAGACAATACCCTTTCTTCTCTGGAAGCGGGCACCCTTACCCTGGGCGAGCTGCAGAGAAACGCCATGAATATCTGCGCCTTTATGATGAATACCCACGCCTATGAAAGGCTTGCAGGCGAGGCAATTAAGGTGGAGGTGATCGGCCAGAACGCGGAGTCAGAGGCGGAGGAAGAAGAGGTGATCTACTACAAGGCGGATGAAAAGGGGATTATCTTAAGCCTCGATCAGGTGGAGGCCAAAAAGGGAACCTACTACTCCTTTGCCCTTGACCTGGTCAAAACCGGCGGCTACCGTGCCACAATCACAGCCAAATCCGAGTTGGGCGAGCTGGCCCAGATTCCCGTTACCTTGCAGGTGGGCGGCGTTCCCAGCGCGGTGTTTACCTTTAACGGAACTGGCGGAGCGTGGGCTGACATCGAGAAAAAGGTGGTATTCCCTCACAAGTACGCCCTCCTTCGTCTGTATTTCGGACAGAGCGGGCTGGAGCTGAAGGAGATCACATTTACCTTTGAAAAGTCTTTTGAGGAGCTGATGAGTGATCCTTCCTTTGCAATGTAAATAGAATAATACCCGTTATTGAGAGGGGATGATAGCGGATGGCTATGATAACGTGCCATCCGCTCTTTTTCTACATATAGTAAAGTAATCAGGCAAAATGGGAAGTAGACACCGCGTTGCCGCAAAAACACGGCATGGAGGTTAATTTGAAGAATATTTTGATCGCCGGAGAGGCAGGCAAAACACACAACTATGAAAATGCATTGCGCCGTCTGGGAGCAGAGTGCAGGACGGCTTTGCATGTGCCGGACGTTTCCCTTTATGACGGGCTGCTTTTGCCGGGAGGCGGGGATATTGATCCCAGGCTCTTTGGACAGCTCCCGGCGGGAACCCGTGCCTTTGACCCGCAGCTTGACCGAATCCAGCTTGCTATTTTAAAAGCATTTGTTATGGAACGAAAACCGGTGCTGGGAATCTGCAAAGGGATGCAGCTCATCAATATTTATTTTGGCGGGGATATGGTTCAGCACCTTCCCTGCGCCCAAAGTCACGAGTATCTACGAGAAGGAGACCAAGGAGACCAGCTCCATGAGACGGCGGCCCTCAAGGGCTCCTATCTGGAGGCGCTGTATGGAGAGAGTTTTGTGGTCAACAGCGCCCACCATCAGGCAGTGGCGGCTCCGGGCCGGGGAATATGCTATGTACAGTCTGCAAGGGACGGCGTGATAGAAGGGCTGGCCCACGAGAGCCTCCCGGTCTACGGGGTGCAGTGGCATCCAGAGAGGCTTTGCTTTGGACACCGCAGAGAGGGGGCCGTGGACGGCAGAGGGGTGCTGGAGGTTTTGGTTCATTGAAGAGGCAAAAGTATAAAATTCTGGAATATTTTACTATTTACTTGCGAATGCTTGCATTTGCAAGTAAATGTGCCTATAATAGATGGTGAAAGGACGGTGATTCATATGGCAAACACATCTGCCGTTTATGCGCGAATAGACACGGGATTGAAAGATAATGCGGAAAACATCCTCGCAAAGCTTGGAATATCTCCTTCCAGCGCAATTCAGATGTTATATAGCCAAATTGTACTTCGAGGCGGTATGCCTTTTGACCTTCGACTTCCTGTAACAAAACCGGTGGCAATCGGCGGTATGTCCCGTGCGGAACTGGATGCAGAGCTCAAAAAAGGAATTGACGCTCTTGCAGGCGGCAAGGCATATTCTGTTGACGAGGTGGACGCAGAGCTTGTAAAGGAGTTTGGTATATGACAGACCAGTATGAGGTAATCTATTCGCCGGCGGCTTTGGAGGATCTGAAGGCAATCTATTCTTATATTGCCTATGAGCTCCTTGCAGATGAGGCGGCTAAAAATCAAACAGAGCGTATTCGCAGAGAAATACGCTCTTTGGATTAACATAAGGATGTTTGGCGGAGCCTGACATCCGTTGTTTTTTTCCGGAAAGATATACGTTGGTAGATTGGGAACCATGGGCCTCCATGAGGATGCATAAGGTTCCGGTAGATAGTTATGTTATTTACTACCTGGTTGACAATAATAAGCGATTGGTTACCGTTGCCCGAATTTTCTATGCCGGACGTGACGTAGAGCATATGATTCAGGAGTCAGAAGAATAAGCCAACGTTTGTACTTACATCAAATCCAAAATTCATACCTTTTTTCAAAGCTTTTCCCCAGGCAGCTCATTGAATCTTCTGAAACAAATTCACCAGCCGAAAGCGGAAACACAGCGCCATGGCAGCAACAGCCCCGAGGGCGGCCTGTAAAATCTGGAAGGGGAGCTTTAAGATGGCATATTCCACGGTACTGTAGAGAAAGGCCCTGCCCAGGGAATATCCGACAACCATAATAATGGCTCCCACAAAAACGCCGATTCCAGCCGCAAGAGCTTTCCTCCCGGGAAAAAGACGGCGGGCGCACAGGGAAATCACTACGGCCTGAAGCCCGTGGGTGGCAAGGGAGACAAACATGGGGGTGGGATAAAAGAAGAAATCCCCCAAAAAGGAGCCGATACCGCCCACAATAAAGGCACTTAGAGGATCCAAAAGGATGCCTGCCGTACAGATTACAATGTCGTTTAAGTAGAGATGGCCGCCGGGAACCGGAACTCCGAAGGAGCTCAGCGCTACATTCATTGCCATAAGCATGGCGGTGACAGTGAGACGGCGCAGGGAATATCTTTCAGGTAAAGTCTTGTCGGTTTTTTTCGCCGTATGCATTGTATTTGTTGTATTCATAAAAACCTCCTTATCATGGCTCTTTGTTGTGTGGTGACTGGCCGGTCCTCCTGTTTAAATTCTCTATAGGAAATTTGTTTTATATGATAAAGGGAATGTGGATTGGCTTAAAGTGCCAGAATTGATATTTTTGACCATACCAGAAAGGGATACCGTACCAAAGCTCTTTCGGTACAATATCCCTTTATTATCCTTTGTTACAAGCAGACTTGTAAAGCGTGCTGTCCGCTGCTAGTCCCTATTCCACTGCTTGATCCGCTTTGCACAGATGAAAATCAGGATAGCGGTGGCAATAAGAAATTCCGAAAAAATAACAGATGGATTCCATACTTCAAAGTAGTAATGTCCGATAAAGTAAGCGGCCAGAAACAGGGAATACATGGCGGCGGCATACATTCCAAGGATAAATTGGCGGTGGCGCTTCTGCTCCCTTTGCAGTATTTGCTGCTGCTGATTTTCTAACATTTCTGTTTTCAGTGAAAGATTGTCTACTTTGGAGGGCTTTAAGAGGCAGTCCGTAGAGACGTTATAAACCTCGCTGAGGGCAATGATCTTATCCAGCTCCGGCAAAGATTGGCCGGATTCCCATTTTGAAATGGTCTGCCGGGAAACATCAAGCTGTTCAGCCAATTGATCCTGCGTCCAGTTTCGGCTTTTTCTTAAAGTGAGTATCTTTTCTGCTAAATCCATAAAAACACCTGTTCCTTTCTTTTTCCTGTTTGTGAGTATATATAAAGATTAGCAATATTTGTGGTTGCATACAAGACAGTGGGCTGTATTTTTGCGCAACTGTCGGGCGCAAAACCAGGTAAAATAAAAAAGATGGGAGAGTACCTAACCAAATGTGCTTTTTTCCGACTATATGGACAGAAACAGAGATGTGGGATATAAATAGAGGGAACAGAGGAAATCTTGTGGAGGCAAAACCGGAATGAAGAGAGAGGAAGCATTGGAACAGGTCGAGAATGAGGAATTTCTTGACAGGATTTATCATTTTTCCTACCACAGGTGTGATACCTCCTTCGAGGCAGAAGATTTGTGCGCGGAGATCCTTCTGGAAATCCTCTCGGCGTTGGGCAGGCAGGAAGAGATTGTGAGCTTTTACGGGTTTGTGTGGAGGATCGCCCACAGAGTCTATGCAGATTTCTGTGAGAAAAGAAAAAAACGCCGGAGTGTGGCCAGCACAGAGGATCTGGAAGAGAGGGAAGCCATACTGTTATTCGAGGAGAGCAAGGCCGACCCTGTGTTGGCAAAAATCATAGCGGAGGAAGAGTTAAAGAAGGTATTTGACGAAATCGCATTTTTATCCAAAGCCTATCGGGACGTTATGGTGATGTATTATCTGGAAGAGCGAAAGACCAGGGAAATTGCCGCGGTGCTGGGTATCAGCGAGACGACGGTGAAGCAGCGTTTGTTTGTGGCCCGCGACAGGGTAAGAAAAGAGGTAAAGGCTATGAATAACAGGTGTTTGTCTTTAAAACCCATCAAGATGGACTTCATAGGAACGGGAAATCCGGATGGAACAACGGATCCCTACACAAGAGCGGAAAGGACTCTCTCCAAAAATCTGATTTATCTTTGTCACCAAAAGCCCAGAACCCCTAAGGAGCTCTCGGAGGAATTGTGCGTTCCCATGCTTTATATCGAGGAAGAGATTAAGATACTGTGCGGGGAAGAGGGGAGTTATGGATTCCTCCGCAGTCTGGGAAATGGAAGGTATGTGAATAATATTTTGGTGGCCGGTGAAAGGGAATATGTGAAGGCAAACCAGATCTATGAAAAATACCTGCCGGAGTTTTATGTTGCCTTAAAGAGCCTGGTGGAGCAAAAAAGAGAGCAAATTATGTCCTTTCCTTTTCTTTCGCCCAGGAAGGATTTGGGCTTTATCATGTGGGCCATGATTGCAAGAATCTTCTGGGGGATTCAGGACGGCGTCAACCGGGCCATGAAGGAGAAGTTTTTTCCCGATAGTGTGCCGGTGAAGAGAGCATTCTCCTATGTGGGCGTGGCCTACCAGGGGAAAAGCAGACCGGGGGAGCTGCTTGGTATCAATGGCGCTTATGCGATGGAGGTAGCCGGATATAGGGATGTCTACGTGGAAAATCTTTTTGGAAAAGGAATGGAGGCCCATTTTTACTGCGACCATAACCTGTCCAGGGATGAAAAGCTCTTAATGCTGCTCAGATCAGTGAAGGGACTAACCGTGGACGAGCTGACGGAGGAGGAAAAGGAAATAACGGCAAAGGCCATTGCCTGCGGCTATATCTTCCGGGAGGGAAAGAACCTTGTACCCAAAATATTGGTCATAGATAAGGAAAACGGAATCTCTTTTTTTGGACTTGGGCTGGAGCTTGGCAGAAGTATGCAAGGGATTGTGGAGCAGGTGGCAGAGGAGCTGGGGGCCTTTATGCAAAAAAGGATACCACCCCATCTTAAGGAGGAATATCCCCTGTATCAATTGATTGCGGGGGACAGGATCTTGTCGAAGATTGTCAGCGAATGTATCCGAGAGGGAATCCTCTCGAAACCGGAACCCTATCGCAGTGCGGAAGGAGTGATCATGCTTGTGGGGAAATAAATACAGGTATTTGCTGGGCTGGCTTCATGCCCTGGTTATGTGCTGGTGTTTTTATCCTTTTGCGGTCTGTATGTTCTGGCCGGATGAGTCTGGGCTGGAAGGTTTTTGCATAACGGGCGTTTTTCTTTTGATTCCCATCATTGCAAGCTGGTATATGGATCAGAGGCTGAGAGCTTTTGGCATTTATCTCCTGACAGGAATTGCCATCTCTCTTGGATACGGAGTCCTGAACGGTTTTGTATGTACTCTTCTTAAGCTGAATGTTTTCCGGGGAGCCTTTTTTTCTCTGCTTTTGTCACTTTTCATCTTTCTTGTCCGGGGACGGGGGAGAATAGGGGAAAGAACGGTGTTTTTGGATGCGCCTTCCCCCTTGCAGTGGGGCTGGTTTGCTTTCCATTATGTGTGGGGTTCTTTTTATCAATTGTCCTTTTACTGGCATATGGCGTACTACCTGTTTCTGCTGGATATAGTCTTATCTTTGTTGTTTTTCTTTCTCAAAGGATTTGGGCACTTTTTGCAGGAGCACAGAAACAGCGCGGGCGTGCCCTTAGAAATCATGAAAAAGGTGAACGGAATTATTTTATGCATTTCCTGCCTGGCTTTATTTGCCTTTGCCCTTCCCTCCCTGCTCTACGGCAAAGCGCCCCTGACAGCCCTTTCTTTTGAAGAAAAAGAGAACCTCAATCAGGAGGGAACAGGGAACCAGAGTCAGGGGCAGGAAGAAGGCTTTCTCTCAGGGGAGGTTCCGGATTATGGGCGGGAGATACTTCCCGGATGGGAGGAAGAGGGGCAGACTCCCAGATGGCTTGCCGTTCTCTCTGATGGTCTTATTTATGTTTTTTGCGTGTGCGGGGTTCTGACAGCGTTTGTGATGATCTATCGCTTTTGCAGAAGAGCCGGGAAATCCTTTACCTCCCAGACAGGGGACAAGATAAGTTTTCTGGAAAAGGAAGTACCTGACCAGGAGCAGGGGCGGGGCATGGCAGATAAGCTTATGGAAAAGATGACTCGGTCAGGGGAAGGCTCTGCCAGTATGCGCGTGCGCAGGTACTACAAAAAGCTGCTGCGCAGGAGGATGCAGGAGCTTCCCGCAGGAATCGAAACACCCAGAGAGCTGGAAGCCATGGCCGGCTTTACAGGAAGCGAGGGTGAGATAGAGATTCATTTCAGCTATGAAAAAGCCCGCTACAGCCAGGAGGTCTGCGGGGAGGGTGAGGTATATGCATTGAAGAGGCAATATGAGCAGGATAAAAAACAACGGATGACAGGCCCGGCCAGATATTCTCACATAAAAACAGGTGTTACAGTTCCGCTTGCCGAAGCTGTGAGCAAGAGAAAGAAAACAAACTTGGAGGTCAACGCTCAAACTTCCTATTGGAGCAACACCACAGAAAAGTCTTGTGGTGACAAGGAGGATTTAAGGATGGTAAAATCGGGAAAATTCAGGAAAATGTCCGGAAAGGAAAAAGTATTTGAGTGCTTTCTAATATTGTTCATGACCGTCGTGTGCGCCGTAATTTTTTATCCGCTGTACTATGTGGCGGTGGCGTCTGTGACAGACCCCAGGATAGTCAATACCGGAAAAGCGCTGCTCTATCCCGAGGCCCTTTATCTGGACGGCTATCGGACGATTTTTGGCTACCCGCTTTTTTGGGTCCCTTACAAAAATACCCTCATTTACACGGCGGCAGGGACCCTGGTTTCCCTTGGGGCTACCATACCCGCCGGATATGCATTGTCCAGAAAGGAGCTGGCAGGTAGAAAGGCACTGAATGGACTGTTTGTATTCACCATGTTTTTCAGCGGAGGCATGATGCCCCTGTATTTGACGATTTTGAGGCTGAGGATCTATAACAGTATCTGGGCCATGATTCTTCCGGCGGCGGTATCTGTCTATAATCTGCTGGTGTGCCGCTCTTATTTTGAAGCGGGGCTTTGGGAGGAAGTGTGGGATGCCGCCCGGGTGGACGGATGTTCCTATTTTGGCTTCTTTTTCAAGTTCGTTCTGCCATTGTCCAAGACGATTACGGGTGTTATGGCATTGTTCTATGCAACGGCACAGTGGAACCAGTATTGGAATGCCATTCTGTTTTTGCGGGATGAGGAAAAGATGCCCTTGCAGGTGCAGCTCACATGGATGTCCGGCACAGAGCTTAAGTACTGCACGGTGATGGTGGCAGCCCTGCCCTTTCTTCTGATCTATCCTTTCTTTCAGAAATATTTTGTGCAGGGAGTTTCCATCAGAGGGGTCAAATCGTAAACGCTGCTTATTCGAAAAATACATCCTGTAAGATCAGATATTCATCACAGTTGTTATGATACAAATATGCAAAGAAATCCAGGTTTTCTACAGGAAGATGTTTTTCCCTGATAAGCTTCCCGGGAAGGGTAAGCATTAAATTTACCCCTATGATATTTTGGGGATTTTCATCAGAAAGGCGATTTTGTATTTTTATTACTTCCCATTACGCTCCATTCCTCCTGATTCTCTTTTACACCCATAACCTGTGGTTTGTCAACTTCCGTTCCCCGGCAGAAAAACGAAAACAGGTATTGACAGGGCTGAAATGAAACCCGATAATGAATAAAAGCTTTACAGTGATCGGACTACATGAAAAGGAATTGCAGAAAATGGTTACACTAAAAGAAATTGCCCGGGAATGTAAGGTCTCGCCCACCACCGTGTCGAATATCCTGAACGGAAAGCCCAAGGTGAGTGAGGAAACCAGACAGAGAGTGCTTGAGGCCGTGGACAAGATGGGGTACAGACCCAATTATATTGCCCAGGGACTGCGGAACCAGAAGACCAGGACCATCGGGATCATAGCGGAGGATATTGCACAGTTTTCTACCCCTGAAATCCTGGATGAAATTATGAGCTGCTCTGAGGAAAAGGGATACAGGACGATTGTGAAAAACCTGCGCCTCTATGCCAGATGGAGCGATTCCTGGTATGAGAAGGAAAGCTGGTATCACTCGATCCTGGATCCTACCTTGAAAGAGCTGGAGTCCCTCAGAGTGGATGGAATTATCTATATTGCAGGTCATGCCAGGATGATTCACTGTTTTCCCGAGGGGTTTCATACGCCTGCGGTGATGGCCTACGCATTTTCGGATAATAAGAGAGTACCTTCCGTGGCGATAGATGACAAATCTTCTTCTGCCGATATGATTCGCTATCTGATATCCAAAGGGCACCGAAGGATAGGGGTGATCGGGGGAAGAGAGGATAATATCCATACACAGCAAAGACTGTTGGGATATCAGGAGGTTTTGTTTGAAAACAAGATTTTGTTTAACCCTGCCTGGGTCAGATATGCGAACTGGGATAAGAACCGTGCCTATCTGGCGGCCAGAGAGCTGTTGAAAGAGGAGGTGACGGCAATCTTTTGTATGTCGGATCAGATGACAGGAGGAGTTTACCTCTGTCTGGATGAAACAGGGCTTCGGGCAGGGAAGGATATAGCAGTTGCCAGCTTTGATAATCAGAGCGTTGCAGAGTATTTTCTTCCGGGCCTGACCACCATGGAACTGCCACTTCGGAAAATCGGAAGCGTGTCGGCGGATTTTTTGTTAAAGCAGATGGAGGGCATGGAGGGGGAAATTCCAGAGAAGACCTTAATCCCCTGTCGGTTAATAGAGCGGGAATCTGTGCATGTAATCTAAAAAATACCGGTTGTTACTGTTTACCTTGTGACTCAGTTATGACCGGTATTTTTTGTTGACAAAAAAGCTGTACAAGATATATAATTTTCACATTATGTAAATCGTTAAACGCTGGCAAAAGGCAAAATTCAGGGAAAGGAGCGGAAATGATAAGAGAGGCAAAGACAGAGAACGGATGGGTCAGGGGGATCGAAGCGGCAGATCCCAGGATTACTGCATTTAAGGGGGTTCCTTTTGCAGCCCCTCCGGTGGGGAAAAACAGATGGAGGGCGCCGCAGCCCTGTGAGAATTGGGAAGGGGTGAGGGACGCTTCTCGTTTTGCCCCCATATCGGTTCAGGATACCCCGGCACTCGGGGATGACATATATTGCCGGGAATGGCATGTGGATTCGGAGATACCTATGGACGAGGACTGTCTGTATCTGAATATCTGGACAGGGGCAAAGAGCGGGGAGGAAAAACAGCCGGTATTAGTATGGTTTTTTGGAGGAGCCCTGCAATGGGGATATCCCTCCGAGATGGAGTTTGACGGGGAAAGACTGGCCCGCCGGGGGATTGTGGTAGTGACGGTGAACTACCGCATCAATGTGTTCGGGTTCCTGGCTCATCCTCAGCTTACCCGGGAGCAGCCCGATGCCCCGGCCAATTTCGGCAGCCTCGACCAGCAGGCGGGGATCCGGTGGGTGATCCGCAATATTGCAGCTTTTGGAGGCGATCCGGAGAATATCACGATTGCCGGGCAGTCTGCCGGGGGCGGGAGCGTGCTCAGCCAGATGGCCTGTCCTGAAAATGCCGGGCTCTTTCAGCGGGCGGTGATTATGAGCGGCATGATCCGCAGCCCTTACGGGGAGGGCTCCATCGGCACGCCAAGGCCCCTGGGGGAGGCGGAGAAGAACGGCGCGGATTTCCTGGATTTTCTGGGAGTTTCTTCCCTGGAGGAGGCCAGAGAACTGGACGCCTTTTTTATCCGGGATAAGTATGGGGAGTATGTCCAGGACAGACCTCGCATGGGCACGGTGGAGGACGGACGCTTCTGTGTGGGAGATCCCCTGGCCCTTTTCCTTCAGGGGAAATGTGCAGATGTGTCCGTGATGGCAGGTAATACGGTGGATGAGTTTCCCTCTTTTTTGCGTGCAGGGTCAAAGGAAGAACTGGAAGAAAAGGTACGGGAGCTTTTTGGAAGCCTTGCAGGAGAGTTTATGGAGCTGCTTGAGGCGGAAGAGAAAAAATCTGGACAGGCTTTGGGCGAAAGCGGGCAGTACGCAAGAGTCAGCGGGTTGGAATGTACCATAAAGGGGGTATTCAGTAAGCGGAAGGAGAACGGCAGCAGTCAGGATCACTATTACTACAAATTTGCCCCTGAGATTCCCGGATGGGATAAGCCCGGATGCTTCCATTCCGTGGATCTGTGGTTTTTCTTTGAGACGCTGGCGAAGTGCTGGCGGCCCTTTACGGGCAGGCATTACGACCTTGCCAGGCAAATGTGCAATTATTGGGCCAATTTCATCAAAAACGGCGACCCCAACGGGGCGGACGCAGACGGAATACAGATGCCCCAGTGGAAGCCCTATGAAAACCTCTCGTCTGAGGAAATGATATTTACCACTGAGGGGGCGGCGCCTGCTGTGCCGGACTCTTCTTTTGT
The DNA here is from genome assembly GCA_949949005.1 of uncultured Lachnospiraceae bacterium. GTDB lineage: Bacteria > Bacillota > Clostridia > Lachnospirales > Lachnospiraceae > Suilimivivens. Next base: position 191,334 of record CATLHM010000001.1, read on the forward strand.
CAGATTTTTGAGCCGGTGGGTGGCAAGAGAGCTGGGAGAGAAAAAAGAAGAGAAATAAAGAAAAGCAGAGAAGAAAAAGGTATCTGTGCACAGTATTGTGACATTATTTGGTTTGGTAGATGGATGTCGGGCTTTGTCCGGCATCCATTTTGGTTTAACGATACATATACGGATAATGGAGAGGAAGAAAAGTGAAAAAACGTGTAAGTAAATACATTATGCTTATAAATTTTAATTTTATTTTAATTTTTATTGACAAAGTGTATGGGGGGGGGTAAAATATTCGCAGATAAAAGTTTAACGTTAAACAATGCCTTTGGAGAGGGGCTTAAAAAACTACTACTACTATTATGAAGGAGTTTAATAAGATGATGAAATTTTGGCGAAGAAGTGCTGCTGTAGCGCTTGCCTGCCTGATGACAGCCACTCTGGCTGCATGTGGCGGCGGAAACGGCGGTTCCGGTGATGGGAGTGCTTCCAGTGGAAGCAGTGATACAGCCGGTGCCGGTGAAAGTACCGATGATACCGGCAGCGCAGCTAATAATGGCGAGATCGTGAAGTTGGTTGTCTGGGGTGTTGGCACGGCTGATACGGATGACTGTAATGAAGTTGCTGAGGCGATCAGCAAGATTACCCGTGAGAAGATCGGTGTTGAGATTGAATTGGTTCGTGGTCAGGATGCAGAGCAGATTAATCTGGCTCTTACCTCCGGCGAAGCCATTGATCTGTTGAATTATAATAACGTTTCCGGCCAGTTGGCTACGATTGTCCGCAATAACTATGCGGCTCCTTTGGATGATCTGGTTGAAAAGTATGGACAGGGCGCTCTGGGAGTAATCAATCCTGTGGATTTGGATGCCTGCCGTTTCGGAGGCGTACTGTATGCTCTCCCTGATATGAAGGATACTTCTCATTCCGCCGGTTTTTCCATGCGCAAGGATATTGTAGACGAACTGGGGATTACTGTTCCTGAAAAGGGTACATATGACGATATGTATAAGATTCTGACACAGGTGCATGAGGCTTATCCTGACATGTATCCGCTGGTTCCCACCTGGGCTGGCGGCGGTATGCAGGAGAGTATGCCGGTTGACCCCCTGGGAGATAATATGGGCGTTCTGGAGAATGCTTTCAGCGACAGCACCGAGGTTGTGAACTATTATGCGATGGACAGCTACCGTGAATTCTGCGAGATGATGTACAAGTGGAATCAGGAAGGGCTGATTATGCCTGACGCCACCACTACTACAGAGAACAACCTGCTGGCCGGTAACGGTTTTGCAATGTATGAGAACTGGAAGCCTGGCAAGGAGCTGGAGAACTTCAAGTCTACCGGCAAAGAAGTTGCATTTATGAAATTGATTGATCCTTACAAATATACGGATTGCTCGAACGGTAATTCTTTCATTATTCCTTATTCCTCCAAAAATCCTGAGAAAGCCATGGAGCTTTGGAACCTGATGTATACGGACGCTGAGGTTTCCAATCTCTTTATCAATGGTATCGAGGGCAAGCACTGGGTTTACACCGACGACTCCAAGACCTTTATCACAACTCCTGAGGGTGTGGATCCCAATGCCAGCGGATATTCTTCGGTTGACTGGTCATGGCCGAATCAGCAGCTTACTCCTGTCTGGGAGGGCGCGGAAGCTGATTTGTGGGATCAGCTTAACAAGTTCAATAATGAGGGGACTCCCAGCCCGGCTCACGGTTTTTCATGGGACAGCAGTTCTGTGATGAATCAGGTTACGGCATGTAACAACGTGATCTCATCTTATCATACGGCATTGCGCTGGGGTGCAATGGATCCGGCAGAAAATCTTCCTAAATTTATCGAAGAGCTGGAAGCAGCCGGTATCAATGAGATTATCGCAGAGAAACAGAAGCAGTTGGATGAGTTCCTGGCTAGTAAGCAATAAGGGCTTGAAAGCAAGTAATATAACTGAGCATGTTGTCAAAGGAAGGCGGGTATGGGAAAGTCCCAGCCCGCTTTCTTCTTACCAAGTAATCATATGGAGGAATGAACATGAAGAAATTCGGAAAAACGTTGAAACGTTTCTGGCCTCTTTATTTGATGTTTGTACCTGGCGTTGTCTATCTGTTTATCAACTGCTATATTCCCATGTTTGGTATTCAGATTGCCTTCCGGCAATATAATGCCAGAGACGGTATCTATGGAAGTCCGTGGTGCGGATTTCAAAATTTTGAATTTTTGTTCCGCACAAACGACGCCTTTGTTATGATCCGCAACACCCTGCTTTACAATCTGGTCTTTATTGCACTGGGGACTGTGCTGGCTGTTTCCGTGGCAATCGTCCTCAATGAAATTCGCAATGCCAGGGCGAAGCAGTTATATCAGACAGTAATCCTGATCCCTTATCTGATTTCAATGGTTATCGTCAGCTATCTGGCATTTGCTTTCCTGAGCAGCAGCAACGGCTATATCAATAATTCTCTTCTGGCAGCTTTTGGAGCAGATCCTGTGGACTGGTACAATACTCCTAAATATTGGCCGGTTATTCTGGTGATTATCAATGTATGGAAAAATCTGGGATATAACATGATCCTGTACTATGCCACCCTCTGCGGTATTGACCACACGTTATATGAGGCGGCAGTGGTGGACGGAGCCAATCGGTGGCAGCAGATACGCAATGTCACGTTGCCCGGCCTTAAATCTACAATTATTATTCTGACGCTGATGGCTTTGGGTGGGATTTTCCGGTCTGATTTCGGTCTGTTCTATCAGGTGCCCCAGAACTCAGGTCCTCTGATCAGCGTAACCCAGACCATTGATACCTATGTATATCGCGGGTTGATGCAGACCAACAACATCGGTATGTCTTCCGCAGCAGGCGTATATCAGTCAATTGTGGGATTCATTCTGGTGGTAACTGCCAATTTTATTGTCCGCAAAGTGGACGATGAAAGTTCCCTGTTCTAATTAAGGAGGTACAGATTATGGTAGAAAAAGGAAAAGGGTTTCAGATTTTTGCCCATATTTTATTTATCATTCTCGTTCTTTGTGCGATCGCACCTTTTATACTGCTGATAATGTCCTCCTTTACGGAGGAGCAGACTCTGATCACCAACGGTTATAGCTTCTTTCCTGCTAAGTTCAGTACTTATGCTTATGAGTATCTGATGACAAAATCTTCCGCAGTGTTCCGCGGCTATGGTATTTCTTTTCTGGTAACGATTGCGGGTACGCTGTGCAACCTGCTGATTACGACTCTCTATGCCTATCCGCTTTCCAGAAGAGAGCTGCCGGGGCGGGGGATTTTTGCATTTTATTTATTCTTCACCATGCTGTTTTCAGGCGGTTTGGTGCCCTCCTATTTAATGTGGACCCAGACCTTCCATATCCGCAACACGATATTTGCTTTGCTGATACCGAATTTGCTGCTTAGCGCCTTCAACGTCATCATGATGCGTACCTACTTTACTTCTAATATTCCTGACGCCGTTGTGGAGGCCGCCAGGGTTGACGGCGCCAGCGAGTTCAGAATCCTTTTCGGAATCGTGCTGCCTATGGCTCTGCCCATCATTGCAACCATCGGCCTTCTGGTGGGGCTGGCTTACTGGAACGACTGGATGAACGGTCTGTACTATCTCAATGATGACCGGATGTTCAGTATTCAGGTATTGTTGATGAACATCCAGCGTGATCTGGATTCCCTGCGGCAGCAGGCGCAGTCCGGCGGAAGTGTGAACACCGCCAACCTGCCATCCACTTCCGTGCGTATGGCTCTGACCGTAATGGGCATTCTGCCGATCATGATTATTTATCCTTTTATGCAGAAGTATTTCGTAAAGGGTATTGCCATCGGTGCAGTAAAGGGATAAATGATAGACAAAAGCCGGAGTACAATTTATAATATATGACAGGAGATAAATAAGTGCTGTAAGTCCTGAAAAACGGATTTACAGCACTTTCAGCAGTTTACAGTTTATTGGGGATTACAGGAACCGGCAGAAGTATTTTGGTTTCCTGATTAAAGCAGCCTTTAAAGAAAGAGAGACGCAATGAGAGAGAAAAGATATTATGAAATTGACAAACATGGCAGGGCGCTGTTTCACAACCAGGTGGATTTCTGTATCGGAACGGGCAGAATGGGGTTGGCTTTGCAGAAGGAGTATCAGGAGCAGCTGCGGCTTGTGCAGGAGGAAATCGGCTTTCAGCATATCCGGGGACATGGACTTTTTTCCGACGATATGGCAATCTATCAGGAGTTTGAGGATGAGTCCGGGGTAAAAAGGGCGGAATACAATTTTACTTATCTGGATCTGGTGATGGACAGCTACCGGGAGTTGGGGCTTCGTCCCTTTCTGGAGCTGGGCTTTATGCCGGATAAAATAGCTTCCGGCGACCAGACCATCTTTTACTGGAAGGGGAATACCACGCCGCCCCAAAACTACGAGGCCTGGTGTCATATGGTAACGGCTACCCTTCGCCATCTGATGGAGCGCTATGGAGAGGAGGAAGTGGTAAGCTGGCCCATTGAAGTGTGGAATGAGCCCAATCTGCCGGGTTTCTGGAAGGATGCGGATATGGAAGAGTACTTTAAGCTTTTCCTTTGGACTTTCCGCGCAATCAAGGAGCTGGACTGCCGTTTCCGGGTGGGAGGCCCGGCCATTTGCGGTGTGCAGGACGAGCTTTGGATCAGGGAATTTTTAAGTTTCTGCCGTCGGGAGAAGATCGGGCTGGACTTTGTGACCCGCCACCACTATACCACGGAGCTGCCGGAGCGTGTGGGGCATTATGGCTATACCAGTCTTACCGACGCGGAGCAGGGCTTTGCCAATCTTAAGACCACAAGGGATATCATTGACAGCTTTGAGGAATTTGCAGGGATGGAAATCCATATCACGGAGTTTAATACCTCCTATATTCCCAATTGCCCTCTTCACGATACCAACCAGAACGCCGCCTACATTGCGCAGCAGTTGTCCCGGCTGGGGGATGTGAACGAGTCCTATTCCTACTGGACTTTTGGGGATATTTTTGAGGAACAGGGCGTTCCCTTTACTCCCTTCCACGGGGGATTCGGCCTGGTGGCCAACGGGGGCATTCCCAAGCCCACCTTTTGGAGCTTCAAATTTTATAAGGATCTTCAGGGGGAATGTGTGCTTAAGAATCAGGATATGGTGCTACTTCGCACCAAGGAGGGAGGCTATCAGGGAATTCTCTGGAACGCAGGAAGAGAACGGACAGGTAGAGAGTTGGATTTTACTCTGGACTTTCCTGTGGATAAAGAGGGGGAATATCTGCTCATCACCAAGACAGTGGACGAGGACACCTGCAATCCGCTGCGCCTCTGGCACAATATGGGGGAGCCTTCCTCGCTGAGTGAAAAACAGAAGAAGCTTCTTAAGGAAGCGGCAAGGCCTTTTTTGGAGAGCAGGAGGCTGAAAGAGGAAGACGGGAAGGTTAGAGTCTCACTGACAGTGAAGGAATATGGGGTGGTGTATTTTGAGATCAGCCCGGTGAGAGAAGTGGGGGACCGGGGGTATGATTATGGGAGAGTGATAGGGTGAAAACGTGTAGTAACCATTCACAGTTTAATTAAAGTATAAAAAACAATTGTTATAGAGAGCTTCAAACCCAGTGTTTATCCGCGGTTTGAGGCTTTCTTTGGTTTATCAGACTTGCCACTTAAAAAATTAATATTAGTGATAAAAATTGACACTCCTGAGTAAAATAGGAATGTTTTCGTCTGCGAGTTCTGGCATTTTGATGGAAATATGTGCAGAATCTTGCCTGAATGTGTAAATAATTGCAAAAATATTGACAACAAAAAATCACAGTCCTAAACTCAGCAATACAAGCAGCGTTGCGAAAATGAATATCACTATTAGGAGGATTAACACATGAAAAAAAGAGTTGTTTCCGCAATCCTTGTCTCTGTGATCTTAGCAGGTTCACTTATGGGTTGTGGCCAAAACGAGGCGGCATCGGATGCTTCGAATAGTTCTTCTTCTGCTACCACCACAGAAAAAGAAGCCGACCCCGCCGAGTCCGCCTCTACTGATACTGTTGATACTGCAGCAGCCGAAGCTGACGGAGAATTCGATCCCCATACCATTTGTGACGGCGTTACCATTACCATCGCTGTTCCCGAGAACACTAGGATTTCCGATTGGAAGAACAACGATAGCTGCAGATATATTGAAGAAAAGCTGGGCGTAAACCTTGCGTTCGAAGTTTACCCTTCCGCTGACTTTACGACTAAGATCAACACCATGGTTACCGCAGGCGATAAGCTGCCTGATCTGATCTTCAGCCCTGGCAGCAACTACGTGAACTGGATTAGTGAAGGCGCAATCCGTGAACTTTCCGATCTGTACGCGGATGAGAACCTTTCTGCAAACATCCGTATCGCTTCTGAAGGCGCAGGCTACGACATCATCGAGTACATGAGAAATGGTGACGGTGAGATCTATGGCTTTCCCGGACTGGAGCAGTCCTATGGTTTCGACAGTAAGATTCGTTTCTGGGTATACAAGCCATGGTGCGATCAGTTGGGCGTAGATGTTCCTACTTCCATTGATGAATATCTTGAGATTTGCAGACAGGTCATCCATACCGATATGAACGGCAATGGCAGCACTTCTGACGAGAAGGCTCTCGTTGGCTACGGCTTCAACGACAATTCCAGTCAGGGCTACGAGTGGTTCCCCGGACTGATGAGCGCATTCATTTATTCCTGGGATGTGAACTTCTTTACGGTTGATGAGAACGACGTTGTCGGTCTTGCATACACCACCGATGCATGGAAGGAAGGTCTTAAATACATTAAGCAGTTCTTCGATGAAGGTATCATCGATTCCAGTATATTCACCGGCACTGAGGACGATACTAAGGCTCAGATCCTTGCGGATGGTCCTATCGTCTTCTCCTGGTCCGGTTATGACTACTTCGGCAGTGATCTGGAAGTTGGTAACCAGTATGTATGGACACACCTCACGAATCCGGATGGTGAGAACGGCTATTCCTATTACAAGCCCGTCCTTCCTTCGGTAGCAGCAGTTATGTCTGCAGATTGTGATAATCCGGAAGCAGCATTCCTTGTATGCGACACCATGTGCGACGAGTATTACGGCCTCTTCACCAGATATGGTAAGGAAGGCGAGGATTGGGCCTATTGGGATCAGGTCATAGCAGAGGATGTCCTTAACCCTGATGACTATGCAGCACAGGGCGGTGAAGACTACGCTATTGAGTGGATCTCCACTTATAAGAATGAGGATTTCTGGTCTTCTACGCAGACTACGGATGCGAGCTGGCTCCAGTGTGGTCCCTTCATTCGCAACAAAGCAATCCAGTACGTGAGAGCAAGGCAGATCAGCGCTGACACTCCTGAAGGAGAGTTGAACATTGACAAGACTACCATCTCTCTTACCAGTAAGGATGCCGGTATCGCAAACAAGCCTCCCAAGGTTCTTGACTTTGCTCCTCTTACTGCAGACGAGACGGTTGAGACCGCTGAGATTCTTGTAAATGCAAACGCCTATGTTTCTGAAATGACTGCTGCATTTCTTACCGGCAAGGCAGATATCGATGCAGAGTGGGACAACTACCTTGCTCAGCTTGAGACCATTGGCATTGACACTTTGATCGCTGATTATCAGGCAGGTTACGACAGAGCACACAAGTAAACTTTACATGCGCCGCTGGCGCGGCGTACCACCACGGCATGAAAGCCGATTGCTCCGCACTTCGTGCTCTATAGAGACTTGTAGAAATTAACTTAAGGAGAGGGCGGTTCCATTTATCAAATAAAAAAAGAGCCGTCCCCCTCCGTTCAAGAGGAAAATGATATGCGTAAGTTTAAGGGAAATACAGCCGTAAAAAAGAGAAGATTTGGCGCTGAGCTAAAGCGTCACTGGCAGATGTATCTGTTTCTTTTGTTACCGGTGATTTATGTCTTTATTTTCAAATACCTTCCTATGGCAGGCCTTGTCATTGCTTTTGAAGATTATAAGGCAAGGACGGGGATCTTTGGAAGTCCCTGGGTCGGTTTTAAATGGTTTATTAAGTTCTTCGAATCCTATCAGTTCCGCCGTGTACTGGTGAATACGCTGCTGATTTCCTTTTATGGAATTCTGGCGGGTTTCCCCTTTCCAATCATCTTTGCCCTTCTGGCAAACTGTATGCCGGACGGAAAGGTAAAGAAGACCATCCAGGGAATCGTTACACTCCCCCACTTCATTTCCACAACGGTCATGGTGGGTATTATCCTGCAGATCTTCAATATTAATACCGGTCTCTACGGCATTATTGCTCAGGCGATTACTGGTCAGGCTCCGAACAACATCTTAGGAGACCCTTCTGCCTTCCGTTCGCTCTATGTCTGGAGTGGCATCTGGCAGAATTTCGGCTGGGACAGCATTATCTACACTGCTGCCTTGGCAGGTGTGGATCCCACCTATCACGAAGCTGCGCAGTTGGACGGTGCCAATCGTTTCCAGCGGGTGATCCACGTGGACTTCCCTAGCATCCTGCCCACAGTGGTCATCATGCTCATTCTGCGCATGGGCCAGGTCATGAGCATCGGCTTTGAAAAAATCTATCTGATGCAGAATCCGCTGAATTTGGAAGCAAGCCAGATTATTTCCACTTACGTTTATGAAGTCGGCCTTTCCGGCAATGGCGTCTCCAACTTCTCCCTTGCCACCGCCATCGGAATGTTCAACTCCATTATCAACCTGATCCTCATTGTCACTGTAAACAAAATTGCCAACAAAGTCGGCGAGACCAGCCTGTGGTAAAGGAAATCACTATGAAATCAAAGAATGTTACTACTCGAGTGAAATATAAACTGACAGGAAGCGATCTTGTATTCTACGGATTCAGCGCCCTGGTCATCGGAATCCTGACACTGACTGTCCTTTACCTCATCGTCTACATCCTCTCGGCTTCCTTCAGCTCCCCTGCCGCCCTGGCAGCCGGCAAGGTCGTCCTCTGGCCTGTAGATTTCAGTGTGGATGGTTATAAAGCGGTCTTTAACTACTCGAAGGTCTGGATCGGCTATCGGAACACCATCTTGTATGTTATCGCGGGTACCGCCATCAATGTGATTATGACCTTGCTCTGTGCTTATCCCATGGCACAAAAGGGCCTCTACGGTGGAAAAGCCATCATGGCTTACTTCACATTTACCATGATTTTCAACGGAGGTATGATTCCGACTTATATCCTTATTAAGAACCTGGGAATTATGAATACCGTCTGGTCCCTTCTCCTGCCCGGCGCCATGAATATTTACAACATGATTATCGCGAGAACTTTCATCCAGACGAATATTCCCGGCGAACTGAAAGATGCAGCCAGGATTGATGGCTGTGACGACTTCCATTTCTTTTTCGAAGTGGTCCTGCCTCTTTCCAAGGCAATTATTGCGGTTCTGACTCTCTGGTATGCCGTAGCTCACTGGAACTCCTATATGGATGCTTTCCTGTACCTGCGCGATTACAAGCTGTATCCTCTGCAGATTTTCCTGAAAGATGTACTGGTATCCGGCGAGTTCTCCGCAGAAGACATGATGGACCCTGAGACCGCCATTGCACTTCAGAATATGAAGCTGCTCCTTAAGTACTCCCTCATCGTGGTTTCTGTCGTTCCTCTGTTCTTTTTCTATCCATTTGTTCAGAAATATTTTGTGAAGGGTGTGACTATTGGCTCCGTGAAAGGATAAATACACAGGTGTTTAAATGCTGAAAATCAAAAGATTCCTCAACCGTTCTTATTTGTTTCTTCTGGTGGCAGTGATTTCGTGCGTTGTCATACCGGTTTTGATTGGTATATTCGTTTTTCACAATCAGTCCTTCGACCGGCTCCTTAAAAGCAACAATGCTTATTATAACAATGTCATTGAGGACTTCAGCACCTACTTTTCCGAACAGATCGATCGCATAAAATCGACCTCTTACAAGTTGTATCTGAACAGTGACGGCCCTTCCAATTCCCTGTATGATAGTGTCAGGGAACTGGAAGAGAGCACGCTGGTTTACCCTGGTGTCATGCATGTGGTTCAGCGGGACTACGATCTCCCGGTCTCTGATTTTTGTCTGTACTACCCGAAACTGGATCTTGTCATCACCAAACAGGGACAGTTCACTTTTGACAAGTACTCCAGAGAAAACCTGAATTATACCAATGAGGAAAACGAGTCAAGGATCACTCAGACTCTTCACTCCGTAAACTTCAGGATTCCGAACCTTACCTGCGTTCCGGTGCAGGAGGCTGACGGCAGCACCAGTATACTAATTATCTACAGTGCCCGCTTTGGGAAGAACGACGACGAGATCAATCTCCTGTACCTGATCAAGAAGGACGCCTATTTGCAGAAAGCCGGTAAAGAGGCCTCTGAGCGCGGCACAGACTACTATGTTTTTGACAAGGATGGCGTGGTTCTGTTTAACACGGCTCTTACAGGTGACAATTTTGATTCCGATGCCTTTTACCATGCTTCGGAATCGGAGCCGAATCGGCAGAGTATTCGCAATATCTACACGAAGACCGACGAGAAATGGGAGATTACCTATATGATCTTCGTAGGCGAAGGTTCCCTGCAGGACGATATTGCTTCCTATTACCGCAAAGTGGTCATTTTCCTGTATCTGTTCTCCATACTGCTGCTATTGTTGGTAGGCCTTGCCTTATTCCTGGCTTATCGCCCCGTCCACCGGATCACTTCCAAACTTGGAATTGAGAGTGGCAATGAGTTCCTTCTGATTCAGAACGAGCTGGATATCCGCAGTCAGCAGATCCTCAAGCAGGAAAACATCATCATGGACGCTATCTTAAACAACCTGGTCTATGATGTTCCCTTCCCCACAGAGGGGCTCGGCACTCCCAGCGGTTTAAGCCACATTTATCAGACATACATCCTGAGGTCTTCTGTCTTTCGCGTACAGGAACAGGAGCAGCTTCGCGCCGCTGTGAACACAACCTTCAGTGGGAGGCTGTACATCAACGATCTTCTGGGAGAGGATCGTTATCTCCTGGTTGTATTCATCAAAGAAGAAAAACTGCAGGAATTCATAGGGTGGCTCTTTAAAACCACCGAAGACTTTTGCGGGGAGACGAGAGTACTGCACCAGGGCGAGCCGGTCCATGACCTGAACTGCCTTAAGGACAGTTATCTCTCCTGCTACGATGCCGCAAAGGATAAGGAGCAGATCCAGCACGATCTGGAAGCCATGAACCTGGATAAACGGCGCGTACAGACCACCGAGTGTATTCGGGCATACATCGATCAGAACTTCCGAGATTCCAATCTCAGTCAGAGTATGGTCGCCGATGCCCTCCACGTTTCCAATTACACCATAAGCCGACTCTTTAAGAGTCAGATTGGTATCGGTTTTTCCGAGTACGTAAATGTAAAGCGGCTGGAATATGCAAAGAGCCAGCTCGAGAACACGAATCTTTCTGTAGGTGAGATTGCCGAGAACAGCGGATTCTCCAACTTCCGTTACTTCTCAAGATTATTCCGGACTCATTACGGAATTACTCCTACAGACTATAGAAATGGAAAGCCAATTATATTAAATTAGGAGGAAGAACGATCATGAAAGAAATAAAAAAGGCCATCGTTGCCATTGATTTTCCAGAAGCAGAAGTTGACGAAATGGTTCGTCTCATGAACGCGGCGACCGTCATCCGCTGTGCTGCTTCGGATTCGGATACCATCCGTGCAAATCTGAAGGATGCTGAAATTGCGATTCTGGGCAAAGGCCTGCCGGGTCTTGTGGAGAGCCTTGGCCCTGCCATGCGTTGGATTCACTGCGATGCTGCAGGTCTTGATTTCCTTTTCCGTCCCGCTCTCGCAGACAGAGAGGAGATCTGCGTTACCTGCTCCTCGGGCAGATCCTCCAAAGCTCTTTCCGAGCATGTTATCATGTTCATGCTTGCCCTGAATTATCAGGTAAATCATATCTGGGAGAGCAGAAAGAACCGCCAATACACCATGCCTTTCCTCTCCACTGCCAGGGCACTCTTCGGCCAGAGTGCCGGCATCCTTGGCTGCGGCAGCATCGCAAGAGAACTTGCTCCGAGACTGAAGGCGCTGGGCATGAACACCATCGGCTTTGCAAAGAACACCACCGAACTGAATGGCATGGACAAGATCTATCACGGCGAAGAAGGCTTAAGAGAACTCCTTACTGCCAGCGATTTCATCATCTCCACCGTGGCACTCACCGACGAGACTTACCATCTTCTCAATGAAGAGAGACTCTCTCTCCTTAAGCCCACCGCTTACGTGGTCAATATCTCCAGAGGTTCCATCATCGATGAACCGGCGCTGATCAAGTGTCTTCAGGAGGGGAAAATTGCCGGCGCAGGTCTTGATACCTTCGAACAGGAACCTCTTGAAAAAGAGTCTCCGCTTTGGACGCTTCCGAACGTGGTGATGACCCCTCATGTCACACCTCCCCAGCCCGACAAGCACGAAGTGTCTTTGCAAGTGATTCTTGATAATATCAGGAACTATCACAAGGAAGAGCCCCTTCGAAATGTATATAAGTCTTATTATCGTTTCTCCGGAAAGAAATAAGAATCCTGTAAACTTTTATTCATTTGGGAGGAAAAAAAGAATGTGGTGGACAGAACACAAATACCGCATGATTCAGAATAATTTGCGGGACATTGACGCAGGCATGGATGTGGACTTCGAAGTTGCCATGCTGAAAAAACTCCATGCAAATGTGGTACAGCTTGGCTGCGGCGGCATTACAGCATTTAGCCAGACAACGCTGGGCTGTCAGAAAAAATCACCCTTCCTGCGGGGAGATAAATTCGGTGAACTCCTCACGAAATGCCACGAGAACAACATCCGGGTCATCGCCCGTTTTGACGTAAGTAAGGTTCACGTGGATTTTGAGACGACCCATCCCGAGTGGCTTGTGAAGACTGCAGAAGGAAAACACGTCTATTACAACGACACGGTAGTCACCTGCGTAAACAGTGATTACCAGCAGAACTGTACCCTGGAGATCCTAAGGGACATCCTTGAGAGGTATCCGGTAGACGGTATCTTCTTTAACATGTTCGGCTACCCAAACAACGACTACAGCGGTCGTTACATAGGCTTTTGCCACTGCGAGAACTGCATCCGAAGATTCCGGGAGATGTACGGGGAGGAGATTCCCACTAAGGAAGACCACAAGGATCCCGTCTGGCACAAGTACGAGGAATTCAAGCGCGTCACGGTAAACCAGCTCCTTGAGAAGATCCACGACTTCGTAAAGGCCTCTCATCCAGAGGTTCCAATCAGCACCTATTTCGATAAGGGGATAGACATAATCCGTATGGAGTCTAATACCGCCGTGGATCGCCCCCTTCCGCTCTGGCTCTATCATTCTTCCGAAAATGTGGCCTGCGTGGAAGACACTTTCGCCGATAAAGCCTCCAGCAATGTCTGCATCAACGCCGTGGATCTGCGCTATCGTTTCATGGGCGTCCCCGATGCCCTGAATCGGATCCGCCTCATGGAGAACATTGCGAATCGCGGCAATCTGGACTGGTGTATCATCGGTTCCTTTGACGGCTATGCTGACACCTCCAACTGGGAAGGTGTGGAAGAAATCTATGGTTTTCATGAAAAGTGGCAGGATGTCTATGATAAGTTGTCACCGGCTGCCAAAATCCTCCTCCTTCAGCCGGTGGCACCCTATCGCTTTGGGTATTCCGAGGAATTCCGCGGCATCTTCCGCATGCTTAAGGAAGCACACATTCCCTTCGACACGCTGATTGACGTGGATGCTGATCACTATGGCGTGGACATGGAGCAGTACTCCCTGGTCATCCTTCCTGGCATCAGGAAGTTTAAGAGCGAAAAAGTCCGCTCCATGCTCAAGAACACCAGGGCAAAGCTCCTTGCAACGGCCGGAAGTCTCTCCGAAGATCCAGAGCTCCTTGCGGAGCGTTTCGGCATCCTTTCCCTCTCTGAAAAGAACGTGGAAATCACCGAAGCCGCCTATTTCCGAACCGAGCCCAAGTCCCTCTTTCCTTCCTTCCCGAAACAGGAATGGCTCTACCTGCACGGTCCGAGGCTGGAAGCTGCCTGTGCTTACGCAAACGGCATGGTCGGGATCCTTCCGCTGGTAAATCCCGCCACTTTCGGGCCTCCGGAACGTGCTTTCGGACATACCTTTAGCGACATACCCGGTGCTCTTTTCAGTGAGCAGAGTACTTATGTCCTCTTTGATATTGGCAAACTCTATTATGAGCAAGGCTATCCTGCATTCCGGAAAGCCCTTGTTGACATCATGGATGCCATGTCATCGGATCACGAGATTCGTCCCTACACGACCAATGCTCATCCCAGCGTTGAGACTATCTACCACAAGCTGGATGACAACACCGCCTGCCTCCATCTTATTAACGTGAGCGGAAACAACGGTGTTATGCTGGATGAGCCCATTCCCCAACACGGAATTTCCTTCACCTTCCACAGAGAAGTGGATTCCATTGAGGAGCTGACTCTTAAGGAAAGCAGAAAGGTTCCGGCAGATGGAAGCGTACTGGACGTGTCGGAACTTGTCTATGCGAAGGTCTACCTGATCCACTACAAAGCCTGAAGGAGGAACGGACGAATATGAAAAATGAATGGTATCTGATCACTATCGGCCATCTCACCCGAAACATATACTGGGGTGAAAGCAGCGGCAAGGCTGTTCATTCCTGCATTGCCACGTGTACTGCCGTTCGGAGTGAATATGGCGTGATCCTCATTGATCCCTCTCTCCCCGGAGAGCTCCTTACGAAAGAACTTTACGACCAGGCTGGTATCCGCCCGGAAGAAGTGACTTACATCTACTGCACGCACAATCACCTGGATCACTGGACCGGAACGGAAGCTTTCCCCCAGGCAAAGCTCTGTCTTCCGGAAGCAGACCTTTGTTACCTTAAGGAAGACCGTGATCTCTACGAGGGCGTCCGCGGCACGGAGATCGACCGTATGGTTGGCGTATGCGGGGAACTTGTACCTGGTTTTACCCTGGTTTCGCTTCCCGGCCACTCCCTTGGGCTTTCCGGGCTCCTCTTTGAAGGGCCGGAAGGAAAAATTCTTGCCGCCGGCGACTCCATCATGGGAAAAGAGTATTTCCACGCAAAACGGGGTTACTTCTGGTCGGCAGACCTTTTTCTTTCCTGCAAGTCCATGGAAAAAGCCGCTGCCCTCGCGGACTACATCATTCCGGGTCACGGCAATTACTTCAATGTTGCAGCCTATCTCTACGAGGAGGGAACTCCCGATGAAGTCATTCCGGAGGCCGTACCCGGTGTTATCTCAGAATACTCTCCCCTTAAGGAGATCCTCTACAACGAGGATTGTTTTGAGGTCTTCCACAGATATTTGCCGGGCATGAACATTACCGGCCTTCGTATTGCAAGAGATGTGGCGCTCCACGCATTCATTCTCAACATGGACGATGCCGTCCAGAAAGATTGCAGCGAGCTGCTCAGAGAGCTGAACGAATGTAAAAACAAACCGATATAAATGAAAAGGAGAATCATATGAAAACAAACAAAATTGGATTTATCGGACTCGGAATCATGGGTAAGCCCATGGCTAAGAACCTGATCAAGGCAGGTTACCAGCTGGTAATCTATGACATCAAGGAAGAGAACCTTGCGGAGTTTGGGGCTCTCGGAGCAGAATGTGCTGCAAATCCCGGCGAGGTGGCAGAAAAGGTAAATGTGGTCATTACCATGGTTCCCAATTCCCCCCATGTACGAGCTGTATGCCTGGGAGAGAACGGCATTGTCACCAAAGCACACAAAGGACTGGTTGTCATCGATATGTCCTCCATTGATCCCACCGAATCCAGAGCCATCTATAAAGAGCTCATCACTCACGGTATCGAGCTCCTGGACTGCCCTGTTTCCGGCGGCGAGCCCAAGGCTATCGACGGAACGCTCTCCGTCATGTGCGGAGGTAACAAGGAAATCTGGGACAAGTACGTCGATCTGCTTAAGAACATGGCAGGCAGCGTTGTCTATGTCGGCCCTATCGGTTCCGGCAACGTGGCAAAGCTTGCAAATCAGATGATCGTTGCAGCGAATATCAGCGCCTGCGCAGAAGCTTTTACATTCGCAAAGAAGGCCGGAACCGAGCCGGAGCTTGTTTATCAGGCAATCCGCGGCGGTCTCGCAGGTTCCACTGTCATGGATGCCAAGGTACCCATGATGCTTGCAGGAAACTATAACCCCGGTTTCCGCATTGACCTTCACATCAAGGATCTTACCAATGCCCTCAATGCAGCCCATGCGGTCAACATGCCCGTTCCCATGACCGCCCAAATGATGGAAGTCATGCAGGAACTCAAGAACCACGGCGAAGGAAGCTGCGACCACGACGATATCGTCCGCTACTATGAGAGAATGAGCGGAACTTCAATCGTAAAATGAGAACGTCGCCCGGCGAATTCTCTGATTAAATCAAACCTTGCATCATCAAGGTTCATTATTCATAAGTTGGAGGAAGAAAATGGAAGTATATCGGGACGCGAAGGAAATCTTTAGAGAGGCGATTGATGCAGTGCTGCCGGATAAGGCAGTGAAAAGCGCTTTGGAAAAATGGGAGTTTCTGGATAACGTATATGTAGTTGCAGTTGGAAAGGCAGCCTGGAAAATGGCAGAGGTTACACAGAAATTATGGAAAGAGCGGATAAAAAAAGGAATCATACTGACAAAATACGGGTGCGCGAAGCACTCGGTGGAAGGATTTGAAATCATAGAAGCAGGGCATCCCGTCCCGGATGATAATTCGATTTTGGGAACGCAGAAAATCATAGATATGGTAAAAAACCTGACGGAAGAGGACAATGTCATTTTTCTTTTATCAGGAGGAGGCTCTTCTCTTTTTGAACTGCCCACAAAGGGCGTTACGCTTAAAGAATTACAGAGTGTGACAAAACAGTTCCTGGAATGCGGGGCGCAGATCACGGAAATCAACACGGTGCGCAAGAGACTTTCGGATGTAAAAGGGGGGAAATTCGCAGCTTGTTGTGCGCCGGCAAGAGTCTACTCGGTCATTCTTTCGGATGTGCTTGGTGACAAGGTAGACATGATAGCCTCAGGGCCTGTCAGCGCGGATCATACTACCTGTGGGGATGCGGTGCATGTGGTAGAAAAATACGGGTTGAAGTTTGAAAAAAATATCGTAGATGCACTGCATAAGGAGACGCCAAAACAGGTTGACAATGTGGAGATCCTGGTGGAGGGAAGTGTGAGCGAATTCTGCACGGCAGCCGCTCAGAGTGCAAGGAGGTTAGGGTATCAGCCTTATATATTATCGGATATGCTTGACTGCGAGGCGCGGGAAGCGGGACGTTTCATGGCCGGAATTGCCCGCACGATTGCAAAAAGAAGAAAGTACGTGGTAGAACCGCCCTGTGCGGTGATCGCAGGCGGAGAAACGGTAGTAAAGGTTTTAGGAAAGGGCAAAGGGGGAAGAAATCAGGAAATAGCTCTTGGCGCTGCCGATGGAATCCGTGGATTGGAAAATGTGGTGATTTTTTCCGTAAGCTCGGACGGCTCCGATGGGCCGACGGATGCTGCGGGCGGGATCGTAGACGGAGGGACGGCACAGCGTTTGGAGCGGATGGGAATTTCCTGTGAGGAAGCGCTTCGGGAAAACGATTCTTACCATGCGCTTCAAAAAGTGGACGGATTGATCATGACCGGGGCGACCGGAACTAATGTGAATGATATTACAGTGATTCTGTGTAAATAGAAAAAGGAAGAAGAGCTTTCATGCCATGGTAGTGCGCCGCGTCAGCGGCGCATGTCCGTTTTATGACGATCCGTTACGATTCAGCCTGCTTTTGCGGCGCAACGAATTTCATCCAGAATCCCCCGAAGCAGTCCTTCCAGTTGCAACTGATCTTCCCGGGTACACTGGGATACGATACAGAGCGATACATCCCCGTTTAATCCGCTGGCAGAAATCTGCAGAGCGGGTTTTTTCTTAAGGGGGCCTGCAAAAAGCATTTGCTCTGCGGCCAACTCTCCCATTTTCAGCTCGTCCCCTTTTACATTTCCCAGATTGGTCAGACCGATGGATAAGCTGCTGTATAGGATCTCGCTTAAAGGGACGAGTACAGGAAAAAGAGTGATTTTAAACAGCTTATCCATAGCAAGAATCACTCCCAGTCCGGCCGTCTTGTCATCCTTTAAGGCCTGGGTCTGCTGTGTGACCTGCCGCAGAGTATGACTAAAATCGGGCCCTACGCCCTGGGGAAGGCTGGTGTTTAAGGGCCCTGAAAGATTGGCTACTCCCTGGGAGTCCCCCTCCAGAATATATTTTCTCAAATCCATCATGGAGGCGATAGACAGGGGAGTCTCCTGGGATAAAGCCATCTGCCGTGTATAGGCCCGGTAATAAGCCGCCAGGATCACGTCATTGACAGAACTGCCCTCTGCCAGCTTTCGGCATGGGGCTATGGTTTCTTTGGGGATAAGGCATTCCACCAGGCAGGGCTCTCCCTCATCCTCTGTGGCAAAATGCCATTCACTTTTGATAGTCTCCCTGTGCCCGGATTGCGCTTTGTGAAATTCATGCCGGAAAATTTCCAAATCTTCCCTGCGGCATTGCTTTACGGAACGGCTTCCGGATTTGAGGGCTACCTTCTGGCCGCTATTTCCTGCCAAAAGGGCATTGTAAATCTCTGCCAGCTTTTTCAGCAGATAAGCCGCATCCCGGCCATCGGCGCACATATGTCCCACCAGAAACACGAGGGCGCTTTCCGAGCCGTTTTGAAACAAATAGCAGCGTATCTGCGTTTCGCCGGCATAGTCTATGGAATGCAGGGCCGCTTCCCTGGCTGCATCCATCACGTCCCCCTGAATTTCTTCGATGACGGTAAGGGAATCGGTCTCATAGTCCTTTCTGGTGATCCAACGTGTTCCCAAAAGATCCGCATGGAACGAACTGTGAAGAATAGCCAGCCGCTGAACCAGTATTTGTGCTGCTTTGCTTAAAAGATGGCCGTCTAACAGGCCGGGATATTTCAGGATAAACCGTATGGTGCTGTCATTAAATTTTCGTGTGAGATATTGGGTCTGATCGCCGACTTCTGCTTTTTGTATCATATTGCAATATTCCTTTCATTATTATTCATTATTACAAATTGCTAGCCCCGGAGAATTATCCCCGTCTCTGGATGAATGGCCTAATCTACCTGCGTCCCAGTGCAAGTGAGACGATGCTGAGCAAAATTAATGTGACGCCCACAATGCGGTTTAATTTTTTATTGTCGCAGCGGTTGGCATATTTGGCGGAGACTATGGCTCCGAGCAGGCAGGCGGTGATGATTGTTATCCCCGGAATCAATTGCAGATCTGCCCCCAGGGCAACATGGCTTACCGCTCCTGTCAACGCTACCAGCGTCATAATCATAGTACTGGTTCCCACCGCTGTCTTTAAGGGCCTCTTTAAAATGATGATAAACACGCTAAGCATCAGGATGCCGCCGCCGCTTCCCATAAATCCGCATTCCACCCCTATGAGAAAGCCTGCTGCCACAGCGGCGATGTTTCTTTTATTTTCCCATAAAGCATCCCCCGAACCGGCTTCACGTTTTTGGCCGGTGACAGGATTTCTCAGAAATTTGATCCCCAAGAAGATATTTAAGATCATGACCAGATAGCCCAGGCCGTATTCTGAATTAAGGCTGAACAGATACCCCAGGTAACTTCCCAGTACAGACCCGGCGAAGGCTGACAGGGATACTTTTATTCCCTGCTTTAGGTCGATGTTTCCGTTTTTATAGTAAGTATAGGAGGTCAGCAGGCTTGCCAGCACATCCGCCGCAAGGGCGATGGTGACCGTGTCGTAACCGTTCCATCCACATGCGCCTACCAGCAGCGGCGTAATGATCACTGCGGCGGAGAGGCCGGCAAGACCGGTGACGACTCCGGCTCCCAAGCCGGCAACGATATAAATCAGGTATTCCATTATTTTTCTCCTTTCTTTTTGATGCAGTTATGGTATCATAAATGAAAAAGCTCCGACAGGGACAAATCCTGACGATTGTGTAAATTTGCCGCAAATCGGGACAAATTCTGTAAATTGGGTAAAATCGGGGAAAGGGAGAAAATCTATGGCCTACGAGACCGCCTCAAACCAGCGTAAAGAGCTGATCGCCTCAACCTTAAAGGAACTGCTTCAGACAAAACCCCTCTCAAAAATATCGGTTACTGAACTCGTTCAGCAGTGCCGGATCAACCGTAAAACCTTTTACTATCATTTTGAAGATATTTACGCTTTGCTCAAATGGATGCTGGAGCGGGAGATCATTGAAATGCTGCGTCAGTATGATTTGCTTTCCGACTATGACGCCGCCCTGGGATTTGCACTCGATTATATTGGCGAAAACTATACCATGCTGCGCAATATTTATAATTCCATGGAGGTGGAACATCTGCGGAGGTTCTTCTTTTCATGCTTCCGGGAAATAACCAGGCTGATCATTGAAGAACCCGCAGCAAAGATGGGGTATCGGGTGACGGAGGAGTATAAGGCATTTTTGATCGACTTTTATACGGAAGGGATCGTCGGCGGCATGATTCATGAAATTTCGAATCCTTCTTTTTATAAAAGGGAAACGTTGTCGGCCTATATTTACACTACCTTTCGGGGCGGCATCCTTCAGTCCTTAAAGGATGCCCAGGAAAATGGCCTGTAATGGGCCAGGGCAGGCAAGGCCTTTGTGGATATGAAGCTGGAAGGGATAATGGAAGGGGAAATAAATCACTTGATAAAACCTGTTTGCAAAAAGCTTCAGAAAAACAAACCTGCGGCAGTCATAGCCGACGAACTGGAGGAGGAGCTTTCGGAAATTGAGAGAGTCATAGCCGCCCAGAGGCAGGTCGGCAGTTATGATGCGGAGCAGATATATAAGGTTTATTCAGCGGGCGAATGCTGAGTGGAGGGGATATTTTTTGCACCAGGAGCGTTCATGCTGATGCCGACGAGGTATGGCAGCACATAAGAGAATAAAAACAGGGAGGAAAAGAAAGACCTGCGGACAGGCAAAAATGAATGGATATTTTTATAAGTGGATGGTATGATAAGAGAAAGACAAGATTTTATGTTTGAGAAAGGATGGTTTTTATGGCACAAGCAATAAAGTCCCATGAAGAAACTTATACTTTAAATGATGCCATGGATGTTCTTTTGGCAAAGTTGGACGATGCAATTGATGATATGGAAAATGGTAATGTGCAGACACTTGAGGAGGCATGGAAAGAAATTGATGCCATATAAGGGATACGGGAGTGAGTAAAAAATATAAGGTACGAATTGCAGAAAGCGGAAAACGGGATATACAGGAAAAAAAGAAATATATCATTCGGCATTTTAAATATCGAGAGTATGCTGAAAATTTTTCGCAGAAGATAAAAGAAGCAATAGAGCGGTTAGATATGTTTCCCAAAGGCTATGAAACCACAGGATTTCACTATCGGGGATATGATATATATCTGAAACCCCAAAGCAATCATTTAATATTTTATACGGTGAATGATGAAACGGATACTGTTACGGTATTGCGTGTGTTACAAGATGGCATGGATTGGGAATACATAATTGAATGCTGGATAAACAGGAAATAAAAATCGTTAAGGGAGGTTCGAAAAGAACTTCCTTTTTTCAATAAGAGGCAGTGGTGGAAAATGCGTGAATTAGAGAAAACCATATTATCCCACTAAAACTGCAAAAACACGCCACATTTCCGTGCAACATGGCATAAAACACACTTAAATTATTTCCCGGACAGTCTATAATGAAATTAGTTCGGTTCATTACGTCTTCAATTGAAATCAATGAAAATTACTTCGCGTGCCATGACGCGGGAGAGGAGTGTTTTATGTATCAAATGGAAAATTACCTGAAAACCATCGACGAGGTGATTGCTCAGGGCCCTTACGAACCCACCTGGGAATCCTTATCGGCCTACGAGGTGCCGAAATGGTACCGGGACGCCAAGTTTGGAATTTTTATTCATTGGGGAATATACAGCGTCCCTGCTTTTGGGAATGAGTGGTATCCCAGGAATATGTATTTGCAGGGCTCTGCGGAGTACGAACATCACATCAAGACTTACGGCAGGCACAGTGAATTTGGCTACAAGGATTTTATCCCTATGTTCAAGGCCGAAAAGTTCTGCTCCCGGGAGTGGGCGGAATTATTCAAACAGGCGGGGGCCCGGTATGTGGTGCCGGTGGCGGAGCATCATGACGGATTCCAGATGTACAGAAGTGAGGTGTCCCACTGGAACGCCTATGAGATGGGGCCGAAGAGAGATGTGCTTGGGGAGCTGAAGGAGAGCTGTGAGGAAAAGGGAATGGAGGTCGGTGCATCCTCCCACCGGGTAGAGCACTGGTTTTTTATGGGCCATGGAAAGGAATTTGACAGCGATGTCAAGGAACCTATGGAGCGGGGAGATTTTTACTGGCCTGCCATGCCGGAGCCGAATCATCAGGACATCTACAGCACGCCGGAGCCCACGGAGGAATATCTTCAGGACTGGCTGGTGCGCACCTGCGAGATCATAGACCGTTACCGCCCCAGAGTCCTTTATTTTGACTGGTGGATCCAGCACAGCGCCTGTAAGCCTTACCTGAAAAAGCTGGCGGCATACTATTACAACAGAGCGGCTTCGTGGGGAATGGAAGTGGCGATCAATTACAAGCATGACGCGTTCCAGTTCGGAACCGCCGTGCCGGATGTGGAGAGAGGGCAGTTCGCGGAGGTAAAGCCCTATTTCTGGCAGACGGATACGGCAGTGGCCCTGAATTCCTGGGGCTACACGGAAAATAATCAATTCCGTCCGGCCGGGGATATTATTTGTGACCTGGTGGATATTGTCAGCAAGAACGGCGCTCTTTTGCTGAATGTGGGGCCGAAAGCGGACGGAACCATTTCCGATGAGGATAAGGCGATTTTGCTGGAAATAGGAGCATGGCTTAAGACCAACGGAGAGGCAATCTATGGGACAAAGACCTGGCGGAAATACGGGGAGGGGCCTACGAGGATCGTGGAAGGGCAATTTTCGGACGGCATCAAGAAGAATTTTACCTCCCAGGATTTCCGTTTTACCACAAAGGCAGGCTTCCTCTATGCCACTGCCTTAAAGTGCAGCGAGAATGGGGAGTACTGTATCCAATCCCTGGGAGAGCAGGACGCGTCCAAACAGGCGAATTTCCACGGGATCATCAGAGACATGGAAGTACTTGGGGATGGCGATAAGCCAAAGTGGAGCAGGGATGAAAAGGGACTGCATATCAAGACCGGATTCAGGAGCGCTCATCCCGTTGTGTTTAAGATTAAGGTGGACTAAAATATAGAGGGGAGTCAAAATCAGCGGGTTGCCGAATCATAACTATCGGTGCCTGAGAGACGTTGTTGGCCTGGAGCGGGGATTGTGAAACAAGGGGGGATGGGGTATAATAGGAAGTGCGCTGATGCCCAAAAGGCGCTGAAGCAGATATATGATAAAAAATACGCGGATGAACTGCGGACAGAAGGGTATCGGCAGATCGGCTGCTTTGGACTCTCTTTTTACCAAAAGGACTGTGAGGTAAGGTTTGGAAATGGAGAAAGCTTACAGGATTTTAGTGGCAGAGGATGACAGGGGATTAAACCAGGGAATCCGCCTGGCTCTCCAAAGGGAAGAATTTGTCTTTGACGCAGCCTACAGCTTAAAGGAAGCGGAGGAGATATGGAGGGAAAAAAGCCCGGATATGATACTTCTGGATGTGAATTTTCCGGACGGAAGCGGATTTGATTTTTTGCGCAGGCTTCGGGAGGCTGACAGCATTCCGGTGCTGATGATCACAGCCAATGACAGGGAGACGGATGAGGTTACCGGGCTGACCCTGGGGGCGGACGATTATATTACCAAGCCGTTTAGTCTGATGGCCCTAAGGGCAAGGGTGGATACGATCCGCAGGCGCGCCCGCCTTTCATCAGTGCCTGTCTATGAAAAGGAAGGCTACTGCTTTGATTTTGGGAAGCTGGAATTTCGTGTTCGGGGGCAGGAAATCATGCTGAGCGCACCGGAGCAAAGGCTTCTTAAGATGTTTACGGCCCATCCCGGGCAGACCCTGCCCAGAGAGAGGCTGATGGAGCTGATCTGGGCGGATGGAACGGAATATGTGGATGAAAATGCCCTTTCCGTCACTGTCAGCCGCCTGCGCAGGAAGCTGGAAATAAAAGGAAGGGAATGTCCGATCCATACGGTATACGGGGTTGGATATGTTTGGAAATGAGGGGAAGTAAAATTGTTTCCAGGCTGGATGAAATGTTGACATCCGCTATGGAGGGTTCCTTTGTGGAATCAGATTATAATGAGACGGAGCTTTCCAGGCTGGAGAGTAAATTCAGGCAGTATCTGACGGAGAAGGAAGTGTCCACACTGCGGTACATTTTCTGAATGACAAATTCATTTCTCATAAATCGTTACTCCGGTTGCATGGATCTCACGGTCAATTTTGGAGCCTTTTGCTATAGAGCCAAACAAAACGGCGCGTGATATGCCGTAGTCATTAAATATAGGTGTAAGAACAGTTTGAATATCAGATACATTATATGTCAACTGAGCACCCCCTTTTTCTTTATTATACACTGTAACAAGGAAAGAAAAAATAGGAATTTTGGTTATCTATTTAAATTCTTGCAAAACTGTTAGATTTCAGAAAGATTTGGGTAAGATTGTTTTGTTATAGTCTGTTTATGCAAAAACTGCATAGGCAGGCTTTTTTCCTATAGGAAGCTATGCAGCAAACCTGCAACAGGTTTTACTTATTTTTTATACTACAAGGAGCAAGACATGGAAATTTTAAGGACAGAAAATCTGAAAAAGTATTACGGCGAGGGCGAGATCAGCGTGAAGGCACTAGACGGGGTGGATTTTGCTGTGGAAAAAGGGGAATTCGTATCCATTGTGGGAACCTCCGGCAGCGGGAAGTCCACTCTTCTGAATATGCTGGGCGGGTTGGACCGGCCTACCTCCGGGAGCGTGGCGGTGGACGGGAAAAATATTTTTTCCCTTAAGGAAGAAGCCCTGACTATTTTTCGAAGAAGGAAGATCGGGTTTGTGTTCCAGAGCTTTAATCTGGTGCCGGTGCTGAATGTTTACGAAAATATTGTGCTGCCCATTGAACTGGACGGCAACAGGATAGACAAAAAGTTTGTGGACAGTGTGATCGAGACGCTTGGGCTGGAAAACAAGATTTATGCCCTGCCCTCCCAGCTCTCGGGAGGGCAGCAGCAGAGGGTTGCCATTGCCAGAGCCCTGGCGTCAAAGCCGGTGATTGTCCTGGCCGATGAGCCCACCGGAAATCTGGACTCCGCTACCAGCCAGGATGTGCTGGGACTGATGAAAACCACAGGAGAGCGCTTTGGGCAGACTATGGTGATGATTACTCACAATGAGGAGATCGCTCAGATGGCGGACCGGATTGTGCGCATTGAGGATGGCCGGATTGTACTGCCTGATAAGAGCAGGAAATTTTCACGAAAAGAGGCTTTGGATACTCCCCAAAAGGGAGGTGAGTTCCATGGGTAGGGTGAAAAACAGCCGGGCGCTTGGGCGTCTTGCTGAAAAAAGCTTTGGGGCAAACCGTACCCGTAATATCATAGCGTCCATCGCCATTGGGCTGACGGCGGTTTTGTTTACGGCGGTCTTTACCATAGGAATCGGTCTGGCGGAAAATATACAGCGTTCCGCCCTGATACAGGCAGGAGGCGATGTTCATGGGACAATTAAGAACCTCACCCGGCAGCAGTATGATATTTTAAAACGGCATCCCTCCATAAGGGAATGTGGGAGAGATATTGTGGTGGCAAATTCGGTGGAAAATCCAGAATTTCTAAAGCGCCATGTGGAGGTACATTATCTTGACCGGAATCTATATCCCCACTGGTTTGTACGGATCGCCCAGGGGACGGAGCCCAAGGCGGCGGATGAGATTTTGATGGACCGCAAATCCATGGAGCTTTTGGGGCTGGAGGCTCTGGCCGGGAGCGAGGTTACGCTGGATATCAGGGTACATTATTACAGTGAGCCCATAAAGCGTACCTTTAGGGTGAGCGGAGTGATGGAGGAGGCGGAGGGGATGAATGTGGGTTTCGTGTTTGTCCCAGAGGCCTATCTGGAAAAGTATGGGGATGAGATCTGGCCGAAGGAAAGCGCGGAGGCGATGGCAAGCAGTACCGGGGATATTTCCCTACAGGTGTTGTTTGCCGATTCCCGAAACATTCAGGAAAGGCTGGATAAGATCATTACGGACTGCGGCTTTTCCCTGGATGAGACTTCAGAAAATTACATGGCATCCAATGCCAACTGGGCCTATCTCACTGACGGGGTGGGAGGCGACCCCATCACTATTATGGGGATTGGACTGGCGCTTTTGCTGATCGTGGTGACAGGTTATCTGATTATTTATAACATTTTCCAGATTTCCATTATCCGGGATATCCGTTATTACGGCCTTTTAAAAACCATAGGAACCACCGCAAGACAGATCAGAAGGATTCTGCACAGGCAGGCGCTTTGGCTGTGTCTTATGGGAACCCCGGCTGGACTTTTCGTCGGCTTTCTGATAGGAAAATTTCTTTTTCCCATCATAGCAGATACAGGTGGCATGGGGGAGGGAGCAGAGTTTTCGGTCACTCCCAGGCCCTGGATATTTGCAGGGGCTGCAGTTTTTACGGTGCTGACGGTGTTGATTTCCGAGTGGAAGCCTGCAAGGATTGCGGGAAAGGTTTCTCCCATGGAAGCGCTTCGCTACACGGAATATGGAAGGAAGGGCAGAAAGCAGAAGAAGACCACGGATGGCGGAAAGCTTTTTAAAATGGCGTTTTCCAATCTGGGAAGAAACAGGGGAAGGACGGCGGTGGTGATTTTATCCCTCTCGCTTACGGTGATCCTGACGAACAGTGTCTATACCATCGTCACATCCGTTGACAGGGAGGGCTTTCTATCCAAAATGATTTTGAGCGAGGGTATGATCGGCAACGCGGCCCTCTGGAATCACCGGTATCGTCCCACGGATGAGCAGCAGGCAAAGGAAATCAGCCTTTCCGAGAGCTTCATTAAGGCCTGCCAGCAGCAAGAGGGATTTGCAGAGGGAGGCAGAATTTATGTGGATACGAATGGCTCCCGGATACCGGTGGAGAGCTGGGAGGTCCCGGATTATATTCTTCAAAATGAGGACGGCGTTCCCGGCAAATATACGCCGATGGGATTTCAGCCCTATGGGGGCTATGAAAACGGCGGTTATTTTGCGGATATGTACGGGATTGAGCCCTTTGTCCTTTCCAAAATGGCTGTGGTGGAAGGGGAGACGGATAAGAGGGCAATATGGGAAAAGCTCCAGAGCGGCAAATATCTTCTTTACGGGGTGGATGTGGATGACAGCGGGCTTGTGATCGAGGATCAGGTAAAATACCATGCCGGGGATAAAGTTACGCTACAGTGTGGAAAGGAACCGGCCAGGGAGTACGAGATTATTGCCGCCGTAAAAAGACATACGTACAGCCTTTCCAACCGTATCGGCAGTGAATTTACGTTTTACATCCCGGCTGGGGAATTTAAGAAAAAGTTTTCAGAGACCGAACTTATGAGTTATCTTTTTGACACGAAAGAAGGACAAGAGAGGGACATGGAGGAATTTTTAGAGGCTTATACCACCGAGGTTGAGCCTGCTATGTCCTATGTTTCCAGAACCGTTTATGAGAAGTCTTTTCAGGAGATTTTGGGAATTATCATGATTGTGGGGACAGGGCTGTCGGGCATGATCGGGCTGATCGGAGTCCTTAATTTTGTCAATGTAACCCTTACCGGAATTGCCACAAGGAAACGGGAGTTTGCCATGATGGCGGCCATTGGTATGACCAGAGGCCAGCTTGTGCGGATGCTGATGGCAGAGGGCCTGTGCTATTCCTTACTTGCAATGGCGGCCTCCCTGATGTTGGGAACCCTGTTTTCGCTGACTGCGCTACGGGCAGTGGGGAGGGGTATCTGGTTTATCCATTATCAATTTACTCTGCTCCCCATGGCCCTTGCCTGCCCGGCGCTGATGGCCCTGGGGGTGTTGGTACCCAGAGTGGTATATGGGTTGCAAAGAAAGGGAAGTATCGTGGAGGAGCTTAGGTGAGGTTTTTGGGGGAGGGCAGCTTATGGTAAGAAGAAAAAGGATTTGCTGTTCTTCATAGACTCTGCGGGAGATGCGCTTGTCAATGGGTGGCCGGAAAAGCCGCTCAGGGACAAGCGCACTTTATATCTAAAAAATAGAAATTGTTTACAGTTTTTTAATTGACAAAATCTTTTCAAGCTTGCTACAATGAATAAAAGCATAGAAATTCTAACGAGAATTCGTTCTGATATCTGATTGACGCGGAGGCAGCTTATATAGCGTGCTGTCTGTTGTTTCTTATCTGTATTCCCATAAGGGGTGCAACAGTCTGAATTAGATTCCTTGCTTTATTACCAATTGAAATGTGACAGGGCAGGGAGCTTACAGAGGTCTTTTTGGAGTAGAGGAGCTTTCGCCCGGTGACGGGAGGAGGGTAAATGAGAAAGACCGCAGAAAAGAAAGATACGGTGGAAAAGGATTTTGTTGCATTTCCTGATATTGCGGCGGATGTAATTAACGTACTTTTGTATCAGGGGGAGGCAGTGGCTGACGCAGGAAAGCTTCTGGCAGGGCCTACGGAAACGGTTTATCAGGGGCAGGAAAGGCTGCGGAGCCAGTACGAGGACATATGTAAATATCAGATGGAAGAGACAAGCGTGAGCATCATGTATCTGATTGCAAACCAAAGCAGGACGGATGGAAAGATGCTGCTTCGCAAAGCGGGATATACAGGCGGTATTTATCGGGAACAATATAAAAACAAATTGTCGGAAGTCTTTCCGGTTATCGAATTAGTACTCTATTGGGGAAGGCCCAGATGGAGAGGAAAACGCGACCTTCTGACTTTATGTAAAACGCGAAAGGTTCCCGAAAAAGCCTGGAATTATGTGGATGAGTTAAAGCTTCACGTTTTTGAGATGCGATATCTGCCGTCTCAGACGCGGGAGCTGTTTCAGAGTGATATGCGGATTGTGGTGGATTTTCTTGCAGAGGGAAAAGGTTACCGCTCGAATCAAAAAGTGGTGCATAAGGCAGCTCTGATCAGGATGATCAAGGTTCTCTCGGGAGAGACAGATACGGGAGACATTGAACGGTGGATGGAAGAGCAGGGAATCAAAGAGGAGGATGAGATTACTATGTGCGAATTATTCGATCAGTATGTAAGGCAGGGGAAAAACGAAGGAAAAATAGAAGGAAAAATAGAAGGAAAAATCGAAGAGAGGCTCTCTATTGTCTGCAATATGCTGCGCGAAGGGCTGGATCGGGAGTTAATCAGAAGAATCACCGGGTGCTCGGCCAGTGAACTGATGGCAGCCGGGGAAAGATGCCAAAGAGGTTGAATGTAATACCGTATTTTCTTTTCTTGAGAATACCTTTCTTTTTATATTTATCTGCTTAATTCTTAATTGCAGGCCCAGTATCTGCTCACAGACAATTCACAGTCAATTCACTGATAATTCACAGAGTGGCTTTAAACTGGAAACAGGGTTTTACAGAGAATGGTAAAAGCAACATCTTTTGCCAAATAAAAACAGAAGGAGGTACAGAGTGAATTACAGGCATGAATGGAAGCATGAGATTAACAGCTCCGACAGGATTGCCATCCGCCAGAGGCTTGGGGTCGTGGCGGAGCCTGACCCGAACGCCATAGACGGAAAATATTTGGTCAGGAGTCTATATTTTGACAATCTGTCAGATACGGTTTTAAGGGAAAAAATCGACGGGGTGGACAGACGGGAGAAATTTCGGATCCGTTACTATAACCGGGATATATCCGGTCTTCGTCTGGAAAAGAAAAGTAAATACAACGGGCTTGGAAGTAAGGAAAGCGCGGAGCTGACAGCAGCACAGGCCCGGGCCATTGTGGAGGGAAGGACGGATTGGATGATGGAATCCCCACATCCTCTTATTCGGGAGCTTTACTGCAAAATGAAAACAAAGGGCTTAAGGCCCAAAACGATTGTGGATTATGTGAGGGAGCCCTATGTTTTCCGGCCCGGAAATGTGAGAGTGACGTTGGATTATGATATCCGCACAGGATCTGCCTGTACGGATTTTTTAAATCCCGGATGCGTGACGATTCCGGCAGGGGATGCAGTGATCCTGGAGGTAAAGTGGGATGCATTCCTGCCGTCCGTCATAAGGGATGCCGTTCAGCTCAAAGGACGGCATACGGCGGCTTTTTCTAAGTACGCGGCATGCCGTATTTATGGATAACAAAATTGAAGGAGAAAAATTTTATGACTTTTAGGGATATTTTCAAATCGAGTTTTCTGGAAAATGTGAACAGCATCAGTCTTTTGGACATGACTCTTGCGCTGGTGCTTGCCTTTTGCCTTGGGGTGTTTATTTTCTTTGTGTACAAAAAGACCTTTTCTGGCGTGATGTATTCCTCCGGCTTTGGGGTGAGCCTGATTGCCATGACGATGATCACCACGCTGGTGATTCTTGCAGTGACCAGCAATGTGGTGCTTTCTCTGGGAATGGTGGGCGCGCTGTCCATCGTCCGTTTCCGGACGGCCATCAAGGAGCCTTTGGATATCGCTTTTCTGTTCTGGTCGATTGGGGCAGGGATCGTACTTGCGGCGGGCATGATTCCCCTGGCGGTTTTCGGCAGTGTGCTGATCGGAGCCACCCTTCTTATCTTTGTGAATAAAAAATCTTATATCAATCCCTATATTGTGGTGTTGCGGTGTGACGGCCATGAGAGCGAAGGGCGGGCAATGGAATACTTAAAGGAAAGGGCGCCGCGCCTGTCGGTTAAAAGCAAGACCGCCCAAAAGGGGGCTGTGGAGTTGAATCTGGAGATCCGGTTAAAGGATGACAATACAGATTTTGTAAATGAGCTGGCAGAGCTTGCGGGTGTGGAAAGCGCCGTGCTGGTCAGCTACAACGGGGATTATATGGGATGATGCAGCAGATGGATGCAGAGTGTAAGAAAAGAGGAATTTGATGTCAACTCACAGATATATAGACAGGATTTGCGTTGCCCTTATCCTTTTTGCCATTGTAATAACAACGGTCTTTATGAACGGGGAATCGCTGGGGGTTCTTCCGGTTTTGGGCGGGACCGGGTATGCAAACAGGCTCTTTGATACCTCTAAGGTTCATACCATTGACATTGTGATGGAGGATTGGGAGGGATTTATCGAAAATTGTGAAAAAGAGGAGTATGAGGAGTGCGCGGTGGTCATCGATGGAGAAGCCTTTAAGAATGTGGGGATCCGGGCGAAGGGGAACACTTCTCTTTCCAGCGTGTCTGCTATGGGAAGCGAGAGGTACAGCTTTAAGGTGGAGTTTGATCACTATGACAGCACAAAAAGCTATTTCGGGCTGGATAAGATCAGCCTTAACAATCTGATTCAGGATACCACCTTTATGAAGGATTACCTGGTCTATCAGATGATGGGAAGCTTCGGCGTGGCTGCTCCTCTTTGCAGTTACGCTTACATCACGGTAAATGGCAAGGAATGGGGGTTGTACCTTGCGGTGGAGGGCGTGGAGGAATCCTTTTTGCAGCGCAATTATGGCAACGACTATGGCAATCTCTACAAGCCCGACAGTGTGAGCATGGGTGCAGGCCCGGGGAATGGCAGGGATTTCCGGATGGACGAATTTATGGAGTTTCCCGGCGAAGATGGTTCAGGCGAGATGCCGGAAATAGGAGGATTCCCTGGAAATAGGGGGGTGCCGGAAGGCAGGCCTGAGGAAGGAAAAGATATGCCGGATGGGCCTGGAGGATCCCCCGGCGGTTTCCCTGGGGGGATGGGAAGCAGCGATGTGAAATTGCAGTATCTCGGGGACGACCCTGGAAGTTATTCCAATATCTTTGATAATGCCAAAACGGAGATAGGGAAAGCGGATCAGGAGCGCCTGATTTCTTCTCTGAAATCGCTCAGTGAGGGCAGCGGGATAGAAGAAGTGGTGGATGTGGATGCGGTGATCCGGTACTTTGTGGTTCATAATTTTGTCTGCAACGGGGACAGCTACACCGGAAGCATTGTCCATAATTACTATCTTTATGAGAAGGACGGACAGCTCTCCATGATTCCCTGGGATTACAATCTGGCTTTCGGCACTTTTGAGGCCGCTGACGCCACAGCTATGGTGAACGCGCCCATTGATACGCCTGTGTCGCAGGGGCGGGAAGGCAACTTCCCTTTTGGAGGGCAGCAGAATCAGTCGGAACAGGAAAAGGAGACGGCCATGGACAGTGAGGATGGGACGGACAGCCGCCCTATGGTGGAGTGGATTTTTGCAGACGAAGCCTATGCCCGGCAGTACCATCAATATTTTGCGGATTTTTTGGAGAGCATAAACTTTGAGGAAATCATTCATACTACGGCAGAGCTGATCGGCCCTTATGTGGAAAAGGATCCTACGAAATTTTATACCTATGAGGAGTTTGAAACAGGGGTTGCCGCCCTGGAGGAATTTTGCAGGCTGCGAAAGGAGAGCGTGGAGGGACAGCTCTGTGGAAGGATTGCCTCTACCAGCACCGGGCAGGGAGCAGACGGCGCTGTATTGGTGGATGCCTCTCACCTTTCCCTCACAGATATGGGAACCATGGAACGTGGAGAAGGAAAAAGCTTTGCAGTCAGCCCGGATATCTTATATAATAACAGTAAACCATAGCAAAGCCATGGAAAGGAGACTGCAGAGAGGGAAAGCGTGAAAGGAGGCAGGCGCAATGATAATACAGAGTAAAAGAGTATGGATTGGCGGTCAGTTTGTGGAGGCGCAGTTGGAAATTCAGGGAGAAAAAATCCGGCGGATTTATCCCTGGGGAGCAAAGCAGGTGGACGCAGATTATGGAAGGGAGCGGATTTTGCCAGGGTTTATTGATGTTCACACCCATGGCGCCTACGGATTCGACACCAACGACGCACAGCCTCAGGGGCTGCGGGACTGGATGAGACGGATTCCGGAGGAAGGAGTGACAGCCATACTGCCCACCACCGTGACGCAGATGCCAGAGGTGCTTACCGCAGCGGTGGCCAACGTGGCAAAGGTGGCAGAGGAAGGTTATGAGGGAGCGGAAATTCTGGGAATTCACTTTGAAGGCCCTTATCTGGATATGGAGTATAAAGGAGCCCAGCCGCCGGAGGCCATAGCAGGGGCCACGGTGGAGGAATTTTGCAGGTATCAGGAAGCGGCCCACGGTATGATCCGCTATATCACCTTAGCGCCGGAGCATGATGAGGATTTCGCCCTGACCAGGTACTGCCGGGAGCATGGGGTGGTGGTGAGCATGGGACATTCCTCAGCAGATTATGAGACGGCTTTGATGGGGATTGCCAACGGAGCCATGAGCATGACCCATGTGTACAATGGTATGACAGCCTACCATCACAGAAAGCCCGGCCTTGTGGGAACGGCTTTCAGGGTGCGGGACATCTACGGGGAAGTGATCTGCGATGGCTGCCATTCCCACCTGGCGGCCCTGAACAATTTCTTTGCGGCAAAGGGGAGGGATTATGCCATCATGATTACGGATTCCCTGCGGCCCAAACATTGCCCGCCGGGGGGAGAGTACGATCTTGGCGGACATGCCATTGAGATCGGGGAGGACGGGCTTGCCAGACTCAAAGGCACGGACACCATAGCAGGCAGTACCTTGTGCATGAACCGGGGGCTGAAAATTCTGGTGGAGGAAGCAATGGTTCCTTTTGACGCGGCAGTGAACTCCTGCACCATTAATCCGGCCAGAGCCCTGGGAGTGGATGACAGGAAGGGAAGCCTGATGGCAGGGTGCGATGGGGATATAGTGGTGCTTGCCGATGATTATCGGGTGATTCAGACCTATTGTAGAGGAAAAGCCATGTTACCGGCTTAAGGCTTTGTGGCGGTGTCCAGGATTTTACAGGGCAAGTCAGCATCTTGGAGGAAGCCATGAAGAAGGAAAATGTGTGGGCCAACCTGGCGGATAGGGAGGAGCAGGTGTTTCGCTGTGTAAGGGCAGCCGGGGCTTGTGGTGAATGTCCAGGGGGCAGGAATGCGCACTGAACAATAAAATAAGTTGTACAACGATTCCCAAAGGCATATAATAGCGGTATGACCATAGGTATGACCATAGAGGAAAGAGCCGCAGAAGCGGCGGCGAGGGAAGGGAAAGGATAAAATTTATGTGGAACGGAAAGCTAAAAGCTGTTACATTCAGTTATGACGACGGTGTTGTGATGGACAAAAGGCTGGTGGAGATTTTTAACCGCTATGGAATGAAGGCGACTTTTAATTTGAACAGCGGCCTGCTCAGTCATGCTCAGGTTTTTGATAAAGACGGGGTGGAAATTCATCGTATGAATGCTAAGGGGCTTCCCGCACTTTATCAGGGACATGAGATTGCGGTACACTGTCTGACCCATGCGGATTTGCCCAAATGGGATGACGAGACGGTTTACAATGAGATTCGGCAGGATAAGCAAAACCTGGAGCGGATTTTTGGACAGGAAATCTGCGGCATGGCATATCCTTTTGGCACCTATGATGAGCGCGTCATGAAAATCGTGGCGGACTGCGGCATAAAATATGCGCGTACCGTGGAGGAGACCGGGGATTTCGGGATTAGTGAAAATCTTCTGGCGCTGAAGGCAAGCGCCCATCACAGCCGTGAGGATTTGTTTGAGATGATCGACCGCTTCCTTGGGCTTAAACCGGAGAGGCCTCAGCTTTTGTATATCTGGGGCCACAGCTATGAATTCGAGGTGGACAAAAAGTGGGATCGTATCGAGGAAATCTGCCGCCGGCTGTCGGGGAGGGACGACATTTTTTACGGAACCAACAGCGAAGTACTCCTTATTTGACTTATGAGATTTAACTTATTATAATAGGGTTGTCCGATAAAAAAGCAGCCGCAGAGAAGAATGCCGTTTGAGAGGACGGATTTTTCTCTGCGGCATGAAATATTTTATAATTGAGAAAGAAGGAATTGTAATGACAAAAATTGATATTGTGTCCGGTTTTTTGGGCGCAGGGAAAACTACCTTGATTAAGAAGCTGCTGGCAGAGGCGCTGGGAGATACCAAGGTGGTGCTGATCGAAAATGAATTTGGGGAGATCGGCATTGACGGAGGGTTTCTCAAGGAAGCCGGTATTGAGATCAAAGAAATGAATTCCGGCTGCATCTGTTGTTCCCTTGTGGGGGATTTCGGTACTTCCCTGAAAGAGGTGATGCACACCTATGAGCCGGAGCGTATCTTGATCGAGCCCTCGGGGGTGGGGAAGCTTTCCGACGTGATGAAGGCAGTGCAGGATGTGATCGACACGAAGGAGGTGGCGTTAAACAGCGCAGTTGCTGTTGTGGACGCTTCCAAGTGTAAGATGTATATCAAGAATTTCGGCGAATTTTTTATTAATCAGATTGCCCATGCAGGCACCATCGTGTTAAGCCGTACCGGAAATATTTCCGAAGAAAAGCTGGGCAAGTGTATGGAACTGATCAGAGAGCATAATGAGAAGGCGACCATCATCACAACCCCCTGGGAGGAGCTGGACGGAAAGGATATTCTGGCAACCATTGAGGGAGCCGGAGATTTGGAGGCGGAAATGATGGCGGAGCTTAAGGCAAACCGCGATAAGGAGGAAGAGCTTCACCACCATCACCATCATCATGACGGAGAGGAATGTGGCTGCGAGCATCATCACGGAGAGGATCACCATCATGAGGAAGAGTGCGGCTGCGAGCATCACCACGGGGAGGAAGGACACCATCACCATCATGAGGAAGAGTGCGGCTGTGAGCACCATCACGGGGAGGAAGGACACCATCACCATCATGAGGAAGAGTGCGGCTGTGAACACCATCACGGAGAGGAAGGGCATCATCATGATGAGGAATGCGGCTGTGAGCACCATCATCATGAGGAAGGGCACCATCATCACCATGCAGATGAAGTATTTACCAGTTGGGGGATGGAAACGCCTGCGGCCTACAGCAAGGAGGAGATCAGCCACATTCTGGAGGAGCTGGAAAATGAAGGAAGGTATGGCTTTGTCTTAAGGGCCAAGGGTATGGTTCCCGGAAAAGAGGGCGGATGGGTGTATTTTGATTATGTGCCCGGTGAGAGTAATGTGCGTGATGGCAAGCCGGACGTGACAGGAAAATTCTGCGTGATCGGTTCCAAATTGAAGGAGGAGGCCCTGAAAGGCCTGTTTGAGGAAGCAAGGGAATAAACCGAAACCTGGGAAATGGCCTGAATATAGCCTGGGGCTATAGCTTGGAGCCATGGCCCCAGGCCATAGCCCCAGCCCATAGCAAATAAGGCCAGCATGGAGGATTAGAATGAAGCCGGTTTATATGATAAATGGATTTTTGGAGAGCGGAAAGACGGAATTTATCAGTTTTACGCTGGATCAGCCTTATTTTCAGATCAGAGGAAAAACCCTTCTCATCCTCTGCGAAGAGGGAGAAGAGGAATACGACGAGGCGCTTCTTAAAAGGACGCGGACAGAGCTGGTTCTCGTTGAGGAGGAAGAAGATTTCAATACCGCCCACCTGCTTGAGCTGGAAAAGAAGTACCGTCCGGAGCGTATTATTGTGGAATACAATGGAATGTGGAATTATAAGCAGATGAAGCTTCCCTTCCACTGGAAAATGGAGCAGCAGATTACCATCATTGACGCGTCCACCTTCCCCATGTATTTTACCAATATGCGCTCGCTTTTGGCGGAAATGCTCAGGAAGTCGGAGATGATCATTTTTAACCGCTGCGATGATGTGGAGGATTTAAGCCTTTACAGAAGAAATATCAAGGCCATCAACCAGCAGGCGGACATTGTCTTTGAGGGGGCCGAGGGGGAGATCAATCAGATTTTCGAGGAGGATCTTCCTTATTCTCTGGATGCGCCTGTGATCGAGCTGGATAATGAGGGTTACGGAATCTGGTATCTGGACAGCCTGGATAATCTGGAGCGCTATATAGGAAAAACAGTTGCGTTTGTCGGGATGGTGCTAAAGCCGGGAGACTTTCCGAAAGGCTATTTCGTGCCAGGGCGCATGGCAATGACCTGTTGTGCGGACGACATGGCATTTTTGGGTTTTGCCTGCGAGTATGAGGGATGTGATAAGCTTGCGGATAAACAGTGGGTCAAGGTAACGGCGAAGGTGACAAAAGAATATTTTGCGGATTACGGCGGAGAAGGGCCTGTGTTGAAAGCGCTCAGCGTGGAACAGACCAAGGCGCCTAAGGAAGCTGTGATCAGTTTTATGTAAAGATGTACAGGGGTGAAGTTTCGTGTATCAATATTCCGCTATACAGTGGTTGTTTTTCTTTTATTTTTACTGCTTTTTCGGATGGATTTTTGAATCTACTTTTGTCTCGGTCAAGAGCAGGAAGTTTGTCAACCGGGGATTTATGCGGGGGCCTTTTCTTCCCATATATGGAAGCGGCGCTATCATGATGCTGGTGGTCTCCATGCCTTTTCAGGACAATATCTTCCTGACTTATATCGCAGGCTGTATTGGGGCTACCATCCTTGAGCTGGTGACAGGAATCCTTATGGAATCCCTTTTCAAGGTGCGGTATTGGGATTACTCCAATCAGAAGTTTAATTACAAGGGGCATATTTGCCTTTCCTCCACCATAGCCTGGGGATTTTTGACCATATTGATGACAGAATTGGTTCACAGGGGAGTGGAGAGCGTGGTTTTCCTCATTCCCTCTGGGGTGGTTACGGCTCTGACGCTTACGCTTACGGTTTATATCATTGTAGATTTTACGCTTTCCTTCAAGGCAGCTATGGATCTGCGGGATATGCTCATTGGCCTGGAAAAGGCAAAGCAGGAGATGGAGCGGATCCAGAAGAGGCTGGATGTGCTTATTGCCATTGCCAATGAGGAGAGAGAGGCCCGCAAACAGGAGAAGGCTCTGCGGATAGATGAACTGACGGAAAGCATCGAAGAAAAATTTGCCTCCTTAAAGGAGCGGTTCAGGATAAGCTCTCCGGAGTTTATGGTGGATGTGCGGGAGGAGATCATGGAGCTGCGCAGCAGATATTCCGTGGAAAAAGAGCAGCGGCAGCAGTTTAAAAAGCTCCGGGATTTCTATCAGAGAAGCCTGATCAAGGGCAATCCCGGCATGTATTCCAAACGATTCTCCGAGGCCTTAGAGGAGCTCAAGAAGGCAGCAGGCGAGTGGAAGAAAAAGTAATATAAAGTAAAAAAATTGGTAATAAAAATTTAAATAAGGTATTGACGAATTGCGTCATAAATGGTAATATATCATTCGTGGCGTGAGTCAAGCGGAAGTGTCGGAACTGGCAGACGAGCAAGACTAAGGATCTTGTGAGCAATGCGCTCGTGTGGGTTCAAGTCCCATCTTCCGCATCAAATAACTGTAAGTCTTGAGAAGTCAAGGTTTACAGTTATTTTTGTTTTTTGGGGGCGTCGGTTTTGGCACTTCGTTTTAAAATAGTCTTGTGCGTTAGATTTCACAAGGAAAGGATATCGTTTAAATGCTTTTTAAATTGTCCTAACTTATACTGTAAGCAAAAAATAAAATCAATTCTACCGGGTTTGAACACGCTTGAACACGTTACCTGTCTTGCTGTTAATAGCTTTCTCATAAGCATCAGAACGAGTACCCTTTATCCTTAAATTATATATCCTGAAATCCCGCCATTTTTTTATAAACAGAGTTTCTCAAATCTCTTTTCTATGTCCGGCCTGATCGCTATTCCTTCTATCGTATCGAAATCCGGATAAATAAGCCGGCTTTTGTTATCTCTAAGAAATCTGTAGAGCAACATATAGCAGTCCTGCTGATACAAAAAATCCAGAACAGAAAGAAATTGTCCTTCAGTTGCTTTTTCAGGGTGAAGATAATAATAGAAATCTTCATCACTGATAAAATTGCAAAGAGACACATATTCCAAATATAAAGATTTGTCATGATCTATTAAACCAAAAGATTTCCACCTTTGGTATATATCTTGTATTGTCATAATTATTCTCCAATCAAAAAGATATTAGGTTTATTCAAATTTGATATAACCGCACACCGTTAATACATGCATTTGAAATCTCCTATACTCTTTTTAGCATTGTATACTAGGAGATTTTATATGACTTATTCTGATGTGATCATCAGACGATTAACGGATTTGTGTTCAGAGCGAAATATCACGATTAATAGACTTGCAACATTATCTGGTATAACACAATCTACTGTTGATAATCTGATGAAAGGAAAAACCAAAAATCCAAAGTTGAAAACTCTACATAAATTAGCGATAGGCTTAGATATGACAGTTTCAGAGTTATTAAATTTTCCTGAAATGAATGAGACAATTTTTGAGGATGAATAAAAGAGGGTGTTCAATAGATCTATATCTTGAACACCCTTTTGAACACGCTTAAATAGAGATGTACTGAAAGCCTTTCTTTTACTGTATTTGCGGAAGGGGAAATTCGTTCAAGACCCATCCTTCCGCAGTAAAAAGGAAACCTTGTGAATGATGAGGTTTCCTTTTCTAATTTATATCTATAATCGACTATTCATCAAATAAATCCGCATGTGTACCAGTGTCAATCAATGTCAATGTTAATATATCATCTTCTATCAGATATATTAATAACCAATCTGGCTGAATATGACATTCCCGAAACCCTTTATAGTTTCCACTAAGAGCATGGTCTCTATTTTTTGCTTCCAAAGGAATCTTGTGTAGTAATCGTTCTACAATATCCTCCAATAAAGAAATATTTAATCCCCGCTTTTTGGCAATCTTCAATCCTCTTTTAAATTTCCCGGTAAGGACTAACTCATATTTCATAAATCAATGTCCTCCAGCGCTTCCGCAAAACTACCGTATCTCTTTGTTTTAGGATCTCTGCTGATTTGTTTTGCTTCTTCCATAGCTTCTATCACTTCCTGCTTATATTTAGGAAGTTCCACACTAAAAGGAAGTCCGCCGCGCATAATCGCCTGCCTTAAAAACATATTTACGGCACTGGACATGTCAATTCCAAGTTGATTAAACAATTCTACTGCCTGCTTTTTCACATCTTCTTCTATTCTTATTTGCGTTTGCACAGTTGCCATAATTTCACCTTCTTTCTATTACATTGTATATGAGTTTGTTTACAATGTCAATCAGATACATCAATAATATTATGTCGACATATTATAAAATGAAATTTAAAGTACCATTTTTATTCAATGCCATCACAAACAGGAATTTAATCAAATCTAATTCTGAATTTGAATTCTGCATCTCCAGAAAGAATAGTCTCTACTTGTTCTACATAAAGTTTATTTTCATTCCATATGCTCTCGCCTACATAAATAATGCAGTGAGATCGAGCCTATCTATGCCTGCACGTTTGGCGGATTAAGGGACATTACTTTAATATTTGATTTTCTTTCATTAAAAGAAGAACCCCCGAAAGTATTAGCGGTTTTTGTTGTCAGGGTGCTGGTAGACTCCTTTAATTAAAATTTATTACTATTGATTCGGTATCTTGTATGGTATCCCATCCTTCCAGACAGGCCAGCTTTTCCCGGAGCAACAAAAAACCGCCAGCGTCAGCCAGCGGTTCCATCGTTACTATATTTTGTGTTATCCTTCGTTGTCATTCTGCGGCAGATCAGGAAACAGAATCCGAAGATAATCCCGTCTGCCGTAGAGAATACGGTCAATGTACACATCCTGCCCATTCACACGGTAGAAAACCATGTAATTTCCACTGGTGAGAAATCGGTAGTCGCTTTCTATCTCTGTCACAGAGGACAGCGGAGCGCCGATTTCTGAGAAATTTTCCAGTTCATCAACAGTGTCCATGATTTTGTTTACGGTGTTTTCAGCGGCTTGCGGATTACATAATTCAAAGGTAATATACTCCCAGATTTCGTCCAGATCGTTCTGGGCCTCCGGGGAGTAGTGGATGTTATTCTTCATTTGCCTTTGTCCGGAAATGTGCTCTCACATCCGAGGACGAAAGCCATCCCTTTTCCTCTCCAGATTTTTTCCCTTTTGCAAGCTCGCCCATGAGCTTCAGGGTGGCCCGTGTTTTTTCATAGTCCTGCATGTCAATGATTGCATAGCGCCCGCGTCCGTTTTTGGTGAGAAAGACCGGTGCGCCCACAGATACGTCACGGAGCACATCACTGTAATTCCTCAAATCAGAGATTGGTTTGATATTAGGCATAATCACATTCTCCTTTCCTGCCCTTAGTATACCCTGATCTGATGTAAAATTCAACAGCATATTTTACAACAGTATTTTACTGAGCGCATCATATGGATTTCGAGAGGCTCCCGGTCTTGAAGAGGACGAAGCACAGCAGCACCGTGTGCCCCACGCAGGTTCAGATGGCCCCCATCAAGTCGCCGCCCGTGGCGATACCCTGCGCCAGCACGGCGTAGATCGCCATGCAGATCATGATAAGCATCCCCTGGGATCCTACTATATTATATTCTAAACGGTAAATAGGAATATCATTCCAAAAAATTGTATGGATCCATACAAAAATATGCTATAATTAAATCGACAAATTGAGAACTGTGGGGATATGAAAATGAAGTGGATGATTGCATCTGATATTCATGGTTCAGAATATTTCTGCCGACAAATGCTGTCAGCATATGAAAGAGAGAGGGCAGATCGTTTATTACTGCTCGGGGATATCCTTTATCATGGACCGAGGAATGACCTGCCTAAGGATTATGCGCCTAAGAAAGTAATCGAATTGTTAAATGCCAGGAAAAGGGACATTATATGTGTGCGCGGAAATTGTGATACAGAGGTTGATCAGATGGTATTGGATTTTCCGATTATGGCGGATTATTGTGTCATTTCCGAAGAAAATAGATTGATTTATGCCACACATGGACACTATTATAATGAACAGAATCCACCGCCCATACAGCAGGGAGATATCCTGCTGTATGGGCACACCCACATACCCCGGTATATGGAATGTGAAGGATATATTTGCATGAATCCGGGTTCCGTTTCTATTCCCAAAGAGGGAAGCTGGCATGGGTACATGACTCTTAAAAAAGGGATATTCGTATGGAAGGATTTGGAGGGACATGAAAAAATGCGCCATCCCCAAAGAGAATTGAAATGCCGGGGCAGATTCAATGAATTGGGGAAGACAGACAAGTGAGAGATGTCTTCACTTTGCCAGTCTTTTTTGAAGGAGCTATGCGCAGCGGAATCAGTTGCCGGAGCTGATT
The DNA here is from genome assembly GCA_949949005.1 of uncultured Lachnospiraceae bacterium. GTDB lineage: Bacteria > Bacillota > Clostridia > Lachnospirales > Lachnospiraceae > Suilimivivens. The sequence goes on from CATLHM010000001.1 coordinate 233,668, forward strand.
CTTTGCACTTCAAAAAATACGCCATCCCATGGAATAATCAGAGTGTTTTCGTCCTTTATATAAAAAGTATCACCGATGCCGCTTGCATTCTCTATGGCCACTACCTGGATAGAATCTTTGAAAATTCCCAGCGCTTCCAGACTATTGCCGTTATAGATGGATGAAAAATCATCTGCGGTCTGAGTGCTTTCGAGATATTGGGGGGAATCCAGACGGTGCTGGTCATCATATATGGCATAATCTTTAAAATATTCAAAACGGGTGCCTACCAGCGCAGAGCGCTCATCCTCTGACATGGCACTGTAGGTGCCAGAAGTTGATGTAGTTATCTGCCATGTGCCAAAATAGGAGGGGGAAGAAGAGGATACATCTGGGGACGGAGCTGCAGTTTCAGCTTCAGGTTCCGCTTTTTCGGGGACAGGCTGGAGACTGGGGGAAGATTGGGATTGGTTGGCCTCAGCCTGTGAGGGCTGTTCCTGGTCTGGTTGTTCTGGCACAGACTGATTTTGGACTTCCTGTGCTGGCACTTCCTGTAATGGCTCATTCTGTGCTGGTTCTTCCTGTGCAGGATTTTCCTTTGGGATCGGTTCTGTAACAGGAAGTATTGACTGTTGCTGGCTGTTACTTCCGCATCCTGTTATGGTACAGGCTAAAAGCAGTATAAAGCCAGTCAGTAAAACGATAGTTTTCCGGTCAATGGCAGACAGGGAGAATTTTAACGAACATTCTTTTTGAAATAATTTAATTGCTTTTTTCATTTGTTGTTACTCCTTATTAAAATTTTTATCTTCCAGAGTTAATTTACAGGAACAGATTAGAGATGTCAATATGCAAAAACCAGGCCGACTAAAAGTCCCAATAGAAAACAACACGTTAAAAAGCATCAGAGAAAACCGCCCGATTCCGCCGTTTGATAGTCAGACGGTTTTTTGATTATTTCGGCATTCTTTCTGATGCTGTTTCTAAAGTCAGTGCATAGGCTTTAAAGGCGATGTCTGCTATTTGTACCAATTCTTCCGTATCTTGTTCTGACATATTTTACCTTTCATTTTCCATTCTACTACCGTCTCTGTGGTCTGTCTGCAAAACTGGTTCCGATATATCGGAAATATCAAGATTCCAGTTTCCTGGTTATACTTTTTGCATAGGGGGGATGGTGGATGATAACATTTGAACCGTTCTGGCGTACTCTAAAGGAAAAGAATATCAGCGTATATGAGTTACTGGAAAAACGCAAATTCAGCCATGGAACGTATGATAGTATAAAGAAAAATAAAAATGTGACTTTAAACACAATAGACCAGTTATGTGAGATCCTTGATTGTAAAGTTGAGGATATAGTTCAATATAAAGAGGACGAATAAAAAGAGACTGTATACAATGCGCCGGTTAATTGTTAGGCTTTCCCGAAATGAATGAGACAATTTCTGATACAGGGGGGATACTTTGAATGTGGAGGTAAATTACATGAAAATACCCAAAATGGTATTGTTTGATTATGGTCAGACGCTTATTGCAGAACAGAAGTTTGACGGGGTAAGGGGAACAGAGGCTGTCTTACAGTATGCTACGAGAAATAAGTATCATTTGTCGGCAGAGCAGGTGCAAGCTAAAGCAAATGAAATTAATCGGGAATTCGGGAGATTTGATCCTGAGAAAAGACACTTATTTCAGATAGAGATACCCAATACTATGTTTACACCTTACCTTTATGAATCGCAGGGAATAGAGATTGCATTAAGCAACTCTGAAATTGATACCGTATTCTGGAATGCCGCTGCTCCGGGAATGCCGACAGAGGGTATCAAAGATTTTTTGGGATATTTGAAAAACAAAGGTATCCGCACAGGTGTAATCAGCAATATTTCTTATGCTCCTTCTGTGGTTGCAGAACGTATCAACAGACTGCTTCCTGAAAATGCTTTTGAATTTATCATTACTTCAAGTAATTATATCTTCCGCAAACCAAGCAAAAGGATATTTGATTTGGCTTTGGAAAAGGCGCAGTTACAGCCGGATGAAGCCTGGTATATTGGGGATCAGTATGAATGCGATGTGAAAGGCTCCTTAAATGCCGGTCTGCAGCCGGTATGGTACATAGGGGCGATTGATCTGCCTTACACAATGGAAGAAAAGCATTCCTTGGATAAAAATATTCTGACCGTAAAAACTTGGAGTGAATTAGAGCAGTATATGCATGTATAGTGTATACAGAGAACAGAAAATGTTGAATCAGGCACGGCGTTCCTCTATCCCTATATAGGGGGGGGGGAACAGGAATGCCGCTTTTTTATACCCATATGTTACGCCGTCATAAATGAAAATTTATATTGACATTGGAAGAACTGTTACTTGAAATAACAGATAACAGGTCGGCAGGTCTCTCTAAAAAATAATCTGCCTTTATGTGCTTATTATGACTGCCCCATACTGCCAAAGCAAAATCAATTCCCGCATTTTCCGCACATTTACTGTCATATTTGCTGTCTCCGATATAGAGCGCTTCCCTGTGATCTATTTTTGATAATTCCACATATTTCAAAAGCGGTGCGGCATTGGGTTTATGTTCCTGTGTATCGTCTGCACATATGATTGTTTTAAAATAATGGCGGATACCAAACTGGCAAAAATCATGTGCAAATTCTTCCCTTGTCCTTGAGGTGACAATCCCCATTTCACAATCCAGACTTAGAAGATTTTTTAATAGTCCGGGTATTCCGTCAAATACTTTAATGGTATCTTCATATTTACACATATTTTTTTCCCATAATTCTATTACATGGGGAATGTCTTGTATTTCAAGTTCTTTCAAAGCGTCTGTTCCGGTAATCCCTAACGCAAATTTTAGTTCAGAGCATGGTATCTCTCTTCCCGATAATACCCGTATGGTTTCCTGTAAGGAATATAAGACAGCATATTCCGTATCAATCAGAGTACCGTCAATGTCAAAAATGATATGCTTATATTTCATATTGCCGCCTTTCCTTGTCTGCATCAAAATAACGTATCACCCTGCATGGATTCCCTGCTGCAACACAATTAGGCGGGATAGGGCGGTTTACCACACTTCCGGCTCCGATCACGCTGTTTTCCCCTATGGTGACTCCCGGCAGAAGAATACAGCCGCCGCCAATCCAGACATTATTTTCTATCTCTATCGGGCGCGCAAAGGTTCTGAAAAAGGTTGTCTGGCGTTCCTTCCAATCCGGTACAAGCCTTTCCTGTGGCAGAACCGGGTGTGAGGATGTATAAATCTGCACATTTGACGCAATCAAAACCCTGTCACCAATCCGGATGGTCTTGTTATCCACAAAGGTACAATTCATATTGATGATCACATCATTTCCCAAAAAAATATTTTTTCCATAATCGCAATGAAAAGGCGTGTCGATTGCCACATTTTCCCCTATTCCACCCAACAGTTCCCGAAGAATGGAGGCGCGTTTTTCCGTATCTTCATAATCAGAAAAATAATATTCTCTTGTCAATTCCCTTGTGCGGGCGATTTGCTTTAACGTATCGCTGTCCGCAGTTTCCAAAAAATCATTTGCTTCGTAATACATAATATCCCTCCCCTAACGAAAACTGTTTTCCACAACGCCCGGAAGTAAAGTATAAATAGAACAGCCAATCTGTTCTTCAAACAGTTCTTTAATCTCTAAAATCTTTTTCCACCGGTCTATTGTCGCCGGGTGGACGCCGTAGCGTATTGTCACGTCCACAAATCTCTTTTCCAAAAGGCAGAACCCCGTTGGCATAGCCAATGCATCACATAGCTGCACTAAACGGTCATAATCATCATATACCGCCTCTGCGACAAATTTTTTCATAAACAGGTAATCCTCATCACTGACATCAAACTCTCCGATCGAAGTATCAATATCCTGTATCATAAATGCGTGGGATATGCAGATCTGTGCAGCCTTTTCCCACCCACGCTCCATACAGTAACGATAACCGTCTATCAAATGCCTTTCCGAACTCACTCCGGCATAACGTCCAATATCGTGTAACAGCCCGAAAAGATACGCCTGTTCGGAAGATAAATCTTTACAGTGTGACGCAATGTTTTTACAGGCTTCGGCTACATACCGGGAATGGTCTGTCCATGCCCCCGGATTGGATTCTGACGCTTCCTTTAATGCCAGTTCTGCTGTCTGGATGTTTAATTCCATTTTAACTCCTTTCAAAGGGGCGGAGCTGGCAGATAAACCGTCAGCCCCTTTATGATAAAAATTTACAGACAAATCAGCAATCCCCGGCATAATATGAAACAATGTTCATATAGTCCGTTGGGGTGGGGATTTCTAAAACAAGCCGCAGGCAGTTTTTGTTTTGGAAGTACTGCTGCCATAAACTTTCCTGTATCTTTTCTTCCCCATTGATGTCCAGTTTTTTACCGTCCGGGCAGAGCATATTTATTTTGCCGGTACAGGCATTGACCGTATCTAAAAAATTTTTCATGTCCAGAATGTTCAGCTTTAACACTTTGCACTCACCTCCTGTGGCGGTGCGCCGCACCAGCGACGCATGTAAGTTTACTTTACAGGTATCATTATAATGCAAGGTGCGTAGGAAAAATATTTCATTTCTGCCCTTATCTATCACTATTCTGCCATTTCCTCCGATATTCTGTGGGCGAACAATGTGCATATTCCCGAAAAACTTTTCCGAAATAACTGCTGCTCCCCAAACCGCAGTCATGGCTGATAACGGTAACAGATGCCTGTCCCTTTGCCAACATCTGACAGGCGGCTTGCAGACGGTAAGCCTTTATATACTCTACGGGTGTCATGTGCAGACAGTCGTGGAATACCCTATAACACTCCCGTTCGCTTAGGTATGCTGCCGACGCAAGCTCAGGGATAGAGATTTTCTCCCCGTAATGCTCATGAATGTATATCATCATCAACTTTATTTTATCGTTGCTTTTGTTATGTTCTCCTTTCTTTTCACGCATAGGGCGGGAGAGTTCAAAAAGCATTAGCCATATTTCCGTCAGGGCTTCCCGCAGTTTTATTTCATATCCAAATTCATCACCGGACAAACGAAATGATGCGGCAATAAGTCTCAAAATCCTTTCTTCCGCTGCATTGCCCGGAAAAAGCGGGATTACCTCAACCTGCGGGGCGGTTATGACAGGCGCAATATATTTTTGCCAGATCCTGCTTCCCTGTTCCCCGGCAAGCAGGGAAACATCGAAAATGTGAAGCAGCTGTATATTCTTTTCTCCCTGTGATATTGCTTTTGTCATATGGAGTACATTGGAATTTACTATGCCGCCGCTTCCGGCAGGAAACAATAGCTTTCCCCCCGGCGTATGATATTCAAGGCTGCCGCTTTCCATGTAAAAAAGTTCCACCGCCTTGTGCCAGTGCCACGGCACATAGCGCCCTATGTACTTGTCAAGTTCTGCCCTCGAAGCGATATAGGGAAAATCTTTTTCAAAACCGGGAAGCAATTCTTCTTTGCTTCCGGTATGAAATTCAATGCTATGGATATTTTTCATGTCTATTCACCTGCATATCTGGGATTTGGTATATTTGTTGAATTAAATATACGGGAATAGCTTTGTGATTGTCAATCAATAAAGGGCGTTTTATGTAACTATAGAAAACAGACAATGATTGATACTGAAAGAAATGGGATGTGGCAATTCCATTTTTAATTCTATCTCCTCCTTCTCCAACAAACTTTTAACCTGGTTTCGGGATCCACTGCCTTCTATGATTTCATGCTGTTTAACCAAACCATAGTGCAGTTCTGTTAAAATTATTCTAGTTCGCCTTGGGCAAACAGATTATCTTTTCCCATGCCGCATACAAACGGATTAGAGTCATATAAATGGCAAAAATCCAAAAAATCAGAACGCTGTTTTGAATCATTCATAATCTTTACAAGCAATTCATTCGGAAGTGTCCTTGCATAGGCACCGGGACCTGCCAGTTTAATATTCTTTACGCCGTAAGTTTTGAGTATATCCACTAATTCATCGGGCATAAAAGTGTATGTGATGCACCATGGCGTACCGCCATCTTCATACGTGGCAATCTCACTATCCCCTCCCATAAGCCCTTCCTTGTACAGATTCATAACAGAATCTTTGCTGAAATGAAAGGATTCAACTGCATTTGCCTTATTATCAATGCACCATTTTACAAACGGGTCCTCACAGGTTTCATCCAATATGAATTGGTTTTTTTGTATCGGATTTGCCAAATATGGAAGATAGCCCAAACGGCTTGATACACTTAGCATAATTCGTTTGCGGCAGATTCGTATGAGTTCACCAATAACTTTTTTCTGATTGGGATAAGTATACGAAATAGGAGCATCAAAGGAAATCACCAGATCAAAGGACTTGTCATTGAAATCTTTCAAATCTTCCAATGCGCCTTTCACAAAGGTTATTTTGTCAAGAACTCCATCTTTTTTCGCCAATTCCTTTGCTTTATCTATCATAGGCTGTGATATATCAAAATGTGTAACTGCACAGCCTTTTTTTGCAAGAAGAATGGAAAATCTTCCACATCCTGCACCGCCGTCAAACACCGTCTTTATTCCATCCAAATGGCAGAGCAGCTCCTTTTCTATATGACTTTTTTGGATAATATCGTCAATAAAGGTTTCCTCCCGGTGGCTTTCCAATTCACCTTTATCCGGCATATTCCACAAGCGCTCCGATATTTTTCTGCTATAATCCATAAATTAGTCTCCTTTACTGGCTATAATAATCGTTGCATTGCCATACAATCAGTTTATTGTAATCAAACTGTCATTTTCTTTGTGATATAGCGTAGCATATTTTAATCTCGCCCTCCACCTCACGCTTTTTTATAAAAAAATATGAGCCACTATCAGGTAGCTGCAATAATGTGCGGTAAATACTTTGGAGCGGCTCACATTTTCATTCGTTTTTGCGGCAAGCTGTTTTGAGGGATGTTTTGTTGCGGATTTTTTGGGTCACTGATATAATATTTCCAAGGTGACGAAACTTAATTTTTAGACAGGAGCTGATATTATAATGGGAGAACAAAATCTGGAACTGATCAATAAGAAGATAAAAGATGCGGCGGAAACATTATGTGAGGATTGGGCCAGAAGTGATCGGTTTAGCGGCGTATGTATGGTAAAATGCAAGGGACATACCGTATTTTCAGGGGCATATGGTTTTGCAAACCGGGCATTTAAGATAGCCAACAAAATCGACACGAAGTTTGATACGGCGTCGATTACGAAACTGTTTACGGCAGCAGCCATTTTACAGTTGGTACAGGAGAAAAAACTGAAACTGTCAGATCGCATAACCCAAATGATTGACCTGGAAGGAACGGAAATTTCTCCTGATGTTACAATCGAGCAGCTATTGAACCATACGTCCGGTATTCATGATGATGCGGAAGAGGAGGCGGGAGAACAATATTCCGAGCTTTTTGTCGCATCACCTAATTATGCAATCAGGGAATGCAGGGATTTTTTGAAAAATTTTGCTTATAAGAAGCCTAATTTTGAACCGGGTTCGGACGTCCGGTATTGTAACTGCTCCTTTGTTTTGCTGGGGCTTGCCATAGAAAAAATTACAGGTAAAGGTTATCGGGAATACGTGACTGATAATGTGTTTCGGAAAGCGGGAATGAGAAATACAGCTTTTTTAGCAATGGACTCTGTTAATGAAAATACGGCTGAAGGTTATCTGAACTTATACAATGAAGACGGCAGGGTGATCGGATATAAGAAAAATATTTACTGTTTTCCGCCTATAGGAACGCCGGATGCAGGGGCCTATACAACGGCGGAAGATATGAATCTTTTTTTGAACGCGGTACAAAAGAAGATCCTGCTGGACGATGCTCATGCAAAGCTGCTTCTTACGGCCCACTGCCCATATACGCGGGAAAAAGAGTGGTGGGGAATTCCCGGATTATATGAAAGGAACGGTTATGCGTTTGAGTTTCTTTTCCTGCCAGAGAGTAAAGAGCCTTTCTGTATCTATAAAGACGGGCAGAATGATGGCGTTGCCGCCAGATTTAACTATTATCCGAAAGAAGATATATCGGTGACGATCCTGTCTAACCAGGATTGCGACGTGTGGTATATGGCAAGGCAGATACAGATGGAAATATATAGCGCGTATTATTTGAGCTGACCGGGAACTCCCCTGTAAAGCCGGAAAGTAATCGCACTATCAGTCAAACTATAGAAACTGTCAAATGCCTCTCCTTTTGGCCTCATCCATTAGCTTGGGCTGAATCAGAGGATAAGTCCAATTATCAATTAATTTGTCCGTAATCAAAATACTTTCTATTTCGCTGTGTATTTCTTCAAAAGAAAAGATATCCGCAACGAAAAGCATCCCAAATGTTTCGTCCTCATCACTCTTATTTATACTTGTTTTTCCTTTTACAGAGTAGATGCAGACCGGTTTGATGGAAAAATCCACTGCCCCAGTTTCCTCTCTCAGCTCCCGCCTGGCAGTGGCCAAAATGTCCTCGCCTATTTCCCGGTGTCCACCGGGAACTTCGTAGGTATCCCGTTCCCTGTGTTTACAAAATACCCATTTACCCTTTGTCCTGGAAATAATGACCGCAAATTTAAGCAGTTTATCGTCCACATGGTCGTGGAATTTTACTTCTACCATTTCGCTATGCCTCCTTAGAGCGTGTTTGAAAAATCATTCCTATTATACATCAAAAATATCTGCCTGGTAAGGCTCTATTTTTTAATTAAAACCGCAAAATTCAGGAATGTGACTAGCGGGCAGCTTGGAGATATTTTTCACCTGTCACAGGCAAGTATCAGGAGGATCCTGGCAAAGGAGAGGAGGAGGCATCAGAACATGAAAGGGACGATAGGACAGATTTTGCCTTTATGGGGAATTGAGAACGCACAATTATCACAAATATATCCTACAGCATGGGAAGTCAGTCATTCTCATGTGATAAAAGTGTATGATGACAAAAAGCAAATGGAAAGGAACCTTAAAATATCGGAAATATTATCGGATTGCAATATTCCGGTGGCGAAAACGGTTCTCACAAAGGAGAGGGAAAAATATGTCGTATATCAAAACCGTTATTTTGTTATGTCAGAAAAATTACAGGGGAGCAATATTTCCGATCCAAAAGACAAGACCATTGCATGGAAGATGGGCGCTGCAATTGCACAGCTCCATATGGCATTTATTCAATGTGAAAGAGAAGTGGACTTTTGGGATAACAGCCTTTTAAAAGAAATGAAGGGATGGATACGCGAAAACCTGGCAGAAGGTGAGTGGGAGATAGTAAGCAAAGAGGAATACGCAAGAGCAGTGGATTTGCTGGAAAGCGTATATCCTTATCTGCCGAACCGATTAATCCACAGAGATGTACATTTTGGGAATTTCCTGTTCTTTGAAGGTGACCTGTCAGGATATATTGATTTTGATTTGAGCCAGAGAAATATAAGGATATTCGATCTCTGCTATTTTTTGACGGGATTATTGGCGGAGGAAACGGACGACGTCTTTACAAAATCGGAATGGATGGAAAACGTAAAGGCAGTTATCGCAGGCTATGAGAGTATGATTCCTCTTTCCGAAAAAGAAAAAATTGCAATCCCATGGGTGATGGAGTGTATAGAAATTTTATTTGTGGCGTATTTCATGGGTATGAAAGACCGCAAACACGCCAATGACGCCTGCCATGTGTTTCATTTTATTCAAAATTGCGAAAATGACATCGCAAATAGTTTTTGATAGACATTGCTTTTTTACATGTGATATACTTTTATTTATGGTGGTGCCAGGTGCGCGGGCATGGGGGTTTTAGAGAAAATGGCTTTGCAGCTTGAGGGCTCCCTGATAAAATAAAATGCTGCTGCAATATAAATCAGATTCACAGGAGAGAAAACATGAGTGAGTATACTTATATCGTCTTAAGAGAAAAACCGCAATTAAAAGAGAGGGCCGCCGCCTGGTTTCATAGTAAATGGGGGGTGCCGCAGGAAGCTTATCTGGAATGTATGGAAGCCTATCTGAATGGTGAAACCGAGTATGGGTGGTACTTATGTCTGGATGGGGATAAAATAATTGGAGGGCTGGGAGTAATTGAAAATGATTTCCACGATAGAAAAGACCTGACTCCCAACGTCTGTGCGGTTTACACAGAAAAGGAATATCGCTGCAGGAAAATTGCAGGCCGCCTGCTCGATATGGTTGTGAACGATTTGAAATCTAAGGGTATAACGCCAATCTATTTGCTTACCGACCACACGAACTTTTATGAAAGATATGGATGGGAGTTTTTTTGTATGGTTCAGGGGGATGACGAACCTGATCTGTCAAGGATGTACATCCATAGATAAATTTCAGTTTTTGTCGTTCACTATAACCGTTTGATGTAATAATACCGGGCCCCTGTATAGGGATAATTAAATAATTTGAACACCTGTTCATACCCATGTTTTACATAGAAGCCCGGAGCTTGGAAATCAAAGGTATCCACAAATACATATTTTGCTCCATGTAACACGGCTTCCTTTTCTGCTGCCTCCAGAAGTTCGCCACCCAATCCTTGCCCTCTCAGCTCTTCGCTAACCCACAAGTATTCAATGCATAACCAATTTCCGAATAGCTCACCAGTCAGGCCGGCTTTTTTTTCTCCCTCTATTTCCTCATAAAAAATTCCCAGGGGGATACTTTCGGAAGCTTCTCTTTTTAGACGATTATATTTCTTTAATTGGCTGTGAATTTCTTCCACATCCTGTTTGCTGACGTTCGCTATAATTTTAAACTTCATCCATGCCTTTCCGCAGTGTTGCCTTAATAGATTTGTTTTTATACTTTTTCCGTTACAGGAACCCAGATTTCACTCACATAATCACAGGAGGTATTATCACCCGGCAAATAGTTTTCAATATCATAATCAGGGATCCGTTCATAATCTGCCCCCGGAAGCCATTCCCGGCCAATATCTTCCCACGTTTTTTGGATAGCCTTTGGCGTGGGCCCCACGCATTTAAAAATAGCCCATGTATAGGCGGGAACATTGATGATTTGAAATCCTTCCGGAATTTCTTTCACATCGTCGGCATCGCATCCGATTCCGTACATAAATTCTCCCGCACCCTCCTTTTCCTGGGCGCAGATACCCAAGTAGCCCGGAGCCTTTTTGTATACTTCATTTTGATAGTACTCGTCCCAAAATGCGGGAATCCCTTTTTCGCCGCTCTCTTCCGTGAACATTTTAGCATACACAAGCAGCCTGAATTCTTCTTTTTTTTCAATCCGATAATCCATGATCGTACCGCCCTCCAGAGATATTTTGATAGGAATGCCAAATTACTGATTATATGGTATAATAAAACCGATCTGTTTTCAATAAAAAAGAGGAAATGAAAGATGAAAATGCGATGGAAAAAAGAGTGTCGGAATCCAGAATAGAGCAGGTATATCAGGTGCGGCCGGAGCATTTAAACGGCGCCGAAAGGCTCTTCGGCGGGAAATTAATGGAGTGGATTGACGAGCTGGCGGGGCTTGTGGGAATCCGGCATGCCCAGCAGGATGTGATAACGGCTTCCGTAGATAACCTGAGATTTATCCGGGGAGCTTATTTGAAGGACATGATCGTGCTGATCGGAAGAGTGACGTTTGTGGGAAGGACTTCTATGGAAGTGCGGGTAGATACTTATATAGAAAGTATGGATGGAATCAGAAAGCCCATAAACAGAGCCTATTTAACGCTGGTTGCCGTAGATGGAAATGGAAAGCCCGTGGAGGTACCGGGGCTTATTCTTGAGACAGAGGCGGAAAGGGCTGAGTGGGAGGCCGGAATAAAGAGACGGGAGATGCGTAAACAGCGAAGGGAGGAGGGCTTTTGAAAAACGGGAGGATGCCTTTCCTATCAGGGGCAGATTCGGTGAATATGGATGTGGTATTTGGAGCCAAAGAGAAGCTTTGGGTCTTTGGGGGCAAATGTATTTTGGACTGGATGAGGAGGTAAAACAGATGGCAGTAAAAATTTTAGAGGTAAAGAGGGAGTATTGTCCGGCAGCCAGACTGATTGGCAAGAAATATGAAAGCGGCGCAAATTGGGGAGAATGGTGGGAAAATAACTGGTTTTCAGTTTTGGAGGAGAGCCAGCGCCTTCCCTTTAACGGAGACGCTTATATTGGAGCGGTACATATAGTGGATGGTATGCCTGAACGCTGGATTGGCATGTTCTTTCCGGTGGGTACGCAGGTTCCGGAAGGGTTTGAATTTATTGATATAGAGCCCTTGGATTATGCCGTATGCTATTTGTATGATAAAGAAAGCAGCGACGAATTTTATACGATAGACACCCACAATATGTGTCTGGAAGAGCTGAAAACACATGGGTTGAAACGAAAAGAAGATGATTGGTGCTTTGAAAGATATAATTGTCCAAGATTTACGACGCCGGATGAGAAGGGAAATGTAATTTTGGATTATGGGATTTCAATTTGTCAGGGAAAGGAAACGTCATGAATTTTATAAATACATTGGAAGATTTATATGATATGCTTGACCTCTATATACAAGGGGTAGACTGGGACTGCTTTTATATGGAAAGAAATAAGCCTGCGCCCTTTTTGAAATATAATAAATCGCCAGATAAGTGTGTGGTCGATTTTCTGAAAGGGCACAGCATACGAAATGCCTGTGAGTTTGGCTGCGGAGAAGGGAGAAATGCAATCTATCTGGCCTGCAATAATGTTGCGGTTAAAGCTTGCGATTTATCAGAGGTTGCCATAGAGAATGCAAAACGAAATGCACAGGAGAGTAAGGCAGGAAAGGTGACTTTTGAGGCAGGGAACCTGTTTGCGCTGGACTTAAAGGACGAAAAGTACGAGCTGGTGATAGACAGCGGTGTTTTCCATCATTTGCCGCCCCACAGGCGGTTGCAGTACAGAGAGATTGTATCAGACATACTGGAAGAAAAGGGGTATTTTATTCTGGTGTGCTTTTCCGCTGACGGAGGCGGCGCGGAGGAAGTTGACGATTATGATTTTTATAAAAGCAAACAAACGGGAGCCGCGTTTACCGAAGAAAAACTGCGGAGGTTTTGGGGAGAGGGATTTGAGATTATAGAGATACGGAAAGGGGAAGATATTGCGCAGCCCCAGATGTGGGAGAGCAGCTATACATATATCTGCCTGCTTAGAAAAGCGTAAAAATATAGGTGTTGATGAATGTTGACATATGGCCTACAAAGTGTTATCTTATAAATAGATAACACTTTGTAGGCCATGTTTTTGACAGGCACAGCCCAAACTGACAGACGCAGCGTTTGTGGGTAAACTCTCAAACGTTCTATTGGCGTCGGTATCGCAGGCTTTGTCTGCGATATGTAGGGGAAAAGTAAAAACATGGAGAAAAGAAAGAAAACATGGAGAAAAGAAAGGCAGGGACAGGAGGATGATACAACAGGTTTCAGATTCGGAGCTTAAGCTGATGAAAATCATATGGGATAACGGGGGAAGCGCTTTTTATGCGTATATTATGGAGGAGCTGATAAAGGCGGGCTGTTCTTGGCAGAAAAATACCGTGATCACTCTGTTGTCCCGGTTGGTGGAAAAGGGGCTGTTAAAGACAAATAAGATGGGCCGTCGCAATGAATACACGGCCATGGTCTCGGAGGAGGATTATCAGGCGGCCCAGACCCGGACGTTTCTCAACAAGCTTTATGAGGGAAGCGCAAAGGGGTTGGTGGCAACGCTGATACAAAGAGAAATGCTCTCGGCAGAGGATTATGAGGAGCTGAGGCGGTTTTGGGAGAGCGGGGAGTCAGGTAATGAATGAAATTATGATACTCTTTTTTTCCATGTCGGTGTCCGGTTCCCTGCTGATATTGATTCTGCTGCTGGGACGGCCTTTGTATCAAAACAGGTTCAGCAAAAGTTGGCAGTATTATATCTGGCTGGTAGTGATTGCCCGCCTGCTTTTGCCCTTTACGACGGAGGTAGGCCCTGTGGGAGCTTTATTTGGGCAGGCGGAGGAAAGGCTTTTTAAAAAGATAGCAACAGCAGATTTGGAAAGGGAAGAGAAAGGAAATTCACCGCTGGCTTTTGTGCTGGGAGATTACAGTGATCTGACTATGGATTCGGGAGCCGGGAGCCTTGGCGGCGCAGGAACGGATAGGGGGACTCAGGCCGGGGAGGAACTGGAGGATGGAGGGATTTGGAAGAGGATTGGCATACTTGCCGCAGAAATCCGGGCCGGTTTCTGGCTGATCTGGCTGGGTGGGGCATTTCTACTTTTTGTGAGGAAGGTTACCGCTTATCAGAGCTTTGTAACATATATAAAGGCCGGGCGGAAAGAAGTGTCGGACATTGAGCTGCTGGAGAGGCTCTCACAGGCCGGGGAAGAGCTGAGGGTAAAAGGGGGTGTGGAGCTTTGTACCAGCGGTTTGGTTCCATCGCCGTTGCTTTTTGGATTTTTTCACCCTTGCATCGTGCTTCCGGATGCGGATTTATCCAAGACGGACTTCGGGTACATTATCAGGCACGAGCTGATTCATTATAAGCGAGGGGATATGTTTTACAAATGGCTGGTACAGGCAGCGCTTTGCCTGCACTGGTTTAATCCGCTGGTCTACCGGATGGAACGGGAAATCCGCCGGGCCTGTGAGCTTGCCTGCGATGAGGCGGTAGTCGGGATGCTGGATCAGAGGCAGCGGCGCGGGTATGGCGATACCCTGCTCCACGCTATGGAGATGGGGGGAGGCTTTAAAGATTCCCCCGGCGCTCTTACACTAAACGAAGGTGCAGCGCTGTTGAAGGAAAGGTTAGGTGCGATTATGGGATTTAAGAAAATTTCAAAAAGGATGAGAGGGTGCTCCCTGCTTCTTGCATTGCTGTTTGCCGCAGGGGCGGTTGGAATGGGGGCTTATGCTGCCCCTGCCGGTGCAGGGGAGATTTCGCCGGCTTCTACAGGGGATGTTTTGGCGGTTGTAAAGGGGGAGCCGGATGCTGTCTTCCGTTATACCCAGAAAGGTTATTACGAAGCATCCTATCTGTTTGAGGTTGGATGGAACGTAAATGAAAACGCGGAGGGTATTTATCCAAGCAGGGAGCTGGATTTTGGGGATGAGAGCGGGATGGAGGTTTTTTATACAGACGAGTGCATTGGTATTTGGGAGGACGAAGTGGCTGTGAATGCCCTTGCAGCTCTGCTTGCCCGACTGAAGAGTGATAGTGCCGGGACGGATTTTCCGCTGATACGTCCATTGGTGGTCAGTGTGCAGAACTTTGGAAATGTGGAGCCTTTGGCATTGGCCAGGCAGTATTATGAGGATGGAAATATTTCGGGATATGCGGCAGTTTTTGCATTACTCGCCCGGGAGCAGCAAAACGTCCTGTTGCAGAGAACCTACGAGGACAGTGGTATTACCTTTTTTTCCGCTGCGCTTAGCCAATTGGAAGAGGATGGCAGGTTGATAGAAAGCTTTGCGCAACAAGCTTATGAGGATGACAGAATTTCCTTTTTTTCTGTTTTGGCAGATTATATGGATCGAAAGACTTTGAAGGATTGGCTGTCTAAAGCCACCGCAGATGAAAAAAGAAACTTTCAGGTCATGCTGTTTGACAGGTTGGGAATGGATGCGGAGAAAGAGACTATGGAACAGGAGCTGGATGAGCGGCGGATGGAGGAATACGGGGGTTATGGGATTACCCGGGAGGGAGCGGCATATTTTTATCAGGGAGAAGTAGTGAGGATCCTGATGGATACAAGGCAGGATGGCTCTTTCCTATTTTTAGAGCAGAATCCCAAAGGGACGGTGGATATTCGGATTATCAGAGATCAAAAGGGTATAATTGAGAATGTGAGGTATCTCACAGAAGCAGAGAGAAAAGAGCTGTTCGGAGATGGAGAGAAATCGGGTGAAGAGGAATCGAATGAAGAGGAAACGAATAGAGGGGAAGCGGATGGAAAGGAATTGGATGAAGAGGAACCGGGTGGCAAGATAAAGGAAGGAGATATGGCGGAAAGTGCGGGAGTCAGCCGCCTGAAAACAGAAAACCTTCCAAAGAGCGTAAAAGAAGCTATATCAGGCTGTGAGGGCGAAACCTGGTATGTGATCTATGACGGCGGGCAGCAGTATATTTTTTATGACGGGTTTGCCTGGGAATATGCCTATGAGCCAGTACGGCTGACCCAGGGGTGGCGGCTTCGGATCGAGCTGCTGCGCAAAAAGGACGGCGGCTGTCTTTTGCTCAGGCTTGGGGATGAAGCACCTGTTACTATTACCTGCGATGGGGAAGAGGTGGTGCCAAAGATAGTGGGGGCGCCATTGGAAGCCCCGATAATTGAATAGACTTTGCACATTGTCCGTGATATACTTACGTTGTAGCAATCAGTACAATTAACAACGCAGAAAGCAGGTGATTATATGCCATCTGGTATTGCGGTAACAAAACAGGCACTTGATGATTTTGCTAAAGTTCAAAGACATATGTTAATAGCGAGAGAAGAAGGAGCAACAAAAACATATGCAAGCCTTAAAAAAGAGTATTTGGCAGTTAAGGCATTGTTGAATATTTCCGGTGTGAATTTGACAGATATCGACGAAATCAAAGAGTAAATAAGAAATGATGAATAGAAAAGCCTGGAGGCCTGACACGCTTCCGGGCTTTTTTATTAGCATAAGGATGCCTGGCGAAGCCAGGCATCCGCTATTTTATTGAAGGGATTGTCATAGGCATACCCCAAAATATATTTTATCTGGTGGAAAACTCCGAGGTTCCGTGCTAGACTATGAGTCATAAGCTGGAAACAGGAGGATTTGAAATGAACATACGAAAAGCAACCATTCAGGATCTGTCCAGGATTGCGGAAATTCTGGTTTTTGTAAAAAGGATGAACTACCGCCGAATCTTTCAGGATGACGCGGTTTCTTTCGGTGTGCTGCAGGTGCTCTCGGTGGCGGAGGAATGTGCGGCCCCTGAGATTTTAGGCCATATATGGGTCTACGATGACGGATTTGTAAAAGGGCTGATTCATATAGAAGGAAAGCAGATCAGGGAGCTGTATGTGGATTCTTTCTTTGAGAATCAGGGGATAGGGGCAGAGCTGATAGAGTTTGCAAAAAGAGAGTTTGAGGCCGCAAGTTTGTGGGTGCTTGAAAAAAACACCGGCGCCATCCGCTTTTATGAAGCCCATGGATTTCGCCTGACCGACACAAGGAAACTGGAGGAGGGCACTGCCGAATATATCGTGATGATGGAGAGGTGATGCAAAGTAACTCTTTAGTTCATCGTATTATCATGATATAATATACGTAAGAAAGGATGTGTGGATATGGCATTAGCGGCAGGTGAACATTGGAGAGACGAGAAAATGGATGGCGTAATTTATGACATGTCTCCGGCGCTAGGGTATCAACATGGGATCATTAATAACAATATTAATACAATAATAAAGCAAGGCCTGAAAAACAGTCTTTGTCTGGTTTTTATGGAGAATCTTGATTTTAAATATCACCCTGACATAAACGATGATTATCTTTGCCCTGACATTATGGTGATTTGTGACCGGAAGCATTTAAAGGGAGGAGCCTACAGCGGTGTACCGAAATTGATCGTTGAGACATTAAGTCCTTCTACGGCCAAGAAAGACAGGTCGGAGAAGATGGAAATTTATGAAGCGGCTGGTGTGGAGGAATACTGGATCGTCTCTCCCCGTGGGTCTGTGGAAATATATTATCTTGAAAATGGTAAATACATTTTAGAGCAATCTTATATACTGCAGGAAGACAAAGAGGATGACGATTATAATGCAGAGAGTGAAATAAGCCTCAGGGCATTTCCCCACATCAGGATGACGCTTGGGGAAATATTCGAGGGGTTATAAAATGGCGGACTCAAAACGGCTTATAAATTCCATAATCCGGTCAGACGCCAGTTCGTGGGCGTCCATTGCAAGGAGGGTATTTCGGTCTACCCATTTATAATCAGCGGTTTCCCCATCCTGAAGGGTAATTGAATCCTTACGGCAATCCGTGACACACAGATATTCGACATAAAGGGAATGATGGGTGTCATGCACCACCCGTCCTATTTCCTGTAAATTTGCGGCTGCCACTCCCGTTTCTTCCTTTAATTCCCGGACGGCGCAGTCTAAAGGCTCTTCCCCCAGAAGCGCAGAGCCACCGGCGGTCAATTCCCACATCCCGCCGAGGTGTTTGCGGAAGTCTCTTTGCATGAGCAGATAGCTTCCGTCTGTGTGCTTTACCACAATGTCGCAAACCAGGTGATATACCCCTTCCGGGAGAGGCTCCCCTCTTACCAGTGTCATGTCTTTTATCTTGTTGAAGGTATTGTCATAGGCATCCCATAGCTCCGTCATGAGGCGCCTCCTTTTGAAGAATGAAAAACGGCATCGGTTTTTTCATTTAATATTATGACCCTTTCCCGAGGTAACAGAACTTTATCTATAAAACGCAATATAACCGGCTTCTTTTGGGTGGTCAGCAATTAGAACATCCCTTTCTTTTAGCACATTACATGCAATAATTAAATCAGCTCCTGCGGAAATAAAATTAACAATCATAGTAAGAAAAGACACCGTACCCGGATAGATAAATAGAAAAGCTACGCTTCCCAAACCTAATACTACAAAAGGGGTTAAAACGCCGAATAAATATGCTTTCTTTTCTAATGCCGCTTTGCAGGCGCAGCTTGGCATCATTGCGTTAATATTAAAGCGAACTACATTCCAGCCTTTACCACTTGCAACCGCCCAGCCTACACCATGTAATAATTCATGTAAAATAACCGAAATTGCAATAATCGCTATAAACAGGATATAAAACGAAAGACCGCTTACCTCTAACAAATATGCTCTTTCAACCAGCAAAAAGCGATACAACAGGCCAAAAACGATTACAAATGGAAGTGCATATAAAACACCTGAAAACATTGCCCTTCCGGAAGTAATAGTAACATCTTTTTCATGATAACCCTGTTCATGTAATTGTGCTTTCATTTTTTCAAAATTTTCACTGTGCTTATCCATTGGATTTCTCCGCTTTTTTTATTCTTTTTGTTGCCTTTACTGTTATTTCGTGAATCTGAGTATAACATATTTCATACATTTTGTCGAATAAAGATTTTGGCTCTTTGGTTCGGAATAGTGTATGTTCCTTTCTTGAAGGATGCAAGTGAGAAAATCCCACTTTATATGGTGGTAAACTCCGTGATTCCGTGTTAGACTGGAAGTTACAGCGGTCTTTAAGAACCGATTATGAAGGAGGAAAGAGATGGAAACAATAGAAAACACGCAGGAAAACAAGATGGGAGCCATGCCGGTCAACCGGCTTTTGATCAGTATGTCGCTGCCGATGATGATTTCTATGCTGGTGCAGGCGTTATATAATATTATAGACAGTATTTTTGTGTCGCGCATTAATGAAAATGCCCTGACGGCGGTATCCCTGGCCTTTCCGCTGCAGTCGCTGATGATCGCATTCGGCGTTGGGACGGGGGTAGGCATCAACGCCCTTTTGTCCAGGGCTCTGGGAGAAAAGGATTCCGAGAAGGTCAATAAGGCGGCGGTGAACGGTATTTTTCTGGATGGGGTCAACTTTGTGATCTTTCTGCTCATCGGGCTGTTTGCCACTACGCCTTTTTATCTGAGTCAGACAGGGGATGCGGAGATTTTCAGTTATGGGAAGCAGTACCTCTCCATTGTGTGCTGTTGTTCTCTGGGAATGTTTACCCAGTTTGTGTTTGAACGGCTGCTTCAGTCAACGGGGAAGACCTTTTACACCATGCTGACCCAGGGGATGGGGGCGCTGATCAATATTATCCTGGATCCGGTTTTTATATTCGGATATTTCGGCCTTCCGGCCATGGGGGTGGCGGGAGCGGCCATCGCCACGGTGATCGGACAAACTGTTGCCGGTATTGCGGCCGTGGCGATCAATCTGAAAAAGAATACGGAGATAAAGCTGCAATTTAGAGGATTTCGGCCTGATATGGCGATTATCGGAGAGATTTACAAGGTGGGAGTTCCGTCTATTATTATGCAGTCCATCGGTTCTCTCATGACCTATGGCATGAATCAGATTCTGCTGGCCTTTACCTCCACGGCGGCCACTGTGTTCGGTGTATATTTTAAGCTGCAGAGCTTTGTTTTTATGCCTATCTTCGGCCTGAACAACGGCATGGTGCCCATTGTGGCGTACAATTTTGGAGCGGGGAACAAAGAGAGGCTGACCCGGACGGTGAAGCTGAGCATGGTTTATGCGGTTTGCCTGATGGCGGCAGGTTTTCTGGTGTTCCAGATTTTTCCGGCGCAGCTCTTCGCCATGTTTGACGCTTCGCAGACCATGCTTGCCATTGGGGTACCGGCGCTTCGGATTATCAGCCTGAGCTTTGTCCTGGCGGGCTTTGGGATTGTCAGCGGCTCGGTTTTCCAGGCGCTGGGAAACGGGGTATACAGTCTCATCGTATCTGTGGCGAGGCAGCTTCTGGTGCTTCTCCCGGTGGCTTTCCTTCTTTCCCTGACAGGGAATCTGAATGCGGTCTGGTGGGCCTTTCCCATTGCGGAGCTGGTATCCTTCGGCGTGTCGGTGTTTTTCCTGATACGGATTTATCGGGGAGTGATCAGACATATTGGGGAATAGGCATGGGAACGCTGTTGGAACCCTATATATATATCTGGTACTAATTTGACAGATATTGACAAGATTAAGGAGGAGACAGCGAATCGAGGAAAGAAAAGATAGGGGATATGGCACAAAAAAAGGATTGACTTTTGGCTATGAAAGAGTTGAAGATTACAGCAGTTAATTATCGAATAAAGGATTGGAAGAAGGATAAATTATGAACAAATTTCTAAACAATCTGAACCGCATTGAATTTGTGGTCACAGAGGCGTGTACAGGCAGGTGTAAGCATTGCTCACAGGGAGAACACGATTTAAGCGGTGAGCATATAGACGGGGATGTGGCGGTAAATGCGATATATGATATATGCAAAAACTATAAAATCCAATCCTTAATGACTTTTGGCGGAGAACCTTTGCTTTATCCGGATACGGTTTGTAAAATCCACAGAGCGGCGAAGGAGATGGATATTGCAAAAAGGTCAGTGATTACCAATGGATTTTTCAGTAAGGATAAAGGGCGAATGAAAGAGGTAGCCGGTATGCTGGCTGAAAGCGGCGTATGCGATATACTTTTATCGGTAGATGCATTTCATCAGGAAACGATACCTCTGGAACATGTAAAGTATTTTGCGGAATGTGTGGCGGAAACCTCTGTTACGATCCGGGTACATCCCGCGTGGCTGGTAAACGAGGAAGCCCCTAATCCATACAACATAAAAACCCGGGAAATCTTGCGAGAGTTTACACAGGCGGGAATCAGTGTTTCTTCCGGAAATGTTATTTTTCCCAGCGGAAATGCAAAAAACTACTTGAAGGAATATTTTGGTGAGGGCAGGGAATACGTAAATCCCTATGAGGAGGATCCGACGGATGTAAAAACAGTCTGCTTTTCGCCCAATGGAGCTGTACTAAACGGAAATGTGTACAGGGAGAATATCATGGAAATTCTGGAGGGGTATTCTCCAAATAGCAAGGTGGTTTGAAAAACAACCGACTAGTGGACAATAAGTCTGTTATTTCCAAAAGAAGAAAAAGCCTGGAGGCCTGACACGCTTCCGGGCTTTTTCTTCTTTTTACCTTGACATTTCGTCATGTAAATATATAATATAAATAGAATTATCATAAATTATTTTATCATAAAATATTTTATCATAAATATCTTCATATTAGGAGCGTGCATGAAATTCATAGGAAGACAAAGTGAATTATCAAAGCTGAACGATGAGTATAACCGTGAGAGCAGTTTTGTAGTCATCTATGGCCGCCGCAGAGTTGGCAAGACGACGCTGATTAAGGAGTTCCTGAAAGGAAAAACTGCTTTTTATTTTCTTGCAACAGAGGAGCTTGAAAATCAGAGCATGAAGCGTTTGGCTGGCGTTGTGGGGCGGACAATCCAAAATAATCTGCTACAGAAAGCCGTTTTTTCAGACTGGCTCGATTTATTTCAGATCATTGCCGACTATAAGCTGGAAGAAAAGAAAGTTTTGGTTATTGATGAATTTCCCTATCTGGTGAAGGCGAATGCGGCCTTTCCCTCCGTTTTGCAAAACGCATGGGACGAGTTGTTTAAGGAAAGCAAGGTTATGCTGATTTTGTCCGGCTCGCTGATTGGTATGATGCAGAAGCATGCGTTGGCTTATGACAGCCCTCTGTATGGCCGCCGGACGGCGCAGATGCGGTTGGTACAACTGCCCTTTTCTGACGTATATGGGGCGCAGCAGATTACCTTTGGCGAGGCGGTGGAACAGTATGCAGTAACCGGCGGAGTTCCCAAGTATCTGGAATTTTTTCAGGATAACCATGCGCTGATTGATCAGTTAAAAGAAACAACGCTGTCCAAAAACGGATTCCTGTATGAGGAACCCTATTTCCTGCTGAAAAGTGAGTCCATGACGGGAGTAAACTATTTTTCCATCATTAAGGCGATTGCGGACGGCAACCACAAGCTGGGAAAGATTGCCGGGGTATTGGGGCAGGAGACCTCCGCATTGACCCCATATCTGGCAACCCTTGCCGGCCTGGGTTTCATTGAGAAAAGGACGCCTGTTACCGAAAAGAATCCTGAGAAGTCAAGGAAAGGATTATATTTCATTGCTGACAATTTCATCCGGTTCTGGTTTCGCTATGTATATCCCTATAAAGGGGAGCTGGAGCTGGATAATATGCAGATTGTGTTAGATGAGCTAGGCAAAGACTTTAGGGAAAACTTCGTGGCATTTGCCTTTGAGGATATTTGCCGGGGGATATTTGCAGACCTGTGTAGAAAAAATGTGATAGCATTCAGCCCATCCCGTATTGGGGCATATTGGTTGAATGATTATGACAGTGATACGGAAATTGATGTGATGGCGGTTGATCATCAACACAAACTGCTTTTTGCAGGGGAGTGCAAATATCACAGGAAACCGGTGGACGCTCCCGTCTACTTCAACCTGAAGGAAAAGGTAGCAGGTTCAGGAGAGATTGCCAGGGTATTCCCCCAATATCAGACAATCTACGGGCTTTTCAGCAAAAGCGGTTTTTCGCCAAGAATGCATGATCTTGCAAAGGAGAACAGAGAAGTGCTTTTGATCCATGAGGATAGCCTGATTGCAAAATAGGGGGAAATTCCCCCTGGGGAAATTCCGCACGTGAGTAGGGAGAAAATCTTCCCTACTCAATTTTTTTCTAAGATTATAAAACTTTTTTCCCTTTCTACAGGTTATATTAGTATAAGAAGCAGCAAAAAGGAACCCTTGGCCTGGGGCGAAGCGATGGTTGAATCCGGCCTGCTATGAGTTCGCCTTTTGCGAAAATTGGGGGAAAGGAGAGAGGAAGTGGATGACAGAACCCTGATCTACAAAATACAGCGGGGGCAGAAAGAGCTCCTGAATGAAATTGCAGAAAAATATTATGACGATATTTACCGGTTCTGCTGCTATCTCACGGGACAGAGGGAGGATGCCTACGATCTGGCCCAGGAAACCTTTCTCAGATTCATTCAATATGTGGATCATTACCGGTACAGGAATTTGAAGGGGTATCTGCTTACCATTGCCCGGAATCTCTGTATGGATTATTTACGGCAGGGGAAAGGCGAGGTGCCCACGGATATGACGGAAGCTATGCCAAAGGAGTCTGGGGGCATGGAAGAGAGGGGAGGGTGCAGCGATGGGATTTCAGAGCTGGTGGAGAGGCAGTTTTTTCTGGGGGAGCTGCAAAAGCTTCCCCGGATCCAGAGGGAGGCCCTGCTCCTGTATTATTATAGCGGCCTGAAAATCCGGGAGATTGCGGTCATAACCACAGTTCCGGTTTCCACGGTGAAATCCCGGTTAAAGCAGGGAGTGGAAAAGCTGAAAAAAAGCATGGAGGAAGATAACGTGAAATCAAAGATTTCACTATCTTGATTTGCACGCCCGCCAAGGCGGGCAGATGGGAGTTAGAAGGTGAAGAAAGAGACCAGAATGGAGAAGGAATTTGCGGCGCTGCAGAAAGGGCTCTTGATCGACGGGAAAAAGAGGGCGGTGGCGCTTGCCCGAATCAGCAAGGAAGTGAGGGAGAAAAAAATCCGCGTCACTCCTTCCCTGGGCCACAGGCTGTATGTGCAGCTTCACTATATGGAAAAGTGGTATTTGCTGTTTCCGGTTTTGATGGCGGCAGGGCTTTTGGGAGTGGTAAAGCTTTTGAGCCGACAGGAGGGCTGGCGGATCGAGCTGATTTCGCTGTTATCCTCGGGCATTGCCTTTATGGGGATTTTCGGGGCCATCAGTGTCAGCAGGATTTTTGCAAATCATATGGGAGAACTGGAGGCTGCCTGCTTTTTCCATGTAGGGGAGATCGTGGCGGTGCGCATGATTCTTTCCGGATTGATCAACGGAGTGATGATCTGTGTCTGTGCCTTTATTCTCAGGGGATGGATGCGGGAGGAGCTGCTTAAGGTGCTTGTCTATATTTTGACGCCCTTTCTTGCATCAAACTGTCTGTATTTTGCCCTTTTCCTGTTTCTTCGGGAAAAGAATATGCTCTTCGTGTTTTTGGCGGCGGGAGCGGTATGTGCCTGCCTGTGGCTGATTTTGCTATGTGTCCCCTGGGCCTATGAGGAAGGGATGCTGGCGGCCTGGATGCTGCTGCTTTTGGTATCTGTCATTGTGTTTATCGGGGAAGTCTGTCTGATGCTGGGACAGATCAGGGAAGGAGAGATGGTATGCTCACACTGGAATTAAACCATTTAAGGAAGGAATTTAAAAATAAGGTGGCGGTAAGCGGCCTTTCCTTAAAGATGGAGGAAGGGGTTTACGGGCTGCTGGGGGCAAACGGCGCGGGAAAGACTACTCTTCTTCGGATGCTCTGCGATATATTAAAGCCCACCTCGGGAAGCGTTCTGTGCAATGGGGCCCAGATTCGGGAGATGGGCGGCGAATACCGGAGGATGCTGGGGTATCTGCCCCAGGAGTTCGGATACTACCCGGATATGAAGGCGGAGCGTTATCTGCGTTACCTTGCGGAGCTAAAGGCCCTTCCCCCGGAGCTGATCGGGGACAAAACCGAAGAGCTGCTGCGGATGGTAGAGCTCTATGAGGTGAGGAATAAAAAAATCAAGACCTTCTCCGGCGGTATGCTGCGGCGTCTGGGCATTGCCCAGGCCATGCTCAACGACCCGGAAATACTGATACTGGATGAGCCTACCGCTGGCCTGGATCCCAAGGAGAGGATTCGCTTTCGGAATATCATCAGTTCCTTTTCCAGAAACCGGATCGTCCTTCTTTCCACCCACATTGTCTCGGACGTGGAGTATATCGCGGACAGAATCCTGTTGATGAAGCAGGGAGAACTGATCCGACAGGGAACGCTGGGCCAGATCACGGAAGGGATACGGGGCTGTGTCTGGGAGTGTGTGGCGCAGGGGGCCCAGGCCGAGGAGCTGAATGAGCGGTATGCGGTCTCCAATTTAAGAAACTGTGGGGATAAGGTGAGCCTGCGGATTGTGGCGGAGGAAAAACCCATGCAGGAGGCTTTGTGTGTGGAGCCGAATCTGGAGGATGCGTATCTGTATTATTTTACGGTGAAAGAGGGCGTAGGTGCTTATTGATGGCAGTACCGCAAGTGGCCCAAAGTTTGCAGGTTATGGAAAGGGCATGGTTATTAAAATGAGATTAATGAAAGAGGAATTCTATAAAATATGTAACAGGAGAATCGTAAAGATCGGCTTTGTGACGGTGCTTGCAGGAATATGGCTGATTTTTATGGTGATTGGCCCCTGGGAGGCACGGTGCAGTGTTGGCACCGGGAGAGAGAGGCAGGACTATAAGAGATTTGCCGCCATTGCAAAGGACAGGGAGCTGGCGATGCAATTTGAGGGCGTGCTTACCGATGAGGTGGTGGGCAGAATGGCAGAAACATGCTATTTTCAGGAGTACGCTCCAAATGGGATCGCTATTAACCGCAATTATGTAAATACCTTTTTTACAGATAACGGGCTCACCGACGGTACGACCAGGGGGCCGGAGCCGGTGCCGGCCACCCGGACGGTTTTGCTGGAAAACACGGCAATGGGAAGCCTTACAGATCAGCCTGTGTATTTTACTTATGTGCGGGGCTGGCAGATATTGAAGGAGCTTTTCAGTGCGGGAGGGCTTCTGATGGGAATCTTTGCGGTCATTGCCCTCTCCCCGGTGTTCTCAGAGGAATACTCTTTGAAGACCGTATCCATCCTGCTAACCACAGCCCATGGCAAAAAGAAGGATGTCTGGGCAAGGCTGGCGGCGGGGGTGGCGTTTTGCCTGGGAGTTTTTGTGATCTGTACCGGTTTCATGGTGCTTCTGTGCGGAAGTGTGTACGGCTTTCAGGGACTTGGATGTTTTGCAGGAATGCTGGACGGCAATTGGCTGCTTTCCACGTGTTGGATAGCCAGTATAAGCTATATTTCCATAGGGGCCTTTTTCGTAAGGTATTTTCTTCTGGCTCTGTCCGGATTTTTGCTGCTGACGGTCTTTATGCTGTTTGCCTCTGCGGTTTCGCAGCAGAATGTTACTTCCTTGATCATGGGGCTGGTCTTCTTTGCAATGCCCGTACTTTTGTGGATGTTTTACGAGATGACCTATATGCATATGAGTCAGAGAGTCTCCCTTCTTTTTAGGACTGTGATCTGTTGCAGCCCGATTTATTCCTTCTTCGGCAATGCCATAGAACAGATGACCACTAAGACGATGCTGCTGTTCCGGGGCGGGGAGTTTGCCATGATTATGATTTTCTGTGTTTGGGTGATGGTTTGGAAGTACCGGAATTATCAGGGATGACAAAGTCCCTGCAAAGCTCTTGCCGCATTACAAAAATAGCATTGCATCTATAATCAAGATATGGTAGAATACAAAACAGTATAAGGAAGGGCGCCGCAATCGGCGTAAGGTGGAGGAATGATCAGTAAATAATCTAATTTGGAAAGCAAATATGCTGCGAAACGGTATTGAGAAGCCTGTTTTTACCTTTTTTGGCAGGAAGGACGGTTTACGAATCGTACTGTTCGCCCGCTATGTATTCCGAATCAGATTATTCCCTGATCACCCGAAGCTTTTTCTGTAGTGAAATTGCATCAATGGGTCTTCTTTACGTGGGAAAGTCTGTTTTCGGGTACGAAAGCAGGCTTAAGTTTTTATACGCAGGCCCGTGCAGAGTAGTTTGCCACTAAAGTGGCGCACGGGCCGCGCACGAGTAGGGGAAGTGACCTTCCCTACTCGATTGATTTTGTAAGGAGGTTCCTATGTTGCAGATTAAAAATTTAACAATTACTCATAAAAAGGATTTCCGCGTGATTTTGCAGGATTTTTCCTGTGTGTTAAGTGCCGGGGACAAGGCGGTGATCGTTGGGGAAGAGGGAAACGGTAAGTCAACACTGCTGAAATGGCTCTACGACCCGGAGCTGATGGAGGACTATGCCGAGGCTGTGGGTGAGCGGCTGGTCAGTCAGGAGAGAATGGCCTATCTGCCCCAGGAGTTGAGGAAGGAGGATACGGAGAAGACTCTCTATGAGTTCTTTGCCGAAAGGCCCGGTTTCTTTGAGCAGACACCCAAGGAGCTGGGGGAGCTTGCAAAGAGATTTCAGGTTCCTGCCGATTTTTTTTACGGGGAGCAGAGGATGGGCACGCTCTCCGGCGGGGAGAAGGTGAAAGCCCAGATGATGGGGCTTCTGATGGGGGATCCCACGGCCCTTCTTCTGGATGAGCCCTCCAATGATATTGACCTGGAAACCCTGGAATGGCTGGAAGAGCTGATCATCCGCTGGCCCGGCATTGTTCTTTTTATCTCCCATGATGAGACGCTGATCGAGGGCACCGCCAACATGGTGATTCACATAGAGCAGATCCGGCGGAAAACCATAAGCCGGGCCACGGTGGCCCATGTTCCCTACCGGCAGTATTTAAAAGAGCGGGCAAATCGGTTTGAAAAGCAGGAGCAGCAGGCGTTATACGAACGGCGGGAGAAAAAAATCCGGGATGAGAAACTGCGCAGGATAGAACAGAAAGTGGAGTTTCAGTTGGATAACATCCCGAGGGCAGAGCGGGGAACCAGAAAGAACCGGCATATAAAAAAGAAAATGAAAGCGGTCAAGAGTTTAGAGCACCGCTTTGAGCGCGAGGACGCCGGGATGACCCAAAGGCCCGAGGAAGAGGAGGCAATTTTTTTCAAGCTGGGGGAAGAGGGCAGCAGGATTCCGGCGGGAAAAACCGTGCTGGAATTTGCCCTGGATGAGCTGCGCATACCGGAGAGAGAAAATGAGGTCAGGATGCCGGAAGCGGAAAATGAGTTTCGGACGCCAGGGGAGGAAAACGAGTTTAAGACGCCAGAGGGGGAAAATGAGTTTAAGACGCCGGGAGAGGAGAGAGTCCTGGCCAGGAATATCTTTCTGCGGGTGCGGGGCTCTGAAAAAATCGTGATCACCGGGCAGAATGGCGTGGGCAAAACTACCTTGCTGCGCAAAATCGCGGAAAATCTTCTGGAGAGAAAGGATATCCACGCAGAGTATATGCCCCAGAATTATGAGGAGCTTCTGAACCTTTCCGTGACCCCGGTGGAATTTCTCTCCCTGTCAGGGGATAAGGAGGAAGACACCAGGATCCGAACCTTCCTGGGAGCCCTTAAGTATACCGCAGATGAGATGGACCACCCAATCGCGGAGCTCTCCGGCGGGCAGAAGGCCAAGGTGCTCCTTTTGAAAATGAGTATGTCCGGGGCTAACGTCCTGATTTTGGATGAGCCAACCCGGAACTTTTCCGCCCTGTCGTCCCCGGTGATACGGGAGATGCTTGCGCAGTTTCCGGGAGCCATCATCAGTATTTCCCATGACCGGAAGTATATCGCCCAGGTGTGCGAGAGGGTGTACCGGCTTACCCGGGAGGGGTTGGTGCAGGAAGGGTTGACGGAAGAAGGGCTGACGCAGAACAAGGGCTGATGCAGAATTAGGAAAGCATATAGCAACAAATGATTTATCGACTGGCAAAAGCGCTGAAGTACACGAGGAGTATCAATATGAAACCGAAGACCACCACAGAAAAATTTGACTGGAACTATTTTATCCGGCACATTGCCATCATCGCGGTGCCGGTGGCGCTGCAAAATCTTCTGACCACCACGGGAAGTATGGTGGATACCATGATGCTGGCCTCCCTGGGGGAGCAGACGGTAGGGGCCGTAGGGCTCTGTGCCCAGTTTTCCAGCCTGATGTTTGCAGGCTATTGGGGATTTGTGGGAGGCGGTATGCTGTTCTTTGCCCAATATTGGGGGGCAAAGAATCATGACGGCATCACCCGTTCCTTTGGGCTGACCCTTTCCTTTATGCTGACGGTAGGGGTGGTTTTCGGATTTTTGGCCGTGGGGGCGCCGGAATTTATCATGAACATTTATACGGATAAGCCGGAGATACAAAAGATCGGTATCTCCTATCTGCGGATCGTGGGCTTTGCCTATGTGCTGCAGGTAATCTCCATGGCAATAAGCGCCCTGCTGCGTTCCATTGAGCAGGTCAAGATCCCTCTTTACGGAGGGATCGCTTCGGTGGTCGCCAACTGTGTTTTTAACTATATCCTGATCTTTGGAAAGCTGGGAATGCCCAGAATGGGGGTGAGGGGAGCGGCCCTGGGGACTGTCCTTGCAGGAGGGGTGAATCTGCTGATTCTCCTGCTTTTTGTGATCAGAAACAGGATTCCCTATGTGCTGGAGTTTTCCAAATATTTCCGCTGGAACAGAGAATTTATCCATCAGTATCTGCAGAAGTGTTTTCCCATCATTTGTAATGAGGTTTTGATCGGCGTAGGAAATATGATGATCAATATTGTGCTGGGACATCAGAGCGAGAAGGCCATTGCGGCGGTGGCCGTGTTCCGTACCTTAGAGGGGCTTGTGATCGCCTTTTTCAGTGGTTTTTCCAATGCGGCTACGGTTCTGGTGGGAAAGGAAGTGGGAGCGGGAAACCACGAGGTGGCTTTTCAGAGGGCCAGGCGCCTGGTATATCTGTGCAGCGCCCTGATCGGAACCGCCTGCCTTGGGGTGATCGCAATCCACAATCCGCTGCTCCATGCCATGGGGCTTAGCGGGGAGTCTTACCGGATTGGCACGGGAATGCTGCTGATCTACAGTGTGGCCGCCCTGATCCGTATGGGGAACTGGACTCAGAATGATACCTACCGCTCCGCAGGGGACGCGGCCTTTGGCTCCATTATGGAGATCACCTTTATGTATCTGATGGTGCTTCCCTGTGTGTATCTGGCCAACTATGCTTTCCATGCGCCGTTTCTTCTGGTGTTTGCCCTCTGCTATGTGGACGAGCCGGTGCGGTATGTCATCATGCAGTGCCACATGTACTCCGGTAAATGGGTAAAGCCGGTATCGGATGAGGGGATTAAGACCATCGGGGAGTTCCGCAGACAGCACGGGATTAAGGGATAGGGAAGCAAAAATTATTTTGCGTTTTTTAAAAGGATGAAAGACAAAGCCATGCTTCATAAAAATAAAAAGAGAAAGGATGTACCAAGTCTATGAGCAAATTGTTTGAGGATTTTAAGGAGTATCTGAACAGGATGAACCAGTACGGCCATGTGTGTACGTTGTTGTATTGGGACATGAAGACAGCCGCCCCCAAGCTGGGACAGGCGGCCCATGTGGAGGCCCTGACCCATTTTTCGTCAGAGAGTTTTGCCATGTCCACCTCGGAAGAATTAGGAGGGATGCTTGATTCTCTGGCCGGGCCGGAGGAGTTTGAGGAACTTACCGATACCTGGAAGTTTATTGTAAAGAGGATGAAAAAGGATTTTGACCGGAACAGGCGAATCCCTGGGGAATTGTACAGAACCTTTGTCAAGGCCCAGGCCGAGTCCGGCAATGCCTGGGAGGAGGCAAAGGAAGCCGCGGACTTTTCCGTGTTTGCCCCTCACTTACAGAAGATGATAGATCTGACCAGAGAAATCACCGGCTATACTGACCCAGGCAAAGAGATTTATGACGCCCTGCTGGATCAGTACGAGGAGGGTATGGACTCTGCCACCATTGACAGGCTTTTCGGGGAGTTGAAAAAGGAACTGATCCCCCTGGTGCAGGCCATCTTTGCCAAAGACCAGCCGGAAAACCAGGCGTTTTCCAGGTACTTTGACCCGGATGCCCAGAAAAAGGTGCAGGATATGCTTCTTTCCTACATTGGCTTTCGGCGGGATGCGGGAAGCGTGGGGGAGACGGAGCACCCCTTTACCCTGAATTTTTCTTCTAAGGATGTGCGGGTGACCAACCATTACTATGAAAATGACCCCTTAAGCGCTATTTTTTCCGCCATCCATGAGGGCGGCCACGGGATTTTTGAGCAGAATGTAAATCCGCAGTACGACAACACCAGAGCGGGAAGTTGCGACTACATGGGCCTTCACGAGAGCCAGTCCCGGTTCTATGAAAATATTCTGGGAAGGAATAAAAATTTCTGGATTCCCATTTATGATAAGTTGGGCGAGCTTTTGCCTCCCTTTAGGGAGATTTCCCTGGAGGATTTTTACCGGGAGATCAATCATGTGAAAAACAGCTTTATCCGGGTGAATGCGGATGAGGTGACCTATTGCTTCCATATTATATTGCGCTATGAGATGGAAAAGGCCATTTTCAGAGACCAGGTTCCGGTTGAAGAGCTTCCGGCCCTCTGGAACCAAAAGATGCAGGAGTACTTACAGATCACCCCGGCAAACGACGCCGAGGGGATTTTGCAGGATATGCACTGGTCGGACGGCTCCTTTGGCTATTTCCCTTCTTATCTGCTGGGGAGTATTTACGACGGTATGTTCCTCGATGCTTTGCGAAAGGAATTAGGGGACGTGGATGTGCTTCTTAAGGAGGGAAGGATTGGCGAGATCACCAGATGGCTGAACGAAAAGATCCATTGGTACGGCAGTACCCGAAAGCCTAAGGAAGTGATCAGCGCGGTCTGTGGCAGGGAGATCTCTGCGGAGCCGCTGATTCGTTATTTTAAAGAGAAATATACAGAAATTTATGGGCTTTAAGGGGTATCTTGTGTTACAATAAGCACAGCGTTAATAAAAGGTACGGCATTTGGACGAGAAGAAAGGACAGGACAAAAGCAATGGACAAGATTAAGGAAATCCAAAAACTCTGCAAAGAAAAAGAAATCCGCATGATTGATTTCAAGATGACGGATATCGACGGACGCTGGCGTCACATTACCATACCGGTGGAGCGGTTTGGGGAGAGCACCTTTACCTATGGAATCGGCTTTGACGGCTCCAATTACGGCTATGCGCCGATAGAAAAAAGCGATATGGTGTTTCTGCCGGATCCGGATACCGCTTATGTGGATCCCTTTGCCAGCGTGCCCACGCTGACCATGTGCGGAAATGTCTGCACCATAGGAAAAGGGGAAAATAAGCCCTTTGACCAATACCCCAAGAATGTAAGCCTGCGGGCTATGGATTACATGAAGGAAAGCGGCATTGCGGATCAGATGATCATCGGGCCGGAATTTGAGTTTTACCTCTTTGATAATGTGCGTTATGAAGTGACCCCCCAGCAGTGCGGCTACCGGGTGGATACCAGGCAGGCGCACTGGAACTGTTCTCTGGATAATCCCGGCAACAACGGCTACGAGGTGCCTTACAAGGGCGGCTATCATGTGGCTTCCCCCCAGGACGTGGGGTATGACCTGCGCAGTCGTATGTGTATGCTGATGGAGGATTGGGGCATCAAGGTGAAGTATCACCACCATGAGGTGGGAGGCCCCGGCCAGATGGAGATTGAGGTGGAGCTGGCGGACATGCCAGCCATGGCTGACAATACCATGATTATTAAATACATCATCAAAAATATGGCGGCCAGGGAGGGCAAAACGGCAACCTTCCTTCCCAAGCCCATTTACCAGGAGGCGGGGAGCGGCATGCACGTCCATATGCTGCTTTTGAAGGAGGGAAAGCCCCTGTTTTATGATGCGGAAGGATATTCGGGACTGAGCAAGACCGCCCACTATTTTATGGGAGGGCTGCTGAAGCATGTCGCGTCCCTGTGCGCCTTTACCAACCCTTCCACCAACTCCTTCAAACGTCTGGTGCCCGGATATGAAGCACCGGTTACCATTGGCTATGCAACCTCCAACCGCAGTGCGGTGATCCGTATTCCCGCCTATGCCAAGTCCCCGGAAACCAAGCGCTTCGAGCTGCGCAACCCGGACGCAACTGCCAATCCCTATTATGCCTATGCGGCTATTCTGATGGCGGGGCTGGACGGGATTGAAAACCAGATCGACCCTGCGGCCAACGGGTGGGGGCCTTACGATTTCAATCTTTACACCTTATCGGAGGAAGAGCAGAAGAAGATCAAGGGCCTGCCCAAATCGCTGGGAGAAGCCCTGGATGCTTTGGAGGCAGACCACGATTACCTGACCAAGGGCGGGGTATTCCCCCAGAGACTGATCGATGTGTGGGTTGCCCGCAAACGGGAGGAGCTCAGGAAATTAGAGCAGATTCCCAATCCGGCGGAATTTAAGATGTATTACGATCTGTAAAGAGGGAAACGGAATAGATTTTTCACAGGGAACGCAAAACTTCTGGCGTTCCCTGTTTGTGTGGTGCGCCCGGTGCAGGTATAGTCCCATGCCGTATCTGCGTGAGCCTGGCAGGGGCGTAGTCTCATGCCATATTTGCGTGAGCCTGGCACGAGCATCGTTTCAAACGCTCGAGGCTTTCAGACGGCTCAGAACACGGTTTAAAGGTAAAAAGAGCACAAGGCAGAATGCCGCGTTGGACACACAGTGAACCAGGTCATAGGGAATCCCGGCCACCCACCAGGTAAAAGCCATGGAAGGCCCGCCTATAAAGAAATAAGGCACAGAGCACAGAGCCCCAAAAAACAGGCCAAAAGCGCCGGAGAAAAGGCTCCAGAACCACAGGGATTTCTGTCGGCGCATCAGGTGGGTCAGGAGGGCAAGGAGGGGCCAGACATAGGCGTACATGATCCACCAGAGCCCAAAGCCATAAAGGCACCCCTCCAGGAGAAGATAAGCCGCCAGAATGTAACCCACTCTTTTTCCCCAGAAAAGGGTAAAAAGAATCACAAGAAGGGTTACCGGCTCCACATTAGGCAGGGGAGCCAGGGCATGTACGGACACGATGAGCAGAGTGGTCATGACGCCCATCAGGGCCAGATCCCGTATGGTGAGCCTGGAAGCTGTTTTTTTCATGGTTGAAAAGACTCCTTCTGTAAAAAAGTGCGAAAATGCCAGAACAACGCCTACTTGTCCACGGTGTACACGATCCGGTAGGTTTCCCCATCCTGCACAGGCTGCTGGTCGATTCCGTAGTTACAGTACTCGTCTCCCAGATAAAAAGCCCAGTAGGCCCCGTCCGCGTTGTAGTCCGCCCGCAGTCCGTTTACGGCCTCCACCATCAATCCGTATTCCGACTCGGTTCCCTCGATGGTCAGACCTTCCGTCTCCTCCAGAGCCTGCCGCAGATATTCCGCGTCTGTATGTACGGTGTAGCTCTGGGAGGAGGCCGTATCGTCCACCACCTCGATGGAGAGCTCTTTTGCTCCGGCCACTGACTTGGGGGAGAAAAGGGTGTAAACCAGGCCGAAAAGCAGGGCAATAGCTACCAGGATGGGAAGCCCTATGAGAAGCTTTTTGCTCGGTTTGGTTGTTTCTTTTTGCGTTTGTGATTGTGACATGATGATTCCTCCATTTTTATGATGTGTAAGTTGGAGCGAACCCGGGAAGAACGTGCAAACAAAGACACCCTTTCCGCACAATGCAAAAGGGCATAGTAAAGCTGAGAGGATTGTTTGCCGTGTACCAAGACCAATTCCTCGTGATCGCCAGGTACTGAAATTCAGGCAGGTCTTCTGGCTTAAAGCTTAGCAACAGACAAACTGCTACAGGGGTCAACATCCCCTGCACCTTCCCATTTCATGGGTTCCTGGGAGAAGCTCCGCAAAAAAATTGTCGTTCACGATACAAAGCAGGGTTCTGGCCCTCTGCCTTGCAAAATTTTTGGAGAGACTCCGGCGAACCGGAAACAGTGGTATCGCAGGGGACTTACTTATCACAGCGACGGGATCGCACAGGATTTGCACCTGTTTCCCTTTTCACCCGAACCATCACCCCCGGAGGGACGATTTCGGACACCTGAACTCAATGCAAAAAAGAGTGTAGCACAGGCAGGGGGAAAGTGCAAGAAGATAGGAGATTTGTAGTTATTTTTCGTAACTATTTAGCCACGCCTGCGCATTTACCGCGCAGACCGTGAGAAAGTGTATATTTTGCCAAGAGTGAATACGGCCTAAGTGGCTTTACAAAAAATATGGAAGAAAATTAAAAAAAATGTTGACAAGTCCACCATAAAAATAGTATACTAGCAGAGCGGGTCAGGGATGAGACTTAAGCTTTTGGGATCTTAGCTCAGCTGGGAGAGCATCTGCCTTACAAGCAGAGGGTCATAGGTTCGAGCCCTATAGGTCCCACTTCAGGAATTTCCTGAAAACAGCAATATCATATTTAAGATGGCGAGATAGCTCAGTTGGCTAGAGCACACGGTTCATACCCGTGGTGTCGAGGGTTCAAATCCCCCTCTCGCTATTAAGTTCGGGGTGTGGCTCAGGTGGTAGAGCGCTACTTTAGGGAAGTAGAGGCCGCAAGTTCAAGTCTTGTCACTCCGATTCGGAAAAGCCTTTGAAAACGTTGGAAAACAGCGTTTCAAGGGCTTTTTTATATCTATAATAACTAACAATTGTCAAAAGACTTTACACCTTTATTATTTAAATTGTTGTTTGTGTCTGGTTCGGTAACTCTAAGAGAATACGATCAAATTCATTAAGGAGTTAAATTTCAAATTTTCCAAATTCTAGTTGACAAATGTTTCTTACAGCTATATACTTTGCCTGTCAAACAGTTTGATAATCAAATTATTTGACAGGCAAATATTTTGATGAGCAAAGCATTGCAGAAAGAGGAAAATTATGTTAGAGAGAATAGCAGAAATTGTAAAAGAGCAGCTTAACATTTCGGATGTTGCAATCACCATGGACACTTCCTTTGAGAAAGACCTTGCGGTGGATTCCCTGGATTTGTTTGAGCTGGTGATGGCGATTGAGGAGGAATACGACGTTGAAATTCCCTCTGAGGATCTGGAGCACCTCACCACGGTAGGCGAGGTAGTGGAGTATTTGAAGGAAAAGGGAGTGGAGGAATGAAAACCAGAATAACAGAGCTTTTGGGAATCCGATACCCGATTTTGCAGGGAGGCATGGCCTGGGTGGCAGAGCATCATCTGGCAGCGGCCGTTTCCCAGGCGGGAGGCCTTGGCATTATCGCTGCGGCCAGCGCGCCGGCAGAGGTGGTAAGAGGCGAGGTCAAAAAGGCCAGGGAGCTGACGGATAAGCCCATAGGCGTCAACCTTATGCTGATGAATCCCAATGCGCCGGAGGTGGCTCAGGTGATTTTAGAAGAGAAGGTGGAGGTAGTGACCACCGGGGCAGGCAATCCGGCCAAGTATATGAAGGACTTTAAAGCCGCCGGGGTGAAGGTGATCCCTGTGGTGGCAAGCGTAGCCATGGCAAGGCTGATGGAGCGCAGCGGTGCGGACGCGGTGATTGCGGAGGGCACGGAGTCCGGGGGCCACATCGGTTCCACCACTACCATGTGCCTGGTTCCCCAGGTGGCAGATGCGGTAAAAATACCGGTGATCGCCGCAGGGGGCATTGGAGACGGGAGGGGTTTTGCGGCTTCCTTCATGCTGGGAGCCGAGGGCGTACAGCTTGGAACCCGCTTCGTGGTGGCAAAGGAATCCATCGTTCATGAGAATTACAAGGAAAAGGTGCTGAAGGCCAAGGATATTGATTCCGAGGTCACAGGAAGAAGCACGGGGCACCCCATCCGCCAGATCCGCAATCAGATGTCCAGGGAATATCTGCGCCTGGAAAAGGAAGGGGCAAGCCTGGATGAGTTGGAGCATCTTACTCTGGGCTCCCTTCGCCGGGCAGTGATAGAGGGAGATACCATAAACGGAACTCTGATGGCGGGACAGATTGCTGGCCTTGTTCAAAAGGAGCAGACCTGTAAGGAGATAATTGAGGAAATTATGGAACAGGCCGGAAGGCTCCTTGGGGTAGAAGGTTAGAGGGAAAAAAGAAGAACAGCAGACCTGAAACGCGCACAAGGCGGCGCAGAAAGGAGCAGGGAAATCATTATGGGAAAAACAGCATTCGTGTTTCCGGGACAGGGAGCACAGTACATAGGAATGGGAAAGGACTTCTACGAAAAGGAACCGGTTTCCAGAGAGATATTTGAGAAGGCAAGCCGGGTGACCGGACTCGACCTTCCGGCCATTTGTTTTCAGGAAAACGACAAACTGGATATCACGGAGTATACCCAGATCGCGATGCTGACGGTGGAGTTGGCGATTCTGGGGGTTTTGAAGGAAAGGGGATTTATTCCCGATGTGACTGCGGGCTTAAGCCTTGGGGAATACGGGGCTGTGGTGGCGGCCGGGGCCATGGAGATGGAGGAGGCCTTTGCCATTGTCAGAAGAAGAGGCATTTATATGCAGGAGGCAGTTCCGGAAGGGGGCGCTATGGCAGCAGTGCTGGGCATGGAAAACAGCGTGATCGAGGAGGTCTGCAGCCGGACGGAAGGGATTGTGACGGTGGCAAATTATAACTGTCCGGGCCAACTGGTGATCACCGGGGAGGCGGATGCTGTCAGGCGGGCCGGAGAGACTCTTAAGGAAAAAGGCGCAAAGCGCGTGCTTGCCCTGAAGGTCAGCGGCCCATTCCATTCCCAGATGCTGCTTCCCGCGGCGGAAAGGCTGGGAAGGGATCTGGAAAAAGTGCATTTAAAGGAATTTAAGATTCCCTATGTGGCCAACCTGACGGCGGATTACATCACTTCCCCTGAAAAAATCAGAGAGTTTTTGGAAAAGCAGCTCACCTCTGCGGTGAAGTGGCAGCAGTCGGTGGAAAAGATGATCGGGGACGGGGTTACCACCTTTGTGGAGATCGGCCCCGGGAGAACCCTCACCGGGTTTATGAAAAAGATTAATAAAGAAGTAACAGCCCTTAACATTGACAAGTATGAGGATTTGGCGAAGGCTGTGGAGGTGCTTGGGAATGGAGAATGAAAAAAATAGAGCGCAGGGCGGGCCGGAGGCAGAGCAGAGGGAACCAAAGGCAGAGCGGAAGGAGCCAAAGGCCGCGAAGGGGGAACCAAAGGCTGTGCAAAAGGTAGCCCTGGTAACCGGAGCGGGCCGGGGAATCGGCCGCGCCATCGCCCTGGCCCTGGCCGGGCAGGGGGTTTTTGTGGTGGTGAATTACAATGGCTCTTTGGAAAAGGCTCAGGAGACCCTGGAGTTGATAGAAGCGGCCGGAGGCTGCGGGAGAATCTATGGCTGCAATGTGGCGGACTATAGGGCCTGCAAGGAAATGACCGACGCATTGGCGGCGGAGTACGGGCACATTGATATCCTGGTGAACAATGCCGGAATTACCAGAGACGGCCTTCTTGGAAGGATGAGCGAGGAGGATTTTGACCAGGTGGTGGCTGTGAATCTGAAAGGGTGCTTTAACACCATGCGCCATGTTTCCAGACAGATGCTCAGGCAGCGGGGAGGAAAGATCATTAACCTTTCCTCCATCACAGGAGTGGTGGGAAATCCGGGGCAGGCCAATTACTGCGCCTCCAAGGCGGGGATCATCGGGCTGACCAAAAGCGCCGCAAAAGAGCTGGGAAGCCGGGGAATCACCGTCAATGCCGTGGCTCCTGGGCTGATCGAGACGGAGATGACGCAAAATCTCCCTGCTTCGGCCAGAGAGGCCATGCTGGAGAGGATTGCCTTAAAGAGGGCGGGAACTGCCCAGGAAGTGGCCCAGGCAGTAGCTTTCCTTGCTTCCGGGGCGGCGGATTATATCACGGGACAGGTCATCTGTGTGGACGGCGGAATGTAAGGCGCTTGTAAGAAGCGTACCATCCGTTATTTGAGAGCCGCCTGGGGCGGCAGATTGGGGTTAATATTAATATGAGTAGAAGAGTAGTGATAACGGGAATGGGGGCCATTACCCCTGTGGGGCTAAATGTGGCGGATTTTTTTAGTGCCCTTAAGGAAGGAAAACACGGCTTTGGCCCCATCACCCGGTTTGACGCATCGGATTATAAATGTCATGTGGCTGCGGAGGTAAAAGGCTTTGACCCTAAGGGATTTATGGATCCCAGGACAGCCCGAAGGATGGAGCCCTTTTCCCAGTATGGGATGGCGGCTGCCGGGGAGGCCCTTGCAGACGCAAAAATTCGGATGGAAGAGGAGGATCCCTACCGGGTGGGATGCGCGGTAGGCTCCGGTATCGGAGGATTGCAGGCCATGGAGAGAGAGCATGGGAGGCTGACAGGTAAGGGGCCTTCCCGGGTAAATCCCCTGTTTATCCCCCTCATGATCTCCAACATGGCAGCCGGAAATATTTCCATACAGTTTGGACTGAAAGGCAAAAGCCTTAATGTGGTCACAGCCTGCGCGTCGGGAACAAATTCGATCGGAGAGGCTTTCCGCAGCATCCAGCACGGCGAGGCGGATGTAATGGTGGCGGGGGGCACGGAAAGCGCCATCACCCCTCTGGGGATCGCAGGCTTTTGTTCGCTGACAGCCCTTTCAGGGGTGGATGACCCGGATCGGTGCAGCCTTCCCTTTGACAAGAACCGCAGCGGCTTTGTGATGGGCGAGGGAGCCGGGGTCCTTGTTCTGGAAGAGCTCAGGCACGCCCAAAAAAGAGGGGTTCATATTTACGCGGAGGTTCTGGGCTATGGCTGTACCAGCGACGCCTACCACATCACCTCTCCGGCGGAGGAGGGGGAAGGGGCCGCAAAGGCTATGCTCTATGCCCTTGAGGACGGCGGAATTTCGCCTCAGGATCTTACCTATATCAATGCCCACGGCACGGGAACCCATCACAACGATCTGTTTGAGACCAGGGCCATCAAAAAGGCCTTTGGCAGCCACGCAGGAAAGCTTCGCATCAACTCCACCAAGTCCATGGTGGGCCATCTTTTGGGGGCGGCAGGAGCTGTAGAGCTGGTAGCCTGCGTGAAGCAGATGGAGGAAGGGTTCATCCATCAGACTCTGGGCTACGGGACGCCGGATGAGGAGATGGACTTAGATTATTGCAGGGAGCCCTATGAGGAGGAAATCCCCTATGCGCTCAGCAATTCCCTTGGTTTTGGGGGACACAATGTAAGTATTTTAATTGGAAAGTATCGGGGATAAGGAGGGAACCGCAATGTCTTTATTATCGGCAAAGGAAATTATGGAGATCATTCCCCACAGACAGCCCTTTATGCTCATAGACACGGTGGAAGAGCTGACTCCCGGCCTGCGGGTGGTGGCGAAAAAATGCGTCTCCTACAACGAGCCTTTTTTTCAGGGGCACTTTCCGGCGGAGCCTGTGATGCCCGGCGTGCTGATCATAGAAGCCCTGGCCCAGACGGGGGCGGTGGCAATTTTAAGCCTTGAGGAAAACAAGGGAAAAACCGCCTACTTTGGGGCCATCCAGTGGGCAAAATTTAAGAGGAAGGTAGTGCCCGGCGATGTGCTGATGCTGGAAACGGAAATCATCAAGTCAAAGGGGAGCATCGGAATCGGAAGGGCCACGGCCACTGTGGAGGGCAAAATTGCGGTGCAGGCGGAGCTTACGTTTGCGGTAAGCGGTTGAGTCAGAGGTAAAGGAACCAATATTGGGAGGCAGGAAATGTCAGGAATGTTTCGTATCACAAAAAATTTACACACACGTCTGCGCCCTTCCCTGGACAAGGGGGGACAGGAGGAAAAGCAGATTGTGGTCTGCCCGAACTGTCAAAAAGAGCTGGATCGGGCACAGGTAGTTGAAAATAATTATATTTGTACGGCCTGCGGGGGATATTTTCGCATCAGGACGAAAAACAGGCTCCGTATGGTATGCGATAAGGGAAGCTTTACGCCCTGGTTTGAGGAAATCGTATCCGGCAATCCCCTGGAATTTCCGGGGTATGAGGAAAAGCTTTCGGATGTCAGGGAAAGGACAGGGCTGAAAGAAGGCGTTACCGTAGGGGAAGGAAGCATTTACGGGGAAAGGGCCTGTCTTGGAATCTGCGACTCCCGGTTCCTTATGGGAAGCATGGGCCAGGCGGTGGGAGAAAAGATTGCCCTTGCGGTGGAGCGGGCCACGGAAAAAAGATTGCCTGTGGTACTGTTTTGCTGTTCCGGAGGGGCGAGAATGCAGGAGGGAATCGTCTCCCTTATGCAGATGGCTAAAACCTCCGCCGCATTGAAGAAGCATTCGGACGCAGGGCTTTTGTATGTGTCGGTGCTGACCGATCCCACCACGGGAGGGGTGACTGCCAGCTTTGCTATGCTGGGGGACATTATTCTGGCAGAGCCGGGAGCGCTGATTGGCTTTGCAGGCCCAAGAGTCATAGAGCAGACGATCGGACAAAAGCTTCCGGAGGGCTTTCAGAGCGCGGAATTTCAGGTGGCTCACGGTTTTGTGGACAGAATCGTGGAGCGCCATGAGCTGAAAAAGACCCTGTATCAGATTCTGAGTGCCCACAGAGTTTCCGCAGCCCTTACCGGGGAAAAAGAGCCCTGGAAGGAATATCTTGCCTCCGAGACCTCAAGGGAGAGGCAGGCTAAGACGCCAGAAAAAACCTCCTGGCAGAAGGTAAAGGAATCCCGGAGCCTGGGAAGGCCCGCAGCCCTTACTTATATCAATCTGATCTTTCAGGATTTTATGGAATTTCACGGAGACCGGTGCTTTGGGGACGACTGCGCCATCGTGGGAGGCATTGCCTTGTTTGAGGGCCGGCCGGTTACGGTGATTGGCGTTCAGAAGGGCAACGACGGGAAGGAGTGTACCCGGAGAAATTACGGAATGCCCTCCCCGGAGGGGTACCGCAAGGCCCTTCGTCTGATGAAGCAGGCGGAAAAATTTAGCCGCCCTGTGGTTTGCTTTGTCAATACCTCAGGCGCTTACCCTGGCATGGAGGCGGAGCAGAGAGGCCAGGGGGAGGCAATCGCAAGGAATCTTTTTGAAATGTCGGGACTTAAAACGCCCATCCTTTCCATTATTATAGGGGAAGGGGGAAGCGGCGGAGCCCTGGGGCTTGCCCTTGGCAACGAGGTGTGGATGCTGGAGAATTCCACCTATTCCATTTTATCCCCGGAGGGATTTGCCTCCATTCTCTGGAAGGACGCAAAGCGGGCAAAGGAAGCGGCCCAGGTGATGGGAATCACAGCCCAGGATTTGAAACGCCTGCAGGTGATCGAGACCATCGTTCCGGAATATGGCGGGGCGGACAACGCTACGGTGCGGGATATTGCAGGGTTTATGAAAACCCATATGAGACTGTTTTTTGAGAAATTTGAGGGAATGGACGGCGAGACGGTGGCGCGCCACCGCTATGAGAGATTCAGGAAGTTTTAAATGAGACAGCGAAAGGATATAGGAGGAAGGTCATGCCGGCAAGGATTATAGGAACCGGAAGCTATCTGCCCCAGCGGGCGGTGAGCAATAAGGAGCTTGAAAAATGGGTGGATACCACGGACGAATGGATTCGGGAGAGAACCGGAATCGAACAAAGGCATCTGGCGGAGCAGGAGACCACCACCTCAATGGCAGTGGAGGCGGCCCTGGCCGCCATCCGGGATGCCCAAATTGAGGCAAAGGAGATTGATCTGATCATTGTGGGAACCGTATCTGCGGATATGTGCTTTCCCTCCACGGCCTGCCAGGTGCAGAGCCTGATCGGGGCGGACTGCGCCGTGGCTTTTGATATCAATGCGGCCTGCGCCGGTTTCCTCTTTGGGTTATCCATTGCCCAGGCCTATATGCAGGCAGGTATGGCGCAGACGGCGCTGGTCATCGGGGGAGAGACCCTGTCCAAAATGATGGATTGGCAGGATCGCAGCACCTGCGTCCTTTTCGGGGACGGAGCGGGAGCGGCCCTGGTCAGAAAGCAGGAACGGGGGATCATCAGCCTTGTACAGGGATCGGAGGGAAAGCGCGGCATGGCACTGACCTGTCAAAACCGCCCGGTAAATAATCCTTTGGTAAAAAATGATACGGCCCTGGATCATACCCGGATGGATGGCCGGGAAGTGTATCACTTCGCAGTGAAGACCGTACCCAAGGCTATAGAAAACGCTATGGAGAAAGCAGGCGTAGCCTCCGGTGAGATCAAATACTTCCTGCTTCACCAGGCCAATCTGCGTATTATTGAGTCGGTGGCAAAAAAATTAGGCCAGCCTATGGAAAAATTCCCGACAAATCTTCAAAAGTGTGGTAATATATCAGCAGGAAGCGTGCCGGTTCTGCTGGATCATGTAAACCGCAGCGGGATGCTGCAAAGGGGCGACAAAATCGTGCTGGCAGGCTTCGGGGCCGGCCTCACCTGGGGAGCGGCCGTGGTTGAGTGGTAAAGGCGTTGCTTTGAAATCGGGAGGCGGCATTCGGAGTGAGGCTGTAACCTGGGCGGCAGGGCCTGTGCTTTCGGATACCGGAAAAGGCAGAGCCGTAATAACAGAAATAGGAAGACAGATCAGACATGGAGATGAATCAGACATTAAACACCTTATTGGTTACCTTGTTTCAGGAAATTATGGGG
This sequence comes from uncultured Lachnospiraceae bacterium, assembly GCA_949949005.1. Classification (GTDB taxonomy): domain Bacteria; phylum Bacillota; class Clostridia; order Lachnospirales; family Lachnospiraceae; genus Suilimivivens. The sequence continues at coordinate 277,401 of CATLHM010000001.1, forward strand.
ATAGAACAGAAGGCCCTGATTACCGGGGAGTTTAAGGATATCACCATCAATGATATGCATGTGATAGAGGCCATCGGCGTGGAGGGGCCCAAGACCAGCTCCGCCGTAGCCAAGAGGCTCTCCGTCACAGTGGGAACCCTGACTAAGGCTATTGACAGGCTCACCCGAAACAGCTATGTGCTCCGGGAGAGGAGCGAGGAGGACAAGCGGCTGGTGCTGCTTTCCCTGACCGAAAAGGGGGACAGGGCGTATTTCCATCACCAGAATTTTCACAAGGAGATGGTTCGCTCGGCCCTTGCAGGATTCAGCGAAACGGAGACGGGAATCCTTGTAAAGTCCCTGGGAAGCCTCGTGGATTACTTCCGCAGCCATGATGTATAGTGGAGGGCAAAATAGTTGGACTGTTGCCACAGACAGGAGCAAGTTTGAAACTAATTTTCAAACTCTTATTGATGGCAGTATGGCAAGCTACGCTTGCGGTATGCAGGGGTATAGAAATGATTGATAAGGACAAATTTCACGTTTTGAATTACATCAAAAAGGAAGAATATACGGGCAGCATGGATGGTATGAGATACATGCTGAAAAAAAAGGAAAAAGAGGACGGCTCCGGGCTGGAGGTTATTATCTGGCCGGAGCCTTACTGCTTTGCGAAGACGCCGGAGGAAAAAAAGCAGCGCAGGGAGTTTGCCCTAAGCGCCGATGGGGTAAGGGAGGCGGCCGATTATCTCAACGCGGTTTATCAGGAGCAAAAGGAGGTATGGGAGCGGGCAAAGTGGGAGTAGCCATACTTTAAATTCGATATTGAAATTTTCCGGTATTCTATTTATAATAAATGCAGTTGGTAAAAGAAAGAGCGGATGGGGGATGTGAGAGGGTGGCACCATTAGTTTTTGATGATCAGACATTTAACAGGGAAGTGACCTTTTGCAGAGTGTACAGTCAGGAAAGTAAGAAGAAACTGGAAAAGCTTTTTTTGCAAAACCGTATTTCCTATTTTATCGAGTGGCAGGAGCGCTTCCTGTTTGCCAGGTTGTTCGGCGGGAAAAGGCAGAGGGAGAAAAATGTCTTTACAGTCCGTATCAATGAAGCGGATGTTGAGCGCGCAACCGAGCTTGCAAAAGGGATAGAGGACGTCAGATTAAGAGACGCGGGATAAGAAGCGGCTGCTTCTTCGTTTGGCAGGGAACGCCGAGGCGTTTGGGCGTGGGAGTCTGGCGGGGCAGATATCCCTTGTTATGGTTTTTTGGATATGGGAGCAAGGAAACCTCATGTTTGACAGCATGGGGTTTTTGTTAACATAAGGACAGATCGTAAGGCGCGCTGTTTGTTGGTGACATGAGGACAGATCGTAAGGCGCGCTGTTTGTTGGTGACATGAGGACAGATCGTAAGGCGTACAGTCTGCTGTTAACATAAGGATAGTTCGCAAGGTGTGCTATCCGTTGCTTAACGATAGTAAAGGGCAAGATGATTTGGCCTCTGGCTAAAGATGGCTGGCGGAAGAAAGGGAAGAAAGTGGAACGAAAATTTGAGACGAAAAAGAAAGCGTTAAAGGGGACAAAGCCGCAGAGCGCACTGAGGGCACAAAGTGTATCGAAGGCCCAAAGTGAACCAAAGGAGAAAAGCCTGTGGAGGGCCCAAAGCGAACCAAAAGCCCAAAGCGTATCGAAGGTGAAAAGCCTGTCGAAGGCACAAAGCGAATCAAAGGCACAAAGCGTATCGAAGATGCAAAAAGGTTCAAAGGAGCAGGAGGGACAAAAGCCTGGGGGAGCCAAAAAGCTGAAAAAGCCAGATCGGGATCAGGAACGGCCCTGCAAGGACTTTGGGTGCGCTGTGTATAAGAAATGTGGGGGCTGCCAGCTTTTACATATGGAATATGAAAAACAACTTGCGTGGAAAAAGCGGCAGGTAAACGGGCTGCTAAAGCCCTTTGGTAAGCTGGAGGATATGATCGGCATGGAGGAGCCGAAATACTACCGGCACAAGGTTCATGCGGTATTCGGGATGGACGGCAGGGGTAATGCTGTTTCCGGCGTATACCGGGAGGGAACCCACCAGATTGTCCCCGTGGATAGCTGCCTGCTGGAGAATCAAAAGGCGGACGCCATTATCCAAACGGTGAAAAGGCTGCTTAAATCTTTTAAGATCAAAGTTTATGACGAGGATACGGGCTATGGACTACTGCGCCATGTGCTTGTGCGGGTGGGGTATCGGACAGGGCAGATTATGGTGGTACTGGTTTTGCGTTCTCCTATTTTGCCTTCCAAGAATCATTTCGTGGAGGCTTTAAGAAAGGAGCACCCGGAGATCACAACGGTGGTGGTGAATGTAAATGACAAGAAAACCAGTATGGTTTTGGGCGAAAAGGAGCAGGTGATCTACGGCCCGGGCTACATTGAGGACGAGCTCTGCGGCAAGATCTTTAAGATTTCGCCCCGCTCTTTTTATCAGGTGAATCCGGCTCAGACGGAAATCTTGTACCAAAAGGCAGTGGAGTTCGCCGGGCTTTCGGGGAAGGAAACGGTGCTGGACGCCTACTGCGGCACCGGAACCATCGGCATGATTGCGGCGGCACAGGCTCATCAATGCATCGGTGTGGAGTTAAACCGGGACGCGGTGAGGGATGCTATTGCAGGGGCGAAGAGAAACGGGATAGGAAATATCCGGTTTTATCAGGCCGATGCAGGGGCGTTTATGGAAGAACTGGCTCAAAGCGGGGAGAAGGTGGATGTGGTGCTCATGGATCCCCCGCGGACCGGGAGCAGTCAGCAGTTCCTTGCCTCTCTGGTAAGGCTTGGGCCGCAAAGGGTGGTTTATGTTTCCTGCAACCCGGAGACGCTGGCACGGGATTTGGCGTTTTTGTGCGGGAATGGGTATCGGATGAGACGAGGGGTGGGAGTGGATATGTTTCCGATGACTAGGCACACAGAATGTGTGGTGGGAATACAAAGGAAACATATCTAGAAATCCTTTGTTTTAGTCAGTTTTATAAGCATTTTGTGTTTGAGGAAGATGAGGAAGGGAATCGGAATAAAAGGATGGAGAAGTATTTTGAGGTTAGTTAGCCATTCGCAGGCAATCGAAAAAGCAACAGAAGAATATAAAAAATATCAAGTTCAGAACTTATCACCAGTTGAAGAAGAATATTTTGAAAGCATTAAAAACATACATAGTATAGCAAAGAAAAAAACGAAGAAGTAATAATGCAGAATTGTGTTCCTATACGAGTGGCGAGGCTGAAAAATTGTGTTTACATAGTAGTTCTGACATACTTGTGCCGGGGAGAACGCTAAAAAGGTTCAGCGGTATATCTGGCTCTCCCGCCTGTCTGATGAACTCCTTGCTATGGTGGACGGTAAGAAGCTCGGTTTTTCACAGGGCATTGACATTTTCTTTCTGGCGGAGGAAGCGCAGCAGTGAGGAAATAGAGGGCATCATCATTCAGCTTTTGGATGAATGGAAGAAAAAGCAGTAGATACCCGTGGTTTTTTTGAGGGCTGCGGGTTATTTTTTGTCCAATGGATTGAATTTTCGTCCAAAATTAAGTATAATTGGATGAAAAAACGGGACACTGGACGAAAGGAGCTCTAATGAGATCGTTTGATTACAGCAGGCTCTATGAGAAAGCCTGGAACACAGATATATTAAACCTTGTTGCAAAAATTCACGAATGTAAAGGCAGACAAGACTTATTCATCCGGCAAAAGCCGGTAGAATTGGATCGTCTTGTCGAGATTGCCAAAATACAGAGCACTGAAAGCTCCAATAAAATTGAGGGCATCGTCACAACGAGTACTCGAATGAAACAGCTTTTTGAGGAGAAGACTACTCCAAGGAACCGTGATGAGGATGAAATCATGGGTTACAGGGATGTCCTGAATACGATTCACGAGAGCAGCGAGTACATTCCTATCCGACCATCGTACATTCTTCAGTTGCACAGGGATCTTTTGAAGAGAGCTGGATTGTCATACGGTGGCCGCTTTAAAAATGTTCAGAACTACATTAATGAAACAAAGCCTGACGGAACTTTGGTAACCAGATTCACACCAATCGCTCCGTATGATACACCTGATGCGGTAGAGAATCTGTGTAACGCCTATGAGGAGGTCAATGCAAATGAAAAAATTGATTCTTTGATACTCATTCCGACTTTTATTTGTGACTTCCTTTGTATCCATCCGTTTAATGACGGTAATGGCAGGATGAGCAGATTGCTCATGCTGCTCCTTCTGTATAAGAATGGATATAGCGTGGGAAAATATATCAGTATTGAAAAACAGATAGAGAAAACGAAAGATCGTTATTATGACACCCTTGAAGAAGCTGATGCTGGGTGGCATGAAGAAGCAAACGATCCGACACCTTTTATCAGATATATGCTGCAGGTGATTTTGGCCTGTTATACAGAATTTGAAGAGCGAGTCGGACTCTTGACTGAAAGCAGAAGCGGTAGCACAGCATATGACATTGTTAAAAAATATACTGAAGAAAAAATCGGTAAGTTCACTGGGGTGGATGTCATTGCTCACTGTCCGGGCATAGGCAGATCTTCTGCACTGGCGGCTTTAAAAAAGCTTACTGAGGAGGGACTTATCATTAGAGAAGGAGCAGGCAGAAGTACATTTTACGTTCGTGCAGACAGTAAATGATTTTTGTCCGAAAATGCATTGATTTGGATGAAAAAATGAAATTTTGGATATGTTTTCGCATACGGGTAACATCCATAGTGGCGTCTCAAGGCATGTGGAGACGGTGTGTTTATTGTCCAGACTTCACGCAGACCAACATATCGAGGTTGAGCTTCAAATGGATGAGATGGATTTGACAGCAGCGGAGAGTAGGGCGATTTATGAGGAGATTAAGGAGTATGTGTTGGATATGGAGGATACTATATTTTTAGAGAAAAAGAAGGTATTAACAAATAGAACAATTTTTGTCAAGGTAAAAGGGAAATTGTTCACTGACGTATCAATTTTTCATAATTATTTTGAGGAAGACCGAATAGAAAAAGCGTGCAAGGAGGGGTGTCCTAATTATGGAAAAAAGTGGAGTTGTCCTCCATTTTCTAAATCGTTTTTAAGTCTTGAAAAAGATTATACATCAGCTTGTATGATTTGTTTTTCTACACAAATGGAATACTATGCGGACATAAAAAATAAGTATTTGGCAGTAAAAGCTGCCAATGTTACATTAAAATCACTTGTGGAAAAATGTGCCCGTGCTGTAGAAACATATACAGATGGATATTCTTTACTAAGCGGAAGTTGTAGATTGTGCAAATCTTGTCAATGTAAAATTAATCTTCCGTGTAAGCATCCAGAAAAAATGCGATATAGTATGGAAGCAACAGCGTTAAATGTTCAAAAACTGTGCGATGATTTTTTAAATCATCATTTATTATGGTATACAGATAAAGTGTTGCCGGAATATGCGAGTGCAGTAGCGTTAGTACTTTTTAATCAGCATTTAGAAATAGATCAGTTATCTGATATTTTAAATGACATATTTTCTGAATAAATACGCATATTAGTGATGGCCGGATGAAAAATATATGATATTTTCGGAGTTTGCTGGCCAGGGCAAACAACAATGACCTGAGAAACGGTATCCATGAAACAACGCAGTACCTTGAATTGTTTTTGCGCAATCTCCTCCTGAATGAGAAACATCGGCTTCATAGGCCTGAAGCCGACAAGATGTTCAGTGCTATTGGGTGAAATGGCAGAATACGGCGTCATAGAACCGGTGTCCGGACACGGAAAAGGCAAGTATCGCTTCCGGCAGCAGGAGGGGTGATGCGATGGGTAAAAAAGAACGGCTAGGGCGAATTTTTCCGAGAGACAATCAAAACAAACAGCAGGGACAAAATATTGGATAAGGTGATTCTCATTATCATCAATTCGTCTGCGCCTGCTTCTGTCACCGTATGCAGGGAATTGCTTATGAAATTGTTAAATAAATGTTCGGATGCACCGATCCAAAGCGTTCCGGATAATGCCGCGCACATCCCCCATTCATAGGCTAAAATTCCGGATAACAGGATATATCCTGTGCCCATAAAAACTGCCATGGCAATATTCACAGAACCGTCGAGCACAGGATTGATTATGTTGGTAATATGCCATATTCCAAAAAGCAGAGCCTGTATGATGTTAGCTGTCTTTTGAGAATAGGATTGTCTGCCGATTTTGCAAAACAGTCCTCGGAACAGCCCCTCTTCTGCAAAGACGTTTACGATGTTGCCAATCATGCACACGAGTACTGCTGCCAGGGAGGTGCCGGTAGTATGTGTCTGTGCAAGCGAAAAATTTGTGATATAAAATCGCAAAGACGGGTGTTTCCCCATCATAAGCAATACAATAAATTCTGTAGCGTAAGAAAGAAAAAAGGTGCTTATGCCAAGGGCAAGACCGTATTTCAAACCGGGAAATATCCCTTTTTTAGAAAATCCCAGATCGCTCCAATGGGACTGCAACAGATCTAACGCAATCCATATGAGCAAAATGCAGCAGATTTTATGTAATATATTTTCGCCAACCCATGTTTGGTCGGTTTTTACAAAAACGATTTCTATGGTTCTGATCACCATTAACAAAATAAACATCATACTGATAACACGTACCGTTTTTCTTTTTTCCATGTCTCTTTTCCTCTGGATCATTTTGAAAGTTGCCCATTTTAGTCCTGATTTTTATTCCGGCTCTCAATGAGTAAATTGATTTCTTTTGCTTCCTGTTTCATTTGTAACAAATTCAAAAAGAGTGAAATGAGATAGATCACGGCTCCCATGCAGACAAGCGGCAAAAACGGCAAACTCGTAAACCAATGGAACAATCGCCCAAACACCAGGAGTTCGCACACGATAAACGCGATTTCCAACCCTATTTCAGTAAAAATGTTTCTTAACTCGAATCTTTTAATAAATATTATCCCTAAATGGGTAAGGATATTTACACCAAGAGCCTGAAACACTGTTTCCAGATAAATACAGCTTGCATGGAAGGACAACGCAACAACGGAAAGCAGCAGTAAGGAAATTCCTGTTGTAGCCAAAATATTTACGATATTTTTTTTCATATTTCGTTGTCTCCTTCCAATGCTTTTTTTACTCCATTCAGATAATTGCGATTGATATTCACTTTTTCACCATTCTTCAAGGTTGCTTCCATTCTGCTATTGAAAAGAGGCCTGATGCTTTCCAGAGCGTTTATGTTTAAGATACACGATTTGCTGATTTGCACGAAGCCGTATGTTTGTAATTTGTCTTTGAGCTGGTATAACCGAAAATCTGTACGGTACACTGCGTTTTCAAGATATACAAAAGTCTTCTTGTCAACGCTCTCTATATAAAAAATGTCCAAAATATTTATCATTCTCTCTGTATGATCACCGGCACATTTTATCTGCATATCAAATGACCGTAAAAAATTTATCATACGATGAACCTGCCTGTCCTTTTGGGCATATTTAATTATTACTTCTATTTCGTTACAGGATAAGTCCTGTTCTTCCTTAATTTTCATCTTGTCACCCCTTTAAAAGTTATAGCACAGTCTTTTGCTAAAAGAAACGTCCTTATAACTGAGATACATTTTCTTTTTACCAAAATGCAAATATTGCCCTTTTTATCCACTATATTCCATATGGTCGAGCGAATACAAAGTATTAACTGCAGAGGATAATTCACTTGGCATAAGTATAAATAAATACCAATATAGTATATGCAAATATCAATTACCGGGAAATAAATCTAAGAAGAAATGGAGCGGGGGAAATGGAAACAGGAGATTATGCCATTGATATACGGCACTTTTCAAAAAACTATGGAATGGGTAAAGGGGCATTTAATGGGATTTAGCAAACCCCAGTCCGGCATTGTCTGTATAGAAGGAATGAAGTGCTGGAGTGAGCAGAAGCAAATTCAGAAAAAAGTAGGGTATCTTCCCGGGGAAATCGCTTTCCCCGATGATATGACAGGGACTGCCTATTTGAGGCTGATTGCGAAAATGCGGGGGATGCAGGATTTTTCCTATGCGGAAAGTCTTTTGGACAGGTTCGAAATGAATCCTGACATTCGACTTAGGAAAATGTCAAAAGGGATGAAGCAAAAAATCGGTATCGTATCGGCTTTTATGCATAATCCGGAGGTTTTGCTTTTAGACGAGCCAAGCAGCGGTTTGGATCCACTGATGCAAAATGTTTTTATCGAACTGATCAGGGAAGAAAAGAAAAAAGGAAAAACGATTCTGCTGTCATCTCACATCTTTGATGAAGTTGAAAAGACCTGTGACAGGGTGGGGATGATTCTTTTATTGCATCCTTAGCGGCTATGTGGGGAGTTGTTTCGCTTACAGGGATTATAACAGCTCATATTGTCCAGCCGGATGCGCTTGATATAAAAATATTTTTGATGTTGGATTTAGGGGTTTTTCTCTACCATTTGGCAATCAGCGGTGTCTGCTTTTGCGCTTCCTGTATATTTAACAGTTCAAAATATTCCCTGATTTTTGGGGCAGGGATACCACTGTATTTTTTTGTGATAAACATGGTTATAAAATTGTCGGATGATTTGGAGTTTTTGAAATATGTTACATTAAATACGCTGTTCAATACAAGGAATATACTTTCGGGCAGCGGATATGGAAAAGAATTTCTGACTATGGGAATGCTTGCGGCAATGTTATATGTGACTGGCATTGTATGGTTTCAAAAGAAGGACTTGCCATTGTAGAGAGCAATGAATAGGAGTACGTATGAAAGGGAATAGTAACCTGATTGGGTGCAGAAAGGAAAGAAATATGGGGAAATTATTGGCGCTTATTATACTTTGGGCTTTAAAAAGTCTGGGGAAGTAAAGCCTTGATAAAAGTATGTATGAATACTATAATAAGGTTTAGTATAATGGAACAGGAGGGATAACTATGCCTACAGATGTACAGAAATTTTGGGGAGTATGGGGGCAGGCAAACGGGTTATACAGCGCTTGGGCGGCCTCAAAGAATATCAATTATTATCTGATGTTTGTTTTGTATGCTTTGGAAGGGCAAAAGGCAATGACACAGAAAAAAATCTGTTTCTGCACCGGGCTGACAAAACAAACGGTTAACAGCGTGATCCGCTCTTTGAAGGAAGATGGATATGTTGAGCTTACCCCAGGGATTGAGGACCGCCGGGAAAAACAGGTTACGTTAACCGATAAGGGGATTGCCTATTCCAATGAATTGATAACGCCCTTGCGGGAGCAGGAACACCGTGTACTCCAGATCATGGGAAGCGACAGGGTGCAGCAAATGGTTGATAATATTACATTGTTCAATACGCTGCTTGAGAAGGAGATGGAGAAGGATATGTCAGATTGATGCAGGAACATTGTCTATCACCATTTGATTTGCTTTAAATTAAATATTTTTTTACATAGTATGAATCATACACCGCAAGCCATGGGCTTCGGTGTATTTTTTGTGCGCAGGGGCGCGTAAGGAAAATAGCTGCCAGTATAGAGGCCGTAATCAAAAAAATTCAAATTCTTCTTGACAATTAGTATATATACGGACTATAATGAATATAGTACATGTACGGACTAATAACGAAAGCATTTTTTAGAAAAGAGGAGGGAAGGAGCAGTAAAACAAATGCGTGACGTAAAAACTTTTTTTCAATATGTGATACCTTCTGTATTATCCTTTGCATTGTCAGGGGTTTACACAATTGTAGATGGATTCTTTATTGGAAACAGTATCGGTGATCTGGGGCTTTCGGCTGTGAATATCGCTTATCCGATTGTGGCAGTCATTCAGGCGCTGGGAACCGGGATCGGCATGGGCGGCGCCATTTATTATTCCATCAATAAGGCGGAAAAGAAAGAGGATCAGGCAAAAGAGTTTACAGCGGGCGCTCTGTGGCTTCTGGCAATTTTCAGCATTATTCTGACATTTTCCATCTTCTTTTTGAACGGCGCTTTTTTAAGGCTGCTGGGGGCAAGCGGACAGCTTCTTTCTTTGGGGGAGGAATATATTGCTGTGATTGCCATAGGGGCAGCCCTGCAGGTAATCGGCACGGGGCTGGTTCCTTTCATCCGTAATCAGGGCGGTTCCTTTTATGCAATGGTTTCCATGATTGCAGGGTTTGTTACCAATATCATTTTGGATTATGTGTTTGTATGGGTGCTGGAACAGGGCGTCGCCGGCGCGGCATGGGCGACCATTATCGGGCAGGGCGTTACCATGCTGATTGCATTGGTTTATTTATTGAGGAAAAAGCAGTTTACACTCAGGATTCCTCTCTCAAAAATGGGGGCGGTATCGGCTTCCGTAATCAAAATCGGGATTGCGCCTTTTGGCCTTGCCATGTCGCCTAATATCTCCTTGATTATTATCAACCGTTTTTCGGTTTCCTATGGAGGAGATGCTGCCATCGCCACGTATGCGTGCATTGCCTATGTCATCTGTATTATTTACCTGATTTTGCAGGGAGTGGGGGACGGGAGCCAGCCGCTGATCAGTCAGTGTTATGGTGAAAGAAATTGGAGTGATTTGAAATATGTGCGGAAATTAGCTTTTGGGTTTGCATTTGCTCTGTCTGCCTGCGGCTGCATCATTATGTATCTGACGAAGGGAAGTCTCGGAGTATTATTTGGGGCATCCAGTGAAGTCAATGCTGAGATTGCCAAAATCATGCCTGTATTTCTGGTTTCCGTGCCTTTTGTGGCGATTCTGCGTATCACCACAGCGAGCTTTTATGCAACGGAAAAAAGCGTATTTTCTTATATCCTGACCTTTATAGAACCGGTGTTTATGTTAGTTCTGATGCTAATTCTGCCGCCTTTGTTCGGCGGACAGATTATGATCTGGTGGAGTACGGTTTTTGCAAGGATTTTGTCCGCACTTTTGGCCTTGGTTTTGAAACGGCGTGTGGATAAGCGGGAACTGTGTTCATGAAAAATTGTTTAAGCAGAGGAAGGATGGAAGAAAAATGTCGGACAATGGCAGGGAGCAATGTAGTGTGCGGTGGAAAGAGCAAGTTTGCCGCACACTTTTTTATATCCCCGAACCGTGATCAGATGCTCCGGGAAAATCCTATAGAATTGTGTATAGGTATGTGCTAGAATGATTGTGCCGGGAAATATCATAGAAGTGGAATTCGGAAAACCGAAAATAATGAAAGCCGGGGAAGCGCTTGAGGAAGCTCTCTGTTTTGGAATTTTGAAGAGGAGGACTTGGAATGAAAAAACCGTTGCCAATCGGTGTGGAAAATTTTGAAGAGATCGTGAAGTCAGGATATTATTATGTAGATAAAACGATGTTTATTAAGGAATTACTGGACTTGAAAGGGAAAGTAAATCTGTTCACCCGCCCCAGGCGTTTCGGAAAGACGCTGAATCTGAGTATGCTCCGGTATTTCTTTGAGGACACGGGAGATACGAAGCAGAATGCCAGAAGCAAAGAGCTTTTCCGGGGAATGAAAATTATGGAAGAGGGAGAGAGCTATACCGGACAGATGGGGAGGTATCCGGTGATGAATTTGACTCTCAAGTCAGCGAAGCAGGAGAACTGGGAGAACGCGTATTTTTTCATCCTAAGGGGGATTGCGATAGAATTCGACCGTCACAGAAGTATTGTGGAGCGGGAAAAGGTGAAGCTTACGCACGAGGAATATGAGAGCTATATGGATGTTGCGGCGGAGCGGGCGGATGAAAAGCAGATCCGCAGTTCGCTACAGCTTTTTTGCCGTTGTATGCATAAAATCACCGGAGAGAAAACCGTTATCCTGATCGACGAGTACGATGTTCCTCTGGAAAGCTCTTATTTCAGAGGCTATTATGGGAAAATGGTCGATTTTATCCGCTCCTTGTTTGAATCATCGCTAAAGACCAACGAGTATCTACAGTTTGCTGTTATTACCGGGTGTATGAGGATTTCCAAGGAGAGCATTTTTACAGGATTAAACCATCTGAAAATGATATCCATACTTGATCAAAGATATAGTGAGCATTTCGGTTTTACAGAATCAGAGGTATTTCAGATGATGTCTCATTATGAAGTGGAGAGCCGGTTTCCGATTATGAAAGAATGGTATAACGGTTATAGATTTGGGAATACACAGGTTTACAATCCATGGAGCGTTATCAATTTCATGTATGATCTGTATGCGGATTGCAATGCCTTTCCACGTCCTTACTGGATTAATACCAGCTCTAATGATATTATTCGGGATCTGATTGCCCGGGCAGACCGGGAGACGAAGGGAGAGATCGAGATGCTTCTGAAAGGGGGAACCATGGATATTCAGGTGCATGAGGAGATCACCTATGAGGACATGCATGGAAGCGGCGAAAATCTGTGGAATTTCCTTTACCTCACCGGATACCTGACAAAGGAGAGCGAATATTTTAAGGAATCAAGCATCTTTTTGCGCGTGCGGATCCCAAATACGGAAGTGAAGACCATTTATCAGAACACAATCCTGAAGTGGATGCGGGCAGCGTTCAGAAAAGAGAATTTCCATGACCTGTACCGAGCCATGGAGGATGGAAATGCGGAAAGGATGAGGGAGATCCTGACCCGTCAGTTGTTTGACTCCATAAGCTTTTATGACAGTGCGGAAAATTTTTACCACGGTTTTCTGACCGGTATTCTAAGCCAAAGTGAAAATTATCTGGTGAAATCCAACCGGGAGTCGGGAAACGGGCGTTCCGATATTATGGTAAAGAGTCCTTCGCTGCGGGGACGTTCTTTCATTATAGAGGTTAAGGTGTCGGACTTTATTGATGATCTGGAGAAAGATGCTCAAAAAGCGCTTGGGCAGATTTACGATAAAAAATATCAGGAGGAGCTGCGGGCGGAAGGATACAGGAAAATCGACTGCTATGGAATTGCTTTTTACAGAAAGGACTGTGAGGTCAGGTTTGGGGGAAATTAGGGGAAAAACGAATCCTTTGCGGTTTCTTTCAAGGATGTGCGTTTTTGCTGACTTGTTTCCAAATTTAAGACGGGGCCTCTCATTTTACCCTTTTGACACTCAAATCATAATATTCAGAAAAAACAGAGAGATAGGGAACGATGATTTACAGTGAGATGATTCATAAAATTAGTAACATGAAACAGGTAATTGCTTTTGTTCCGATAATGGAATATAATGAGAAGTGGCAGGAGGTTTGGGATATGGAATACTTGACAACTGTAGAAATGTCTAAAAAATGGAATATTTCTTCGCGAAGAATTGTCACGCTATGCATAGAAGGACGAATAGATGGGGTGATTAAAAAAGGTAAAATGTGGCTGATTCCTGCTGATGCACAGAAACCTGCTGATGCAAGGCGTAAGAAGGGGAAAATAACTGAATGACGAATGTTATTAATTCAAATGAACAGATAATTGAGAAAATTAACGAAGTTCTTCAGAATAAGAAAAATGCGGTAGTTAATATCGTCAATGATAAGCTGACGATATCGGTATTCTCTTTATTAGAAAAAAATTTGCATAACGTAAAAGAAATAAATTTTGTGATACGTGATGTAAAATTTTTGCCTCATCAGACAGAGATTGCGCATGAATTTGAAATTAATCCTACAGATATATTATTTAATTCGTATGATATTACTGAGAAGAATAAACTGCAGCATTTTTCAAAAGCTCGGAACATGCATGATTTTATTAAAAACATGTTAATATTCGTAAGGTAAACACAGGGATTCGCATTGGTGGAAATGTTCTGATTATTGATGAAGACTTTATGATTCAAGGCTCATCTTCTTTGGAGGTATCTAAAAAGATGAGCAGAGAATCCTTTCATAATATTAATTTTGATACGATCTTAAATGGCAGCGCTGATAGAGAACAGATTGTAGGCGCTTTAAACACTTTTAAACAGATTTGGTTTAATGAGCAAGTGTCTGCAGATTACAAAGAAGAATTACTGGCTAGTCTGCGGTATGTATATAAAGAACATTCACCGGAATTTTTGTATTATTTCACTTTGAATGAATTGTTCGGAAATCAGTTGGATATTGGTGTGGAACGATTT
>CATLHM010000002.1 GCA_949949005.1 uncultured Lachnospiraceae bacterium
AGGAAACCGGCAAATACGAAACACTGTAGGAGGATAATATGCTGAAAAACGAAAAATTCTACGAGAAATCGGACATAGAGGATATGCTGCCGGAGGCAGAGGTCACGGAGCCTGGCAAGTATTGGGCTATCGGAGATAATGGCAGAGCCTACAGCGCAACATATACACTGAAATACGGTGGAGCTTTCTTTTTCTGTATCCCGGCCGCCGTAAAAATTCTGGGATATGTACCGGCGTGAGCCGGTGCCTCTAATGCGGGAATCAGGTCACAACCCCTGGGGAAGTCGCAGAGTGGAGGCAGCTCTTTTATAAGCATTGTCTATTTGGTGTTGGTCAACAGGTTTTCAGTCCGGTTTTTAATGCGAAAACGGGGCGGCGGTTCGAGCAGAGAACGCCTGAAAATGCTCATACTGGCCAGCAAGTTTTCAGGCTTTAGTGCGAAACCTGATAAGGGAGGTTCCCCCCGACATGCGAGAGAACAGGCGGAAAGTATGTAAGCCGCTCAATAAATTCATACCCAAATAGACAATTTTTATAAAAGGGCTGTCTGCCTGAAATTAAATTGAAAGGATGTGGAAAATGAAAGATTATAACAGGATTGCACAGAAAGTAGGGAAAATGGCGTCATTCTGCGATATCTATAATTGTGGATGCCCTACCGAACATAACCCGGTAAATTTGTATTTCCAGATGCGTGAACCTTACATCATAGGAATTGGATTCTATGTTTCCTATGATTGGGGAGAGTGGTCTGTATATTATACGTTAAACCCGGATATAAAAATGAGATCGGATATGGAACGTGTTAGAGGAATTAAAACTGAACAGGAAATGTATGCCATTGTATCAAGTGTAATTGAACAGATCAGAAATAGCGTAAAAAATAAGTCGAAAGGAGAATGAAGTGTCAGAAAAAGGAAAGAACATATTGCTGCGCCTGCATCAGACAGGAGGATGCGGGGCAACGGACGAATATTCCAAAGGCTGGGATGATGCCATAACAGAGGCAATCCGGATAGTGGAAGAGGAAACAGGAATAAGCATTGCGGATGTATTGGACTAAAACAGGAGGGAAAATCTATGAAGTATTACAGCACACAGCGGCCGATCACGCCTGGGAGTTATCCGAAGTCACCGTTTAATGATGTTCTGCAGGTGGTCAACTTTGACGCCAGAACCTATTGCGAAGAGATAGGACGTGACGCCTGGGGATATATTGAGTACAAATATCCCCTGCACCCGGATGATGTGGCAGATTATGAGCTTTCAGTTATCCCGTCTAAAATTAAAGAGGTAGTATTTGCCGGGCTGGATGATTTTGGATGCCGTACATACAAAGACCAGGACGGTAGAATCTGGAAATATGCGGAGCCTGGGGAAATGCCGGAAGAGAGGCATGATAGACTGTACGCCTCGTCAAGTAACGCAATGGACGGAGAGTCGGACGGTCCTATGGATTTAGACATGGACTACCGGATAAAAGAGGATTTCACTAAAAAATACTGGTGTGCGACAACCACTATCAGCAATAAAGGGCGTGCGGTGGCAAAAATAACAAATGTAATCGAAGCGGCCCAGAAACCGGAGAACTCGTTCACCAGCACGAGCTGGAGAGATATTTACAATGACTGGTTTGAGAGCCAGGAGGAGGCTGAAAAATTTGTAGAGGAGGCTAAAGACGCATGAGATTCAAGCATACAGAACAGACGGCAAAGGCCTACAATTCCATGATTAAGGAATACCGGGAAATATCGTGTGATAGCGACCTGGAACGTGCGGGGATTTCCTATGACGATTACCACAGTTCCGATTTTGGTCTTTTCCTGGATATGCTGCGGTATGACGGTGTAGGCCATACATCATCAAATGATGTGGCAGAGTGGGCAAAGCGCCACGGGTGCTTTGTGACCGGAGAGAAAAACAACTGGACGGTCAGATTACAGGAGGTAGAGGATGAAACTGGAAATTGAAGTAAAGAGGATCAGGGGGAGTGTTACCCAGGGAGAAGCGGCCGTATATGTGAATGGTGAAAAGGTGATACAGTTCGGAGACAGGATAGAGATTATCAAAGAGGGCCAGCCGTACTACAGCGAGAAGATAGGCGGCTGGGCCAGCGTAAAGCCGGATGCGGATTTCATCAAGGGATTGTTGTGGCATCCGTTTGATGATGTATACCATTACAGCGATAAGGTGAAAGAAATCCTGGATGCAGACACGGAAAGGATGAAAGGTATGGATTGGAACATTGAAAAGACAGAGGGAATCCTGGAGGAAATAAGGGTGCGTGAGGGATTCAAGGAATTTCTAGCTATGGCCGTTCTGCGGTTCATGACAAAAGACTGGGGAGCGGTTGAGCCGGAGGACGCCGCCCATAATGACAAGAACCCGCAGGCGGCTATCGGTGCATATATGTATCGGGATGAAATAAAGGTATACATCAAAACAGAGGACGGACACCTGCGGGTGTTTCTTCCGGATGAATATTGAAAGGAGTTATCGCATGTTGGAGATTTTGAAATTTGTATTGAGTGATTTTTGGATTTTCTGCGGAACTGTAGTTTTGATTTATGTTTCCGGAGAATCGGTGGCCATGATTATTTCTGCAGCATTTGGACGCAATGCGAGTTTTTCTTTGATAAATATGCCTGGAAAGAAGAAAGAGGATAAAAAGGGGGGAAAATAACGGTGTTGTATAAACTGTTTTATCAGAAATACCGGAGGAAATATCAGAAAGTGAAACGTACCGCCGACCGGCTCCGGGGTGTCAAGGCGGCTTACAAGAAAGAAGTGGCAGATCTCCGGAGGCGTGTAGCTCTTCTGGAGGACGGTTATGTGGTGGAGTGGTGCTCAAACTGTGATACCCAGATCACCATGCTTTGGAATGTAAAAGAGGACGGGTGCCGGGCATGTTGCCCGCATTGCGGAGAAGTGATGATGCTCTGCGATTCATGCCAGGGCGAATGTGATTACAATTACGGGAATGATACCTGTAAAGAAAGCTTGACATGAAATTATGAAATGCGGTAAAGTTAGGAAAAGGAGGCGTTCACTATGAGAGCGGTTGATTCTATCGTAAAGTATATCGAGGGGCAGGGTATGACGCAGGAAGAGGCGGCCGCCGTGGTCGGGTGTAGCCGTCAGGCTTTGTGGGATAAGTTGAATAAGGGCAGTTCGAGATTCCACAAGATGTTGCCTATCTTTTCCGCCTTTGGCTTTGATTTAAATATCGTCCATGAGGACGGTAGCCCTGCTGAATTTGATATAGAAAAATTTATAGCGGCGGCATCCGGAGCCAGGAACATGTATTTTGACGATCTGGAAAATGTGATTGCTGCCATGGGATATAAATTCGAGCTGGTGAAAAAAAACGAATAAATGTATTTTACGGTCGGAGAGGCACCCTGAAAATGGGTGCTTTTTTGTTGTAAAAAAATATTAAAAATGAAAGTATAATACTTGCAAAACTTACCAAAGTGAGTTATAATAAGAGTATAGAAAAGAAAAACAAACCAAAGTGAGTACAGGAGGATGTATCATGATAAAGGTCAAGAATTATGAAGAGGCATGGGAAATCGTAAACGGGATTTTTCCTACAGATTATGAAAAGGACGAAGAGGGGAGCCAAAGGGCAGGCTATCCGATCTACAGAAGCACAGCAGACGGACACTACTACGATTATATCTGCGACTTGAATGACCGCCTGGAAGTAAATCTGAAAGACGGAAACCGGACTATCAATGTCTGGATTGAATCAGAGCCGGTCGGGGAGGAAAAAGAAATTCCCAATGCGGAGGAACGAGGAAAGGTTCTCAAAAGAATCCACAGGCTGACCGCATGGTTCGCAGAGGAAATGTTAGACCAGGAAGAACAGGGGCGGAAAGCCAGAGAAGAATTTGAAAAAGCCTGCGCAAAAGAACCGGAAAAGCAGATGCTTATGGTCGATTGTTCCACCGGAAATGCGGAATGTATGAAAAACTGCATGAAAGCCTCTATCAAGGCGGCAAAGTTTATTAGGGATAAAGAGAACGAAGTGGAGGACTGGCAGATAGCCGGAATCAATGCAATGTTTGATAAAGTCAATGAAAGTAAAACAATTCCGTTTGATCTCCCGTATGCAATGAATGGAATACTGCTGATATTGGAAGATAACGACTAAACAGAAATCATTCCCGCCCCGGAGGTAACGAGGGCAAAATGAGAGGAGGCAGGTCATGAAGAGAAGCGAATATTTTAAGAGAGCGGCCGATCTGTACGGTAGCGGCCAGGTGAGCGGAGAAGTCTATGACGCTATGATTATGAACGCTGACAGTTTCTGTGATGATGAAGAGGACGAGGACGGATACCAGGGTGGGCTCCCGGACACATATGCAGAGGTTGAGTATTCAGACTTTGACAATCCGGAGGCGGTTGACGGTGCCAGGTTTGACGATATGAATTATCTCCGGTACACGGAGAGGTAAAGGAGGCGCAGGATGAAAGTAAAACAGGGATACATAGTAAAGATTGCGGATATCGGTACTCCGGGAACCGTGGTCAGGGTTGGGGAGAGCGGCAGGGCGGCGGTTGTCGAATTTGATTTCCCCGAGGGCAGGGTTGAGAGTACACTCCCGGTATCTATCATAAGCAGTATTATTTCCAGGGGGAAAACCTATGCACCGGCTTGAATTTGAACGTGCTGCCGGATATGAGGTCTGGGATGAAGAGTGGCAGAAAATACAGCTTATCTACATGAACACAGACGCAATCACCAGTGTAGAGCAAATGGCCAGGATATATGTAAATCTGGAAAGAGAGGATTTAGACGCCCTGTATTCCCTGGTCGTGGAGAGAGGCAGACTGATTGAAACAGTGGGAGAGCTCCGGTCGGAGCTTTCCTCTGTGAAAAAGGAAGTCCGGCATCTGAAAGGGTTCCGGGACGCAATCATAAAAGAGGCCGAAAGAATCGGCGCAGAATAAGGAGAATAAAGATGTTAAAACAGGAAGTTATCGCACAGGGAGAGGAATTCAAGGAGCTGGCAAAAGACATTCTTCCGCTGGTAAACCAGATCGAGGACGTTCTGAAAAAGCACGGAGTCACCGCTATAGCGAGCGTGACGGCAGACGTATCAACCGGATATTTTTCTTTTTCCACACACGCAAACCGGTGGGAAATGCTAAGGGTAAACAATGAATATCCCGTAAATCTCCGTCATGAGTATTCGGAGGTATTCACCCTGGAGGAGAAAACAGAATCCAGAGAATCTGGCACAACAAAAGGATTTATCAATTATCAAAAGGAGGCGTAGGAACTATGGTAAAAACAGTGAAGATTACAACGGATAACGAGATATCCATATTGGAGCTTACCAGGTGGGATATCTACACCATGGAGGCGGCAATCGGAGCGGACTGCACCGAGGCTGTGAGAACACAGCGGATGCTTGACTTATTCCAGGATTCAATCGTGATGATTGTAGATGAAAGCGGGTATATAAAGAACAGGCCAGACAACCAGGTGGCATCATTCCTTTATGGGGCAGATATACATGGATACACAATCGCCGGTGATGTGATTTTCGCAGTCAGGAGGGGCCCGGATGATTTGCCACCGGAGAATCCGGAACTGTTGAAATTTTTTCTGAAAGACCATTTCCCCATACTGCGGGACGCAAAGGAGGGAGGGGAATCATGATAAAGAATACCCTGGGAGACCTGAATAATCTCTTATTTGCTCAACTGGAAAAGTTGGGGGATGATGATTTGAATGGTGAGGAAATGGATGCGGAAATCCGCAGGGCGGAGGCCATGGCAAAAGTCGGAGAGCAGATCATTAAGACCGGAGAATTGCAGTTAAAGGCAATGATGCACATGGATGAATATGGTTACGACAGAAAGAAAGCCGTTCCGGAAATGCTGGAAGTCCGGGGGGTGAACTAAGTGTGGAAGTGGCCACAGGAGGTAGTTGACTGGTTGGACGTGAATGTGCCAGGCCGGACCACAAAGGAAGTGACGGAGCTAATCAACCAGCAGGGGTTTGATGAAAAATACGGAATGGTTTTCACGGAGGACATAGTCAAAGGGGCAAAGAGCCGGTACGGTTTCAAAAGCGGTACACCTATGGGGAATCCAAAAGGGTTTTCCTCTAAATACCCGGAGGGAATGGCGGAGTATGTTTCCAGTATCGCCCAGGGGAAGAGCACTGCAGAACTGGTGGAGGAGGTGAACCGGAAATATGGAGCCGGAACAATCGGAATCCGGCAGATGAAAGCCTATAAGAAAAACCATGGAATCAATACCGGGCTGACAGGGCAGTTTGAACCTGGGCACACTCCGGCCAATAAGGGAAAGAAAATGTCTCCAGAAGCATATGAGAAATGCGCCCCTACAATGTTCTGCAAAGGTCAGACGCCAGTAAACCATAAACCGGTAGGCACCGAGAGCGTCAGGCGGAACTATAAAAGAAACCAGATGTTTGTCTATGTAAAAGTTGCGGAGCCTAACATCTGGCGCATGAAACATATCCTGGAATGGGAAAAGCACAACGGGCCAGTACCGAAAGGAAAAGCGATTATCTTCGCAGACGGCAATCCACAGAATACGAACATAGATAATCTGGTAATGGTGAGCCGGTCACAGCTTGCGGTCATGAACCGCTGGGGAATCCATGGATATGATAAACAGACTGCGGAAGTGGCCGCAAATGTGGCATCCCTGAAAATCGTTGTATCAGAAAGAAAGAGAGGAAAAAAGCATGGCAGTAGTAGTGAAAGAGTTGAATCAGAGCCTAATAAACCAGGCGAATAATAACAGCATGAGCGGAACCAGGGGAAACGGTTCGGCGGCAGGGTATAAGGAACTTGCAGACAAAATCCAGACCTGGCCCATATCCGAGGCGAAAATGCAAAGCCTCCTGGATAAGCTGTACCAGAAATACAGCGAAATTCTGAAATATGAGGCGCAGCATGTGAGCGTCATGGTGGCAGGCCCGGCGAGGTACAACGCCAGGAAATTGGATAAGTCAGACCGAATCCTGTCTCTGTACCATGACCTGTCTGTATGGTTTAAGGGGCTGGAAGAGCAGATTGCACATGGCCTGGTGAAAGATAATAGCGATAAGGCAAAAAGGCTCATTGAAATGATAGAGTTCTGCAGGAAGTCTGACAACCCGTGCAATCCGACAAATGACCTGGCAGAGCTGGCCTTGTATGATAACCAGGCGTTCATCCGGCTGTATGAGGAAATGTACCCGGAATACAAGTGGAGGAAAAACAGCACCATAGCGAAGCTGTACCAGAAATCCATAGCGGGTGAACTTAAAGAAATCCGGAAAGAGATTTTCTTCGAGGATGATAATTTCACCGCCTACACGGAGGGAGACCGGGCATACATAAAATTCGTAATGAGGCCGAAAAGACAGCTCCATGTTGCGCTGAAAAGCCGTGGGTGGTGGTGGAATAGTTACCAGAGCGCCTACAGCACCTATCTTGACCGTGTAGATAAAGAGTGGATCGCCACAATCAGCACCAGATACGCACAGTATATTTGAGGAGGTATAGCATGAACGCAACAGGAGACGGAAACAACATAAACACAATCAAAATGAGGCACCAGGGAGCGGACATGAATTTCCACAAAGTTTGTAGCCCATATCATCCGGGAGGAATCGGGGCTCCTGTAGAAAGAGAAAAATGCCTCTCCCTGGAATTTCAGGACATTTGCGAAATAGAAAATCTCATATACGCCTTACAGGAGTTTAAAGAAGCGTGCCAGCTCCATTTAGGGAGCTGGAGGAGGGGGAGAGCATGAATTATATCTGCGAAAAGCGAGGCAAAATAGACCGGCTCTGGGGAGTGTTTATCCAGCACATTATCCAGATGCAGGAGGCCGGTATCAAGGTGGAGTATGTGAAGAAAGGTGAAGTCGTCCTAAATGGAAAGAGATACTCTCCCCTGTACTTTGAAAATACCATGCGGTATGAACCTATCGGGAAAGGCGGCGGGAATGTTGTGCTGACCGGCCACAATATCCAGCCCCTCATTGATTATCTAAGGAGGCATACATGATTCGGATCAAAGATATAACAGGAAAAAGCGGAGACTTGTGCGAGGGCGCAAGATTCAGCGCAGAGGATAAGCTGGGGAATAAGTACCAGTACCGGTATGAGGGAATCGAGAAAACGGACAATGGAATGGATATACATTTACACAACCTGACGGACGGTACGGAAACGTATGTGGAAAAGAAGTGGTTCGGTCAGAGAAAAATCAAAATCATGTAAAGGAGAAAATGAGAATGGAAAACACAAAAAGTAACGTTATTGTAAGCATTAACACGCAGGATATCTACCAGCACCCGGACAATCCCAGGAAAGACCTGGGAGACCTGTCCGAGCTGTCAGATTCTATCGCCAAAAAGGGAATCATGCAGAATCTGACCGTCATTCCCGGACATTGGGATGCAGATAGAAACTGGCATGAGGACGGATATACTCTGATTATCGGCCACAGGAGATTTGCGGCAGCAAAGCAGGCGGGCATCCAGGAGCTCCCCTGCCGGGTGGTGGAGGACATGGATAAAAAAGACCAGGTATCTACCATGCTGGAAGAGAACATGCAGCGTGCCGATCTGACTATCTGGGAACAGGCAAACGGTTTTCAGATGATGCTTGACCTGGGGGAGAGCGAAGAGCAGATAGCGGAGAAGTCCGGGTTCAGCAGAACCACGGTTCGCCGCCGCCTGAATATCGCCAAACTCGATCAGAACATCCTCCGGGAAAAAGAGACCAGTGACAGTTTTCAGTTGTCTCTCAAAGACCTGTATGAGTTGGAAAAAGTGGAGGATATCGCCACCAGAAATAAAATTCTGAAAGAGGCCAGCTCTTCCAGGGATATTGTATGGAAAGCCCAGAGTGCCGTATCCGAGGCCGCAAGAAAAAAGCGGGAGGCGGCCATTGTGAAACTTCTGGACGAGGCCGGTATCGAAAAGGCGGCAAAGTATGAACAGGAGAGATATTCCGGGAAATGGGAGGTTGTCAAGGAATATTCTCTTGACAAGGACGCCCCTAAGAGCCTGGGGATTCCGAAAAAGGAAAAAGGCAAGCTGTATTACGGGAGGTACTACAGCAGTATCCATGTAATCAAAGCGGCCGCAAAGAAGAAAGAGACAGCGGAGGAACGGGCCCGCAAGGAAATTGACGCCAGAAAAAAACAGATCAAAGCGGTCATGAAAGAAATGAATAACCGCAAACATGAGTTTATCAGTAATATTCTCTCTGGGAAGATTGCACCTGTAAAAGAAACCGAAAAGGTGCGTGAGGAAATCTGGTTCGCCATGATGAATATGGATTCCTATATGTCACCGTCCGGTATGCGCAGATTCTTCACCGGAAAGGAAGATTATAATTGCACCCAGGAGGAAAAGGAAGAGGCCGCAAAGAAAGTGGCCGGATTGAGCATGGAACATCAGATGTTGCTTGTCATGAGCTACGGCCTTGATAATATAGGTGATGTATTCGATTATTATTTTCACCATGACGAGAAACGCTGCGGGGCAATCAAGGCCGCATATGCTGTATTGGAAAAATACGGCTGGTCATTCACGGAAGAGGAAAACCAGATATTGAACGGCACTCATGAATTTTATGTGCCGGAAGAGAAGAAAAAGGGGGAGAAATAATGAAACAGGGTACATTGAACAGAAAGCAGTATGATAAAATCCGTAAAATGGATCACGGGCAGATGCAGGACTACTTCAAGGGAGTATACGAACTCGGATACGAGGCCGGAGTCAAGGCGGCGTCCGAAAAGAGGGAAATGCCGGAGCTGGTCGGTCTGGAAGAAGAATTGCTCTCAATCCGTGGGATAGGGAGCGCAAAGGCACGGCTTATCTGCGAAAAGGTCAAAGAATTTTTAGAGAGAAAGGCGGGGCATGATGAAGCCGGTGTTGAAATATCCGGGGAGTAAATGGAGGATAGCAGACCAGATAGTCCAGATGATTCCTGAACACCGTACATACTGCGAGCCGTTCTTCGGCAGCGGAGCCGTTTTCTTCCGGAAACCGCCGAGCGATATCGAGCTCATAAATGACCTGGATAATGATGTGCCGAATCTGTTTAAGTGCATACGGGATTCCCCGGAAAAGTTGGCCGCCATAGTTGCGGCCACTCCCTATAGCAGATATGAATATGAGCGGGCATTTTACGCCAGGGATGAAAAGGACCAGTACCAGAGGGCGGCAGACTTCCTTACAAGGTGCTGGCAGAGCCACGGATTCCGGGTGAACGGATACAGGGTAGGCTGGAAAAGTGACGTACACGGGCGGGAAAGCATGTATGCTCTCCGGGATTGGTACAATCTTCCGGACTGTATACTGGAAACCGCCGAACGCCTACGGTGCGTCCAGATAGATAACCGGCCGGCCGTTGAAATTATAAAGCGGTTTGATTTCCCGGATGTTTTTATGTATATTGACCCGCCGTATCTCCTGGGAGTGAGAACGGCAAAGCAGTACCGGCATGAAATGACGGATGCGGATCACGGGGAACTTCTGGAGCTCCTGATTACACTGGATGCAAAGGTGATGATAAGCGGCTATGAATCGGAGCTATACAATGACATGTTGCGGGGCTGGCATAAGGAATACTTCAAGTCAAATGCCGAACATGGAGGCTCCCGGACGGAGGTAGTCTGGATGAATTACGAGAGGCAGATCACCATACAGGAGTACCAACAGCAGAAATTATTTTAAGGAGGTAGGCATGAAGAAAAAAATCGTAAACACCATAGGATGTATAATAGCAAAGTGGATATTGCACAATTTTGAGGGCGGCCTGGTAATAAAGCGGAGGGGCGGGGCAGACCAGATCATAAAAGTTTTTTCCGTGCAGGCATATAAAAACATAATAAAACCTGTTATCCACAGAAAATAGGGGGCGGCATGAATAGAAAAGAAATTACGTCTTTTCTCGGAGAACTGTTAATACATAGCAAGTTATCTGGGATTGGCAAGTATTGGGCGAGCGAAGTATCGCTTGACTTTGGTACAACAGAAGTGAAGAGGGTTGATTTTATGCAGTTTGAGCCAGCGGGAGTTGTCGGCATAAGTGGAATTGAAAAGGGAATCTTTATCTGCTATGAGATAAAAAGCTGTAAAGCTGATTTTGAGAGTGGTTTTGGCAGAAATTTCATAGGAGAAAAGAATTATTTTGTAATGCCAATGGCCACATACAAAGAGGTTGCATTCGATATTCCGCACAATGTAGGTGCCCTGGTTCCCATTCCAATAAATGCAGATAAGGTCGAGGAATTTGAAAATCCAACAGATCTGTCAGCTGACACAAAATGGAAACTCTGCACAATGATACCTGCACATCCGCAGTTGCGAAAAAGGTCCATAACAGAGCTTTTGTTTTGCATGTTGAGGGCAGGGCATTAAAATTCTATCAGGAGGATAAATTATGGATTTATACAGAGGAAAATCAGTGGGAACCGGAGACTGGATAATCGGCGCCGCCGTGTGCATTGGCGACAAAGCGCATATCTTGGGATCCGAAAGCCTTTTCCCGGAGCGGCCGGCGTATCACGGCATGGCCATAGGAGCCGGTCTTGAGGATTCCTGCATCACCGACCGGTACGAGGCGGCGGCTTACGGCTGGACGGAGGCACTGGACCGGTACGAAGAGAATTTCCCGGAATGGATTGAAGTCATACCGGAGACAGTCACAAGATGCACAGATAAGCATGATATTCCGGGAAATGTTCTTTTTGAGGGTGATGTATACCGGAATCCGGACAATCTGCTGTTTGAAGTCTGCTACGGGAAATACCAGGCATATTGTCCGGCCGATAAGTGCTATATGGAAAATGTGGGATTCTTTGCCATTTCTAAAGACGTAAAAGAAATTTACGGGATTGATGCACCTATGCCTTTAGGAAGTACAGAGGAATACGCATACCTGGTAGGGAATGTCTTTGACAATCCGGAGTTGAGACAGGATGCAGGGCAGAACGCCGGACAGTGGGCGGATCAGCCGACACTAAGACCGGCCACATAATCTGCAATTTTGATAATGCAAAAATAGTACCGGCATGGTATAATATGGACTTACAGGAGGAAAAACAGATGAAAAAAATAGTTGTTATGTTATTTGTGACGTTCGCCATGCTCTCCCTGGTGGCGTGCGGTGACAGCTTTGAACAGGGGATGAAAGACGCCATGAATGATACTTCCCAGGCAGACAAGGAAACAGAGGCAGAATCCCAGGAAACGGAGCCGGAATCGCCGGAGACGGAGACGCCTGCAGAACAGGAGCCAGAGACCGCCGCCGATCAGCAGAGCCAGGAGAGCCCTACAGTGGTAGAATATGACAATCTACAGACGGTATTTCTTACACTGAATGAGAATACCACACCGGACGAACTGGAAAAACTCATTTCCGAATCTGAATTGTATTACACGGCAGAGGAATACAATTCCTCGTCTGGGAAAAATGTCAGCTACAATATAGCCTATACAGAGGGGGCGGCGGCTCAAAAGTACGCAGAGGCCGGGGATCACCTGACAGTAGACTTTGGAGGAGACGGCAAGGACGAATTTATGTATGCGCAGTACGTCAATGAAAAAGACGTATCATATTCCGCTTTACTGTATGACCATGGAACCTGGTTTGATTTCAGCGATAACAACGCAGAGGACTACGGCGGGTATTATGTCGTTGACAGTATTTCCGAGAAAGGCGGGATCACGGTCAAATATTCCAACGGGAATGAGACGGAAACCGGGTATATTCCCTGCGCATCCGGGGAAGAGGCCATACAGAAAATCATGGAGAGAATTTCAGAGTAAGGAGCTGGATATTTAACAAAAGTGCAATTTCGGTCACTTTTCGTTAATATCCGGGATGCGATGCTTGTGATTTAACACTGTTTCCGTACATTTTGTAAACAAGGAAATATTGAGGAAATGAGCCGAAGAACTACTGATCTTCGGCTTTTTTCATGGATTTGTAAAAGTAAAAATACTGCTTTACTTTTGTCTTGCAAAATTCTATAATGAAGTTACAGTTAAGAAATGGCAAGGACTTAACAGGAAAGGAGTAAATCATATGGAGGTATTGGATATGGCAATCAGTGAAAAAGAATTAAAGTTGCTTTTGAATTTTGTCAAAGACAATTTGCAGGAGGCAAGAGAAACCAAGGACGAGGAAAATAGAAACAAAAGGATTGATAAAACATTGGAGCATATCCAGCAGTATTTAGAGGATTAGATTAATATGAGAAAGGGCGGGCTTACCACCGCCCTTTCCATAAAAAATTAAGTGGCAAGAGGGAGGCGGTTCTAACGGAAAGCAAAAAGAAAATGGGGAGGCCCACAGACAATCCCAGGCCGCACAGTCTGACTATACGCATGAGTGACATAGATAAAAGAATTTTGGAGGAATACTGTAAAAAAACCGGAGTGAATCGAACTGAGGCAATCAGCCGGGGAATTGGTAAATTGAAATCGGAAGATGCGGTAACACCAGAGGAAGTGGAGGCATTACAGGAAGCCAGACAGGAAATCCAAAGAGCTGTGACTTTACAAAAAGTCTCAAGTGGTTTATGATAGAAATATAGAAATTTGAATGATACTCAGATGGAGGTATATATGGAAGAAAGAAGAAGAACAAACAGACGAACACTGGAATCCAAGCTTCTGATCAAGAGACTGGATGGCTCAGGACAGGAAGACGCACAAATTGAAATAACGGACGTATCAAAGACGGGGATTGGCTTCAGTTGCAATAAGCTGTTAGATATCGGCGCCGTATATGAATCCTTTTTGAGGATCTGGACACAGGAAGTCATTCATGCGTTTCTTGAGGTTGTCAGAATAGAAAAAAAAGGGCAAATCTACAGCTATGGCGCAATTTTTATCGGTATGCCGGAGGCTGATGCTGCCAGGATTCAGACCTATGACACAATAGAGACAATGAAAGGCAACTGAGAACTCATTATTTTGTGGCACAAAATTTTCCAATGCAAAATCCTGCGTATCCTCCGGAGAGGCAATCAAATTCGGTAAGCGATACATAAAATTTTACTGACAGGAAATAGATAAGGCTGTCGCATTAACAGGGATAACTGCTGATTAGGTATCAAATGGTGATCAGGTATTTGTTTCTGTGCGGCAGCCTTATTGCTATGTGGAAATATCTTGGGTTGGGAGTCAGAAAAGTTGAAGGCAAAAAAAATATATACAGCAGTGGCTGTCATTCTGTTAATAGCGTTATATATTCTTATATTTTCCTTCTCGGCGGAAGATGGGGAACAATCCTCCGCTGTCAGCACCAGGGTCACAAAGGCTTTAGTCAGAGGCTATCTGGGGCTGGTAGGGGGAAATGGAAAAACGGTTGCGCAACTGACGCTTTTATTCGAAGGATTCATCAGGAAGCTGGCTCACTTTATGGAATACATGTGTATGGGATTTTTATCCTACAGCATTGTTTATCTGTGGCGCGGCACATGGAAAAAGGGGATCCTGGCAGTCCTGCTACAGGTTTTTCTCTCTGCCGCCCTGGATGAATTCCATCAGTACTTTATTCCCGGCAGGTGCGCCTCTTTCAGAGATGTGCTCCTGGACACGGCAGGCGGCATGGCCGGGATTTTGCTCATTCTTTTGTGGAACGGGCTTTTTCGCCGGCGCCATTTTTCTCCGGACGGAGCGGATAGCTCCGGCAAGGAATAGCCCCTTTCATAGCCTTTCAATAGACGCAGTAGCCTTTGGCCGTCAGAATTTCACGGGCTTTTTCGATGCTTTCCTCCTGATAAAATTCTACCTTCAAAACCCCGTCCGCCTGTTCCCTGTTATGGGCAATCCCAATATTTTTGATGCTGATCTGATGCAGAGCCAGAATCGTGGCGATAGCGGCCAGGGCGCCGGGTTCGTCGGCAATCTCAATGCGCAGAGAAAAGGATTTCTTGATTGGCCCGCTGGAAGCGTCGATGAAGGAATCCCGGTAATCCCTTGCCTCCTCAAAGAAATGGTAGAGCTCTTGGGGGTGTGACGAGTCGATTTCATATTTTATCTGCTGTAGGCAGGAAATGTAATCCGACAGCAGCTTCGAGATATTTTTCCCGTTGGTGAGACAGATCTGCTGCCACATCACCGGAGAGGAGGATGCGATCCTTGTGATATCCTTAAAACCTCCGGCGGCAATCAACTTCATAATTCCGTCCTGCGAGTCCGACTCTCTGATCAGATTTACCAGACAGGCTGCCACCACATGGGGCAAATGGCTTATGGCGGCAGTGACATAGTCATGATTCTCACAGGAAAGCAGGAGAGGAATCGCCTTCAAAGAAGCGATAAGTTCTTTAAAATCCGCCACGGTTTCGGCGTCCACCTCTTTTTCCGGAGTCAGAATATAGTAGGCATTTTGAAGCAGAAGGGCTTTGGAGTTCACATAACCTGTCCGCTCGCTTCCGGCCATGGGATGGCCGCCGATAAAGCAGCGGGAGAGCCCTGCCTGCCTGATCTGGTGATGAATCGGTGCCTTTACGCTTCCCACGTCCGTGAGCAGGCAGGAAGGGGAGAGGTATTTTTTGATCTCCAAAAGAAGGCCGTTATTTTCAGAGACAGGGGCGCACAAAAAAAGATAGTCACAGGCGAGAAGGTTTCTGTCAATGCCAGAAAGGGGCAGATCTACCACCCCGTCATTTTGGGCCATTGTCAGGGCGTCCTGATTGGTATCATATGCCATAATGCGGCAGGAGGGGTGATATTCCCGCAGCGCCCTTGCAAGGGAGCCGCCGATCAGTCCCAGTCCGATCAATCCGCAGGTAAAGTCCGTTTTCATGAGTATCTCCTTACATCCAAATTCCTTGTATCCAAAGCCTTCCAATCCGCAAGGGAGCCTTGCTCATTTTTACAGAAAGCTTCTTCCCATAAGCTCGCAGAAAGGCTTAAGCTCTCCGGTAAGCGCCGCAAATTTCTCAAAATTCAGGGACTGAGGGCCGTCGGAGAGGGCATGTGCCGGGTCGTTGTGTACCTCAATCATCAGGCCGTCGGCGTCGCAGGCCACCGCCGCCTTTGCCATTGGCGCCACATATTTGTAGGAGCCGGTGGAATGGGAAGGATCCACGATAACAGGCAGATGGGTCTTTGTGCGCAGTACGGGAACGGCACTCAAATCCAGGGTGTTTCGCGTGGCCGTCTCAAAGGTGCGGATGCCTCTTTCACAGAGAACCACATTGGGATTGCCCTCCGCAATAATATACTCCGCCGCATTGAGCCACTCGTCGATGGTAGCACACAGCCCCCGCTTTAACAGAACCGGAAGCCCCGACTGACCTGCCTCCTTAAGCAAAATGAAATTCTGCATATTCCTGGCTCCGATCTGGATCATATCCACATATTTCACCGCCGCCTCAATGGCCTCCTGGCTCACCACCTCGCAGATGGTGGCAAGGCCAAAGGCCTTTCCTGCCTCCTGCATGTACCGAAGTCCCTCTTCCTCCAGTCCCTGGAAAGAGTAAGGGGAGGTTCTGGGCTTATAAGCGCCGCCCCGCAGAAGGGTAGCTCCGCAGGCCTTCACCGCCCGGGCGATATCCAGAAGCTGTTCTTCCTTCTCCACGGCGCAGGGGCCCGCCATGATGGTAAGGTTGCCGGGGCCGATACTGGTGCCTCCCACCTTTACTGCCGTAGGCTCCGGATGAAATTTTTTGTTGGCAAGCTTGTAGCTCTCCGTCACGGGCACGATCCGGTCCACGTCTTTAAAAATAATCAGATTTTCTGTGGAAATCTTTGTTTTATCGCCTACAATGCCGATAATGGTAACCTCTTCCCCTTCGGAAAGATGGGTTTGCAGCCCGTTTTCTTCAATATATCGGGTAACGGCCTGGATACTCTGCTCCGACGCCCTGGGTTTCATTACAATAATCATTGTTTTGCTCCTTCCTGTGTTTCGCCCTTCCTTTTTTAAGGGTGCTGAAAAAACTTTGCTCAAAACAATATAGCACTTCAACGTGTGAAAGTCAACAGGCACGCGTTCTTTGCCATCCTTTTTCCATCCATTGAAAAAAATGCTGATTTTGCTTGTATAAATCCTGATTATTTAGTAGAATATACCCATGGGAATTTAACAGGCCAGAATTGCTTATTTTAGGAAACACGGCGGAATGCCCAAAAATGCTGAAAATGGAGGAACTTATATGAATATTTACACAACTGACAAAATCAGAAATGTAGCTTTGCTGGGACATGGTGGGTGTGGAAAGACCAGCCTGGTGGAAGCTATGGCATATTTGTCAGGTATTACATCGAGAATGGGTAAGGTAGACGACGGAAATACGGTCAGCGATTTTGGAAAGGAAGAGCAAAAGAGAAAAATTTCAATCAGTACGTCCGTGGTTCCCATCGAATGGGATGGATATAAGATTAATTTGTTAGATGCCCCCGGCTTTTTCGATTTTGAGGGAGAGATGGAAGAAGCCATCAGCGCCGCAGGAGCCGCCATCATCGTGGTGAACGGCAAAGCGGGCGTGGAAGTGGGCGCCCAGAGGGCATGGGAGCTGTGTGAAAAATATAAGCTTCCCAGAATGGTATACGTGAGCAATATGGATGTGGACAACGCCTCCTTCCGCCAGGTAGTGGAAGATATGACGGCGCAGTTCGGCAAGAAGATGGCTCCTTTCCATCTTCCCATCCGTGAAAATGAGAAGTTTGTGGGATATGTCAATGTCATCACTGAAACCGGAAACAGATGGCAGGGCAAGGAAGTTGTGGAGTGCGAGGTGCCTGAGTACAACAAGCCTAACCTTCAGATTTGCCGCGACACCCTGATGGAAGCGGTAGCTGAGACCAGCGAGGAAATGATGGAGCGTTATTTCAGCGGGGAGACCTTCTCTGACGCCGAGATCAGAGCCGCCCTGCGGACAAATGTATGCGACGGCAGCATCGTTCCCATGACCATGGGTTCCAGTGTTCTCTGCCAGGGAATGTACACCCTTTTGGACGATATTATCAAATATTTCCCCAGCCCGGAGAACAGAGAGGTTGCCGGAATTAATTTAAAGACCAACGAAATTTACCATGCGGACTACGATTTCTCCAAGGCGAAATCCGCTTATATCTGGAAAACCATTGTGGATCCCTTCATTGGTAAATATTCCCTGATCAAGGTCAACTCCGGCGTTCTTAAGACCGACGATGTGATCTATAATGCGGATAAGGATATTGAGGAAAAGATTGGCAAGATTTATGTGCTCCAGGGCAGCAAGCCCATTGAGGTAAAGGAGCTCCACGCCGGAGATATCGGCGCCCTTGCCAAGCTCACAGCCGCTAGGACAGGCGACAGCCTTTCCACCAAGGCAACCACCATCAAATACGGGAAATGGGAGATGCCGAAGCCTTATACATATAAGCGCTACAATCCCAAGAATAAGGGAGATGTGGATAAGATTTCCCAGGCCCTGCAGAAAATCTCCCATGAAGACCAGACCATGAAGTATGTGAACGACTCCGAGAACAGACAGATGCTCCTCTATGGAATGGGCGATCTGCATCTGGAAGTAATCTCCAGCAAGCTGTTGAACGAATACAAAGTGGAAATAGAGCTCACAGAGCCCAAGGTGGCTTTCAGGGAGACCATCCGCAAGACCTCCGATGTGGAATACAAGTACAGAAAGCAGTCGGGCGGCCACGGTCAGTACGGCCATGTTAAGATGAAATTCGAGCCTTTGGGCAATCTGGAGGAGACCTATGCCTTTGAACAGCAGGTAGTGGGTGGAGCAGTTCCCAAGAATTACTTTCCCGCAGTGGAAAAGGGAATCCAGGATTCCGTTTTGAAGGGGCCTTTGGCTGCTTATCCGGTAGTGGGTGTAAAAGCCATCCTTTACGATGGTTCCTACCATCCCGTTGACTCTTCGGAAATGGCCTTTAAGATGGCTACCATCCAGGCTTTCAAGAAGGGCTTCATGGAGGCAAGCCCGGTTCTGTTAGAGCCGATCGTTTCCTTAAAGGTAACCGTTCCGGATTCCTATACAGGCGATGTTATGGGCGATCTGAACAAGAGACGCGGAAGAGTGCTTGGCATGAACCCGGCTCCCGGTGGCAAGCAGGTGATTGAGGCGGACGTTCCTATGATGGGTCTGTTTGGCTACTGTACCGACCTGCGTTCCATGACCGGCGGCCGCGGGAATTACGAGTACGAATTCTCCCGCTATGAGCAGGCGCCCAGCGATATCCAGGAAAAGGAAGTTGCCGCAAGAGCTGCCAAGGTGGCTGAGGGATCTGAGGATTAAGCATGGGACATAAACTGTACATTAAAAGTTGTGAATGAAAGTTCTTTTTAGAGAAGGAAAAGCGACAGGATGCTGCGTATGGGGGTATGCAGCATCCTGTTGTATTTTAATGGGAATAATTGTATAATAGGACAACGGATGTACCATCCGTTGTCTATTACACTAAAAAGAAAGGAAAGATTATGGGTAAGAAGAAAATAATAAGGAATATCCTTCTGGTTCTTGCCGGGATCCTTTTTCTGGGAATCTATTATTATGTGACGATTCCGGCCATCAACATTCACTCAAAAGGAACCTGGGGGGTACTTCTGTTTCTTGTGTTACTCCTGATGCTGCTGGCTGGTTTTAAGCAGCTTAAAAAGAGCGGAGCCGATACGGTGGAGGGGATCAGGACCTTCCGCTTCCATTTTAAAGAGTATGGGATTGTTTTTAAGGCACTGGCGGTTCTTTTGATTCTGTTGTGCGTTTTTTATGTGGCAGGATCGCTTTTGTCATCTCCCTTTTTCAATGCAGCCAAATACCAACAGCTTCTGACCATTGAAGAGCGGGAGTTTACGGACGATATCAAGGAGGTGGATTACAAGACGATCCCCCTGTTGGACAGAGATTCCGCCTCGCTGCTGGGTAACCGGAAGATGGGAAGCATGGTGGATATGGTTTCTCAGTTTGAAGTTTCTGGAGACTATTCCCAGATCAATTATCAGGGAAAGCCTGTGCGGGTCACTCCTCTGACATACGCAAGCCCCATCAAGTGGCTTACCAACCAGAAGAACGGTATCCCGGCCTATATTCTTATTGATATGACCACCCAGAATACGGAGTGCGTGAAGCTCACGGAAGGAATCAAATACTCCAAGGGAGAATATTTTAACAGGAATCTTTACCGGCATCTGCGTTTTCGGTTTCCCACCTATATTTTTGACGATCAGATCTTTTTTGAGATCGACGAGGAGGGGACGCCTTATTGGGTATGCCCTGTCAAGAAATTCAATATTGGCCTCTTTGGGGGTCAGACCGTGGGAAGGGTGGTACTGTGCAACGCCCAGACGGGCGAGTGTGTGGACTATGCGGTGGAGGACGTGCCCTCCTGGATTGACAAGGTGTACTCCGCAGAGCTTTTGGTGAATCTGTATGACTATTCCGGGCTCCTTAAGCATGGCTATTGGAATTCCATGCTGGGCCAGAAGGATTGTCTGCAGTCTACCAACGGCTACAATTACATTGCCCTGGAGGATGATGTGTGGGTCTACACCGGCATCACCAGCGTCAGCGGTGACCAGTCCAATGTGGGCTTTGTGCTGATGAACCAGCGTACCATGGAAACCCGTTCCTACAAGGTGGAGGGAGCCATCGAAGACTCGGCCATGTCCTCCGCGGAAGGACAGGTGCAGAACTTAGGCTATCGGGCTACTTTCCCCCTGCTTCTCAACATTGCGGATGAGCCCACCTACTTTATGGCATTGAAAGACGGAGCCGGTCTGGTAAAAAAATATGCTATGGTCAACGTCCAAAAGTATCAGTGGGTTGCCATCGGGGACACGGTACAGGAATGTGAGCGGAATTATACCGGGCTGCTCAGCACCAACGGCATTGTAAGCGATTCGGCCTCCTCGGGCAAAAGCGCCAGCGGAAAGATCGAAAGTATTTCCCCCATTGTTCTGGGGGGAAATACCCACTATTATCTTTGTCTGGAAGGGCAGGAGGATATCTTCGATATCGACCTGTCAAACGCGGCCCTGATACAGGCAATCCGCTATCAGCCGGGAGATCAGATTACGCTGGAATATCGGGAAGGCTACGGATTAAATGAGGTTATTGACATTTTGCCCTAACATGGGTAAAATTGGGTAACAGTTATAGTAAACGACAAAATAATTTGTCGTTTACTATAATCCCTCCGGGGGATGCGCACGATTTTGCATAGGTAAATGCTGCGTTTCACGCAGCGCAAAATCGGCGCAGCGAACAAATTCACTGCGTGAATCTGTTCGCTATAAGAATAGAAATCAGCGCAAAATACCGCGCAGAAATGAGGAATGAAATGGCCACACCATATAATCACAGAGAAGTGGAAACAAAATGGCAGAAGATTTGGGACGACGAAAAAGCCTTTCAGACTTCTTCCGATTACTCGAAACCGAAATATTACGCCCTGGTGGAGTTCCCTTATCCCTCGGGACAGGGACTTCATGTAGGACACCCCAGGCCTTATACGGCTCTGGATATCGTGGCCCGAAAAAGGAGAATGCAGGGCTACAATGTGCTCTATCCCATGGGTTGGGACGCTTTTGGACTTCCCACGGAAAACTACGCGATTAAGAATCATATCCATCCCAGAATCGTAACCAAAAACAATGTGGAGCGGTTTAAGGGACAGCTTCACGCTCTGGGATATTCCTTTGACTGGGAGAGAGAAATCAATACCACGGATCCTGCTTATTATAAATGGACGCAGTGGATCTTCTTAAAGCTCTTTAACGCCGGGCTGGCTTACAAGGCAGAAATGCCTATCAACTGGTGTACCTCCTGTAAGGTGGGCCTTGCCAATGAGGAAGTGGTAAACGGCGTCTGCGAGCGCTGCGGTTCCGAGGTTGTCCGTAAGGTAAAGAGCCAGTGGATGTTAAAGATCACGGATTATGCGGATAAGCTCTTAGAAGGCCTGGAGAGCGTGGATTATGTGGAGCGCATCAAGGTTTCCCAGAAAAACTGGATTGGCAAATCCACGGGAGCGGAGGTCGACTTCCTTTTAAAAGACAAAGAGGATAAAATGAGAGTCTACACCACAAGGCCTGACACCCTCTTTGGCGTCACCTACATGGTTATGAGTCCGGAGCATCCTTTTATTGATAAATATAAAGCGGATATTGAGAATTGGGATGAGGTAACCGCCTATCGGGAAATGGCTGCCAGGAAATCCGATTTTGAGCGTACCGAGCTTGCAAAAGAAAAAACAGGCGTGATGATCAAAGGCCTTACTTCCATCAATCCGGTAAACGGAAAGGAAATTCCGGTGTGGATTTCCGACTATGTGCTTATGAGCTATGGGACAGGCGCCATCATGGCAGTGCCTGCCCACGACGAGAGGGACTGGGAATTTGCCAAAAAGTTTGACATGCCGATTATCGAGGTGGTGGCCGGAAGCCCGGTGGATGTAAACGAAGCCGTTTTTACGGATGTGGAGACGGGAACTTTGGTGAACTCCGGCTTTTTAAACGGCCTCTCCGTAGCGGACGCCAAGGTTAAGATTACGGAATTTTTGACGGAAAAGGGAATCGGACATGCCAAGACCAACTTTAAGCTTCGGGATTGGGTCTTTTCCAGACAGCGTTACTGGGGGGAGCCTATTCCCATCGTAAAGTGTGAAAAGTGCGGTTATGTTCCTCTTGCGGAGAGTGAGCTTCCTTTAGAGCTTCCCGAGGTGGAGAGCTATATGCCCACCGACAACGGGGAATCCCCTCTTGCCAAGATGACAGACTGGGTACGGACCACCTGCCCGAAGTGCGGTGGAGAAGCTATGCGGGAGACAGATACCATGCCTCAGTGGGCCGGTTCCTCCTGGTATTTCCTGCGCTACATCGATCCCAAAAACGACAAGGAGCTGGCCAGCAAGGAGGCTCTCGATTACTGGATGCCTGTGGACTGGTACAATGGAGGGATGGAACATACCACCCTGCATCTTCTTTACTCCCGGTTCTGGCACAGATTTTTATATGATGAAAAGATTGTTCCCTGCCCGGAGCCTTACGCCAAGAGAACCTCTCACGGTATGATCCTGGGCTCTAACGGGGAGAAGATGAGTAAATCCCGGGGCAATGTAGTGAACCCTGACGATATTGTGAGAGATTACGGGGCAGACACCCTGCGCACCTATGAGATGTTCATCGGCGCTTTCGATCTGAGCGCCGCCTGGTCGGACGAGGGGGTAAAGGGATGCCGCCGGTTCCTGGAAAGAGTCTGGAAGCTCCAGGAGCTTCTCACCGGGGAGGAAGGCTATTCTAAAGAGTTAGAGGTAAAGCTCCACCAGACCATCAAGAAAGTTTCCGGCGATTTTGAAAGCCTGAAATACAACACGGCAATTGCGGCAATGATGGCTCTGATCAATGAGTTTTACCGCAGGAATAGCGTTACCAGAGGGGAATACCAAACCCTCCTTACGCTCCTTAACCCGGTTGCGCCCCATATTACTGAGGAGATTTGGCAGCGCTGCGGCTACGAAGGACGCATTTACCAGACTGCCTGGCCGGAATATGATGAGGACAAGACCGTAGAGTCCACCATCGAGATTGCTGTCCAGATCAACGGAAAAACCAGGGCCACCTTAAATATCGCAAGGGATGAGGCAAAGGAGACGGTGATTGCCCGGGCAAAGGAAACCGTGTCCGGCAAGCTCACCGGAAATGTCATAAAGGAAATTTATGTCCCGGGTAAAATTGTAAATCTTGTAATGAAGGGCTAAGGCAAGCCCTGTTGTCCATTTTTTGCATACCAAAAGCCGGCTTCTGAAAAGAGCCGGCTTTTATGAAACAAAAGGATGTCCGGCAGAGCCTGGGATCCGTTGTTGTAAAATATTTATTTCCGTGAGCGCATTGCCATAATCTTCTCGATCTTGGCAGCTTCCTCCGGAGAAGCCTCTTTGCGCAGCACGGCAACGATCTTGCCGATTTCTTCCTCGGAAAAGGAAACCTTCTGTTCCTTTCCCCGTTTGGCAACCGCCATCAGGAAAGGAAGGAGCTGTTCCTTTTTCAAATGGTTGCTTTCAAACATGAGTGCCTGCAAAAATTCCAGTTTAAAGGGATCGATATCCTTCAAGGACTCATCCTTCATCCATTTATTCTCCATGTTGATTACCTCCAAACATTTCATACATTTGTCTCTGCTCAGGGGTGAGCATATTCATCAGCATACTCATCATATCAAAGCCCCCGGGTTCGCCCTGGGCCCCCGGATTTCCCTCATCCTGCGCACAGGGCCCCTGGCTATTTGACTGTGCAGCGGAGGCATCCATAAAGGAAGCGGCATCCGGCATAAACTCCTTCATCATTTCCATAGTCTGAGACATTTCCCTGTACATTTCCATACTGCGTAAGATATTCTGAATCTGTTCGATCTGGGATTTTTCGCTTTCCGTACAATAGGGAAGCAGTTCCGAACACATTTGTAGCAGATCCGGCGCTTCCCGCCTCTCCATACAGCCGCAGAGAGGATAAGGGTGCCTTCTGAAATATTCCATGGTATAGTTTAATTCCAGAAATTTAATATAGATCGCCATAGATTTCTGGGTCTGATTGTCCATATAGGGAAGCATGACCTTCAGCATCTGTATGTGATTGGTGCAAAAGAGAGTGTCAAATGCTATTACCTTAGAAGTGCCTTCTATGTTTTGCTCATTTGGGTCCATAGCTTCTCCTTCCCACCCGTTTTCATATTTTATGTTTTCAGATCAGCCTCTATGCAGAAAAGTAGGCCCTTTTCAGGGCCTGCCTTTCAGACATGATGAAAAGAATCCCACGGACCGTAATTAGCAGCCGCATCCGCAGCCGTTGTTGCCGCTGCCGCAGCAGGACAGTAAAATAATAAGCCAGATGAGATCGCAGCATCCGTTCTCGGAATTGCCACCGAAGCCGCCGCCAAAACCAAAGCCATTGCCGTTGCCGCAGCAGCAAAGTAAGATGATAAGCCAGATTATGGAACCACATCCAAATCCGTTATTGCTGACGGAATTACTTCCGCATCCACATCCTGTAGCTGTTAAATCACTCATAATTGCCTCCAAAAGGTTTTTGATTATGGTTTATCATATGTAGGAGGGCTTGTGTATGTTTCAAAGTTACAAAAGAAAAATTTTTATGGACATTTGCCCCATCTTACCTTACAATAAAAATGATGGGCGGCGCGCCTTGCGGCGTTCGTTACTTTAAGAATTATTTTTATGTATGAGGTGGACAAATGAGCGAAGAGAAGAAGATATATTGTACCCAGTGTGGGAATCAAAATGACCCGTCTTCCAAGTTCTGCAGTAACTGCGGCGCAAAATTAGAGCGTCCGGAGTCTTGGAACGGGGATGAGACATCTAAGTCGGAGGAAGGCTTATTTTCGGGAAGTGTTTCAGGAAGTGGGAGTACCGGTTCCCTTTTTGGCGAGAGTACTGGTTCCCCTTTTGAAAAGATCACGGACGCCGAGGAAGAAAAGCCCACACCCATCCCTGAAATACAGATCAATTATGGCTCCTCCGGGCAAAGCTATGACAACACCGGCACAAGTTCCGGAAGATACTATGATTCCCGCCAGGATTCCCATCAGGGTGGATACTATGCAGAAAATCCCTATGCGGAAAAGCAGGGAGGCGGGAACATCGGTTTTGCCATTGCCTCTTTGGTCTGCGGCATCATTTCCCTGTTATGCTGTTGTCTGGGACTTTTCAGTGCAGTGCTGGCAATAGCGGCGATCGTGCTGGGTATCATTACCCTGTGCTTTAAGTATGACGGAAAGGGAATGGCCATTGCAGGAATTGCAACCGGAGGGGTAGCCATTGTCATTGTGGTGATCTCCCTGGTCATCAGCGGCACTTCCTTTTATAATGACCTGCTCTACGAGTTCGCAGATGAATTTTACTATTGATTTTGGAAACAAAAAATATCGGGTTGATCATATTTTTTATCAATTGGGGAAGTTGGTCTGGCTTCCCTTTTGCATCACCGGATTTTGGTTTGCGCAGAGCGGCTATGAAAAGTATGGGGAACTTACGGCCTGTGCCCTGCGGCGCAGATGCGGCCTGCCATGTCCTGGCTGCGGAGGAACCAGAGCGTTCTACTATTTATTTCAGGGAGATTTCATAAGGAGCCTTACCCTTAACCCCTCCGTTATTTTCGGCGTTTTGGCCTATCTGCATTTTATGCTGCTTTTCTTTTACAGAAAGCACATCAAAAAGAACCTTAAGGAAAAAGAAATTTCCATAGAATATTATCTCTACGCCGCTGTAGGGGTGATATTGACTCAATGGGTCATAAAATTGATAAGGATTTTCAGCGTTCTTTTTTAACGTCAGGATAGCTGAGAGGTTGTTATTATTTATTTTTACGATAGGAGGAGTAAGAGATGGACGCGAAAACCACAAGTATTGTAGCTTATCTGACATGGATCGGGTTTTTTATTGCTTTGCTGGCAGGGGATAAGGAGGGGGCCAAGTTTCACATCAATCAGGCCTTTGTCATCTTAATCTTTTTTATTCCGGTGTTCATACCGTGTATCGGTCAGATCTGGGGGATATTCATGGTAATCTGCTGGATTCTGGGACTGGTTGCCGCCATCAACCAGGAGGAAAAAGAAGTCCCTCTGATCGGAAGGCTGCGGATTTTGAAATAAAGAAGTAGAAACAACGGATGCCAGGCTTCGCCAGGCATCCTTATGTAAAAAGAACGCCTGATGACTGGTCAGGCGTTTTTCTCATTCGTCAGGCGTTTCCTCGTCCTCATAGGTGAAGATCTCCTCCGGAATGTTTCCATGGAGAATCGAAACGATATACTGAAGTCTTGTGTTGGCAAAGACATAATTCTGCTGTGCGATATCTTCCAGGGAAGCGTCAAAGCCCCCTCCTTCATAAGCCATATGATAGTAAGAAACCGCCTCTGACATGTACCTGCTGGCATCATCCGCCAGCTCGTCCACCCCCGGAAAGCAGTCGGGAACCTCCAGGGAAGCCATTTGCTGGAAGGAGGTATCCATGGAATCCAAGAGGGAGAGAAGCTCCGCCACCGCCTCATCGGATTCCGGATTTTGAATGGCATTGATGGAAGAGTCGAAAATCCTTATATTTTCAAAAAACTGATTCATATTCGCTTTATAATTTTCCAGCTCCTGATTGTCTCCACAGCCAGAGAGCAGGCACACGCACAGCGCACACAGGGGCAGGGCAGAGAGCCTGGCTTTTGCCGCAGATAGTATTTTCGATAAAAAAAACGGGTATTTCAAGTGGGATCCTCCTGGTATCTTCTGAATTTTTCTGAGAGTATTAACAGTAAACACTATATTTAAATTATCATAGTTGCCCGCGAAAGTCAAAACTCCAATTGTAGTTTTGACGAATTTATGTTACCATTGAACAAGTAATGTCAATTTCAGTAATACAGAGGGAATTTATGACGGCAGAGGAATTTAAACTTTTTTCTAATAATAAACTGATTTATCTGGACGGAGCCACAGGTTCCAATCTCATGAGAAGGGGAATGCCCGCCGGGGTCTGTCCGGAAAAATGGATTCTGGGGCATCCGGATATTCTTAAGGCCTTACAGGAGGAATATGTCCTTGCAGGCAGCAATATCCTTTACGCCCCCACCTTTACGGCAAACCGGATCAAATTAGGTGAATATGGCCTTGCAGGGCAGATCAGGGAGATCAACCGCGACCTGGTTCACCTGTCCAAGGAAGCGGCAGGGGGAAAGGCCCTGGTGGCAGGGGATCTTACCATGACAGGCCGCCAGCTTATTCCCATGGGCGATATGGATTTCGAGGAGCTGATCGGCGTTTACAAAGAGCAGATCGAACTGATCGCCGATGCCGGGGCTGACCTGTTGGTGGTGGAGACCATGATGAGCCTCCAGGAAACCCGGGCGGCTCTCATTGCGGCAGGGGAGGTCTGCGACCTGCCCGTGATGGCTACCCTTACCTTTGAGCAGGACGGGAGAACCCTTTATGGCACGGATGCCCTCACCGCCGCCGTCACACTGGAAAAGCTGGGAGCCTGCGCGGTGGGAGCCAATTGCTCCACAGGCCCTGACCGGATGCGGGGGCTGATCGAAACCATTGCCCAGGGGGTATCTGTTCCCGTGATCGCCAAACCCAACGCCGGAATGCCAAGCCTGGACGGGGATGGGAACACGGTCTACGATATGGCGGCAGAAGACTTTGCCAGGGAAATGAAAGGACTGGTGGAGGCCGGTGCAGGAATATTGGGCGGCTGCTGTGGCACCTCCCCGGAATACATCAAAGCGCTGGCCAAAGCCACCAAAGACATGGTTCCCCCTGCCAGAGAGCCTGACAGGATGCGTTATCTGACCAGTGAGAGAAAAACCCTGGCTTTCGGGCCGGACAGCCCTTTTATGATTGTGGGAGAGCGCATTAATCCTACCGGCAAAAAGAAATTGCAGGCAGAGCTTCGGGAAGGAAGCCTTGCCATGGTTCTTTCCTTTGCCGAGGAACAGGAGGCCTGCGGAGCATCCCTTCTGGATGTGAATGTGGGTATGAGCGGTATCGACGAAAAGGAAATGATGCTGAAAATCCTGGATGAGATCACCGAGGCCTCCAACCTGCCTCTTTCCATTGATTCCAGCCACGTGGAGGTCATAGAGGCGGCCCTGCGCAGATACCCCGGAAGAGCCCTGATCAACTCCATCTCCGGGGAATCCGAAAAGCTGGAAAAACTCCTTCCCATTGCAAAAAAATACGGGGCCATGTTTATTCTTCTGCCCCTGTCCGACGAAGGGCTGCCGAAGAATTTGGATGAGAAGATTGCCATTATTGAAAAAATCTCCCAGAGGGCCTTTGCCCTGGGCATGAGCCGGGAGGATATTGTGGTAGACGGACTGGTCACCACGGTGGGAGCCAACAAAAAGGCTGCGGCAGAAGTTCTGGAAACCATCCGCTACTGTAAGAAGGAGGGCTTTGCCACCATCTGCGGGCTTTCCAATATTTCCTTCGGCCTTCCCGAGAGAAGCTTTGTAAACACTGCCTTTCTCACCATGGCAATCCAGGAAGGGCTTACCATGGCCATTGCCAACCCCTCCCAGGATCTGTTGGTAAATATGGCTTTCGCCTGCGACCTTCTGATGAATAAGGAAGGGGCGGATGTGCGCTACATTGACAGGATCGCTGACTACAGCGAGAGAGTTCCAAGGACGGCTCAGCCACCTGCTCCAAAGGCCGGGGCAGCCGGGGAGGGTTCCGCTAAGGCGGTGGCAAACGCCAGGGCAGATATCAGAGCGGGGAATGAAGCAGATGCCGGAAAGGATGGCGGTCACGGCTTCCTCAATTCGATCCTTTATCAGGATGTGCTCAAGGGAAACCGCAAACAGATCAGAGAACACACCAAAACAGCGGTGGAACAGGGAACGCAGGCCTCCCACATTCTCAACGAAATGCTGCTTCCGGCCATCAATCATGTGGGAGAGCTCTTTGACAAGGGAAAATATTTTCTGCCTCAGCTCATTGCCAGCGCGGAAGCCATGAAACTTTCTATCGAATATTTGGAGCCTTTCCTCTCCACCGGCAAGGAGGACGCCCAGATGCCAGTGGTGGTGATCGCCACTGTAGCCGGGGACATCCATGACATTGGAAAAAATCTGGTGGCCCTGATGCTGAAGAATTACGGCTTTCGGGTGATCGACCTGGGGAAGGATGTTCCCAGGGAAACTATTGTGGAAAAGGCCATGGAAAGTCACGCTCAGATCATTGCCCTCTCAGCGCTGATGACAACCACCATGCAGGAAATGAAGCGGGTCGTGGAATATGCCAGAAAGCAAAAGGCCAGCGCCAAAATCATGATCGGCGGGGCAGTCATTACCCCCGAATATGCAAAGGAAATCGGTGCGGACGCTTATTCCAGGGATGCCGCAGACGCCGTGAGAGTCGCCAGAAAGCTTCTGGGAATGGATGAATGAAAGAAAAC
Source organism: uncultured Lachnospiraceae bacterium (assembly GCA_949949005.1). Taxonomy (GTDB): domain Bacteria; phylum Bacillota; class Clostridia; order Lachnospirales; family Lachnospiraceae; genus Suilimivivens. The sequence continues at coordinate 29,920 of CATLHM010000002.1, forward strand.
TTTCTCTTTTTAAAGCCGCTTGGTGGCAGCAACAGGGAGGTCAATATGAATCAAAACCAGGGAGAAATCAGCAAGATCATGGAGAATCAGGACAGAAGGCTGTCTGAAAACCAGCAGTTAGCCCGGCTCATTGAGCTGTCGGAAAAACAGCTCTTTCACGCCAGAGTCAAAAGCGTTCTTACGCTGATCACCACGCTCTGCGTCGTCTATGCCCTGATCCTTGTGGTTCCCGCCATACGCAAGACCGCAGCTAGTGCCGATGCGGTGATCGCCCAGGCCTCAATCACCATCACACTTATGGATGAAGGCATCGGGGGGATTATCGAGATGAGTGAGGCCATCACAGAAATGGGACAGAGTATGGATGCGCTGATAGAGGAAAACGGGGATGCGGTTTCTTCCCTTATGAAAGAGGTTGAAGCAATAGATTTTGAAGGATTAAATAAGGCAATCAAGGATCTGGGAGACGTAGTGGAGCCCTTTGCCAAATTTTTTAACAGGTTCAAATGAATGTTTTGAAAGGAGCAGTGTTATAAAAATGACAGGAGCAGATGCAATCGTAAAATGTTTGGAAGCAGAAGGCGTGGAATATGTATTTGGCTATCCCGGGGTAGCCATCTGCCCGTTCTACAACAGTATTTTGGATTCCCCGGTGCGCACCATCCTTATAAGGACCGAGCAGAATGCCGCCCACGCAGCCAGCGGGCTTGCAAGGGTTTCCGGAAAGGTGGGGGTCTGCGCCGTCACCTCCGGCCCGGGAGCAACCAACGTGATCACGGGAATTGCCACGGCCTTTGCGGACAGTATCCCCATGGTATGTATCACTGGCCAGGTAATTTCCGAGGTGATCGGCAGCGATGTGTTCCAGGAAGCGGATATCACCGGGGCGGTGGAATCCTTTGTGAAATACAGCTATCTGGTAAAAGATGCCAATGAAATTCCCCGCATTTTCAAGGAAGCTTTCCATATCGCAAACACAGGCAGAAGGGGGCCGGTTCTGATTGATGTCCCCATTGATATTCAAAATGCGGAGGTTAAGAAATTCCTTTACCCCGAATCGGTTTCCATGCGCACCTACAAGCCTACGGTAAAGGGCAACATGGTGCAGATCAAGAAGGTGGCCGCAGAGCTTCAAAAGTCAAAACGCCCGATTATCTGCGCCGGAGGAGGGGTTCTTCTCTCCAACGCCCAAAAGGAGTTGCAGACATTTTGCGAAAAGCATGAGATCCCGGTGGTTTCCACCATGATGGGAATCGGAGTTATGCCCACCAGACATCCCCTGTATTTCGGGATGGTGGGAAATAACGGAAAGCCCTGCGCCAACCGGGCCATGAATGAGTCGGATCTGCTGATCATGGTAGGGGCAAGGGTGGCTGACCGGGCCGTGAACCAGCCGGATCTGATCACCAACAACAAGGTGCTGATCCATATCGATGTTGACCCCGCCGAGATCGGCAAGAACGTAGGCCCTACCATTCCTCTGGTGGGGGACGCGAAACATATTTTTGCGGATCTCTTAGAGCAGGAAATCCCTTCCGGGCACAAGGAATGGACAGATACCCTGAATCAATATAAAGAAGCCATGGCGCCCAAACGGAATCCTAATCCCGCCTATGTGGATCCGGCCGGATTTATCACCATGCTCTCCGACAAGATGCAGGAGGACGCCATCTATGTTGCCGACGTGGGGCAGAATCAGATCTGGTCCTGCGGGTACCATATTGTGAGAAAAGGACGTTTTCTCACCTCCGGAGGAATGGGAACCATGGGCTATTCCATCCCGGCGGCCATGGGGGCCAAGCTGGCAGATAAGCGCAGGCAGGTGATCGCGGTCTGCGGGGACGGCTCCTTCCAGATGTCTATGATGGAGCTTGCCACTATGCGCCAGCATGACATTCCGGTGAAGATCATCGTGCTTAAAAACAATTATCTGGGAATGGTACGGGAATTCCAGCACTATACCTATCAGGATCATTATTCCGTGGTGGATCTCTCCGGCAGCCCGGATCTGGAAAGGCTCTCCTCCGCTTACGATATGAAGTTCCTGCGCCTTGAAAACATGGAGCGGGCGGATGAGATCATAGATCAATTCCTTGAAAAGGACGAATCCGTTCTGTTAGAGTGTATCATTGACCCTATGGATTTGGTTAAATAGGCAAAGGAAGCCGCGAAAGGAGCAGATAAAATATGAAAAGAATTTATTCCGTTTTAGTGGAGAACCGTTCCGGTGTGCTCAGCAAAGTGGCAGGACTGTTTTCCAGACGCAGCTTTAATATTGATTCCCTTGCGGTGGGGGAGACCGACGACAGCGCCGTTTCCTGCATGACCATTGTGAGCAGCGGGGACAAGCGCACATTAGAGCAAATTGAAAAGCAGCTTAACAAAAAGCTGGATGTCATTAAGGTAAAAACCTTTGACGAGTCCAGCAGCATCAGCCGCGAGCTGCTTCTTATGAAGATCAAGTATAACAGAAATAACCGCCGGGATATTATGGAAGTCTGCGAGATCATGAACGCCCGGATTGTGGACATGTCAAAGAGCATGATGTTGATACAAATGTGTGATATTCCGGAGAGAATACAGCTTTTTATAGGCATGTTCAAAACCATCAGCATTGTGGAGGTTGCCCGCACAGGCACCCTGGCCCTTCAAAAATGTATGGAGACCGATTAAAACGTTGACTTTTAATAAGGATATTGATAAAATAATTTTCATGTTAGGAGGAGAAAAAAGTGCGTAAAAAGGTTTTTCAGCTTTTGGTAGACAATACCTCCGGCGTTTTGAGCCGGATTTCCGGTCTTTTTTCAAGAAGAGGCTACAACATAGACAGCATCACCGCAGGTCTGACTGCCGACCCGCGCTTTACAAGAATTACTATCGTGACCTCCGGGGACGACGAGATCCTTGACCAGATCGAGAAGCAGGTGGCCAAGCTGGTGGATGTAAGGGATATCAAGGAATTGAAACCGGAGAACAGTGTTTACCGGGAGCTTGCCATGATCAAAGTGAGAACCGGCGCCGATCAGAGGCAGGGAGTGATTGCCATAGCGGACATTTTTCGGGCCAAAATCGTGGATGTGGCATCCGACAGTCTGATTATTGAGCTTACCGGCGATCAGAGCAAGATCGACGCCTTTATTGACCTTTTGGAGGGCTATGAAATTTTAGAGCTTGCAAGAACCGGTATCGCCGGACTGGGACGGGGAACCGAGAACGTTACTTATCTGTAAGGACCGTAAACGGCAAAACAGGCGCCGCTTACGATCTTCCCGAAAAGGAAGATTTTCCCGGAAGGGAAGTTTTCCCCGAGGGGAAGATGTATTCCCTTTTGGGAAGATATATTCCCTTCGGGGAAGGCCACAGTTGAGTATAGATCACAGACGCGCAAAGCTGCGCAGGAGGGAGAAAAAAATGGCAAATATTTATTATCAGGAAGACTGTAACCTGTCCTTGCTGGAAGGAAAAACAATCGCAGTCATCGGCTACGGCAGCCAGGGACATGCCCATGCATTAAACGCAAAGGAGTCAGGGTGCCACGTTATTATCGGCTTATACGAAGGTTCCAAATCCTGGGCAAAGGCCGAGGCTCAGGGATTTGAGGTATATACGGCTGCGGAGGCAGCCAAAAAGGCGGATATCATCATGATCCTCATCAATGATGAACTACAGGCAGCCATGTACAAAAAGGATATCGAGCCCAACCTGGAAGAGGGCAACATGCTGATGTTTGCTCACGGCTTTAACATCCATTTCGGTCAGATCGTTCCTCCCAAAAATGTAGACGTTACCATGATCGCCCCCAAGGGCCCCGGACATACCGTAAGAAGCGAATATCAGGCCGGTAAGGGGGTTCCCTGTCTGGTAGCTGTTCATCAGGATGCTACCGGCAAGGCTCTGGAAAAGGCCCTGGCATATGCCCTGGCCATCGGCGGTGCAAGAGCGGGCGTGTTGGAGACCACCTTCAGAACAGAGACAGAGACCGATCTTTTCGGCGAGCAGGCTGTTCTCTGCGGCGGCGTGTGCGCGCTGATGCAGGCAGGCTTCGAGACCTTAACCGAGGCAGGTTACGATCCCAGAAACGCTTACTTTGAGTGTATCCATGAAATGAAGCTGATTGTAGATCTGATCTATCAGTCAGGATTTGAGGGAATGAGATATTCTATCTCCAACACCGCAGAATATGGCGACTACATCACGGGCCCTAAGATCATTACCGAAGAGACCAAGAAGACCATGAAGAAGATCTTAAAGGACATTCAGGACGGCAGCTTTGCCAAGGAATTTCTGCTTGATATGTCTGCCGCTGGCGGGCAGGCTCACTTTAAGGCTATGAGAAAACTTGCAGCAGAGCATTCTTCCGAGCAGGTAGGTAAGGAAATCCGCAAGCTCTATAGCTGGAATAATGAGAATGATAAGCTGATCAATAATTAATTTGAGAGGCAATAACATATCAATAAGGGCAGCCGTGTTTTGTGAGTTATCCTTATAAAATTTAACGAAGTAAAAAGCCTGATCAGGACAAAATTTTGTTTGTTGCTGGTCAGGCTTTTTTCTACACATCACCAAAATACCCCCTGCAATACTGCATCAGTCCATCCATGGCCTCCATCACAGGCCTTCTGGAAGGATAAGCGAATCCAATTTGTCTTCTCGGTATTTTATGCCCCAATTTCAGTTCCCGCAAAGTCCCTTTTTTGAGATCGTTATCCACAAAGTCGCTGATCACGCAGGCAATCCCCAGACCTGCCCTGGCAAATTCAATGGCCAAATCCATATTGTTCACTTCAATTACATTCTCGAGGGCAATTTGGTGCTCCGCAAGGAAACTGTCCACATGCCTGCGGGAGATATTTTCACTGTTCAGCATGATAAAGGAAGCTCCCTTTAGCGTGCCTTTCAGGAAATTTTCTTTGTCCTGCATTTTTTCCCTGTATCCGTTCTGAAAAGAGTTCAGGTAAGAATCCGTAGCCACAAAAATATCCTCTATTCTTTTTAACGGCAAATAAGTAATGGGGTGGTTTTTTTCCGTATCTGTCAGGGGTGGAATCCCCACCAGGCCGATATCTATCGTCCCCTCCTGCAAGAGTGCCAGCGTGTCATAGGTGGACTGACAAAAGATCGAAATCTTGATATTGGGATTTTCCTCCAGGAAGCTTTTCAGGACGGGCAGAAGGATGTACTTGCACAGTGTGGCGCTCACCCCGATAGAGAGATGGCTTACCTTTTGGGAGGCCGAAAACTGGAGCTGTTCCTCCCCGGCTTTCAGGGTATGGAGGGCCTGCTCCACATAGTGATAGAGAAGCTCACCTTCCCGGGTCAGGGTGACTCCTTTGGAACAGCGGTGGAAGAGGAGGGTGTCTAAATTTTCTTCCAGCCTTGCTATGGCTTTGCTGATGGCGGGCTGGCTGATATACATTTTTTTCGCGGCAATGGAAAAATTACGGCAGTTTGCCACCTCAAAAAAGACCTGATACAGGTTCAGATTCTGCTCCATAGGTATTTTCCTTTCCTGTCATGCTTTCTTATAATAACTTTTTGTAATTTTATCACAACTATTTCATAACTACAAGTTATCGTTGCTATGAACAGATACTATTTTTCATTTCAGGAAATATGTGCTACACTTTCTAATAGCAAAACAAGAGAGGTCAGATGGGCCTGCGTATTTCAGGACTCTGAAGTAATTGTCAAATCAATCTGACACAAATGGAAGGATTTCATGAAAATTTTGAAGGAGGTAAAGACCATGGGAATGACAATGACCCAGAAAATACTGGCAAAACATGCCGGACTTGACCGGGTGGAAGCCGGACAATTGATCGAGGCGGATTTGGATCTTGTGCTGGGCAACGATATCACCAGCCCGGTTGCCATTAAGGAAATGGAAAAAATGAAGGTGGAGGGGGTTTTTGACAAAGATAAGATCGCCCTTGTCCCCGACCATTTTGTGCCCAACAAGGATATTAAGTCTGCGGAACACTGCAAGTGTGTGAGGGAATTTGCATACCGCAATCAGATCACCAATTATTTCGAGGTGGGCGAGATGGGCATCGAGCACGCCCTTCTTCCCGAAAAAGGCCTGACCGTGGCAGGAGACGTGATCATCGGGGCTGATTCCCACACCTGCACCTACGGTGCCCTGGGGGCTTTTTCAACCGGAGTTGGCAGTACGGATATGGCCGCAGGCATGGCCACCGGAAAGGCATGGTTCAAGGTGCCTGCCGCAATCAAATTTAATCTCACCGGCAAGCCCGCTAAGTGGGTCAGCGGCAAAGATGTTATTCTGCATATTATAGGAATGATCGGCGTGGATGGGGCTCTGTACAAATCCATGGAGTTTGTGGGAGACGGGGTGGCAAACCTGACCATGGACGATCGCTTCACCATCGCCAATATGGCCATTGAGGCCGGTGGAAAGAATGGAATTTTCCCGGTGGACGATCTGGCGATCGCCTACATGAAGGAGCATTCTCAAAAAGAATATACCATCTATGAGGCGGATGAGGATGCGGTTTATGACGAAGAATATACCATTGATTTAAGTAGCCTCCGGCCCACCGTGGCTTTTCCCCACCTTCCCGAAAACACCAAAACCATCGACGAGATTGGGGAGGATATCAAAATCGACCAGGTCGTGATCGGTTCCTGCACCAACGGGCGGATGGACGACATGCGCATTGCCGCAGAGGTATTAAAGGGACGTCATGTGGCGCCCGGTATGCGCTGCATTATTATTCCGGCTACCCAGGCTATTTATCTTAAAGCTATGGAGGAAGGGCTTCTGAAAATCTTCATTGAGGCCGGCGCTGTGGTCAGCACTCCCACCTGCGGGCCCTGCCTGGGCGGCTATATGGGTATTCTGGCGGAGAAAGAGAGGTGCGTCTCTACCACCAACCGAAATTTTGTGGGACGTATGGGGCATGTAAAATCCGAAATCTACCTGGCCAGCCCTGCGGTAGCTGCGGCAAGCGCCGTGACAGGAAAAATTTCCTGCCCTTGCCAGTTAAAATAAAACGAACAATGCCCGTTTACAGGTAATACCCATTTACAGGCAAAGCTCGTATACGAGTAACGCCTTTTCACGGGCAGAGCTTGTTTTGTGATCAGAACTCATACAAATATGAAAGGAGTATCATCAATATGAAAGCGGCAAAAGGAACTGTTTTTAAATATGGCGACAATGTGGACACAGACGTGATCATTCCGGCCAGATACTTAAATTCCTCCGATCCGGCAGAGCTTGCCACTCACTGTATGGAGGATATTGACAAAGATTTTATCCACAAGGTAAAAAAAGGCGATATTATCGTTGCAGATAAAAATTTCGGCTGCGGTTCCTCCCGGGAACACGCCCCAATCGCCATCAAGGCGGCGGGAGTGAGCTGTGTCATTGCCCAGACCTTTGCAAGGATTTTTTACCGGAATGCCATCAATATCGGGCTTCCCATCATTGAATGCCCCGAGGCCTCCCAGGGAATTGAGGGAGGCGATGAGGTGGAGGTTGATTTTGACTCCGGTATCATCAAAAACCTCACCAAGGGAACCCAGTTTAAGGGGCAGGCTTTCCCGGAATTTATGCAGAAGATCATTGCAGCGGAAGGTTTGGTAAATTATATTAATCAAAAATAAGGAAGCTCTTTCTTTTCGCTGTAAAATGTAGTAGAATAACAAAGGTATTCACAGGAAAGACACAATTTCCTGATAAAATAAGCTTTGTGCCACAGCGCCCCCTGGCGCTGTGGTTTGATGCGTATGTCGATGCAGAGGAAATATGCTACCAAACTGGCGCATCGGCGGCGCGCGGGTAGGGGAAGTAACCTTCCCTACTCGTTCCGCAGAACGGGCGGTGCATTGCTACGATTTAACGTGAGGAGGAACTTTTTCAATGGCTAAAAAAACGACGCCTGAAGTAACCACAGAACCGAAGGAACAACAGAAGGTTCAGACCAGATATGACCGGAAAATGGAGGCCAGGAAACAACAAAAAATAAAAGAAGCCAAGCAGGAGAAGCTGACCAGGCTGATCGGAGGAACAATCGGTATTCTCGTTGTGGCGGCTTTGGTAATTTCCATCGGGGTTTCCGTTGTCAACAAGCGAACCATAACCCATGGCACTTACATCAAGGTCGGAGACCATGAGATTTCACAGCTTGAGTATAATTACTTTTTCAACTCCACCGTCAACACCTATGGAGCCTATATGGGGGTTGACTCTTCCATGGATTTGGAAGCCCAGCCCTATGCGGACGGCCTTACCTTGAAGGATATGTTCGACGAGATGGCTGTCGAGCAGATCCAGCAGATCAAAGCCACCCTTGATGTGGCGGATGAAACTGATTTTCATTACGATACCGATGAAGAGTATAAGGCCTTTCAGGAAAGCTTTAAGGAGTCAGCTTCCTCCGCAGGGGTGACAGTGAAGGAATATTATAAGCAGAACTTCGGCGACTATGCCACCGAAAAGAATATGGAGCCTATTATCAGGGAAAATCTCCTGGCAGGCGCCTATTATAACAAATTACTTGAGGATAATGCTCCTTCTGAGGATGAGATTACCGCTTACTATGAGGAAAACCAGCAGAGCTATGACAGGGTGGATTACAGAAGCTTTGTCTTTAAGGCAGATCTGGCGGAGGATGCCGACGAGGCAGCCATCGAGGAAGCCATGAAGGAGCTTAAGGCAAAAGCTGATGCCATGGTGGAGGCGCGCAAAAAGGGAGAGGATTTCGAAACCCTTTGCATTGAGAATGCCTCTGAGGAAGATAAGGCCTATTATGAGGACGAGGAAAACGAATACTGCCTCAGCGAGGGCCGCAGATACGCAGGGGTAGCATCCGCAATTTCCGACTGGCTCTTTGAGGAAAACCGTAAAGAAGGGGATATCGTGGCCCTGGAGGATGAGTCCAGCCATCGGTATTATGTGGCGGAATTTGTCAAGAGATACTTTGACGAGGCGGATAACGAGTCCATTTCCAGCACAATTGCAGGTCAGAGAACCTCGGAGTATATGGCAGGCCTGATCGATAATTATCCGGTGGAGGATGTGAAGGGCGATCTGAAGTATTTAACCGTCAGCACAGAGGAAACCTCTGATGAAACTACAGAGGATGCAGGAAATACCGACGATACGGAAAGCGCTGAAGATGGGGAAAATATAGAGGATGCGGGAAACGCTGAAGAGTAAATGATAGTATCGTATCATCATATGTAAAAAGAAGGAATAACCTACAAATGCCAGGAGGCGTCATGATGTCTATGTCATGACGCCTCCTGGTACGCTAGGCCCCCTGCTTATGCCTGTTATCCCTGAAAAGCCTTCGCGAAGGAACCAGCGGAAGATACCGGCTCATGATTGACCAGCAGATGCCCCACGTCCCCGATGGTCTGCACCCGGAAATAAGCCTCATTGCTCCAGCGCTCCTCGCTGGCGAGAACGGTGATGGAGGAGGTGGGAAGGAAAAATCCATGAACTAGGGCCGGAAAGGCGATATTCAGCAAATGGGAGAGCACCAGGCAGGTGATTCCCAGATGGCAGAAGATCACGATCACCGGTTCGTCGCAGGAATCGGGGAGTGCATCCAGGGCATCAGGGCGGGCAGGTGAAAAGGTGTGGGGAATGAAACGCTCCTTGGCTCCCGGCATACGATAAAAGTGGCCGTCTCTCACATAACCGTAAGAGGAGAGAAGCTGGTCAAAATTGTGACATACCTCCTGCCAGCCTAGGGGGATCTGGGGATTCGACCGCATAATCTCAGCCTCCGGCCACCGCTCCTGATCCAACATCAGTGCATCCGAGCTCCAGAAGGATGATACAAAATCCCAGGGGATCCCCCGCTTCCCGTTGAGAGGGTCATCGATATCGTGGGCAAATTCTTTCATCCAGTCCAGCGTAATAGCAGTCCGGTTCATTTTTTCCAGGGTACAGGAGGCCGTGTCCCTGGCCCTGCCAAGTGGAGAGCAGTAAAATTGCGTCACCCTCCATTTACTGATGCGTTCTGCCAGAAAGCGTGCCTCACGCCATCCCTTCTCGGTGAGGGAATCTCGGGTATAGTCAGGTTCGCCGTGGCGGACAAAAATAATTCTCATATAAGTAAGCTCCTTTTCCTTTGTCTGAATTTGTGCTGTTTTGCGCGTGCAAAAAAGAGGTTGCGGCTAAGGGCAAAAACAACCTGCCCCCTACCGTCTTATTCTATAATGAATCTCGCCATAATTCAACGGTATTTTGCTTGATACATATGTTCGGCTATGATAAAATAGAGGCATGGATAAAGTAAGAAAAGACTTGACACTCTTAGGGGGATTGCTGATCACGGCATTTTTGTTTTGGCTGATCCCCTTTCTGCTCAATATCATAAACAAAGACCTGCCTGCAACCGTAATCGTCTATCAGGACGGGCAAAAGCTGGCGGATTACGCTCTGAGCGAAGATCAAACCGTGGTCATTCCCTGGAAGGAGGAAGGGTTTAACCTGCTTTTGATCGAGAACGGAAGGGCCCGGGTCACGGATGCCGATTGTCCTGACCAGCTCTGCGTCAGGCAGCGAAGCATCGGCCGAAAGGGGGAAAGCATCATCTGTCTCCCTCATCGGCTGGTGGTGGAAATCAATGCAAAGGAGGAAAGGGAACTGGATGCGCTTACCTACTGATAAGGATAAACCCTCTTCCAAAGAAAAAGGCCCCTCACCCCTTGCCCAAAACCGATCCTATGTCAGCCGTACCTCCTGCATGGGGCTTTTGCTTGCCTTTGCCCTTATCCTGTCCTACCTAGAAGTGCTGATCCCCTTTCAGCCGGGCATTCCAGGCATCAAGCTGGGGCTGGCGAATCTGGCGGTAGTGCTGTGCCTTTACCTTCTTGGATGGAGAGAAGCCCTTCTTTTAACCATTGTGAAGGCGATTCTTGGCGGATTTCTTTTCGGAAGCCTCTTTATGATCTTATATTCCCTGGCAGGGGCTCTCATAAGCGCCCTTGTCATGATTCTGCTTGAGAGGGCGGGCGGCTTCCATCTTCCGGTGGTAAGCGCAGCCGGCGGAGTGGCCCACAATATGGGACAGCTCCTGGTGGCCCTATTTGCAGTGGAGACCTACAGGGTACTCTACTATGTGCCAATACTTTTGCTTGCCGGAATGGGTACCGGAATCCTGATTGGGATTACGGCATCGCTGGTACTGCCTTATGTGAGACGGATATATCAAAAATATTGCCAGGGATATTCATGAAAGGACTATGATAGATATGATTGCGTTTGTAAAAGGACAAATCGAGGAGATTTCAGAGGAAAATGTGGTGGTGGATATCGGAAATGTGGGCGTCAACGTAAAAATTTCAGCCCGGACAGCGTCCCTACTTCCCGGCATTGGCAAGCCGGTGAAGCTCTGCACCTATACACTGGTTCGGGAAGATACTTTTAATCTATATGGCTTTTTAACCAAGGACGACCTTACCATCTTCAAAAAGCTGATCACCGTAAACGGGATCGGCCCCAAGGGCGGACTGGCAATTCTATCGGTTATGAGTGCGGACGACCTGCGCTTTGCCGTCCTTTCCGGCGATGCTGCCGCCATCGCCCGGGCTCCTGGCATAGGCAAGAAAACGGCCGAGAGGGTAATCCTTGACTTAAAGGATAAGATTTCCCTTGAAGATACCCTCATCCACAAAGAAATGCAGGCCATGGGGGAAGAGAGCCCTGATGCCGGGGATGAATATATCGCGGCAAGAAACGAAGCGGTGGAAGCCCTGGTGGCCCTCGGCTATTCCTCCGCAGACGCACTAAGGGCAGTGAAAAGCGTTCCGGGGGGAGAGTCCATGGATGTGGAGGCCCTCCTAAAGCAGGCGCTTAAGAATATGTTCTAGGAACATGTTCTAAGAATATGTTCTAAAAACATTAAGATCATATTTTAAGAACATGTTTTAACAGCATAGAAAAGGCAAAGCAGGAAGAAAGCAATGGCAAAGAGAACGATTGAAACGAATTTATTGGAAGAGGATGTGCGGATCGAGGGTTCCCTGCGTCCCCAAAACCTGAATGACTATATCGGTCAATCCAAAATCAAGGAAAATCTGAATATTTCCATTGAAGCGGCCAGGCAGCGGCAGGAGCCCTTGGATCATGTGCTTTTTTATGGCCCTCCCGGCCTTGGAAAGACCACCCTGGCCGGAATCATAGCCAATGAGATGGGGGTAAATATGAAGGTGACCAGCGGTCCTGCCATTGAAAAACCGGGAGAAATGGCTGCCATCCTTAACAATCTCCAGGAAGGGGATCTTTTGTTTGTGGATGAGATCCACAGGCTCAACCGCCAGGTGGAGGAGGTTCTTTATCCGGCCATGGAGGATTTTGCCATTGACATTATGATTGGAAAGGGCCCCACCGCCAGATCTATCCGGCTGGATCTGCCTCATTTTACCCTGGTAGGGGCAACCACCAGGGCAGGACTCTTGACTGCCCCCCTGCGGGACCGGTTCGGAATCATTCACAGGCTGGAATTTTACTCTGTGGAGGAACTGCAAATGATTATCATGCATTCGGCCAGGATTCTGGAAGCACCGGTAGAGCTTTCCGGCGCCATGGAGATGGCTAGAAGGAGCCGGGGAACACCAAGGCTTGCCAACAGAATCCTGAAAAGAGTCAGAGACTATGCCCAGGTCAAGCATGACGGCGTCATTACCGAGGAGGTAGCTATGACGGCCCTTGACCTGATGGACGTGGACCGGATGGGGTTAGACCATATCGACAGAAACATTCTCCTGACCATGATACAGAAATTTACAGGCGGGCCTGTGGGGCTTGATACCCTGGCAGCGGCTATCGGGGAAGATTCAGGTACCATTGAGGATGTATATGAACCTTATCTTCTCAAAAACGGATTTATCAACCGCACCCCCCGGGGACGGATGGTAACCGATCTGGCTTATCACCATTTAGGGCTTGAAATTCCCGAATAATCTGATTATAATAGATGTTGTATAGATAGCTTTGGACAAGCTGTATATTTTGTAGACGGAGGATAAACCGGATGTCAGTTAAAACAGATACGGAAGTGATTATCGGCGGCAAAGTGTTTACGCTGAGCGGTTATGAAAGTGAAGAATATCTACAGAAGGTTGCGTCCTACATCAACAATAAGACAGCGGAATACGCCAAGGTAGAATCCTTTAAGCGTCAGCCCTTAGACACCCAGAGCGTTCTGCTCCAGCTCAATATTGCAGACGATTACTTTAAGGCCAAAAGACAGATTAATCTTTTGGAGGAGGAGATTGCAAATAAAGAAAAAGAACTTTATAATTTAAAGCACGAACTGATCGCTTCCCAGATCAAGCTTGAAAATACCGAGAAGACCGTTAAATCTCTTCAAAAGGAAGCAAACGAGAACGCCAAAAAGATCGTAAGGCTGGAAACCGAACTGAAAAACAACGGATAAAAACGGGCAGTACCCGTTTTCCACAAGGTAAAAAAGCTGTCTTGATCAGACAGCTTTTTGTACGAATAACATCGAAAGAAAATGATCTCAAGGAGCAGGCATGAAAAAGGTAGAATTGTTATCGCCGGCAGGCAATTTTGACGCCTTAAAGGGGGCGGTCAATGCCGGGGCAGACGCCGTTTACTTAGGCGGGGAGCGCTATGGCGCACGGGCCTATGCGGATAACTTTACGACGGAAGAGATCTGTGAGGGGATTCACTACGCCCATCTCTTTGGCCGGAAAATCTATCTGACCGTCAATACTCTTGTCAAGGAGAAGGAGTTGGACGGCCTGTATCATTTTGTGCTTCCTTTTTATGAAAAAGGGTTGGACGGCGTAATCATACAGGATTTGGGGGTTCTTCGTTTTTTGAGAAAGTATTTTCCGCAACTTGCCCTTCATGCCAGTACGCAGATGACCATCACCGGGGCTAAGGGGGCGGCCCTGGCCCGGGAGGAAGGAATTTCCAGAATTGTTCCGGCAAGGGAGCTTTCCCTGGATGAGCTGGTTCTCCTCGGAGGGGAGAGCGGAGTGGAAATCGAGGCTTTTATTCACGGCGCCATGTGCTACTGTTACTCGGGACAGTGCCTTTTCAGCAGTCTTCTTGGAGGACGGAGCGGGAACCGGGGCCGCTGCGCCCAGCCCTGCCGTCTTCCCTATCGAATAGACGAAGAGGGGAGCCGGCATCAGCCCTTTCCGGCCCCAGACAAAAAGCAGGTCTGCTATCCTCTGAGCATGAAGGATATGTGTACCATCGACCTGATTCCTGAACTGATAGAGGCGGGAATCCGTTCCTTTAAAATAGAAGGGAGGATGAAAAATCCGGCCTATACCGCAGGCGTAACCGCCCTCTACCGCAAATATATTGACCAATATTATCAGGATAAAAAAAATTATCAGGTGACAGCCAGGGACAGGAAACTGCTGAGCTCTCTGTATATCAGGAGCGAAACCGGAGACGGATATTACCACAGAAAGAATGGACGGGAAATGATCAGTCTTTCTTCCCCGGCCTATTCCCCTACGGACGAGGCATTGCTTGCCTCCATCCGGCAAAAATATATAGACACCCCGCTCTGTCATACCGCCAGGGCAAAGGTTTGCCTGAAAGCGGGAGAGCCTGCGCAGTTAGCATTGGAAATGTCTCTGGGCCAAAGAGAGCTAAAGGTACAGATTCAGGGAGAGCAGGTGCAGACTGCCCTAAAGCAGCCCCTGACAAAGGAGAAGATCAAAGAGCAGATCCAAAAAAGCTCTAATCTGCTGATCCGTATTGACCAGGTTTGCATAGAAGAGGCGGAAAATATTTTTATGCCTATCCGTGCCTTAAACGAACTGCGCAGAAAGGCAATCGCTACCCTGGAAGAGTCTGTCCTTCATGCCCAGGCGGCGGAGGCGGAGATTGCGGTTTCGGGCAGGCAGGCCCTCTTATGGGAGCCTTTTCGCCCTTCTTTGTCTGAGAACCTTACTTTCTTCATGCCATCTGTCAATGCCGGAAATCGCCATAATTCCGGGACTCTCCATGTGTCTGTCCTGACCCCTGAACAGTTGGAGGCGGCCTTATCGGAAGAGATCGGACGAATTTATATAGATTACGGGCTCTTAGACATTCTTGGGGACACTGTTGCCAACGGCCGGGAACTATACGGGGTGACACCCTATGTGGTGAGAGAAAAGGATAAAATCTATTTGGAAAAAATCCAGGAGCTCCTCTCATCAGGGGTTTTAAAGGGCGTGCTGGTCAGGAATCTCGAGAGCGCTGCCTTTTTTGCGAATAATATTTCCACAGGCCAGATCGTGCTGGATACCAATCTCTACATCTGGAACCGGGAAGCTCTGGGCTTCTGGGAAGGCCGTGCCGGGGAGTTTTATCTTCCCTTAGAATGCAACAGCCGGGAATGGAAAGAGCTGTTAAACGCCTGTCCAGAGCGAAAGCCTAAAGCCTCCGCAATCCTTTACGGGCGGCTTCCCATGATGGTTACAGCCAACTGCGTCAAAAAAAATAAGGAGAAATGCGGCAAAAAAAGAGGAATTACCTTGATGGAAGACCGGTATGGAAAGCAATTTCCGGTTTATTCCGATTGCCTGTGCTGTTATAATGTAATTTATAACAGCGTTCCGCTATCCCTTCACCGGCCACTTAGCCAATCCTTCCAGGATAAATCTTGGAAGGATAAATCCAACTTGGATAAATCCATTCTGGGTTGGGGGGAGGGCTTATTGGTTGAAGTTTTATCCTCAGGCGGCAATTACCGGTTGGATTTTACCCTGGAGGAGGCAGAAGAGGCAAGGCAGATCATCCGCTTTTTTCACCGCCTTGTTTTCTGCAATGACAAGGAAGCCGCAGATCCCCGGGATCAGCTTTCTTTCCTGAAAGAATATACAACGGGACACTATAAAAGGGGAGTTGAATGAGTCAGCTAGAAATTTATATCAGCGAGTTTTCCAGATATGTGATAGCGCTGCTGATTGTATTATATACCTGCGAAAGCTTTGCCGTATTTTGTCATGCGCAGGAGAACAGAAAAGGGGGCTATGTAAGACAGAGCTTTTTGATGTTTGCCTTTCATTTCAGTTGTTTTGTGACCATCTGTTTTGAGACAGAGGATATCAATTATCTGTTTTTTTATGCCTTTCAGCAAATTATGTTGTATGCTTTTACCGTCTTGTACCGGATGCTCTATCCCAGATCCAACCGTCTCGTGAGCAACAATATGTGTATGCTTCTGAGTATCGGGTTTGTGATCCTGACAAGACTGGACATGGCCAAGGCTATCAAGCAGTTTATCATTGTGGCCGGTTCTCTGGCGATTGCCCTTGCAATCCCCTTTTTCGTCCATAAGTTTACACTGCTGAAACGGATGAAATGGATTTATGGTTTGGTGGGCGTTGCGGCTCTTGGGATCGTGATGATCCTTGGCCAGACCACCTATGGGAGTAAGCTTTCTTATTCCGTTGCCGGTATCACCTTCCAGCCCTCGGAATTTGTAAAGATTTTGTTTGTGTTTTATATCGCCAGCTCCCTGTATGAGGAATCCGGTTTCTTTGAGGTTTTTACCACGGCGGTGGTAGCGGCCGTTCACGTGATCTCTCTGGTAATCTCCAAGGATTTGGGCAGCGCGCTGATCTTTTTTATCGTGTACGTGCTGATGGTGTTTGTGGCAACCCGGAATTTTTGGTATGTGCTGGCAGGCTCCGTGGGGGGCTGTGGGGCTGCCTATGTTGCCTATCAGGTATTCCGGCATGTGCAGGTGAGAGTACAGGCATGGAGAGATCCCTGGAGCGTCATTGATTCCGATGGGTTCCAGATCACCCAGTCCTTGTTTGCCATATCCAGCGGCGGATGGTTCGGGCTGGGGCTGTATAAGGGAACCCCACGCTCTATCCCCTTTGTGGAGACGGATTTTATTTTTTCTGCTATCGCGGAGGAGCTGGGAATCGTAGCCGCCATATGCCTGATTTTGATTTGTATCAGCACCTTCCTCATGTGTATGGATATCGCCTCGGGCATGAGGGATAGGTTTTATCAGTTAATTGCCTTTGGCCTGGGTGTCACCTACATTTTCCAGGTATTTCTCACGGTGGGGGGCGGCACCAAGTTTATCCCCCTGACAGGGGTGACATTGCCTTTGATCAGTTATGGCGGCAGCTCCGTCCTTACTACGATTCTTATGTTTGCCATCGTCCAGGGACTGCATATTATCCGGCAGGACGAGGAAGAGGCATTAAAGATAGCTCTCAAGAAAAAGCGCCTGCATAACCAGCGCATGAAACGACAGGCGAAAGAAGGGCCACGGCAGAGAAGCTATCCGGCAGGAGATGAGATTGAAGACGAAGAAGAATAAGAATAAAAGTAAAGAAATCCGAATCGTAACCTGGGGTTTTGTCCTGCTTTTCCTGGGATTATCCGGCTATATTACCTATTATTCCGCCACCCACAAGCAGGAGCTGATCAACAACAGCTACAACGGGCGACAGCAGATGCTCATCGCCCAGAACAGAAGAGGGCGGATTCTCTCGGCAGGCGGGGAGGTTCTCGCTCAGACCGTGGAGGATGATGGAGGGAATGAAAAAAGAGAATACCCTTACGGGAATCTGTTCTCCCATGTGGTGGGGTATGCTACCAACGGCCGGATGGGTGTGGAGGCTTTGGCCAACTATTATCTGATCAACTCAAACGTTCCCCTGTCACAGAAGGCGGGGCTGGAATTAGCCGGAGAAAAATACCCTGGGGACGATGTATACACCACTCTGGATGTCAATCTCCAGCAGGTGGCATCCACCGCCCTTGGGGTTTATCAGGGTGCAATCCTTGTGACGCAGCCGGATACCGGGAAAATACTTGCCATGGTCTCCAAGCCGGATTTTGATCCCCAGCAGATCAGCGCCATGTGGGACGAGCTTATTGCGGATAAAGACAGCAGCATTTTGTTAAACCGTGCAACCCAGGGACTCTATCCCCCTGGTTCCACTTTTAAGATTATGACGGCGCTTGAATATATCAAGGAAAATCCGGATTCCTTCCAAAATTACAGCTATAATTGCAGTGGGGCTCTTACCAGAGGGCAGGATCGGATCCAATGTTACCATGGCACCGTGCATGGCGGGGTGAATTTCACCACCTCCTTTGCCAAGTCCTGTAACACATCCTTTGCCAATATGGGATTTACCTTAGACCGGGACGCTTTCGCAGATACCCTGGAAGGCCTTTTGTTTAACCAAGAGCTTCCGGTCTCCTTCAATTCCAGTATCAGCCGTGTGGATGTTTCCGCTGAAACCGCAGACTCTGACATGATGCAGATTTCCATCGGCCAGGGCACCACCTCCATCACGCCCCTTTTACTCAACATGATCACCTGCGCCATCGCCAATGAGGGGATTTTGATGAAACCCTATGTGGTGGACCGGGTGGAAAACAGTGCGGGCAGCTCTGTAAAAGCCTTTAGTCCCTCTTCCTACGGCAAACTGATGGAACCCCAGGAAGCGCAAATCCTCAGTTCACTGATGACAGACGTTGTGGAGCAGGGAACCGCCTCCAGGCTCAAAGGCCTTTCCTACACCGCTGCAGGCAAGACCGGTTCTGCAGAGTACGGCACGGTAAAAGGCGATTCCCATGCATGGTTTACAGGTTTTGCCCCGGCAGAGGATCCCCAAATCTGCGTGACCATCATTATCGAGGGAGCCGGAGCCGGAGGCGATTATGCGGTGCCTATTGCGAAAAGGATTTTTGACGCCTATTTTCAGTAAACCGTATCCCTTGCGGGTGGAAAGGAAAAGAAATGAAATTTTATAAACACCTTTATATTGGCGATACTGTTAGTAATCCGGCTAAAATCAAGAGAAGGTTAAGGCTTCACGCAGGAGTCACAAGCTATGTGATTGCTCTCTGTAATGGGCCGGATCAGCTTGAAATTTTTCACGGCGGTTACCTGAAACAGAAATATTACAGATACCACCCGCCTGTAATCATCGGCATTGCCTCTGACCATGAGGAAGCGGTGGGGATTGTTCTGCAAATCACCCAGGAATGCCTGGACGCAACCGGAGGCTGCAACCTGAAAGCCTATCTAAGGCAAAAGTGCAAAACAAACAAACGCGGAGTTTGATATGATTACGATACTGTTGACAATTTTAAAGGTTCTGGGAATCCTTCTTCTTGTTCTTTTCATAGTCCTGGTGTTTCTTGTTCTGCTGGTGCTCTTTGTTCCGGTAAGATACCGGATCAGCCTCCATAGAAAGGAAGGGGAGGAAGCCCCCGTCGCTGTGGAAGTAAAGATCACATGGCTTTTACACCTGATAAACGCCGTTTTTTCCTACCCGGAGGCAGCCTTTGTGCGTGTTCGGATTTTTTGTTTTACCCTTTTTAGGTCGGATAAGAAAAAGAAAGAATCGGACGCCGAGCCAAAACAAAAGACGGACCGGCAAAAAGCCCCCGCCTCAAATAAAGAAGAACCTCCTTCCACAAAAGAAGAAGATAAGGAGGAGCAGGCCGCCTCGTCTTCCACAGATTCCGGGGAGGGCTCCAAGGCAGAGTCCCCGGCCGAATCTACCCAGGAAGCCACCACCGCCCAGGATGAGGGGGAATTGGAGAAGGTGCAGGAACAGGAGGAGGAAAAAAATATTTTTGAAAAGATAAAGGAGTTTTTTCAGAAACTCTTTTCCCTGTTTCAAAATATCCAGTACACAATTACTCAAATATGTGATAAGATAAAACATATTGTAAATAATATCCAATATTACCTGAATATCCTGAAAAGCGATACCTTCAGCCGGGTATGGACCCTATGCTTCGGAGAGGTTTTTTATCTTCTCAAAAGCATTCTTCCGGGCAAAATCAGCGGAAGTCTGTTAATCGGCACGGGAGATCCGGCCAGCACAGGTCAGGTGCTTGCCGTCTATGGTATTTTATATCCGATGTTGGGTAATCATATAACCGTCACACCGGATTTTGAAAGGCAGATCGTGGAGGGAGAGCTTTTTTTCAGGGGAAAAATCACCGCATTTAAGGGATTGAAAGTTGCATGGAGGGTTTATTTCAACCGGGATGTGCGTCGTTTAATCCGACTATTCAAAAGGGAGGCAGCATAAATGGCAGAAAACAACTTTGCAGGAGTAATTGATTCTTTGATGAAGGGCATGAGTACCGTCTTGTCTACCAAAACAGTAGTGGGTGAGGCCACCAGCATCGGCAATACCATCATCCTTCCATTGGTGGATGTGACCTTCGGCGTGGGAGCCGGAGCCAGCGTAGGCGATAAAAAGAACGGCGGAGCGGGAGGTTTTTCCGGAAAGCTCACTCCCAGCGCTGTCTTGGTGATCCAAAACGGCAATGCCAAGCTTGTAAACATCAAAAACCAGGATGCCGTTACCAAGGTGCTCGACCTGATTCCGGATATTGTGGATAAATTTACCGCCCCCAAGGAAGAAATGATTGAGGATGATGCGGCAGTGGATATTGCTTTTCCGGAAGAAAAAAACTGACCCACACGGTCAGCTTTTGGACACGCAATAAAAGAAGGGCAATTGCATAAGATAAGGTAAGAAGCATAAGCGAAAAGGATTCTCCCTCTATGAAAAGACTGATCGGATTTATCGCATTCTGGATTGCAGTGGGAATGCTGCTTATGCTTTTTTTGGCGCATCATTACCTGATTGCCCTGATCATCATCGCCCTTCTTTTGCTTCTGGGATATAATTTCTACCTGTAAAAGGGGATGGCTGGCGAAGCTTTTCATTCATGGTTTGCCAAAAGATGGAAGCCAGCCTGAAAATATTTTGCAGGACGCAAAACAGCCCGCTTAAAAACTTAAGCGGGCAATACTGGCTTCCTCTAACGAAGCTTATGCTCTTTCAACTTTTCCTGATTTCAAACAATTGGTACAAACATGCATTCTCTTGGAAGCTCCGTTTACCATACATTTTACTCTCTTAATGTTTGAATGCCAAATTCTGTTAGATCTTCTATGAGAATGGCTTACATTATTTCCGAAATGAACGCCCTTACCACAAATATCACATTTAGCCATCTTTACACCTCCTGACAATTCAGATTATAGATACACACAACGATTATATATTACCAGAAAACCTGCGGGATGACAAGCAGAAAATTCATTTATTTTGGAGAAAAAAATTTTCAGAAAGTAATTTTGAAGTAATTTTGAAAAAATTTATTGTTTCTTTTTTTTTAGTTTACGGTTATAATACAATATATATGTTCATAAATAAGGAGGCAGCCTATGAAAAATTCTTCCATGAAGGAAACTTCCATGAATACCCATATGGGGAATGTTGCCATCGGAAACGATGTGATTGCGCAGTATGCTGGCAGCATTGCCATGGAATGTTTTGGTATAGTTGGAATGGCAGGCATTAACGTAAAAGATGGCCTTGTGAAACTGCTCAAAAAGGAAAGCATGACCAGAGGGATCAATGTGTCGATCAGGAATAATAAACTGACCATCAATTTTCATGTGATCGTAGCATATGGCGTCAGCATCCTTGCGGTCACCGATAACCTGATCAGTAATGTTAAGTACAAATTAGAGGAATTCACAGGAATAGAAGTTGCAAAAATAAACATCTTTGTTGAAGGTGTTAGAGTGATTGATTAAGGAGGACCTTGCTGTGACTAATACAATCGACGCTAAGATACTTGCAAAGATGTTCTTAGCCGGCGCCCAAAATCTGGAATCCAAAAAAGAATGGATCAACGACTTAAACGTTTTCCCCGTACCTGATGGCGATACGGGAACGAACATGACCCTCACGATCATGTCCGCAGCCAAGGATGTGGCAGCCATGCAGGATCCCGATATGTTCTCCCTGTGTAAGGCTATTTCCTCCGGTTCCCTGCGGGGGGCAAGAGGAAACTCCGGCGTTATTTTATCCCAGCTCTTTCGGGGCTTTACCAAGTCCATAAGGGAAAAGGAGAGCCTGGATATTCCGGTATTTGCAGATGCCTTTGAAAAAGCAGTTGAGACCGCTTATAAGGCTGTCATGAAGCCAAAGGAAGGGACAATCCTGACTGTTGCCAAGGGCATGTCCATCAGGGCAAGGGAGCTGGCGGATGAGAATCAGACCGATCTGTCCACCTTTTTCGATGAGATCATAAAGCGGGGGGATGAAGTGCTTGAGCAGACCCCTGAAATGCTTCCCGTTCTCAAACAGGCAGGGGTTGTTGACTCTGGCGGTCAAGGCCTTATGCAGGTTGTAAAGGGGGCCTATGACTCTTTCCTGGGGAAGGAAATTGATTTCACCGTTCCCGCGCAGGCGCCCCCCAAGCCCCAAAAGGAAGCCCAGCCTCAGGCCCAGGCCGATATCAAGTATGGATATTGTACGGAATTTATCATTCTTCTGAGCCGGAACTTTAATATCAAGACGGAGATGGATTTCAAGGAATATCTGGAGTCAATCGGCGATTCCATCGTGGTGGTTACGGACGATAACGTGGTCAAGGTACATGTCCACACCAACGATCCCGGTCTTGCCATCCAGAAAGCTTTGAAATACGGCGCTTTGTCCAACATGAAAATCGACAACATGCGTCTGGAGCATCAGGAGAAGCTCTTTAAAGAGGGAAAGGATGAGTCCACCACCCAAGCGGCTCCCAAGAAGGAGGACGTGCCTGCCATGCCCCACAAGGAGGTAGGGTTTATCGCGGTTTCCGTGGGAAAGGGCATCAACGAAATCTTTACAGGATTAGGGGTGGATCATATCATAGAGGGCGGACAGACCATGAATCCCAGCACCGAGGATATGTTAAACGCCATAGAGAAGGTCAATGCCGACACCATCTTTATCCTTCCCAACAACAAAAACATCATTTTAGCCGCTAATCAGGCGAAAATGATGGTGGAAAACAAAAATATCATTGTGATCCCCACCAAAACCGTACCCCAGGGAATCACCGCCATTATCAATTATGTTCCCGACCTTTCCGTCGCCGAAAATGAAGAGATCATGAAAAGCGAAATGGGAAATGTAAAAACCGGCCAGGTCACCTATGCCGTGCGGGACACGGTGATTGAGGATAAAGAGATCAAACAGGGCGACTATATGGGAATCGGCGATGGCGGTATCTTGTCTGTGGGCGGAGCGGTTCACGAGGTAGCCTTCCAGATGGTAGCCGAAATGATGGCGGATGAATTGGAGCTGATCAGCATTTATTACGGGGAAGAGATCTCAGAGGAAACGGCGCAGGATCTCAAAGCCCGTGTGGAGGAGGCGTTTCCTTCCTGCGATGTGGAGCTTCAATACGGCGGACAGCCGATTTATTACTATATTATATCTGCGGAATAGCAGATACAAACCAGCGTTTGATGTTGACCAAAAGGACGGATCACCGTCCTTTTTGCGTAGAGTAAAATCAAGTAACAAAAACCAGATTGTATAGTTATGGGGAACAGGAGATGAAAGATTCAGATAATGTCATATGCCTGAAAGGGATCGGCGCAAAAACCGCAAAGCTATTTGAACGGATAGGGATCACTTCTATAGGAGATCTGCTTTTGTATTATCCCAAAGGCTATCAGAAATATTTAGCGCCCAAAAAGATTGTGGAGTCCAAGCCAGAGGAGACCATAACGGTGGAGCTCTTCGTGGTAGCGGATTTTAAATGGAAAAAGGTTCGCAATCTGTCCGTAGGCTCCGGTCTGTGCAGCGACGGACAAACCAAGATCGCCATTACCTATTTCAACGCCCCTTATATGAAGAAGCGGATGACAGCCGGTGGCTGTTATCTCTTTCGGGGGAAATTGAAGATGGAAAATGGCCGCTATTCTATGGACCAGCCCAAACTTTATTCCTGGAAAGAGTATGAGGCGTTAATGGGACAATTATGGCCCTGCTATGGCCTGACAGCAGGGCTCACCAACCGGACGGTCTTAAAGGCGGTGCGACAAATCCTTGCCTGTGAGGATTTTGAGCCGGAGGAGTATGTGCCGGATAAACTGCGGCAGGAATACGGCCTGCTCTCCCGTAAGGAAGCCCTTTCGCAGATTCATTTTCCAAAGGACTATGAGAGCCTTCTCAGGGCCAGGCAAAGGCTGGTCTTTGACGAGTTTTTCCTTTTTCTTTTGTCCATCCGGCAGACGAAGGAATACAACCAGGCCATCCCTACGGATTATCCCATGATAGAGACCGCCTGGCCGGGACGGCTCATGGAGCAGCTTCCCTTTTCCCTGACAGGAGCCCAGCTTCGGGTATGGGAAGAAATCAAGGCAGATCTCACCAGCGGGCTGTGCATGAACCGGCTGGTGCAGGGGGATGTGGGCTCCGGCAAGACCATCGTGGCCTTTCTTGCCCTTTTGCTGGCTGTGAGCAACGGATATCAGGGCGCATTGATGGCACCCACAGAGCTTCTGGCTGCCCAGCATTTTGAGCAGCTCTGTCAGCTCACCCAAAAATATAAGCTTCCCTTCTCCCCGGTGCTGCTCACCGGCTCCGTGGGAGCATCCGCCAAAAAGGAGCTCTATCGCAGCATCGGGGAAGGGGAGGCGAATGTCATCATCGGAACCCATGCGCTGATCCAGGAAAAGGTCAGCTATCATAAGCTGGGCCTGGTGATCACCGACGAGCAGCACCGTTTCGGCGTCCGCCAGCGGGAGTTGTTAAACGAAAAGGGTGGCAGGGCCCATGTGCTTGTGATGAGCGCCACCCCCATCCCCAGAACCCTTGCCATTATTCTCTACGGGGATCTGCATCTTTCCGCCATCAGAGAACTGCCTGTGGGCAGGCTTCCCATCAAAAACTGTGTGGTGGGAACCTCCTACCGTCACAAGGCCCACGAGTTCCTTGTGAAAGAGGTGCGAAAGGGAAATCAGGCCTATGTGATCTGTCCCATGGTGGAAGCCGGGGATGATGAGACAGAAGGGCTTGAAAATGTCACCGATTATGGCGAGCGGCTGAAAAATATTCTGCCCGAGGATATTCATGTGGAGATCCTACACGGCAAGATGAAGCCTGCCGACAAAAAAAGGGTGATGGAAGCCTTTGCTGCCGGAGACGTCCATGTTCTGGTTTCCACCACGGTGATAGAGGTGGGGATCAATGTGCCCAGGGCCACAGTGATGATGATCGAAAATGCGGAACGCTTTGGGCTGGCCCAGCTTCACCAGCTTCGGGGAAGGATCGGCCGGGGAACGGAGCAGTCCTACTGTATTTTCATAAATGGCTCTGACTCTGAGGCGTCAGCGGAGCGTCTTTCCATTTTGAACCATTCCAACGATGGCTTTGCGATTGCAGAGGAGGATTTAAAACTAAGAGGCCCCGGCGATCTGTTTGGCATCCGCCAGAGCGGAGAAATGGACTTTAAAATCGCCGACATTTATCAGGATGCCGAATTACTGAAAAAAGTCAGTATTTCTGTGGATCACATTCTCTCAGAGGGCGGCCTTGAGACCCAGGAGTGGGCGCCTTTAAGGCGGTATCTGGATAAAAATGCCGGAAATTTTATTGACTTTGGAACCATCTGAAAGTAAGATGTATTTGCACGCTTTGAAATTGAGAAAGGATTGAGTGGTAGATTTGGATAAGAAGGTAGCGGTTATTACGGATTCAAACAGCGGTATTACCCAGGCCCAGGCAAAAGACCTTGGAATCAGGGTTCTTCCCATGCCTTTTATGATTAATGAAGAAACTTTTTTTGAAGATATCAACCTGACCCAGGAGGAATTTTACGAGAAATTGGAGAGCGGAGCCGATGTTGTGACAAGTCAGCCTTCTCCCGAAGCCGTCATGGATCTGTGGAAGGAGGTACTCAGGGAATATGATGAAATCGTCCATATCCCCATGAGCAGCGGCCTGTCCGGTTCCTGCCAGAGCGCCATTATGCTCGCCCAGGAGTTTGACCAGAAGGTACAGGTGGTAAACAACCAGCGCATCTCTGTGACACAGAGACAGTCTGTCCTGGATGCGCTTATGCTTGCAGGGAGAGGAATGACTGCCCCAGAGATCAAGGAGTTCCTGGAAAAGGACAAATTCAATTCCAGTATTTATATTATGCTGAACACCCTGTATTATCTGAAAAAGGGCGGCAGGATCACCCCTGCTGCCGCGGCCATCGGAACGCTTTTGCGTCTCAAACCAGTACTTCAGATCCAGGGCGATAAGCTGGACGCCTTTGCCAAGGCCAGGACGTCGAGCCAGGGGAAATCCATCATGACAGGCGCCATCCGAAACGATATGGAAAAACGCTTCGGCGGGGCTATGGCGGATAACATCTGGCTGGAAGTTGCCTACAGTAAGGATTTGGATGCGGCAGAGCAGTTTGCCGGGGAGCTTTTAAAGGAATTTCCCGGATTTGACATTGTGGTCAATCCTCTTTCCCTGAGCGTGGCCTGCCATATCGGCCCAGGTTCCCTGGCGGTTGCCTGCTGTAAAAAGATCAAATAGAGAGAGGTTTTGCAAGATGGCTAATTCGGCAGTTTATGATGCTTCCAGCATCACGGTTTTGGAGGGGCTGGAAGCCGTAAGAAAAAGGCCGGGAATGTATATCGGCAGCGTTTCCACCAGAGGTCTCAATCACCTGATCTACGAGATTGTGGACAATGCGGTGGATGAACATCTGGCAGGATATTGTGATAAGATCACCGTCACTTTGGAGGCGGACGGCTCCGCCACCATAGAGGATAATGGGCGGGGAATCCCGGTGGGTATGCACGAAAAGGGAATCAGCGCTGAAAGGCTGGTGTTTACCACTCTCCATGCCGGAGGCAAGTTTGATGATTCTGCCTATAAGACCAGCGGAGGCCTTCATGGCGTAGGCTCCTCGGTGGTAAACGCCCTTTCCACTTATTTGACTGTCCGGGTCAAAAGCGGTGGTTATATTTACGAGGACAGATACGAGCGGGGCAATCCTGTGGTGGAATTGATTGACGGGCTGCTCCCTGTGGTCGGCAAGGGAAGGGGGAGTGGTACCAGGGTTAATTTCCTTCCTGACGATACGATTTTTGATAAGACCCATTTCAAGGAAGACGAGATCAAGAGCCGGATGCACGAGACGGCCTATCTGAATCCTGAGCTGACTATTATTTTTGAGGATAAACGCAAAGCTGAGCCTGAGCATGTGGAATATCATGAGCCGGAGGGGATAATCGGCTTTATCCGGGACATGAACAAGTCCACGGAAAGTGTCTGCGACGTGATCTATTTTAAGGGGGAGAGCGAAGGGATTTCCGTGGAGGGCGCCTTCCAGTACATCAATGAATTCCACGAAAACGTGTTGGGATTCTGTAACAATATCTACAATTCCGAAGGCGGCACCCACTTAACCGGATTTAAGACGGCCTTTACCAACATTATCAATACCTACGCCAGAGAGCTGGGCATCCTAAAGGATAAGGACGCTAATTTCACCGGAGCGGATGTGCGCAACGGCATGACGGCGGTTATTTCCCTCAAGCATCCCGATCCCAGATTTGAAGGCCAGACCAAGACCAAACTGGACAATCAGGATGCTGCCAAGGTGGTCTCCAAGGTCACCGGGGAGGAGGTTGTCCGGTATTTTGACCGTAATCTGGAGACGCTGAAAAAAATTATCGGCTGTGCGGAAAAGGCAGCCAAAATCCGCAAGAGTGAGGAAAAGGCAAAGACCAACATGCTTACCAAGCAGAAATTTTCCTTTGACTCCAACGGGAAACTGGCAAACTGTGAATCCAGGGACGCCAAAAAATGTGAAATTTTTATTGTGGAAGGGGATTCTGCGGGAGGCAGCGCCAAAACCGCCAGGAACCGGCTCTTTCAGGCCATCCTTCCCATCCGGGGAAAAATCCTGAATGTGGAGAAGGCCAGCATTGACAAGGTGCTTGCCAATGCAGAGATCAAGACCATGATCAACGCTTTCGGCTGCGGCTTTTCGGAAGGGTATGGCAATGACTTCGACATCTCCAGGCTTCGCTATGACAAGATCATTATCATGGCCGATGCGGACGTGGACGGAGCCCATATTTCCACCCTTTTGCTTACCTTGTTCTACCGTTTTATGCCGGAGCTGATTTATGAGGGCCATGTGTATCTTGCCATGCCGCCTCTTTATAAAGCTATGCCAAACAAGGGTGAGGAAGAATATCTCTATGATGACAAGGCGTTAGAGCAGTACCGTAAGCGCCACAAAGGCCCCTTTACCCTGCAAAGGTACAAAGGGCTGGGGGAGATGGACGCTTCCCAGCTTTGGGAAACCACCCTGAACCCGGAAACCAGAATTTTAAAGCTGGTGGAAATCGAGGATGCCAGAATGGCGTCGGAAGTGACGGAGCTTTTGATGGGAACGGACGTACCGCCCCGGAAAGCCTTTATCTACGAGCACGCCACTGACGCGGAGCTGGATATCTAAGCCTGATAAAGGCTTTGGAGATTAAAACGAACTTGTTCGTTTTGCAAATATTGTGCTGACGCCCAAATTTGCAGGTGTTGGCAGCATGGAGGATTATTATGGAAGAAAAAATCATTAAAACCGAGTACTCCGACATTATGCAGAAATCCTTCATTGATTATGCCATGAGCGTCATCATTGCCAGGGCTCTGCCCGATGCCAGGGACGGTCTAAAGCCCGTCCAGAGAAGAGTCCTGTACGATATGCACGAGCTTGGAATACGTTATGACAGGCCTTACCGCAAGAGTGCTCGTATCGTAGGCGATACCATGGGTAAGTACCATCCTCATGGGGACAGCTCCATCTATGACGCGCTGGTGGTGCTGACCCAGGAGTTTAAAAAAGGAATCCCGCTCATAGACGGCCATGGAAATTTTGGAAATATCGAGGGCGACGGCGCAGCCGCCATGCGTTACACGGAGGCCAGGCTGGAAAAGATTACCCAGGAGGCCTTTTTGGCCGACCTGGATAAGGATATTGTGGATTTCGTTCCCAACTTTGACGAGACCGAAAAGGAGCCCAGCGTCCTTCCGGTAAAAATTCCCAACCTTTTGGTCAACGGCTCCGAGGGAATCGCCGTGGGTATGACCACCAGTATTCCGCCCCACAATCTGGGAGAAGTGATCAATGCCGTCAAGGCCTATATGCTTGATGAGAGTATCACCACCCAGGGACTGATGAAATACATCAAGGGGCCTGATTTTCCCACCGGAGGCATAGTCATCAACAAGGATGAGCTTTTGCACATTTACGAGACCGGGACAGGCAAGATTAAGGTTCGGGGAAAGGTGGACATTGAAAAGGGAAAGGCCGGAAAGACCAATGTGGTCATCAGTGAGATCCCCTATCCCATGATCGGCGCAAATATCTCCAAATTTCTTCTGGACGTGGCCGCCCTTGCCGAGAGCAAGAAAACCCAGGATATTGTGGATATCTCCAATCAATCCTCCAAAGAGGGTATCCGGATCGTAATCGAACTGAAAAAAGACGCGGATGTGGATAATTTTGTGAATATGCTCTACAAAAAGACAAGGTTAGAGGATACCTTCGGCGTCAACATGCTGGCCATTGCAAACGGTCGCCCGGAGGTCATGAGCCTTAAGCAGATCATCAAGCACAACGTGGATTTTCAGTTCCAGGTGACCACAAGAAAATATACCACCCTTCTTGCCAGGGAAAGGGAAAAGAAAGAAATTCAGGAGGGCCTCATCAAGGCCTGTAACGTAATTGACCTGGTAATCGAGATCCTGCGGGGCTCCAAGGACAGGGCCATGGCAAAGGCCTGCCTGGTAGAGGGCAAAACCACCGGGATTAAATTCCGTTCCAGGGAGTCCAAGGTCATGGCTTCCCAGCTCAATTTCACGGAAAAGCAGGCCAACGCCATACTGGAAATGCGTCTGTACAAGCTCATCGGCTTAGAGCTGGAAGCCCTCATCAATGATCATGAGGAGACGGTTGCCAATATCTACCGCTATGAGGATATCCTCGACCGCCATGATTCCATGGCCCAGGTGATTATCAATGAGCTTGAGGACATACGCAGGGCTTATTCTGTCAAACGCAGAACCCAAATTGAGAATGTGGCTGAGGCCGTTTACGTGGAGAAAAAGGCGGAGGAGATGGAAGTCGTCTTTTTGATGGATCGTTTTGGATACACCAAAACCATTGATATGGCCGCCTTTGAACGCAACAAAGAAGCTGTCCTTGCGGAAAACAAATTTGTATTTTCCTGTAAAAATACCGGAAGGATCTGCATTTTTACCAACATCGGCCAGCTCCACACCGTAAAGGTCATGGACATTCCTTACGGAAAATTCCGGGATAAGGGAGTGCCCATTGATAATATCAGCAACTTCGATGGCAGTAAGGAGAGGGTGGTGGCCATCTACAGCCAAATGAGCCTGAACCTCTACCGGATTATCTTTATCACCAAAATGGCTATGATGAAGGTGGTAAGCGGCGGAGAGTTTGATGTGGCTAAGCGGACAGTGGCAGCCACCAAGCTGATGGATGAGGATGAGGTGGTAAACGTAGCCGTTCTAAGTAATCAGCGGCAGATCGTGCTTAAGTCCAGAGAAGGATATTTCCTGAAATTTGAGTTGGAGGAAATCCCTGAAAAGAAAAAGAATGCCGTGGGCGTGAGGGGAATGAAGCTTACCGGAAACGATTGTGTGGAGAGTGTCTATTATACCACAGGGGAGTCGGAGACTGTGATTTCCTGTGGGGAACAGACCATCAGCCTGGATAAGCTGAAAACCGCCAAACGGGATGGACGGGGAACAAAGCTGAAGCTTTGCTGAGGCTTTGCTAAAGCTTTAATCTCTTTGTATCTATTAGTGAGGAAGGAAGAGTCAGATGCGAGTGATAGCCGGAAGCGCAAGAAGCCTGAGACTAAAGGTTCCGGAGGGGGAGGGCACCAGACCCACCACGGACAGAATCAAAGAAACCTTATTCAATATCCTCCAGGGAGAGATTCCCGGGTGTGTCTTCGTGGATCTCTTTGCGGGAAGCGGAGGGATCGGGATCGAAGCCTTAAGCAGAGGGGCCAGACATGCCTGGTTCGTGGAAAATGACAGGGAGGCGGCTTCTTGCATTGCGGCCAATCTCACTTTTACTAAGCTGGCGGACAAGGCTACCCTGCTTAAGGGGGACGCTTTCAGTATGCTTTCCATGATCCATGAAAAGGAGGCGGATATCGTCTTTCTGGATCCTCCTTATGAGTCAGGCTATGAGGAAGCTGTCTTTAAGGCACTGGCCAGGATGCCTTATGTGACCTCAAACACCTTGCTGATTCTGGAAGCCCAGATCCACAGGGAGCTGGATTTTCTGAAGGAGGCAGGCTTTGAGGCCGTGAGGGAAAAGAACTATAAAACCAATAAGCATGTGTTTATCAAAAGACAACGGATGGATGGCTGAGCCTCACATCCACAGGTAAAACAAAGTGCGCGAAAGAAAGCGCAGAAATGAGGATTCTTATGAAATCAGCAATTTACCCCGGAAGCTTTGATCCGGTAACCTTCGGACATTTGGATGTGATCAGGAGGGCCGCGAAAATCTTCGACGAATTAACGGTCAGCGTTTTGAATAATAAACTCAAGACTCCATTGTTTTCTGTGGAAGAACGTGTTAAGATATTAAAGGAAGCAGTCAAGGATATTCCCAATGTGAAGGTGGAATCCTTCAGCGGGCTGCTTGTGGATTATGCCAGATCCAGAGATGTCCATGTCGTCATCAGGGGACTGCGCGCCATTACCGATTTTGAGTATGAGCTCCAAAATGCACAGACCAATGCCAAGCTCTCAAACGGCAGTTTAGATACCATTTTTTTAACCACCAGCCTGGAGTACGCCTACCTGAGCTCCTCCAGTGTGAAGGAAATCGCCAGTTTTAACGGCGATATTTCCCTGTGTGTGCCTGAATTCGTAGCTGAGCTTGTATATCAGAAATATGGATTAGAGAAGAAATAAAGGGGGACAGCCCATGAGCAGCAAGATAGAGCAGTTAATTGACGACATTGAGGAGTACATAGACGGCTGTAAGTATCAGCCTCTTTCCAACAGCAAGATTATCGTAAACAAAGAAGAGATTGACGAGCTTCTCAGAGAGCTGCGCATGAAAACCCCGGACGAGATCAAGAGATATCAGAAGATCATCAGCAATAAGGAGGCGATCTTAAGCGATGCGCGGGCCAAGGCGGAGGCGTTGATCAATGACGCCACCATGCACACCAACGAGCTGATCAATGAACATGAGATCATGCAGCAGGCCTATGCCCAGGCCAACGAGGTGGTGAAGATGGCTACCCAGCAGGCCCAGGAGATCCTGGACAATGCCACCATAGAAGCCAACAATATGCGGATGGCGGCCATGCAGTATACGGACGACATTCTGGCGAATATTGAAAATCTGATCTCACAGACCATGCGTACCACCACAGATCACTATGAGAGCTTTTTCGGTGCGCTGAATCATTACAGCGATGTGGTCAATGCCAACCGGATTGAGCTCAATCCGCCGGAAGCGGATGAGTATACCGATACTCTGGAAGATGCGCCAAAGGAAGCGCCCTCCGGCACGGATAGCATCAATCTGGATCTCATCAAATAAGTTTGCTGTCCTTTCACCGATAACGAAAAGTCTGACCCGGCTTGCCCTTTTTACGGAGGCCGGGTTTTTAAACGGAAAGAACCCACAAGGATATGAATAAGCTTGCAGATTTCGATAATATTATTTCGCCGAAAAACGGACAAAATCTGGTGATCGTCATTGACCCCGGCCATGGTGGCAGCAATCAGGGAGCCCTCTACGACGGCTACATTGAAAAGGAGATGACCCTTACAGTGGCCCTTGCCATGCGGGACGAACTGCTTCAATATGAGCAGGTGGAGGTTTATCTAACCCATGAGACGGATGTGGATATGAGTATCAAAGACAGGGCCGATTTCGCCGCTCAAAAGAACGCCGATTTCCTTTTTTGCCTCCACTTCAACACTTCTAAAGAACGGAATTATTTTGGCGCGGAGGTGTGGGTTCCGGCAGAGGGAGAGTATTATGCCAAGGGCTATTCCTTTGCCCAGATAGAGATGCAGGATCTCACAGACACAGGGCTTTACTCCCGTGGCATCAAAACCCGGCTGGGCGATTTCGGGAAGGATTATTACGGCATTCTGAGATATTGTACACAGAAGTCCGTCCCTTCCGTCTTGATCGAACACTGCCATTTGGACCATGAAAAGGACAAAGGGTTTTACCAGCAGGGGGACGAGCAGCTTAGAGAATTGGGCCGCTTAGATGCCACTGCGGTGGCCAAGTATTTCGGCCTGAAATCGGAGCGCCTTGGGGTGGATTTTAGCGGTTATGCCGTTCCCAAGACCCAGGTGCCGGCCCAGAGAGTTGCGCCTGACCGGACAGAGCCGAATCTGTGCAGGATAGAAACCACCGAAATCCGGGAAGATACCGGGGAGATCACCCTTCACATGGAGGCAGAGGATGCCGAGAGCTATATCCTGTACTATGGATGCAGCATCGACGGCGGCAAAACCTGGCTTCCCTTAGAGGAATGGCCAAGGCCTCATGCGTGGAATTCGTCTCTTACAGAATATGATTTCACCCTCACAGTGCCTTTTGACCAGGAGCTGCTCCTTTTAGCCAGAGCCTATAACGGCTTTGATCTCTATACTGAAAGCAACAGTATCCCTCTGGCTCCCATTCCGGATCCCCAAAGGCTGGCGGAGGAAGCAAGGCTGGCCCAGGAGGAAGCCCTGCAAGAGCGGCGCAGGGCCCAGCAGGATTATGAGGAAATCCACTATGAAGAACAGCTAAAAGAGCCTGTTTCCAGCCATGTGGTCAAGGACTGGCAGATTTTTTGTGTGATAGGCCTTCTTTTGCTTTTGATGCTTCTATTGTCCTTTTTCATGGCAAAAATGATATTTTTGTTAAGAAGAGGTAATAAACGACGGTGAGTGCCATAAGAATCGTCTTGTGCATCACGTATTCCCCGATGGAGAGGTCGGTATTTCCTATCATGCTGTAGGTCTGGGCGATGCAGGAGAGCCCTCCGAAGGGCAGAAGGCACAGCACCAGGTAAGGCGCCTGATCTTTCAGGATGCCGATTCCTCCAGTAATCTCCAAGAGGGCTCCCATACCGCCCATCCATAGTCTGGTCTTTTCGGAGGGAAAGGAGAAAAGCTCTGTGGCAAGACGGGGCAGAATAAAAAGCAGGTTGAAAAAGACCATATAGCCCCCCAGCTTTGCGATGCTGAAAAGGGACTGATAGACAGATTCATCCAATGCCTGTAGAAGAGAAACCGGGATGTCTGCATCGGATACGGATGCCGCATGCAAAACGCCCTGTTTCCTTTCCTTGTCCCGGTCAGGAAGCTCTCGGGCTAAGGCTTTGGGGCTTATGTCCCGAAAGCGGGTATAGCGCAGGATCAGACCGTAGAGAAGGGGCAGGCCGTACATGCCAAACAAAAAGACGGGTCCTGGCTTTAAAGAAAGCGTAGGAAGTGCAAAGCTGATGAAATAGACAGGCCCTATATTGTTGCAGAAGGAGAGCAAAAAGGAGGCCTCGTTTCTGGAAATCTGTTTTTGTTCATAGAGCTGAGCGGCCACATGGGCTCCCATGGGAAAGCCGCACAGAAAGCCGATCACGATCCCATAGAGGCAGGCGTCCCTTACCTGGAACAAGGTTCCCAGAAGGGGCTTTAGAATTTTTACAAAGGCTCCCGTAAGCTTCATACGGATGATGATCCCTGAAAGCACCATAAAGGGGAAAAGAGTGGGAATCATCCGCTCAAACCAAAGCGTTAATCCCTTTGAGGCAAGCGCAAGACAATCCGACGGAAAGGTGAGAATCAGTGCGGTAAGGAGGATAGCAGATAATGGATAAAGATAAATTTTCAGTTTCCGCATAGGCTCTTTCCCCTTTTTGTGTTATGATAATGTTTATGAAACGAGGGTGAGAAATTATGCTCCAAAAGATAGAAGCAGTACTTTTTGACCTGGACGGTTCCCTGGTGGATTCCATGTGGCTTTGGGGAGAGATCGACAGGGAATATCTTGGCAGGTTCGGCCTCTCCGTTCCCGAGGATCTTCAAGATGAAATTGAGGGAATGAGCTTTTCCGAGGGCGCCCTTTACTTTAAAAACAGGTTCAAAATCCCGGACTGCGTGGAGGAGATCAAGGCGGACTGGAACCGGATGGCCTGGGATAAATATACCCATGAGGTTCCGCTCAAGCGGGGCGCAGGGGAATTTATTGCCTGTTGCAGGAAAGCGGGGATCAAGCTGGGCATTGCCACCAGCAATTCCCGAGAGCTTGTGGAAAATGTGGTACATGTCCACGGACTGTCCGGCTGTTTTGAAGCCATTGTCACCTCCTGCGACGTGAACAAAGGCAAACCTGCCCCCGACGTCTACCTAAAGGCCGCCGAAAAGTGCAGGGTTCCTCCCGAAAAATGCCTGGTTTTTGAGGATATTGTCTCAGGAATTTTAGCCGGAAAGGCGGCGGGCATGAGGGTATGCGCCGTGGAGGATGCCGCCTCTTCCCATCAGGAACAGGAAAAGCGACGTCTGGCGGACTATTATATTAAAGATTATTCTGAAATCTTAGGAGGCATTCATTTTGACAAGAGCGGTGAAAGGTAATTTCGGATATATGAAGGCCAAAAGGCTTATGGTTCTGATCAGAACCATCATTTTCTTCGCCATTTCCCTGGCGCTTTTTGTTGCAGGCTATGTGACCACCGGCAAAAAAGAAAACCTGCTCACCATCGTGGCCGTTTTGGGCTGTCTTCCCGCCTGTAAAAGCATGGTGAATCTGATCATGCTCTTTCGCGCCAGGGGCTGCAGCGAAGAGGCCAGAGCGGCCATCCGCCCCTTAGAGGGACGGCTGATCGGCATGTACGATATGTATTTTACCTCCTACCAAAAGAATTTCCCCATCAGCCATATGGTGGTGGAGGGAAATATCATTTTGGGCTACACAGAAAGCGATGGGTGCGAGAGCGCTGCCTGTCAGGAGCATTTACAGACCATGCTCCGGCAGGGGGGCTTCAAGGATATGACGATTACGATCTCCCATCAGCTTTCCAAATATTGTAAGCAGCTTGAGAATTTAAATCAGATGCCGGCAGGAGGCAGCCCTGAGAGGGATGATGCGGTCAGGGTGGTGCTCTATGATATTTCTCTTTAAATGCGGTTTAAAGGCTTCCGTTTACCATGATAAATAAGAGTTACCATGATAAATAAGAGTTAGGGGTTTAAGTTTACCATGAAACAGGTTATTGTCACCGAAAGGGAAGCAGGGCAAAGGCTGGACAAATATCTCCAAAAGCTCCTGCCTGGCGCGCCTTCCTCCTTTTTTTATAAGATGCTGCGCAAAAAAAATATCACCTTAAACGGAAAAAAGGCGGAAGGAAAAGAAAAGCTTGCCCCGGGAGATGCCCTCACCCTTTTCCTCTCGCAGGATACGATGGAGGGCTTCGCAAAGCAGGGCGAGCTGCTTCCTTATGAGGAGGCTTACAGCACCCTTAAGGGGGTTCAGGTTCTTTATGAGGATGCTCATGTGATCATCGTGAATAAGCCTTCCGGCATTTTATCGCAAAAGGCTGCCCCGAAGGATTTGTCCCTGAACGAATGGCTTTTGGGCTATCTTCTGGCAAAGGGAGACTGGGATCCAAAGCAGCCGGCCGCCTTTAAGCCCTCTGTCTGCAACCGCCTTGACCGCAATACCAGCGGCCTTGTGATGGGGGCCAAATCCATGGCCGGGAGCCAAATGCTTGGCAGTCTTTTGCAGAGCCGCCGCATCCGCAAATTCTACCGGATGCTGGTAAAGGGCCGGGTCATGCGTGAAAAATCCTTAGACGGGTATCTGGTCAAGGACGAAACGGGCAACAAAGTGCGTCTGATCCAAAAAGAGGCGCCGGATGCGGTCTATATCAAAACCCGTTATTATCCTTTGGCCTGTGTGGGAGATGTGACTTTGGTGGAAGCGGAGCTGATCACCGGAAAAACCCATCAAATCCGTATCCATCTGGCATCAGAGGGCTATCCTCTCGTTGGGGATTACAAGTATGGCGACAGGAGCTTTAATGAAAAATATAAAAGGCGCTATCACATTCAGTCTCAGCTCTTATATGCCTGCCGTCTGGAATTCCCCGGGATGGAAGAGCCTTTTGAAGGCCTGAGCCAAAAAAAGATAGAGATTCCCGCTCCCAAAGAATTTTTAAAACTTATGGAAAAAGAACGTTTGTCAGAGAAAAAGATTGGTACCACCCACAAAATCTCCGGATCGTGAAAGGAGCATGGTTAGTATTATGGCAACATGGAGTTCCAGGGGACTTCGCGGCTCCACACTGGAGGATCTGATCAACAGAACCAACGAAAAATATCTGGAAAACGGCCTGGCTCTCATCCAGAAAATTCCCACCCCCATCACCCCCATCAATATTGACAAGGAGTCAAGACATATTACCCTTGCCTACTTTGAGCAGAAGAGCACGGTGGACTATATCGGGGTGGTGCAGGGAATCCCGGTGTGCTTTGACGCCAAGGAATGCGCCATAGACCGTTTTGCCCTTCAAAATATCCACGAGCACCAGGTGGCTTTTATGCGCCAATTTGAACAGCAGCGGGGGGTGGCTTTTTTTCTGATCTATTTTTCGCACCGCGACGAGTTTTATTACCTTCCTTTTGAAATTTTTTATCTGTTCTGGGAGAGGGCGGTTGGCGGCGGGCGCAAGAGCTTTCTCTATGAGGAGCTCAACCCGGAATACATTCTGCCAAAAAAGCACGGCGTCTTCGTCCCCTATCTGGATATGCTCAGCAAGGATTTAGAGGAAAGAGAAAACATTTGACAAAAGAACCTTCCTTTTATATACTACCAAGTAGCCTGCCGCTTCCCATAGTAACGCGGCACCAAATTAATACTTTAAATCATGAAAGTGAAATTAGAATGAGCCAAACAAACAACCAATCCTTCAGCCGGGCGCTCTTACATACGCCGGAGGGCGTAAGGGATATTTACGGAAGAGAATACGCGGCAAAGCTGCAGGTGGAGGATACCATCCACCGGAAGCTGAATCTCTATGGCTATCAGGATATTCAGACCCCAACCTTTGAATTTTTTGACGTCTTTTCCCGGGAGATTGGAACCACACCCTCCAGGGAGCTGTACAAATTTTTTGACAAGGAGGGAAATACCCTGGTTCTCAGGCCGGATTTCACCCCCTCCATGGCAAGATGCGCCGCCAAATATTATATGGATGAGGATGTTCCCATCCGTTTCTGTTATGCCGGAAATACCTTCACCAATACGGGAAGTTTACAGGGGAAGCTTAAGGAAGTGACCCAGATGGGAGCGGAACTCATCGGCGACGGCAGCCCCGAGGCGGACGGCGAGATGATCGCCATGGTGGTGGAATCCCTCCTTGCGGTGGGCCTTAAGAACTTCCAGGTGAGCGTGGGGGAAATGGAATACTTTAAGGGGATCTGTGCCCAGGCTGGCCTGGACAGTGATACGGAAGGGGAGCTTCGGGAGTTTATTTCCGGTAAGAACCTCTTCGGCGCCCAGGAGCTTCTCACCGGAAAAGGAATTGCCAGCTCCTATTGGGAAATGCTCTTAAAGGTTACCGAGCATTTCGGCTCGGTTCAGATTTTGGATGAGGCCAGGGCCCTGGCCGGAAATGAACGCTCCCTTAGGGCGCTAAGCCGTCTTGAGAAGCTTTATCATGTGCTCTGTGAATACGGGGTGGAGCGCTATGTCTCCTTTGATCTGGGGATGCTGAGCAAATATCATTATTATACCGGAGTCATCTTCAAGGTTTATACCTATGGGGTGGGGGAGCCCATCGTCAAGGGCGGCAGATACGATCACCTTCTGGGATACTTTGGAAAGGAGGCCCCTGCCATCGGCTTTGCGGTGGTGGTGGACGATCTCCTGGCGGCTCTCGAGCGGCAGAAAGCAGGGCCGGAACCAGAGAAACATCCGGTTTGCCTCACCTACAATGCCTCCAACTATGAGCAGATGCTCTCAAAGGCCCAAAAAATGCGCAGCATGGGGCAGGAGACGGTTCTGATTCCTGAAAAAGCAGAGTCTTCGGGAAAAAACAAGAGCCAGGGAGGGAAGAAGGATGTGTGAGGAAAGATATTTAACCTTTGCTCTGGGAAAAGGGCGTCTGGCCCAGCAGACCCTTGCCCTACTTGAACAGATCGGCATCACCTGTGAGGAGATGAAGGACAAGAATTCCCGCAAGCTGATATTCGTAAACGAGGAAATGAAAATGAAATTTTTTCTCTCCAAGGGATGCGATGTCCCCACCTATGTGGAATACGGGGCGGCAGATATCGGCGTGGTGGGGAAGGACACCATTTTGGAAGAAAACCGGAGAGTCTATGAGGTTTTGGATCTGGGTTTCGGCAAATGCCGTATGTGTGTCTGCGGCCCGGAGAGCGCCCGGGAACTGCTGCTTCACCATGAGCGGATCCGGGTGGCCAGCAAATACCCTGTGATCGCCAGAGACTATTTTTATAACAAAAAGCATCAGACCGTAGATATCATCAAGCTGGGCGGCTCGGTGGAATTAGGGCCTATCGTGGGACTTACGGATGTGATCGTGGATATTGTGGAGACCGGCTCCACCCTCCGGGAAAACGGCCTAAAGGTTCTGGAAGAAATCTGTCCCTTATCGGCGCGGATGATTGTCAACCAGGTCAGTATGCAGATGCAGACCCAGCGGATCCGAGATCTGATTTTTCAAATAAAGGCACTGCAAAGTGGGGAAGGAGTACCGCCATGCGAATCGTAGAACTGAATGAACAGAACAGAAACCGTCTGTTGGAAAATCTCTTAAAGAGAAGTCCCAACAGCTATGGCCAATATGAAGAAACCGTAAATGAGATTATCCACCAGGTAAAAG
Organism: uncultured Lachnospiraceae bacterium; assembly: GCA_949949005.1. GTDB lineage: Bacteria > Bacillota > Clostridia > Lachnospirales > Lachnospiraceae > Suilimivivens. The sequence goes on from CATLHM010000002.1 coordinate 69,666, forward strand.
TCAGGGGCGATGAGGCTTTATTGGAATATACCCTGAAATTTGACAAATGCAGGCTCAGCCCGCAGAACGTCCGGGTGAGCCAGAAGGAAATCGCCCGGGCCTATGAGGATGTCAGCCCGGAGTTTTTGGAGGTCATGAAAAAATCGGCCGCCAATATCACCCGTTTTCACGAAAAGCAGCTCCACAACAGTTGGATTCTTCCGGAGGATAACGGCGCCATCTTAGGGCAGAAGATTACGCCCATTGCGGTTTCCGGCGTCTATGTGCCGGGAGGGAAGGCTCCCTATCCCTCCAGCGTTCTCATGAATGTGCTGCCGGCCAAGGTGGCAGGGGTTTCCCGCATCGTCATGTGTACGCCGCCGGGAGCTGACGGAAAGGTCAATCCTGGTATCTTAGTGGCAGCGGACATTGCCGGCGTTCATGAGATTTACAAGGTGGGAGGGGCCCAGGCCATAGCCGCCATGGCTTTTGGAACCGAGACCCTTCCCAAGGTGGATAAGATCACCGGCCCCGGCAATATTTTTGTGGCCCTGGCCAAGAAGGCCTGCTTTGGCTATGTGAGCATTGATTCCATCGCTGGCCCCAGCGAAATCCTGGTGCTGGCAGACGAGAGCGCCAATCCCGAATATGCGGCGGCAGACCTGCTCTCCCAGGCGGAGCATGACGAGATGGCAAGCGCGATTTTGATCACCACAAGCAGGGCCCTTGCGGAGCAGGTGTCCGCCAAAGTGGATGAATTTACCGCCCGCCTTTCCCGGAGAGAAATCATCCAAAAATCTCTGGACAATTACGGCTATATCCTGCTTGCCGAAACCATGGAGGATGCCATAGAGGCGGCCAATGAGATCGCCTCCGAACATCTGGAAATCCTGACCCGCAATCCCTTTGAGGTGATGACCAAAATCAAAAATGCCGGGGCCATCTTTTTGGGCGAGTATTCCTCGGAGCCTTTGGGGGATTATTTTGCCGGGCCCAACCACATTCTGCCCACCAACGGCACGGCCAGGTTTTTCTCTCCCTTAAATGTGGACGATTTCCTGAAAAAGACCAGCATCATTTCCTATTCCAGGGAGGCCCTTGCGAAGGTACATGAAGACATCGAGCTCTTTGCCGAGAGGGAAGGCTTAACCGCCCACGCCAACTCCATTAAGGTTCGGTTTCAGTAAAGTGGAAAGGATACAGGTGGACAAATGGAACGGATTGCAGAACTTACCCGAAAAACCAAAGAAACGGATATCAGAATGTCCCTCAACCTGGACGGCACCGGAAAGAGCCAAATCCACACCGGGATCGGATTCCTCGACCATATGCTGGAGGGATTTGCAAAGCATGGATTTTTTGACCTTACCCTGGAGATTGACGGCGATCTTGTGGTGGACGGCCATCACAGCGTGGAGGATTGCGGCATCGTGTTGGGATGCGCCATTAAGGAGGCGCTGGGGGATAAAAAGGGAATCCGCCGCTATGGCTCCTGCATCCTTCCCATGGATGACGCCCTGGCATTATGCGCGGTGGATCTGTGCGGACGTCCCTTTTTTGCCTTTGACTGCGATTTTTCGGTAGAAAAGGTGGGAGCTCTGGACACTGAGCTGGTGAGGGAATTCTTTTATGCCATTTCCTACTGTGCCGGAATGAACCTCCACATCAAAATGCTCTCCGGAATCAACAGCCATCACATGATCGAGGCCATTTTCAAGGCATTTGCCAGGGCCCTGGACGAGGCTGTGGGGAAGGATGAGCGGATTAAAGATGTGCTGAGCACCAAAGGAAGCCTGTAGCAATCAGGCCTGGGAAAGGGAACCCATTCCCTATACTTAAGAAGGAAAGAAGAACAGCATGAGCGATTACAAACAATTTATACCCTGTATTTATCTCTTAAACACAAAGGCAGTGGCCGGATTTAAGGACAGTACCGTGCTCAGCGACGATCCCGCCGCTCTGGCCATGTTTTACGGAGAGAACAATGCCGATGGGCTGATCGTATTTGATCTCTCCACCGACGATCTCTCCCATGATGAGGCTCTTGATACCATCAAGCTGATCTGCGAAAAAGCCCAGCTCCCGGTGATTGGCGCAGGGAACATCCGCCGTATGGAGGATGTAAAAAAGCTTCTCTATGCCGGCTGTAAGAAGGCGGCCCTGAATTACTCGAAGGAAAGCAACATCACCCTTACAAAAGAGGTGGCTTTAAAGTTTGGCAAAGACAAAATCCTTGCCTGTGTCGAAAACGCCGCGGAAATTGCCGCCAATGAGGATATGCTGTCGGAATATACAGAAGGGATCATCCTGATCAGCGAAAAGGATATCCGCCAAAGCCTTGCCCTGTCAAAGCTGCCACTGATCGTCTCCCTTCCCGAGGTGTCCCTCGACAAGATCATAGAGCTTTTATCTCTGGACAAAATTTCCGGGGTCACAGGTTCTGCCATCAACGCTAACGCAAGGGAATTAAATTCCATCAAAGATCTGTGCTGTGGCAATGGCATCCCTGTCCATACTTTCGCTCCCGCCATCCCCTGGGAGGAGCTGACCCCCGGCTCCGACGGCCTCATACCGGTGGTGGTTCAGGATTATAAGACCCGGGAGGTTTTAATGGTGGCTTACATGAATAAGGAAGCCTATCTCCACACCTTAAAAAGCGGCCGCATGACCTATTACAGCAGAAGCCGGAGAGAGCAGTGGATCAAGGGGGAGACCAGCGGCCATTTCCAGTACGTCAAAGAGCTTCTTGCGGACTGTGACAAGGATACGCTCTTAGCCCGGGTTTCCCAGGTGGGAAATGCCTGCCATACCGGAAATTATAGCTGCTTTTTCAATGAGATCCTGCGGGGAGAGTGGCAGGAAGAGACCAACCCCCTTACCGTGTTTGAATCTGTCCTTGGCGTCATCCGGGACAGGAAGCTCCATCCCAAGGAAGGCTCCTACACCAACTATCTCTTTGACAAGGGCATCGACAAGATTCTAAAAAAGTTAGGGGAGGAGGCCACGGAGATCGTGATCGCCGCCAAAAACCCCAATGCCAATGAGATCAAATATGAGATTGCAGATTTTCTTTACCATATGATGGTTCTGATGGTGGAAAAGGGCGTAAGCTGGGAAGAGATCACCCAGGAGCTGGCCCGGCGCTAGGCTTCTTTGGGGCCGGAGAGGAAAGTGCCGCATAATCTGGCACTTTCCTGCATAGCTTAGAGAAAGAACACTTTCATATGGATGGATTTTATGGGAAAAGTGTCTGCAAACAAAAAACTGGAGCTGATAAGGGCCATTCGAATGCAGAACCATTATAACAGGCAGCTTTTCCGGGCAAGGGAAGGCATCCTGTACTCAGATCTGCCGGGCAGAGAAGGGGAAATCTATGGGCTGGAAGAGGATTTCAAAGCCATGCAGCCGCAGAGGGATAAGCCCGTGGCCGGGAGCTTTCGCATCCGGTTCATGATTGCCATGATATTGCTCTTTTTCTTTATTTTGTGCGATCTGAATCATTTAAGCTATCAGGGACAAACCACTGACACGATCTATGGACGTATCGTCCAGAGCCCTGACATTGGGCAAATTTTTGAATTTCTGGAATAATAGGATTGAAACAAAGGATTTAGAACAATGAGAAAACTGGCGTTAAAGGATGAAATCCTGCTTCAGGTTGAGAAACCTGCCCGCTATATCGGCGGTGAGGTCAATGCGGTGATGAAGGATAAGGACAGGGTGGATGTGCGGTTTGCCATGTGCTTCCCGGACGTCTACGAGATTGGGATGTCCCATTTGGGGATCCAGATCATTTATGACATGGTGAATCAGTTTGAGGATGTATGGTGCGAAAGGGTATATTCCCCCTGGGTGGACTTGGATCAGATCATGCGACGGGAAAACATACCCTTATTTGCCTTAGAGTCCCAGGATCCCATCAGAGACTTTGATTTCCTGGGCATCACCATTCAGTATGAAATGTGTTATACTAACATCCTACAGGTTTTGGATCTTTCCGGCATTCCCCTCCTATCTGCCGAGCGGGGAGAGAAAGACCCCATCGTCATCGGCGGAGGGCCCTGCACCTACAATCCGGAGCCCTTTTGCGATTTCTTTGATCTGATCTATGTAGGGGAAGCGGAGACCCGGTACCGGGACTTACTGGATTTATATAAGGAATACAAAAAAAACGGATGGAATCGCAGGGATTTTCTGAAAAAAGCGGCAAAACTGCCGGGTATCTATGTTCCCTCCCTCTATCAGGTGGTTTACAATGAGGACAAAACCGTAAAAGAGCGGATTGCCCTGGAGGAGGGAATTCCTCTGACCATCGAAAAGGAGCTGGTAAAGGATTTAAGCCATACTTATTATCCCTTAAAGCCTGTGGTTCCTTTTCTTCAGGTGACCCAGGACAGGGTAGTGCTGGAAATCCAGAGGGGATGTATCAGAGGCTGCCGTTTCTGCCAGGCCGGGCAGCTCTACCGTCCGGTGAGAGAGCGGAATCCAGAGGTGCTAAAGCATTATGCCCTGGAAATGCTTCAAAATACCGGCCATGAGGAAATTTCCTTAAGCTCTTTAAGCTCCAGCGATTACTCCGCCCTTCCGGAACTGCTTTCCTTTCTGATTGAAAGCTGCGCAGAAAAAAGAATTAATATCTCCCTTCCATCTCTGCGCATTGACGCCTTTTCCCTGGATGTGATGAACAAAGTGCAGGATGTGAAAAAAAGCAGCCTTACCTTTGCGCCGGAAGCAGGAAGCCAGCGGATGAGAAATATCATCAACAAAGGGTTGACTGAAGAAGTCATTTTTGAAGGGGCCCGTCTGGCCTTTGAGGGAGGCTGGACCAGGGTGAAGCTCTACTTTATGCTGGGACTTCCCATGGAGACGACGGAGGATATTCAGGAGATTGCCCATCTGTGCAATAAGATTGCCGCCCTTTACTATGAAACGGTGCCCAAAGAGAAGCGGACAGGCCGGGTGCAGATCGTGGCAAGCACTTCCTTTTTTATCCCCAAGCCCTTTACGCCCTTCCAGTGGGCCAGACAGTGTACCAAAGAGGAGTTCCTGGAAAAGGCATACCTGACCAGAACCTCCATTGCGGGAGAGCTGAACCAGAAAAGCATTAAATACAACTGGCATGAAGCAGACGCCAGTGTGTTAGAGGGCGTCATGGCACGGGGCGACCGGCGTTTAAACCAGGTAATCTTAACGGCCTACAAGAAGGGCTGTATCTATGACGCATGGAGTGAATACTACCAAAATGACAAATGGCTTTCCGCCTTTGAGGAATGCGGCATTGACCCAGATTTTTATACGGTCAGAAAAAGAGAGGACGATGAGCTCTTCCCCTGGGATTTTCTGGACTGCGGCGTCAGCAAGAAATTTCTCTTAAAGGAGTGGCATAAAGCCCAGAGGGAAGAAATCACGCCCAATTGCCAGAGCCAGTGCAGCGGCTGCGGGGCCATGCGTTATGGCTGCGGCGTATGTGTGGAAGGCCCAGAGCGGCGGGGAGGTGAAGTTTCATGAAGGTCAGGATCCGTTTTTCCAAATATGGTGTACTGCGGTTTATCGGGCATTTGGATGTGATGCGCTATTTCCAGAAAGCCATCCGCCGCTCCGGCATTGCAATCGCATACTCCGAGGGCTTTAGCCCCCACCAGATTATGTCCTTCGCCGCGCCCTTATCCGTAGGCCACACCAGCGAGGGGGAATATCTGGATATCCAGGTGACCTCCTTTCCCGGAGAGGAAGCCCTCAAAGACATGCTTGAGGCCGTGATGGTGGAGGGAATCTCCATTTTGGATGTACAGCTCCTTCCTTCCGGGGAAAAAAATGCCATGGCAAGCGTGGCCGCCGCCTCTTACCTCATCGCTTTCCGCCAGGGCACGTCCCTGCCCTCGGACTGGCAGGAAAGGCTCCTTGCATTTTACAATCAGGCATCTATTCCCGTCGTCAAAAAGGCGAAAAAGAGTGAGAGAGAAATCAATTTAAAAGAAGGCATCTATGGGCTGGAAATCCGAAAAGGGGCTTTTGCGGACAGAGAAGAGGTTCTGCCGGATGGTGTTTATATGCTGCTCAATGCCCGCAGCGGGGAAAATATCAAGCCCGCCTTTGTGCTTGAGAGCTTTTTCAAGACCCTGGACTATGAGCTTCCCCCTTTTGCACTCCTGGTTCACAGGCTGGAAACCTACAAGGAGAGGGGAGAGGATGAGCCCGGGGCAGACGCCGCAAGCCGCCCTTATGATACAAGAAAGCTGGTACCGCTGATATGGGGAAAATAATCATTACCGAACGAAACGATGTTCTCCTTCTGTTTCTGCTGGACGGCCAGGGCCATCCCCAGATGATCCAGGTTTCTTTCTGGCCGGGTGAGGAGGAGCTTTTGGGCAGCATTTATATTGGACGGGTGGAAGAGATCGTCCCCGGCATTCAGGCAGCCTTTGTCTCCATTGCCCCAAAGGAAAAGGTCTTTCTCCCCCTGGAGGAGTGCAAACAGGCGCTGCTCTCCAACAGAGAGTATGACGGCCGCTTAAAGCAGGGAGACGAAATCCTTGTACAGATTACCAGCAAAGCAGTCAAAACCAAGCTTCCCGGCGCCAGTGCCAGGCTATCCCTGCCGGGAACCTACTGTGTCTGCCGTATGGATTCTCTTAAGACCACCTATTCAGGCAAGCTAACGGAGGACGCCGTAAAAGAACTGAAGGACGCCATAAAGGAGCGGGAGATCCCCGGCCGGAAAAACTATGGCTTTATCATCAGAACCAATGCCCGCTTTCTCCGCCACAAGGAACCTTTATTTGAGGAGATGGCAAGATTTATAACAATCTTTGACGATATCCGGCAAAAGTACAAAACCCGCACCTGCCATACCTGCCTATACCGCTCCGAACCGGAGTTGGTAAGGGTTTTGAAGGGAATTCCCATGGAGGAATACGACGATATTGTCACGGATAACGGACGAATCCGTGACCTGATCACGCCCTTTTTAGAAGTTCCCGTCCGGTACTATCAGGATCCAATGGTCTCCCTTAGCGCCCTCTACAGCTTAAACACCCATCTCTCCCGGGCCCTGGAAAAAAGGGTCTGGCTTCCCTGCGGTGGCTATCTGGTGATCGAACCCACAGAGGCCATGACTGTAATTGACGTAAATTCCGGAAAAGCCAGCGCGGATAAAAGCATTGCCAGAAAGAATCTTTATCTCCAAATCAATTTGGAGGCGGCAAAGGAGATCGCCAGACAGCTCCGCCTCCGGAACTACTCCGGCATGATCATGGTGGATTTCATCAATATGGATTCCGACCAGGACAATCAAATTCTCATGAACAGGCTCAATGACTACCTGCGCATGGATAAGGTGGAGACAAGGCTGGTGGACATGACGGCCCTGGGAATCGTAGAGATCACCCGCAAGAAGATCAATCGTCCTCTTTCCGACTTTTTCACCCCAAATATTAAATAAATTTTATAATTTTAAAAAATATATAAGAAAATATTAAAAAAATGTTGATAAATGATTCACAGTAGTGCTATAATTGCTTAATGCGTTTGCAGTGTCAGCGTATTTATGAAAGGATTTCGTATCTTTATGCAATACACAAGGGAATCTGCAATAAGCAGGCTCTTAGAGAGCTATCGCGCTTATTTTGATATCACGATGTTCAATGAGGAACAGCCTTACCTCACAGCAATCTGTGAGTTTTTTGAACACTCGGAAAAATATGTCCTTTCCAGACAGGCAAATCTGTGGGCGGCCAACTGTGAAGAGTTTGTATATTTATTCAATGTTTCCCAGCTTACCGAAGAGATTTTTGAACAGTGCCGTGATTTTGCCTATGAGGATGGCCTGAAACGGGCCCATATAGGGTCAGGCCACATGTATACTTACATTACACCGGTTTTTATCTGTGATACCTGTCTGGATGATGCCAGGGCGGCCCTGAAGAAGTGCCGCATTTACAAAAGTTTTCGATTTTCTCTGCACGGATGGATGGACTTCCATACTGCGGTTTTAGAGGTAAACGACAATCAGATCACCACCAACCGAAGCGGAAGATGTGTGGAGAAAATTTTGAAAAATGTTTTATTCAACTCTAAAAAGAAAAGGAGACGATTTTTATGAACACATTAGTACTGGTTCTCATCTCCATCGCCGTTCTGGTCTGCGGATATATCTTCTACGGAAGATGGCTCTGCAAGCAGTGGGGCGTAGGTGAGACCAAAGAAAAGACCCCTGCCCATACCATGGAGGACGGTGTCGATTATGTTCCGGCAAAGGCCCCTGTCCTGATGGGCCACCATTTTTCATCCATCGCCGGAGCCGGCCCCATCACTGGCCCTATCAATGCCGCATTATTCGGCTGGGTGCCTGTAGTCCTCTGGATTCTGGTAGGCGGAATCTTCTTTGGCGGCGTACATGACTTTGGCGCTCTGTTTGCATCCCTGCGCCACAAAGGACAGTCCATCGGCGAGGTAATTTCCGCGAATATGAGCAAAAGAGCCAAAAGGCTGTTCCTGATTTTTGCTTACCTGACCCTTTTACTGGTTGTAGCTGCTTTTGCTTCCATCGTGGCCACCACCTTCGGCGCCAAGTTTGACGAAGCTGGCGTTCTTGACAAGGCGGCAAGCGCATCCAATGCATCCGTTGCAATGGTATCTCTCTTATTCATCGTGATTGCGATCATATTTGGATTTGCGGTATACCGTCAGAATATGTCCATGGGAATTTCCACGATTCTGGGTATTGTGGCGATCATCATTATCATGGCGATTGGTATGAATTTCCATCCACTTTACCTTTCCACCAATACCTGGATGATCATTGTGGGTATTTATATTGCCATTGCATCCGTAGCTCCCGTGTGGATCTTATTGCAGCCCAGAGATTATTTAAGTTCCTTCCTGCTTTACGCAATGCTTGCCATTGCCTTTATCGGTGTAATTGGGGCCCATCCCAATATTGACCCTGAGTTGTTCCCTGCCTTTACAGGATTTGCCGTGGACAACGGCAACGGTGTGCAGTATCTGTTCCCGATCCTGTTTACAACGGTAGCCTGTGGCGCCATCTCCGGTTTCCACTCACTGGTTTCTTCCGGCACCACCTCCAAACAGCTCGACAAGGAATCCGACGCAAAGCCTATCGCCTATGGCGGTATGCTCCTTGAGTGCGTACTGGCCGTCCTTACCGTATGTGCCATCGCCTATGCAAGACAGACCGGCCACACGGCAGGCGCTACCGATATCTTTGCAGGCGGTATTGCAGCCATGGTAGCAGCCATCCCGGGAATGGCAGGGCTTGAGAATATTCTTTACACCTTGCTGATCCTTACATACTCCGCATTCTGTCTGACCTCCCTGGATACGGCCACACGTCTTGCCCGTTTCATGTTCCAGGAGTTCTGGCTTGAGCCGGGACAGACGGTTGCAGACGTAAAGGAAGGTTACAAAAAGCTTTTGGTTAATCCTTATTTTGCAACGGCCATCACGGTAGTCATCGGTATTGTACTGGGTATGACAGGCTACGCAAAGATTTGGGGATTGTTTGGTTCCGCCAATCAGTTACTTGCCGGCCTGGGCCTTCTGGCAGTTGCCACATGGCTTGGAAATATCGGAAAGAACAACAAAATGTTCTTATTCCCTATGGGCTTTATGATGGTAGTGACCATCGCCTCCCTGATTATCACAGTAAAGAATCAGGTTGGTATTATTTCTGCCGGCGGCGCGGACTGGGGCCCTTATGCACAGACGATTTTAGCTGTTTTACTGATCATCCTTGCAGTCCTTCTGGTAATTGAAGGTATTCAGACCCTGTTCGGGAAGAAAAAGACAGCATAAGAGTTGATTTTTTTACAAAATCCTATATACTATTAAGATAAGTACAAAGGGGTACTGCTTTTAATGGGAGCAGTGCCCCTTTTGATAAAAGCGGAAGAGGTATCACCATGGAAACGTGCGCCACAGGCGAACAAGAAAAAGGCTCTGCCAAGAGCCTAAAGAAGAGCATTCAAAAAAGACTGGCAGGTTTGCCGGGACAGATCAGCTTTTATTATCAGAATTTAGCCACGGGAGAGGTTCTTTCCTTCCAGCCAGAGCAAAAGCTTATGGCCGCCAGCGTGATCAAGCTCTATATCATGGCGGAAGCTTTCAGGCGCATGGAGACGGGAGAGCTTGACCCTGACCGGATCATTTCCGCCAGAAGAGCGGACTGCGTCCCCTCCTGCGGGGCCATTACCTACCTTCATGAAGGGCTGGAAGTGACTATTATGGATTTGATCACACTGATGATCATATTCAGCGACAACACCGCAACCAATATTCTCATCGACCTTATGGGAATGGATGAGATCAACCAGGGAATCCGCAGTCTTGGATTTCAGGACGTTTCTCTTCGCCGAAAAATGTTCGATTTGGAAAAGTCCCGTCAGGGCATCCAGAACCTGATCACTGCCGCCCAAACCGCCCGCTTTTTCCGGTGTCTTTATGAGAAAACCCTGGTAAGTCCGGCGGCCAGTGAAAAAATGCTGGAAATCTTAAAATGTCAGCAGTTAAACGGAAAAATCCCCTTTTATCTGAAAGCCCTTGCGGATGAGCCTGAAATCGCCCACAAGACCGGAGAGGATACGGGGATTACCCATGATGTGGGGATTGTCTTTGGAAAGGTTCCTTTCATCGTCTGCTTTTGTGGAAATGAGACGGATACGCCAGGGTTCGAGCGCCTGATGGGGGAGATTTCCTTAGAGCTATACCAGGAAACGGAAAGGGATGGGTATCACTATGAAAATTGTCAGAATTGAAACCGGGGAGGTCAATATTCCTCTCATCACTCCCTTTAAGACCGCCCTTCGCAGGGTGGATAGCGTAAATGATATCCTGGTCCGCATCGTCACAGACGACGGCCAGAGCGGGTACGGGGAAGCCCCGCCCACGGCGGTGATCACAGGCGATACCAAAGGCTCCATCCGATGTGCCATCGAAGAGTTTATCGCTCCCTCGCTGATCGGTATGGACATTGAAAATCTGGACGGAATCATGCAAAAGCTAAGCGGCTGTATTATGAAAAATACCTCGGCCAAGGCAGCAGTGGACATGGCTGTTTACGACCTGTTTGCCAAAAGCTGCCAAAAGCCTCTCTACCGGGTACTTGGCGGAACCCGCTCCCAGATTGAGACAGACTTAACTATCAGCGTCAATGAAATACCGGAAATGATTTCGGACAGCCAAAAGGCTGTGTCGGAAGGGTTCCGGATCCTGAAGATCAAGGTGGGCAAGGAGCCCCCAAAGGATATCGAGCGAATCCGTGCCATCCGTGAGGCAGTGGGAGCGGATGTAAAACTAAGGATCGACGCCAATCAGGGCTGGACGCCCAAAGAAGCCGTGCGGATCATCACGACCCTGGAGGATATGGGGATCCACATGGATCTGGTGGAGCAGCCCGTAAGCGCCCACGACTTTGAGGGAATGAAATTCGTAACAGCCAGGGTAAACACGCCCATCCTTGCTGACGAGAGCGTATTCTCCTGTGAGGACGCCATCCGGCTGATCCGAGAGCGGGGTGCTGATCTGATCAATATCAAGCTGATGAAAACCGGGGGAATCTACAATGCCCTGAAAATCTGTGCAGTTGCCCAGGAGTACGGCGTGGAATGCATGGTCGGATGTATGCTTGAGAGCAAGATCGCTGTCAGCGCCGCCGCCCACTTAGCCGCCGCAAAGGGAATCATCACCCGTTCTGACTTAGACGGCCCCTCACTTTGCAGGGAGGATCCGTACACCGGAGGCCCCCTCTTTGAGGGAAGCAAAATTACAATGAATGAAAGTTGGGGACTTGGAATTACTCATGTTCCAGGATTTGCCCCCGGGATTTAACCGGGTATGATCACAAAGGTGTTAATCCCGAAAGGGTTTGACAAATAAATAAAACAGGAGGAGAATGTATGAAAAAGAAAAAACTTATGGCCCTGCTCTTATGTATGTCTATGGCCGTCTCCACAGCCCTCACAGGCTGCGGCAACAATTCAGACAGCGCATCAGGCGGCAGCCAGACAGATGCAGGAAGCGAAAGCGCCTCTGCAGAGGATGGGGAAGATCAGCAGGCACAGGTGCCGGAGAGCACCGGGGACGCTGTTTACACAAGGCTTTATTCCAGTGAATCTTCCACACTGAACTATCTGGTTACATCCACCATTGAGGAACAGAGAGTGGGTGCTAACTGTATCGACACGCTGGTGGAGTATGACAGCGCGGGACAGCTAAAGGAAGGCCTTGCCACGGACTGGAACTATGACGAAGCGTCCATGACCTGGACTTTTACTTTGAGGGAGGCCAAATGGGTAGACAACACCGGCGCTGAGGTGGCTGATGTGACTGCCCAGGACTTTGTAGATGCCTTAAAGTACGAGCTGACTCCCGAGTATGAGAGCGCCAACGCCCAAAACCTTTTCGGAGTCATCGCAGGCGCTCAGGAATACTATAATGGGCAGGTTTACAACGGGGGAGCCGACGAGGACGGCGTAACCTGGCCTGCCATTGATTTCTCAGAGGTGGGCGTTAAGGCTGTGGATGAACACACCCTGACCTACACCCTGGCAAAAGAAGTTCCCTATTTCATCTCATCCCTGGTATACGTGGTTTATATGCCCGCCTACGGCCCATTGCTGGAGGAACTGGGTAAGGAATTCGGAACCGCGGCGGATAAGATGTACTATAACGGAGCTTTCTATCTGGCTGAGTTTTCTCCCCAGGAGAGACAGGTTTACAAAAAGAACCCCTCCAACTATGACGCGTCCAACGTGTATATCGATGAGATCCAGAGGATCTACAATGCGGAGGCAGACACGTTAGGGCCTGAAATGGTAAAAAGAGGAGAGGTTGACTGGGCGGAGATCAGCGCTGACCTTCTGGACGACTGGCTTGGGGGCGAGGATACCAAAAATCTGGTGAGCCGGGAACGCCCTTCCACCAGCTATTCCTATTTCTACTGCTTTAACTTTGATCCTCAGTTTGAGGCCGAATATGAGCCGGACAATTGGAGAACTGCGGTAAACAATGAAAATTTCCGCAAGGCGCTGTTTGCAGGTCTTGACAAGGCCAAGGAAGTGGCCGTGTTAGAGCCCAGCGCACCCCAGGATTATGTTCTGTCCACCATCACCCCTTTTGACTTTGCCTACAATGCGGACGGGGCAGATTATACCACCATAGGCGCCATGGCTTCCATGGGGGATACCTTTGACGAGGCCAAGGCCCTGGAATATAAGGAGGCGGCAATGACAGAGCTTTCCGCCCAGGGCGTAACCTTCCCGGTTAAGGTGCTGATGCCTTACAACCCTTCCGTGGTAGACTGGGATAAGGAATGCCAGGTGGTGGAACAGCAGATGGAATCTCTCCTTGGCACCGACTTTATTGATATCATCATCGAGGCAGGCCCTACGGACAATTTCCTGACAGAGGTAAGGCGCAGCGGCCAGTATGCTTTCATGAAATGTGGTTGGGGCGCGGATTATGCCGATCCGGAGACCTGGACAGATCCCTTCTATCAGAGTAAAGGTGAATCCGGTTACGATCCCGGATATAAGTACGCCTTTATCGCCAATGCCATCACGGAAGGAACGGACACCGCGCCGGTAATTCAGGAGTATTTTGACAAAGTGGACGCCGCCAAGGCCATCACTGTCGATACCAATGCCCGTTTCGAGGCCTTTGCGGAGGCGGAAGCTGTGCTCATTGATCACGCACTTGTGATTCCTTTCAGCATCACGGTAAGCCCTTACATCGCCACCAAGTTGAACGAATTTGACGCACAGTACGCGCCCTTCGGCGTTTCCAGGCTGAGATTCAAGGGACAGAAAGTACTTGACCATTATGTTTCCATGGAAGAGTACGAGTCCAACAAAGAAAAGTAAGAGTAACAGTAACCTATGAGCCGGAGGCTGAACAGCTACAAACAAGAAGCAGCTCCGCATAAGATTTTACAGAAAAAGAGGAAGCTGCTGCAAAAATGCGGCGGCTTCCTAAAAATGTTCAACAACGGATGCCTGGCATCCATTGATCAGACAAAGACTGTCACGAAAGAAGTAAAGGAGTAAAGGCATGTTAAAGTATCTGGGAAAGCGGGTCGGACGCTCGCTGTTGACACTGGTGATTATTCTTACCATTGTGTTCTGCCTGCTGCGTCTGATGCCGATCGAGGGATATTTTCCCAATTTTGAGAAAATGACACCGCAGCAGATTCAGGTGGGGCTGCAGGAAATGGGACTGACGGATCCGTTGCCCGTGCAGATTATCCGGTTCTTCGGCGATCTTGTCCGCGGTGATCTGGGAACCTCCCGAATCTACCGGGCCAATGTGCCGGTGAGCGAGGTGCTCTCCGACAAGGTTCCTGTGTCCATTAAGCTGGGAATTTTGTCCATGATCGTATCTCTGTGCGTGGGGCTTCCCATGGGAGCGCTGATGGCAAGATATAAGTTCCGCTTTTTTGACCGGCTGGGAACCCTTTTCATCGTCTGTATTCAGGCCATTCCGGCAGCGGTTTATTATCTTTACATCCAGCTCTACGGAACCCAGCTTTTGAACGTGGGTCTTCTGTTCGATATCCATAACCCGAAATACTGGATTCTTCCCGTATTTTCCATGTCGCTGAACAATATTGCCTTTTATGGTATGTGGCTGCGCCGTTACATGGTGGATGAGAGCAACAAGGATTATGTGAAACTTGCCAAGGCCAAGGGAATCTCGGAGAGCGGCGTCATGTTCAAACACATTTTCCGAAACGCCTTTGTTCCTCTGGCACAGTATGTGCCCACCGCCTTTCTGAACACGGTGATCGGCTCCATCTACATAGAATCCCTCTACAGTATTCCCGGAATGGGAGGACTTTTGGTGACCGTTATCAAAAAACATGATAATACCATGGTACAGGGGATCGTGCTTTTGTATGCCTGCGTGGGAGTTCTCGGGCTTTTGCTGGGAGATCTTCTGATGGTTCTCTTGGATCCCAGGATCAGTCTCGGAAAGAAGGAAGGTGACAGATGATGAAACAATTCAGTTATCGCCATACCAAAGAAGCAAAACTCATGTCTGGTATGAACGAGGCCGTAGAAAAAGCCGCAACTCTCTCTGACGAGGAGCTCTTTTCCTTTGCCGGATTCAACGCGGAGGCTGTGGAGCGGACCGGTTACAGTAACTATTCCTATTGGAGAAGCACCTTCCAGGCTTTCCTGAAAAACAAGGGGGCAGTTCTTCTTCTGCTTCTTCTTGCGCTTCTTCTGCTCTTTACCTTTATCCAGCCTTATCTTCCGGGACAGTACGACCCTAATAGGATCATCAATGATGAAAGCGGTATGCAGTATCGGAACATTCCGCCGGGAGACCAGTTCCTTCTGGGCACCAATTCCATCGGCCAGGATCTCTGGGCCAGAATATGGGCTGGCACCAGAACCTCTCTGCTGATTGGGCTTTCCGTGGCCCTTGCGGAAGCGCTGATTGGGATCACGGTGGGAGTGATCTGGGGGTATGTGCGGAAGGCGGATTTTATTCTGACAGAGGTTTACAATATTATTGACAATATCCCGAACACGATCATCCTGATCCTGATTTCCTATATCCTGAAACCCGGTGTCAAAACCCTGATCTTTGCCATGTGCCTTACAGGCTGGATCCAGATGGCACGTTTCATCCGCAATCAGATTCTGATCATCCGCGACCGGGATTACAATGTGGCAAGCCGCTGCCTTGGCACCCCTACCTGGAAGATTATGGTGAAAAACCTTCTTCCCTACCTGGTGTCGGTGATTATGCTCCGTATGGCCCTCACCATTCCGGCGGCCATCGGAAACGAGGTTTTCATCACCTATATCGGTCTGGGGCTTCCTGTGGATACGCCAAGCCTGGGAAATCTGATCAATGAAGGCCGCGCGCTGATCACCAGCCCGGCCCTGCGTTACCAGCTTGTATATCCCACCATTATTCTTTCCTTTGTGACCATTTCCTTTTATATCATCGGCAACGCCTTTTCGGATGCCGCCGATCCTAGGAACCACACCTGATATTTGCAATATAAGAAAATGAGGTAAGCTATGCCCGATAAAATGTTGACAGTAGAAAACCTGGAGATTAAGTTTAAGCTCCGGGGAAAAACCTTAAACGCCATACGCGGAGTTTCCCTGGATCTGTATAAAGGAGAAATCCTTGCCATTGTAGGCGAATCCGGAAGCGGAAAATCTGTGTTCACCAAATCCTTTATGGGGCTTTTAGACCAAAACGGAAAAGTCACCGCAGGCAGGATCACGTACTATGGGGCGGATGACGGAAACCCCATAGATTTAACCGCCCTGCGTAAAGAAAAAGAGTGGTATAAAATCCGCGGCCACGAGATCGCCATGATCATGCAGGATCCCATGACCAGCTTAAATCCCCTAAAGACCATTGGGGTTCAGATCATGGAGGCAGTGCTTTTGCACCAGAAGATGACCAGGGCTGAGGCCAGGAAGAAAACCTTACAGTATCTGGAGGATGTGGGAATCCACCATCCTGAGAGACGTTTTGACCAGTATCCCCATGAGTTCTCGGGCGGTATGCGCCAGAGAGTGGTGATTGCCATTGCCATCGCCTGCGCCCCCCAGATCCTGATCTGCGACGAGCCAACCACGGCCCTGGACGTAACCATACAGGCCCAGATCCTGGCTCTGTTAAAGGAGTTGCTGCGCAAATACAAGCTTTCTATCATCCTGATCACCCACGATCTGGGCGTCGTGGCAAACATTGCCGACAGGGTGGCCGTGATGTATGCGGGAGATATTGTCGAGCTGGGAACCGGGGAGGATATCTTTTATGATCCCAGGCATCCCTACACCCAGGCCCTTTTGTCCTCCCTGCCCCAGGTAGGGGTGAAGGGGACGGATTTGTTCTCTATTCCCGGTACGCCCCCCAACCTTTTTACGGAGATTCAGGGAGACGCTTTTGCACCCAGAAATCCCCGGGCGCTGAAAATTGATTATCTGGAAATGCCCCCTTATTTCCAGGTTTCCCCCACCCATAAGGCCAAGACCTGGCTGCTAGATCCCAGGGCGCCTAAGCTGGAAACACCTGCTGTGGTGGAGAAAATTCGGAATGGAGGTCTGGTTTAATGGAAAAAGAGGTTCTGCTGGAAGTCAGGGATCTGGACGTTACCTACGGGGAACGGAAAAAGAAGTATAAGGCAGTAAAAAAAGTTAACTTTAAAATCTACAAGGGAGAGACCTTCGGCCTGGTGGGAGAGTCCGGATCCGGCAAAACCACTATCGGCCGGGCAATTATGAGGATCGTCCCCTCAGCGGGAGGCGAGATTCTCTACAAGGGAGAAAAAATCAACGGTAAAATTTCTCCGGAGCTGGACCGGATGGTTCTCAAGGAGATCCAGATGATTTTTCAGGATCCCCAGGCTTCCTTAAATGAGCGGGCCAAGGTTGACTATATTATCAGCGAAGGCCTTATGAATATCGAAAAGGGTATCAGCGAGCAGGAGCGCAGGCGGCGGGTGGAGCAGGCAATCCTGGACGTGGGGTTGCTTCCGGAGTTTTCCAGCCGGTTTCCCCATGAATTTTCCGGCGGTCAGCGGCAAAGGATCGGAATTGCAAGGGCCCTGATCATGAATCCGGAGTTTATCATTGCGGACGAACCTATTTCCGCATTGGATGTGTCCGTCCGGGCCCAGGTGCTTAACCTTCTTTCCGATATGCAGAAGAAACGCCAGATCACCTATCTTTTCATCGCCCACGATTTGTCCGTCATGCGTTTCATCACCGACAGGATTGGCGTCATTCACAAAGGAAGGATCGTGGAGATGGGAGAGAGCGAGGAAGTGATCACCCATGCCATTCACCCCTACACCAGGGCGCTGCTCTCCGCTATTCCCATGCCGGATCCCAGACACGAGAAAGAGAAAAAGCTGCTGGTTTACGAACCCGATATGCATGATTATGAGAAGGAGCCGCCAAAGTGGAGGGAGCTTCGGCCGGAGCATTTCGTTCTGGCAAATGAGAGGGAGGCGAAAGAGTGGGTATGAGTCGTCAGGCCTTTGGCGCAGAGTTTGGAGAAGAGTTTAGAGCAGAGTTTGGAGCAGGCAATCAGGAATGTGACAAGGACAGGAGAGAGAGGAGAGAGTACGGTGGGAAAAGCAGGGCGTACGGCGTAATTATAGAGCCTGTCAGCACCATTTACCAGTATCCCTCCCCGGAAACAACAGACCCGGAAGGAAAGATTATTTCCGCCATCGCCGACGAAGGCCTCTGCGGTATGCTTGTGGAGATCACCGGAGAGCAGGAGCAGGGCTTTCTTCCCATAAAAACCTTTTACGGCTATACCGGCTATATTTCCCCCGGGGACATAGCTCCCCTTGGCTCCCAGCAGGGCTGGGAATGGGAGAATGCCGACCTGTGGGTAGTTGACGGCTTTTGTGTGGACGTGGTATCCCTTCCCATGGTGCAGGGACTGCGTCTTATAAGCCTGTTCCGGGGAAGTATTTTGGAGGTTCTTAACTGGGAGAGTTTTGAGACAGGCTGGGCTAAGGTGCGCCTTCCGGACAAAAGAGAGGGGTATATCAGAAACCAGTATTTGCGAAAAAAGCTCTTTTCCCAGAGAGGAGCCTTAGGCGGCGTTCTTTCCCAGATTGAGATTGCGGATGAAGGGCAGTTTCGGCAGGATTTGGTGGAGACTGCCAGGTCTTTTTTGGGTGTTCAGTACCGTTGGGGCGGCCGTTCCACTGCGGGAATCGACTGCTCCGGCCTTACCAGCGCCAGCTATCTGTTAAACGGCATTCTTATCTTCCGGGACGCCCGGCTAAGGGAGGGATACCCGGTTCATGAAATTGATCCAAAGACCAAAAAGCCGGGAGACCTCTTATACTTTCCGGGGCATATCGCCATGTATCTGGGAGATGAAATGTATATACATTCCACCGGAAAAATTGGAAGCGGCGGGGTGGTGATTAACAGCTTATGCCCCGAAAGCCCGCTGTACCGGCAGGATCTGGCGGATAGGCTCTATGCAGTGGGAAGTATCTTTTCCTGAAATGTCTTTGCTATGCCAGAATAAAATTTGCCACACAGGAAATTTTCCATCACATAGGAGGAATAATGGATTCAAGATTCACATTAGAGAGACGGATCGAGGCTGAGCTTGCCAGCTATGACGGGAAGATGTGCCTTTATGCAGACGATTTCCATGGAAATACCATTTGTCTTGATGCAGATGAAAAGGTGGAAACTGCCAGCACTGTGAAGGTTTATATCCTTGCCAGCCTGTTTAAGCAAGTCGGGCTTGGCAGGGCCAGCCTAGAGGATATGATTACTTATGAAGAAAGCCATGTGGTGGACGGAAGCGGCGTGCTCTGCGCCTTAGAGCCAGGAGCCGCTTTTCGGGTGAAGGACGCGGCCACGCTTATGATCATTGTCAGCGACAATATTGCCACCAATATGATAATAGATTACCTGGGAATTGACACCATCAATGCCTGCATCGGAGAATTGGGATGCAAAGACACCGTTCTTTATAATTCCCTGCATTTCGACCGGTTTGACCGGCTTGGAACAACCACGGCCCGGGACTATGCCAGTATTTTCACCCGTCTGGCACAGGGAACTCTCCTTAACCCTGAATCTGACCGTAAGATGGTGGAAATCCTGAAGAAGCAGCACTACAACAGTATGATTACCCGAAACTTTCCGCCGGTCTATATGGACAGCGACAATGCCGACCAGGTTCTCATCCACGTGGCTTCCAAAAGCGGAAGCATGGACGCCTGCCGCAATGACGGCGGCATCATCTATACCCCTTACGGACCTTATGTTCTTGTGATGCTGAATAAGAATTTCAGCGACGCCATGTATTACCCGGATCATCCGGCTACCGTCTTTGGGGCGAAGGTGAGTCGGATGCTGCTGGATCAGTTTCTGGCTCTGGAAGGACGGTTTACTCTTTAGGACTCGAAGAATTAGGACTCGAAGAACGATAAATTTCTTGACAGTAACCGTTATCTATGCTATATTTTATGAGTATGCCGCATAACGAGGCTTAAGTGTACTCATATTTTTGAGGCCGCCACAGTTAGCGAGTAAAATCAGTCAGGACTGATTAGTATAGGAGGTGCCATATGTACGCAATCATTGCAACAGGTGGAAAGCAGTATAAGGTTTCCGAGGGCGATGTGCTGAAAGTTGAGAAGCTTGACGCTCAGCCGGGAGATACTGTTACATTTGATCAGGTTGTCGCAATCAGCGATAACACTCTTAAGGTTGCCGGTGACGTAGCCAACGCTAACGTAACTGCATCTGTCGTAGCACAGGGCAAGGGACGCAAGGTTATCGTTTACAAGTATAAGAGAAAAACCGGTTATCATAAGAAAAACGGTCATAGACAAGCATACACACAGGTTAAGATTGAAAAGATCAACGCTTAATATATGACTATCATTACAATAACCAAATCCCCAAAGGGAGAATACAGAGAAGTAAGCTGCAAGGGACACGCCGGTTTTGCCAGGGCAGGCCAGGATATCGTGTGCAGCGCCGTGTCGGTTCTTGTGATCAACACCATCAACTCCATTGAGAGGTTGACAAATTGTCAGATGACGGTGACCAGTGAGGAAGAGAGCGGGATGATTATATGCCGTTTCGCACAGAAGCCTGACGAGGGTGGCAGGCTGCTTCTTGATTCCATGATTTTGGGGCTGCAGGGCATCGCAGAGGAATACGGTAAAAAGTATCTGAAACTGAAATTTAAGGAGGTGTAAATCATGTTAAAGCTGAACCTTCAATTTTTTGCTCACAAAAAAGGTGTTGGTTCTACCAAGAACGGTAGAGATTCCGAATCTAAAAGATTGGGTGCGAAGAGAGCTGACGGCCAGTTTGTAAAGGCAGGAAATATTTTATACAGGCAGCGCGGAACAAAGATCCATCCCGGCGTAAACGTAGGGCGGGGCGGAGATGATACACTGTTCGCATTGGTTGACGGAGTACTCAGATTCGAGAGAAAAGGAAGAGACAAGAAACAGGCTTCCGTTTATCCTGTAGAAAAATAATAGGATTGTCAGGCTTCAAACAACATTTTTTGTTTGGAGCCTTTTTTACCTTATGAAGGCAGTGATGTTTGGTGCATCAAAAACAGGCGCTGCCGTCTCACCCTCACAGGAGGAAACAGTATGTTTGCAGACAGAGCAAAAATCTATGTGCGCAGCGGAAAGGGCGGCGACGGCCATGTGTCCTTCCGGCGTGAAAAATATGTTCCCAGCGGCGGCCCTGACGGGGGCGACGGCGGCAATGGAGGAAGTGTCTTTCTGGAAGTGGATGAAGGGCTTAACACTCTTTCCGAATACCGCCATATACGCAAATACCATGCCGGGGACGGACAAAACGGCGGCACACGGAACTGCCGGGGCAAAAGCGGAAACGACCTTGTTTTGAAGGTGCCTGCCGGAACCGTAGTCAAGGAAGCGGAGAGCGGAAAGGTAATCGTGGATATGTCCGGGGACAATAAGCGCTTCCTTCTGCTTGCAGGGGGACGTGGAGGCTGCGGAAATCAGCACTACGCCACCAGCACCATGCAGGCTCCCAAGTATGCCCAGCCTGGCCAGCCGGCCAGGGAGCTGACCCTTTCCTTAGAGCTTAAGGTGATTGCCGATGTGGGCCTGGTGGGATTTCCCAATGTAGGCAAATCCACCCTGCTCACCAAGGTTTCCAACGCAAGGCCCCAGATTGCCAACTATCATTTTACCACCCTGAATCCTCACCTGGGCGTTGTGGATCTGCCTGATGCGGACGGCTTTGTGATGGCGGATATCCCCGGGCTGATTGAGGGAGCCTCCGAGGGAGTTGGCCTGGGATTTGAATTTCTGCGGCATATCGAGAGAACCCGGGTTATCATCCACATTGTGGATGCTGCGGGCACGGAGGGCCGTGATCCTGTAGAGGATGTCCACACCATCAATAAAGAACTGGAACAATACAATTCTTCCATGGCAAAGCTTCCCCAGGTCATCGCCGCCAATAAGGTGGACATGATTTTTACGGAGGATGGGGAGACGGATCCGGTGGAGAGGCTCAAAAAGGAATTTGAGCCCAAAGGAATTTTGGTCTATCCTATCTCCGCCATCAGCGGAAAAGGTATCCGGGAGCTCCTTTACCATGTAAGACATATGCTGGATGAGATCAACGAAAAGCCGGTAATCTTTGAGCCCGAATTCTTTCCCGAATTCATGTTCCAAATATCCGATGAGCCTTACACCGTTACCTATGATGAGAAGGCCTGCGAATTTGTGGTGGAGGGGCCCAGAATTGAGAAAATGCTTGGCTACACCAATTTGGAATCCGAAAAAGGCTTTATGTTTTTCCAGAATTTCTTAAAGATAAACGGGATTTTAGAGCAGCTCGAAGCTCAGGGCATCAAAGAAGGAGATACCGTCAGAATGTATGGTTTGTCCTTTGATTATTATAAGTAGGAGGAAGTCATGACGACAAAACAACGGGCTTATTTGAAGGGATTGGCCGCTAATTTGGAACCGGTATTTCAGATCGGCAAATCCGGATTGACACCGGAGGTCACACAGGCAGTCAGGGAAGCTTTCAATACCAGGGAACTTATCAAGCTCTCCGTACTCCGTAACTGCATGGAAGACCCGCAGCAGATTGCCGGATTTATCGCTGACAGAACCGGCTCCCTGGTGGTACAGGTAATAGGAAGAAAAATTGTGCTCTATAAGGAAAGCCGGGATCACAAAAAAATAGAGCTTCCGGAGAGCTGACGTGAAGAGGGCAGAAGTAGAAACAGCAAAAACCGCCGCTGAAGGGAATATCAGAACCAGTGATAGAGTGGGTATCATGGGGGGAACCTTCAATCCTATTCATAATGGACACCTCTTACTTGCGGAAACAGCCAGGGAGACTTTGGCTTTAGACAGGGTTCTGTTTATGCCCAGCGGTAATTCCTATATGAAGGAGGCCTCCCGGATTCTTGATGGGAACACCCGTGGTCAGATGGTTCGCCTGGCTCTTTTGGGAAATCCTCATTTCTTCTTTTCTGACTTAGAGCTTTTAAGAGAGGGGGCCACCTATACCTGCGACACCCTTGCCAGTCTGAGGGCCCAAAATCCGAGGACTCAATACTATTTCATTCTGGGAGAAGATAATCTTCTCACCCTTCGGCTCTGGAAGAATCCTGGTTTTATCCTCCATAACTGTGTGATTGCAGGAGCAGTTCGTGAGAGTGGGGATCATACCCGCATCTTAGAGGCGGCAAACGCTCTGAAGGAGGAATATCAAGCGGATATCAGGATACTTCCCCCGAGACGTATTGACATCTCCTCCACCGAAATCAGGCAGCGGCTAAAAAGAGGACAATCTGTCCGTTATATGCTTCCCGAAAAGGTCATCGACTATATCATGAAAAATAATCTGTACAGGGACTGAAATTTTCGTTTCGAATTAAGGAACAGCTATCAGGCGGAAAATTATCATCAGTGCCTGTCAGCAAAAGCGGAGTGAACTGAAAGAGATGGAACTGAAAAAAATCAGAAAAAAGCTGGAAAAAGAGCTGGACAGCAAACGGTTTGAGCATACCCTGGGGGTTGCCTACACGGCTTCGGCCCTTGCCATGTGCCATCAGGCTGATCCTGAGAAAGCGCTTTTAGCAGGAATGCTCCATGATTGTGCCAAATGCATGAGTAATGACAAGAAAATTGCCATCTGTGAAAAACATCATATTCCCATTTCGGATATCGAAAGGCAGAATCCTTTTTTACTTCACGCAAAAGTGGGAAGCTATCTGGCCAAAAAAGAGTTCCACGTCCATGACGGGGACATTTTAAATGCAATTGCAAGCCACACCACAGGCCGTCCGGCAATGTCACAGCTTGAAAAAATTATTTATATCGCCGACTATATGGAACCCGGACGAAAACAGGCTCCCGGGCTTTCTGTCGTGAGGAAACTGGCCTTTCAGAATCTGGACCGGGCGCTCTTGCAGATTCTGAAAGATACCCTGGAATATCTCCAGGATATGGATATTCCCTTTGATCCCATGACACAGACCACCTATGATTATTATGTGACAAACGGTTTATCCTAAATAACAAATACCTACTATAGGAAACGACAAAATTATTTGTCGTTAGATATAACAGGAGGAAAAAATGGAAGTTTCAACCAAAACAAAAGAGATGGCCCGGCTGGCCATCCATGCAATGGAAGAGAAGAAAGCGGAGGATATCCGGGTAATTGATATCAGCCAGGTCTCTGTCATTGCCGATTATTTCATTATTGCAAACGGAAACAACCGAAGCCAGATACAGACGCTCTCCGATACGGTGGAAGAGACCTTAGAGAGAGCAGGCTATCCCTTAAAACAAAAAGAGGGCTATCACAACGCCAACTGGGTACTGCTTGATTTCGGAGATATCATTTTTCATATTTTTGATAAGGAAAACAGGCTCTTTTACGATCTTGAACGTCTCTGGTTTGACGGTAAAACAGTGGATATCGAAGAATTTAGATCCTAAAACAGGTAATCATTTTATCGTTTGCCATATGTATAAAAGGAATCGTCCCAAACAGACGGTTCCTTTTATGCAATTGTCTAGTTCTGTTCTCTGGTCTGGGCTGTTCCTCCGGCATACATATAAAAAGTAAGAAGATAAAGCCCACTAATCCCTACAAGCGCATAAACGATTCTGGCTATCCAGGACATATTACCAAAGATAAAGGACACAAGGTCAAAGGAAAAGAATCCGATCAACCCCCAATTAACCGCACCAATAATGGCAATTGTAAGTGCAATGCAGTCCAGGCATTTATTATTCATTTTTGGCACCTCCATAAAAACTTTTTCAGGCTGTTTGCCATCAATTTTATTTTCTCCTGGACTTAAAATATTATTCAAAATAAAATTTATTGAAAAAGCCGAAACACGCCAAACACCTTTCCCAATATCTGGCAATCTTCAACGATAATCGGATCCATAGAATCATTTTCGGGTTGAAGCCGGATATGTCCCTCTTCTTTATAAAAAGTCTTGACCGTTGCTGAATCGTCAATCAGCGCCACAACCATATCGCCGTTTTGGGCATCAGAGCAGGAAGTGACGAAAATCCGATCACCACTCAAAATTCCCACATTGATCATAGAATCCCCCTTAACATTTAAAATGAAGGATTCTCCGTGAGGGACTATTTCAGCCGGAACCGGAAAATAACTCTCAACATTTTCTTCGGCAAGAATGGGAACTCCGGCCGCCACCTGTCCGATCACAGGCAAATTAACCATCTCCGTGCGCACCATCTGAAAATTATCGTCACAGATCTCAATTGCCCGGGGCTTAGTGGGATCCCGGCGGATATAACCGTTCTTTTCAAGTGTTTCAAGATGAGAATGAACCGACGAAGTGGATTTTAAATGAACAGCCTCACAAATCTCCCTCACCGACGGGGGGTATCCGCGCTTTAGAATCTCTTCCTTAATATAATCAAGGATCTCCTGCTGTTTGTTGCTGATCTTTCCATATCCCATATTTAATACACCCATGCCTTTCTGTAACCTGTATACTTCATAATTGGTAACCATAACTGTAAAGTTGTATCTGTTTTTTCATTATATCACATTCCCTGTTATAAGGCAAACATATATTCCAAATATTTGTTCGATTTTTTATTCCAAAACTATTGACACAGGAATATATGTTCGATATAATCATCCTATCAAACATTCGTTCGTAACACATGTTTGGATTTGCTAAAGCATTTACTGAAACATATTCGGGCAGAGGAGGTACGGAAGATGAATACAGCCTTAATAAGCGAGCAGAGAATACGAAATAACCGAATCCGGCGAAGAAGAGAATTACGCCGCCGCAAGAGAGCAGGCATCTTGTTCTTATTTATGACGATACTCTTCCTATCTACTTTTTTCAGCCTCAAAATCAGGGCCGAAAGCAACGGACACGATGAGGCTTTCTCTAAATATTATACCAGTATTCAGGTGAAAGCGGGAGACACTCTCTGGCTTTATGCCCAGCAATATGGTAACAGGCAATATTATGAAAACAGCAGGGAATATGTAGATGAGGTTATGTTGATCAATTCCCTCCAGGATGATACCATCATCACAGGGCAATATCTGATCCTTCCTTATTATCGCTCTGCCTGCGAAAAGGAGCAGAGTAGTTCTATTTCTCCCGTAGCTGGACAGCTTTAGCAGCCATTCTGCGTCGCTGATCTTCCTGCGCCGCATAGTGCTTTCGTGTGGTATTTACGTCCTTATGTCCTAATACGTCCGCCACCAGGTAAATATCTCCCGTTTCCTGGTACAGGGCCGTACCGTATGTACTTCGCAGCTTGTGAGGTGTAATTTTTTTCAGCTTCGTCACCGTGGCGGCATATTTTTTCACCAGATTCTCCACGGCCCGTACACTGATCCTGCGGTTTTGCATCGAAAGGAACAGGGCGTTCTCATGTCCCTCCAGGGGGATGGTATGCACTCGTTTTTCAAGATAGTCCTGGAGTGCGTCCTCCACCTCTTTTCCAAAATAGACAACCGTTTCATAACCGCCTTTTCTTCTTATTTTAATGCCGTTGTTCCTGAAATCTACATCGCTCATGTCAAGTCCCACGCACTCCGAGACACGGATCCCTGTGCCCAGCAAAAGAGTGAGAAGAGCCACATCCCGAAGCTTTGTCTTATGATGGTATTTAAGCTGGCTTTTGGTCAATCCTTCCCCATCCTCCACCTGATCCAGCAAAATGGCAACTTCGTCAATATCCAGGCGTACAATTTCCTTTTCATGCTCCTTGGGCAGGGGAACCAGCGCAGCAGGATTGGTCTTAATCAGTTCCTCACAGAAGAAATAGTTATAAAAACTTTTCAGAGCGGCAAGCTTTCTCTTTTTACCCCGGTCATTGTTGCTGTACTCCTTGCCATCCTTCACATAGTAGGTAATATACTCAAGATATTCCTCAATATCCTCCCTGGTAATCTGATCCAAAACGGATAAAGGGAAATCCACAATAGAAACATTACGGCAGGCGCTGTTATTCGTATGGATAAACTCGAAAAATACACGGATATCATAGGCATAGGCAAGTCTGGTACGTGAGGAGGTGTATTCCTGGATCCCTCTGAAAAACTGCTTACAAAAGGGTGGGAGAGTAGCAGCCACCTCCCGCATTTTCAGCGTATTGATATTATTCTGTTCATCATGATAATTTTGGCTGTTTTCCATATACGTCATTCCTCTGTCTTTCTGTCGTGTATCATGTTACTGCAAAATACGCAGCGCCGCGCTTCCCAGCCGGACCGGAACCTACCATCCATCCACATGGCTGCCCTGAATTGCCGTGAACATTCTCATTTTGGCACCAGGATTTTCCTGATTGATTTTGCGAAGCAGCTCTTTTGCATATTCCCGCTTCGTACTCCCGTCTGCAGGACACGGACTTTTTACCACCGGCAGATGTATCTTATTGACAAAGCCAATAACATCCGCCTCATTCATATAGATCAGCGGCCTTATTACTGTTAAATCCATACGGTCCAGATAGGTCACCGGGCGGAATGTGTGAAATCTTCCCTCATAGACCAGGGACATCAGCATGGTCTCCACCACATCATCTTTGTGATGTGCATAAGCAACCTTATTGCATCCAGCATTTTTGATTGCCTCATTGAGAGCGCCTTTACGCATTTTGGCACAGAGGGAACAGGGATTGCTTTCCTTCCGCTCCTGGAAGACAATCTCTGCGATATCTGTTTTCACTATCGTATAGGGAACATCCAGACTATGGCACAGCTCCTCAATTTTAGTCAGATCCTGATTGCCAAATCCCAGATCAACCGTAACCCCGTGGATTGTGAAATTTTGCGGATAAAATCTCATCAGGCCATGCAGCCCATAGAGAAGTGTAAGGCTGTCCTTTCCACCGGAAATTCCTACTGCAATACAGTCGCCTTCCTCTATCATATGGTAGTCGTCTACCGCACGGCGCATAAAGCTTAATACCTTTTGTAATGTCATTTTCCACTGACTCCTTCCAGACTATTATTCTAGCATATTTCCTGACGAATAACATAGTATCTTTTCAAAAAAAATGCTATACTATAGTAAACGGCAAAATAATTTGTCGTTTACTATAATCCCTTTGGGGGATGCGCACGATGGGGACATTCTCATGCCCTGCGGCCAGCTTATTGAATCAAGATATTAAAGGAGCCATCTCTATGAAATTTCCATTCAACAAAAGATATTGTCGTATCGGTATCACTGCCTTTACAGTTGTGGCAGCATCTATCTGTTTTTATTACCTTATTTTCCACGGAGACCGTTTTTCCGCCCAGTTAGATGCGTTCTTTAAAGTGATCAGCCCCGTTTTGTCAGGCATTATTTTTGCCTATCTCATGACGCCCATGGTCAACGGAATCGAAAACAAGCTTCTGATTCCCTTATGGAGCAGGGATAAAGGCTTCGTTACTGTGAAGCAGCGAAAGTATATAAGGGCATGTTCCATTACCCTGACGGTATTGATCGTAATCTGGTTGATTTACGGCTTTTTTTCCATACTGATTCCCAATATCTTTACAAGTATACGCAGCATTGCCCGACAGTTTCCTGAGTATGTGGAAAATCTGACTACCTGGTCCGCTAAATTCCTGGAGGATAATCCGGATATTGAGAAAATGGTCATCCGTGTCTTAGACGAGTATTCCGAAGAATTTACCAAATATCTGAACGGGAGTATCATTCCCCAGATGGAAGCGCTGGTCAAGCAGCTCTCCCTGAGCATGATCAGCGTTCTGAAAGCACTCTGGAATATTATCATAGGTGTGATAATCTCCATTTATGTTCTTTACAACAAGGAAATCCATGCCGGCCAGGCAAAAAAAATTATATTTGCTCTCTTTAACACCAAAACCGCCAACCAACTGATTAAGGATGTCCGCTTTACCAGCGATACCTTTATCGGTTTTATCAGCGGGAAAATTGTAGATTCCATTATCATCGGATTTATCTGCTTTGCGGGAACCACCCTTCTTAAGATGCCATATGCTCTGCTGATCAGCGTAATCATTGGTGTGACCAATGTTATCCCGTTTTTCGGCCCTTACCTTGGAGCTGTCCCCAGCACAGTCCTTATCCTGATGGTGAACCCCGTGCAGGCCATTTACTTTGTAATATTTATCCTTATCCTTCAGCAAATCGACGGAAATCTGATAGGGCCTAAGATCCTGGGGCAATCCACCGGTTTGTCCGGTTTCTGGGTTATCTTTTCCATCACTATTTTCGGAGGAATACTGGGGGTTCCCGGAATGATCATCGGCGTTCCCTTTTTTGCAGTACTCTATGCCATGATCCGCCGGATCACCAACCACATGTTGGAAAGAAGGGGCCTGCCGGTGGAAACCGACATGTATTTGAAAGTAGACTATATTGACGACAAGGTTTTCGTACCCATTGAAGAAAAGTCTGCGGCTTCTACATTCAGGCTGAATATTTTCAGACCCAAAAAGGCGTTAAACGCCCCCAAAAGCCAATCCATAGAAAAGAACGACGATCATCAGGAAAACGAAAACAACTAAAAATGGAAGGAAATTTGAGAGCCGCCTTATGGCGGCAGAATGGAGACTGACATGAAATTTGTGATACAGAGGGTGGACGAGGCAAAGGTAACGGTTGACAATCAGACGGTTGGAGAAATTACCCAGGGATTCGTGGTTCTTGTGGGCGTTTGCGATACCGATACCTATGAGATTGCGGATAAAATGATACACAAACTATTGAATTTGAGAATATTTTCTGACGAGAACGACAAGACAAATCTTGATCTCAAAAAGATCAGCGGCGAATTGTTAATTATTTCACAATTCACCTTATACGCTGATTGCAAAAAAGGGAACCGTCCCTCCTTTATCAATGCCGGGAAGCCCGACTTTGCCAACGAAATGTATGAATATATCCTTAAAAATTGCCAAAAAGAAATCCCCCATGTAGCTCATGGCGTTTTTGGCGCGCACATGAAAGTTTCCCTGGTAAATAATGGCCCCTTTACCGTGATTCTCGATTCAAACGAAATCTGCGGATAAAATAATTACCCCAAAAATTTTTAAAAGGAGTTTTCTATGAAATATACCTTGATTGCCGTAGTTGCCTTCCTTATCGTAGTATATGCTTATACCTATATCAAACACAGAAAAAGAAGGAATAACCAAACCAGCACCGTAAAGGAATTCAAAAGTAAGTATCTGAAAAAAGCTGAAAAGGAGACCGAAAATATTTCTCAGGGATATACTCCATACCTGAGCAAATATAACAGTTCCCTAGATTATGTGGACAAAAGCGAATTCCTAAAGAGTGCGAGCGATTCACAACCACCAGCATCAAAGAGCCAGAGCCGAAAATACTAAAAGGAACAGGATTTAATCCCTGTTCCTTATCAAAAGCCCATCGAAGGCCCGCCAACTTATTCCTTCAGTTTATCAGACCCCCAAGTTTAACGAATTATCAGACCCTCAAGTTTAACGAACTAGTTGGCTATGGAGCCGCTACCTAAAACATAAGCCATAGTCATGCGCCCATCGAAAGCCCTGCCAACTATTCGTTAAACTTGCGTTTTGCGAATAGTTGGATGGATCAATTATTCTTACTCTCAAAGTCCTCAATATACTGAATGATCAGCTTAGCCGTTCCTTCCACTCCCAGAACACCGCTGTTAATACACAAATCGTAGCTGTCAGCGCGTCCCCATTTCTTGGAGGAATAATAATTATAATAGCTCTGGCGTTGCTTATCCTTCTTAATGCACATATCCTTGGCTTTAGCGGCGTCCAGTTCATATTTTTTCATGATACGCTTTGTTTTGCTTTCTTCGTCGGAATAAATAAAAAGATGCACACAGTTCTTCATGTCACTGAGCGCATAATCGGCGCATCGGCCTACAATGACGCAGGATTCCTCATGTGCAATCTTCTTAATGGCATCAAACTGTGCCAGAAAAACCTTATGGCTGATAGGCATCTCCACAAAATGTGACGCATTGTAACCAAAAGAATACGTATCCATAACCAGATTATAAAGAAAGGAACTGGTAGGTCTTTCGTCATGGTTCTCAAGCATTTCCTCACAAAAACCACTTTCCTTGGCAGCTCTGCTCAAAAGCTCCTTATCATAGCATTTAATTCCGAAATATTCTGCCACCTTTTCTCCGATTTCACGGCCACCGGAACCAAACTGACGGCCAATAGTAACTACTGTATTCATATGAACGCCTCCTGTCTCTATAATTTAACAAGTTTCCTATTATTATACATAAAAAAGGTAAGAATTTCAATCTTTCAAGTCATTTTTCACAAATTCTCAGTAACAGTTCAGCCTCCGGCTTCACTGTCACGCCTGATGCACACAAAATACTCCAAAGTCGCATTTTGGCGCTTGCACAACTCTCAAAATCGCATACAGAGCGATTTTACTCGCGGAATAGTGTAAGGCTGAACTGTTACAATTCTCAAAAAAAATTAACCTTTTATTTACAAAAATCCAGCCTATTACAGAACTGCCCTTTATAATTTGTCTAACAGTTTCAGAAAGTATTCCGGCAATGGCGCATCCGTCTCAATGTATTCCTCCGTCGTCGGATGCCTAAAGCCAAGGATTTTGGCATGAAGCGTCTGCCCTTCCAGAGAAAAAGCGCTGCTTTTCGGCCCATACACCGTATCCCCCAGCAGAGGGTGCCCTATATGGGCCATATGGACTCTGATCTGATGGGTGCGTCCTGTTTCAAGCGCGCATTCAACATAGGTATACTTATCCATATGCCTTAAAACCCTGTAATGGGTAATGGCGTCCTTTCCCCCATCCATTCTCACTGCCATCTTCTTCCGCTGCGAGGGATGCCTTCCGATCAGGGTATGTATCACGCCCTCCTCATCCTTTAACACGCCGTGTACAATAGCATGATACCGCCTCACAATAGAGTGTTCCTTTAACTGCTCTGCAATTCTGCTGTGGGCCCTGTCATTTTTGCAGGCAATCACCGAGCCGGTAGTGTCCCTGTCTATCCGATGAACGATACCCGGACGCAGAACCCCGTTGATACCGCTTAAATTCTCCTTACAGTGAAACAGGAGGGCATTTACCAGGGTGCCACTGTAATGGCCGGGGGCAGGATGCACCACCATCCCCTTGGGCTTGTTGACCACAATAACGTCCTTGTCCTCATAGAGAATATCCAATGGAATATTCTCCGCGGCAATATTAGGTATACTGGCAGGGGGAAGCTTTACCTCAATGTGGTCTTCCGGTTTGACCCGATAGCTGGCCTTCACCCCTTCTCCGTTTACCCTGATCCCTCCCTGGGACAGGAGCTTTTGAATATAAGAACGGGACAAGGAGTCCATAAGCATACCGAGCAGCTTATCCACTCTCTCGTCCTCGTTTTCTTCCGCTACCACAAAATAGAACGCTTCCTCCGTCGGCATAATTCCTGTTTCATTTGAACTCTCTGTCATACTTCTTTTCCCTGAACCTTAGCATTCTCCGGGCTGTCGGACACCCTGCCGCCAAAGCCTAAAAAATAAAAATCATTATCCTTATAAACAAAAAGAACCTGAATTGCCAAAAGTGCCGCCGAAAAAGTAACATACATGTCTGCCACATTAAATATAGGGAAATCAATCAGCACAATGTAAATGAAATCTACCACATAACCCACCTTAAGACGGTCGATCAGATTCCCCACCGCACCGGAAGCAATGATAATCAGCAAAAAATTCAGCTTATCATACTTCTTTTCCCCCGGAGCCTTGATCAGCACATAGGTAATCACACAT
This sequence comes from uncultured Lachnospiraceae bacterium, assembly GCA_949949005.1. Classification (GTDB taxonomy): domain Bacteria; phylum Bacillota; class Clostridia; order Lachnospirales; family Lachnospiraceae; genus Suilimivivens. Next base: position 102,455 of record CATLHM010000002.1, read on the forward strand.
AAAAAAACAAGGGCAACTATCACAAAAAATATTTTCTGGTCTTGCAGAAGCCCGAATGCCGCTCCCCGGTTTTCGAGATAATTCAGCTCCAGGATTCCGTCGATCAGCGGAACTGCAGGTTTATCTTTCAGGTTTTGCACCGCCCCGTACTTGGTGAGCTGGTCAATTGCCACAAGAGCAGCCATCAAAAGAAAATCCAAAAAGAATAATCTGTTTTTATGCTTATCCATTATCCTATTCACAATCCTCCACATAATGAATCTCACAGATGGCATTTAAGATGTCTTCATCCGTAACCGTCCTGTCGATCAGGGCCTTCCCCACCTTTTTGAGGAGAACAAATTTAATACTCTCTCCCTCCATCTTCTTATCTGACTTCGTCAGCCTCAAAATTTCCTGCGGCTCGATATCCTCAATGGAAATGGGAAGATTAAAGGGCACAAACATATCTCTGACCTCATAATACTCTTCCATGGACAAAAGCTCATGCTTCCAGGAGATAAAGGCGGCGGCCACAGCCCCCAGGGCAACACACTCCCCATGGGTCAGGGAAAAATTCTTTGCCTTCTCGATAGCATGGCCTATGGTATGTCCAAAGTTAAGGAGCGCACGCTCCCCCTTCTCCGTTGGATCCTTTTCCACCACAAGCTTTTTGATGTTGCAGCTCTTCTCAACCATTTCCAGCAAAGTATCCGTATCTCTCTCGCAGATTTCGTACATATGGTCTAAGAGCCATTCATAAAAAACGGCGTCTTTGATCAGCCCATGCTTCATGATCTCGGCAAATCCGCTGAAAAACTGGCGGTCATCCAGGGTTTTCAACACACCCACGTTCATATAAACCAGCCGCGGCATATAAAAGGCTCCCACCATATTTTTGAAACCATCAAAATCCACACCTGTCTTGCCTCCGATGCTGGAATCCGCCTGGGCCAGGAGCGAGGTTGGGATCTGAACAAAATCAATTCCACGCAGATAAGTCGCTGCGGCAAACCCGGTAATATCTCCTACGACTCCCCCACCAAGAGCAATCAGCAAATCTTTCCTGTCAAACTTTTCGCCAATCAGGAAGGTATAAATATCCTTCACCGTAGCCAGCGTCTTATTCTCCTCTCCCGCAGGAAAAGAAAATAGAAGGTTGTTTTTGCAGATTCCATGAAGAATCTCCATAATTTCATCCCCATAGAGGGAGGCCACATGGGAGTCTGTCACAACACAAACTTTTCTCTCCTGAATCTCCAGAGCCATAAGCTCCTGCTCCAAGTCCTGGAAATCAGCGGTAATTACAATATCATAGCAGGGCTTCCTGTTATATAAAATATTTAATCGGCTGTTCATCGTCTACTCCTGTCACTATTTTCTAAGGTAAAAAAGAGTGCCATGCACTCTTATTGTTTTTAAATCCCATTATTGATGGGAACATCAAAGGAGCCTGATAAGATCTCCTGAAAATCCCCTGAAATATCCACAATTGCCGGTGTAATGATAAATATGTAATGAGAAATCTTCTGTAAATTTCCGTTGATGGCATAGCAGGAACCGGAAGTAAAATCTATGATACGCTGAGCAATATCCACATCCAGACCTTCCAGATTGAGAACCACCGTCCTGTTGGCCAGCAGGGTCTCGGTAATTTCTCTTGCATCCTCGATGGAGGTGGGTTTGATCACACATACCTCCATGCCGGCAGTGTTTTTCTTGGTCTGCCGCATGGGCGTTACTTTGGCCTGCGTCTTTCGCTGGGTCTTATCCTCCTCAGGCAGGGATTCTTCCCTCACCACCGCAGGTACTTTTTTGGGCTTCTCTTCTACAGGTTCATCATAGTAGTCATCATCATAGAAGTCGTCATCCTCTTCATTCAGTTTCATGTAATTGAGAAATTTATCCATTACTCCCATTTTTTAATGCTCCTCACTTTACCGGATACTGTCTTTCTCCAAAGATGCCTGTACCCACACGGACACAGGTAGATCCCTCTTCTACAGCAACCATGTAATCACCTGACATCCCCATTGAGAGGACATTCATATTAACATTATCAATGTTTTTGCGGCTTATGTCAACAGATAATTGTCTTAGCCTGGCAAAATATTGTCGGTTTTCCTCAGGGTTTTCAACATAGGGCGCTATCGCCATAAGGCCTTCAACTTTTATGCCAGGGAGCAATGCGATCTCCCTGACCAGATTTTCCGCCTCATTTGGCCCTACGCCGAACTTGGACTCTTCCCCTGCAATATTGATTTCGATCAGGACAGGGACTTTCACCTGCTTTTTCAGGGCTTCCCGGCTGATCTCCTGTGCGAGCTTTAGCGAATCTACGCTATGGATTAAGGCCACCTTATCCACAATATATTTCACCTTATTCCGCTGTAAATGGCCGATCATGTGCCACTTCACATCCCCCGGCATCTGGTCGTACTTATCCACAAGCTCCTGCACTTTGTTTTCGCCAAATTCCCGGCATCCGCAGGCATAGGCCTGCCTCAGCATCTCAACCGGTTTTGTCTTGCTGACCGCAATCAGCCTTACTTCCCCGGGATCCCTGCGTGCATTTTCACATGCCTTCTCCATATTTGCATGAACCTGTGCAAGATTTTCTCTAATCACCTCATCGGCCTCCTGAAAAATTATTCGTAAATCAATTCATCGTCCACCACCGTAGAGGCATCCAATACAATATAATCGTACACATTTAATCCATACTGAGTATTGGATTTCACGATGGAATACTCCTCATTATTATACAAAACATTGATCTGCTTAAAATCGGCATACCCTTTATTAATATTATATACTCCGGTAAGGCTCCCCCTCTTGCTGACGGCAAAGGTTTCCTCGGAATCCGGCTTCACGATATAGTCTCCGATGCGCAGAGTAATATCATCCAGATAATACTCCGTCTGTGTCTCACCGTATATGGTAGTCTCGATAAATTCCGTGGTGGCAGTTCCCTCCTCTGTAAAGGTCTGCCGCATCACACCGTCATTTAAGCTGTTGCCGCCCTTGGTCACATACTCTTTCGGTACAATAAAAAACTCCTTTTCCACAATGGAAGAATTGGGAATCTTTAGCCCGCTCTCCTCCTCCGTAATCAGTTCAATGTCAATAAAACGGTCTGTGCAGAAAGTAACCATGGAGTTGGTGAAGGTAAGCTTCACAAAAATTTCTCCCTCCGGGTTGGTATAGCTGCTCACCTCTGCCCATGAAGTATCCTGGTTTTTCAGGAACTTTACCTTGACCACCCTTTGCTCCATAAGCTCCTGCGCCTTCTCCTGGTCAGTCTGGATCACGATTGACCAGTCCTCGTTGGTGGATATTTTGTAGACCGGCTGCCCTGCCTCCACCAGTTCATTACTGATAAGCTGATTCTTCTCATAATTCTGGGTATCAAAAAGTTCTCCGCTAAACTGCTCCAGGGTCAAATCCTCATAACCGTCAACAGAGTAAATCACAATCCCTGTACCAGGGGCATTACAGAAGGAAACCAGTTCCGAAAGTCCGGAGCTGTTGATCTTATCTATATTTTCCAAAATACTTGCATTGGCAATCTTCAGAACCGTTCCCTTCACATTGTATTTAAAGTCATACACGGAAGAAAAATATCTGGGGTCAAAATTATTGACAAAACCCAGGATTTCTGTTTTAAGCTCTGTCAGATCGCTTCCGGTAAGGGTGCTGCCTGAAGCTTCCGCATTCATGTATTCCGCCAGCCTGCCGGACTCGTCCAAAGTGTAGACTAAATTCCCCACCCCCACTCTCTCACCTTCCCGGGCATAATAATTTACATAGCCAGCCTGGGTGGCATTGACAATCTCCTCGTCGCGCAGGGCAATTCCCTTATAGATGTTGTTGGAAGAAAGGGAACCCATCAATACCTGATGCCCTTCTATATGCTTCTGCGTAAAATACATAAACACACAGATAACAATATATACAAAAATCACCGCAAAAATCACCATACCAATGTTGATGTTCAGCGGCTTTCTGTACTTGACTATCTTATTATTTCCGTTTCCTTCCAAATTTACTGACTCCCATCCCTTCGAACACTGTCATTGTGTGCATTCCGGCGATTCAACAAAACGCCCCGGAAAAATCCGGGGACGTTTATAGAATTCAAAATCATTGTTCTTACTACAATCACTGAATTTTTCGCATATTTAAGGAAAAACCGAAAGCCTTAAAAATCCTACAGAGAAATCACAACCTTCTCCTTCACAGAAGCAGGAAGCTCGTCCTCATCCATCGAAACACTGATAACAAAATCCACTTTAAATTTCTCGCTGATATCTTCCAGCTTGTGGATCACGTTTTCCACCTGGCTCTCTTCCAGACAAGCAATCTTAAGGAAGCTGTCAAAATACATCTTTTCGAGATCATGATCCTGTGAAATAATTCCGCAAACAAACCCCACAAACTCGTCCGAATCCGAAATCATATAGTAAGATACATCAATAAGCCTGATCTTATTATTCAACTCATACATATGCTTGGTGCTCTTGTCCAGATATACAATATTGCCAGACGCCGTCTGTACCTCCGCATTCACTTTATCCAATAGATATTTGGTCTTGCCTTTCCCCTTATTTCCTACAACTAATTGAACCATTGGTAATCCCTCCTGATGTATATTTGCTATATGTATAATTCGATAATACTTACTTTATTATAAGTGATAACCGGATAAAAAACAACTCATTTATTTATTTCCTCCAACAAATCTGTCATTTGCGTGTACAGTATGTCCCTGCTTTGTGCATGAAGGATCACGGAGATATAAGGATTGCTCCCGGAATCCCTTGAAAGTAGGATTAAACAGGATCCCGCCGCACTGGTGGTGCCTGTCTTACCCCCAAGGACAGTGATGCCGCTTGGCGCCTGTGCATCCCCTCTTAAGTAATAGTTCGAGTTATTGACCGTAATCTCTTTTGGCGTACCGCCTGACTGTGTATATACGGTGGTGTAGGAATCCATGCCGATAATCTCATTAAACAGAGAATAATCCATGGCTGCGTCCATGATCAGATACATATCATACACGGTGGTATAATGCTCCTCGTCGGAAAGCCCGTGGGGATTCACAAAGTGGGTGTTCGTTGCTCCCAGAGATAAGGCCTTTTCATTCATCATATCCGCAAAGGCTTCCACCGATCCGGCAATTCCCTCCGCAATCATCACCGCGGCGTCATTGGCCGAGCTAATCAGCAGAACATGCAGAGCCTGATCTAGGGTCATCTGATCCCCCTCGCCAAGCCCGCACTTGGTAGCCCCCGATTCCAGATTCCTGACATTGGCAGAAGCGGTAAGCACGGAGTCCACAGAGCCGTTCTCCAATGCCACAAGAGCCGTCATAACCTTGGTAAGGCTTGCCGGATAGAGCCTCTCGTGAACATTTTTGGCGTATAAGGTACTCCGCCCGTTTACGTCAAACAATCCTGCCCCGGAAGTGTCTGACATATCCACACTCTCAGACGTAATATTGGAATTTACCACACATAACCCGGACGCAAAGGTATCTGCTGTCTCACTCTCCTCTTCCTGGTTCACGATCCGAAAGCTGCTCACCTCGGAATCCACCGAATAGGGCATGGCAAACTGCGCCTGCCCGCACCCTGTCAAAAGCAGTGCCAGAGAAAAAGCAATAAGAACTATCTTTCTATTTGTACATTTCACGCCACTCTAAATCTCCTCTGTCCAAAGACTTAATCAACAGCTCCGCCGTGGCAAGATTGGTCGCCAGCGGAATATTGTGCATATCACAGAGCCTGACCACGTTATTCACATCCGGCTCATGATTCTTGGATGTCAATGGATCCCGGAGAAAAATCACAAGATCCATCTCATTGTGCTCAATCTGAGCGCCTATTTGCTGCTCTCCCCCTAAATGTCCGGCCAGAAACTTATGGATATTTAAATTTGTCACTTCTTCCACCAGTCTGCCGGTAGTACCGGTTGCATACAATTCATTCTTGCTTAAAATCCCTCGATAAGCAATACAGAAGTTCTGCATTAATTTCTTTTTCGCATCATGTGCTATTAATGCAATATTCATATCGTTCCCTCCTAAATATAGTATTTTTACCCTTATATAAAAAACTGATACTATTATACATCATTTTTCTCTGCATTGTAACCCCACATTTAAAACAAATCCAATTCCAATAAAAGAACTTACCAGAGAGGTAAGGCCATAACTCACAAAAGGCAGAGGCAATCCCGTATTAGGCAGAAGATAGGTCACTACTCCGATATTGATAAAAGCCTGAAAGCCTATCATAGCGCCTACCCCCGCCGCAATGATTGCCCCGGCAATATCCTTGGCCCGCCTTGCGGTCAGCAGACATTCCACGCTGATCAGAAGCACAAGGACAATCACCGCACAGGTACCCACGAATCCAAATTCTTCCCCTATCACTGCAAAAATAAAGTCTGTCTGCTGCTCCGCAATAAAGTTGGCATTTTTTACAGAGCTGATCTGATTATTTTTGTAGCCCTTTCCGTGAAGCTGGCCAGAGCCGATAGCCATAACGGAATATTCCTGCTGATATCCCAGAGAATTGGCAAAATCTTCTTTATTAAAGAAGGAAATGACCCGGTTGAGCTGATACATATGGTCTTCGCTTATGAGTTTTTGATCCGGCTGCAAAACCAAATACATAAAGATCAGAAACGCCGGAATCACCACTGCAAGAATACCCCCTATCACCTTCCAGCTCAGTCCGCCAATAAACATAATCACGCAGAAAATCAGACAAATGATGATCGTCGTGGACAGATCCGGCTGTTCATAAACCAGTGCGGCGGGTATGGCGAACAAAACAGCGCTGCACGCAATGTACTTGAAGGTGTTGAGCTTTTCCTGATGCTTTAAGATAAGCTGGGCAAAAAACAGGATCAACAGTATTTTTGCAAGCTCAGAGGGCTGAAACCGGATTCCCGCTATCTCAAGCCAGCGCTGGGCATTGTTTGCGGTTTTTCCCATTGCGATGACCAGAACCAGCAGGGCCACATTGACCACGTACATGACCCAGTACAGATTCAAAATCACGGAATAATCAAACAGGGAGATCACCAGCATCAGAAACAGACCGAAGGCAAAGCCCGCGATCTGTCTGCCTTGTAAATCTGGTTCCGCGCTGCCCACCGCAACGATCCCGATCACTGCCAGGGCAATCACATAAAAAACAAGTTTAAAGTTATAATGACGTATTTTATACTGTTTCAGCATTTTTTCACCTTTAAAGCCTATTTTTGCCCGTTCTGAAACCGTTTCCAGAATTGCACGGACAAACACACTTTCCTGCGCTGGCTTTTCAGTTCACATTTTTATGTAAATCCAGGATTGGGATGTTGGCATACAGGATAGGCGTCTTATCCCTTCCCTTACTATCTGTTTTGGCTATCTGTATTTCCATACTTTCCGCATCAATCTTCATATATTTCGAGATGACCTTGGCAATATCTGTCTTGATCATCTCCATCATTTCCGGCGAACAGTTGACCCGGTCGGAAATGAGCAGTATCTTCAAACGGTCTTTTGCAATCTCCCTCGATTTTCTTCTGATAAAAAAGTTCTTGATCCCCATATCGCCCACCTCCTAATTTTTGTGAAAAATACCTGACACTTTGGTCCAGAAAGAAACTCCCTTTTCAAATTCCAGAAACGGGATCTCCTTTCCGGTCACCCGATAACATATATTCTGGTATGCTTTTCCTGCCAGCGTATTATTCCCAACAAGAGGCTCCCCCTGATTGGTGGCAACCACCACATTTTCATCATCCGGTACAATTCCGATCAGGCTGATGGCCAGAATATCCACCACATCGGCTGCGCTCATCATATCCCCCCGCTTGACCATATCATAGCGCAGGCGGTTAATGATCAGATCAATCTTTGAGAAATCACTGGCCTCTAACAGGCCAATGATACGATCCGCGTCTCTTATGGCAGATACCTCCGGAGTGGTTACAACAAGAGCCCTGTCCGCCCCCGCAATGGCATTGCGGAAGCCCTGCTCAATCCCGGCCGGACAGTCCAGGATAATGTAATCAAACTGCTCCTTAAGCTGGCTGATCATATGAACCATCTGAGAAGGATTAACTGCCGATTTATCCTTTGTCTGGGCAGAGGGCATCAAATAGAGACTGGGATAACGCTTGTCCTTGATCAGGGCCTGTTTGATCCGGCATTTTCCCTCCACCACATCCACAAGATTGTATACAATTCTGTTCTCCAATCCCATGACTACATCCAGGTTCCTCAGACCGATATCCGTATCAATCAATACAACCCTTTTTCCCATTGCAGCAAGACCTGTTCCTATGTTTGCGGATGTGGTGGTCTTACCCACTCCGCCTTTCCCTGATGTGACGACAATTACTTCACTCATGCTCAACCTCCGTTTCGCCGCATGGCGGCCTGCTGTTAATGAATTATCGTCCCCTGAGAAAAACCTTTCTTAAACAGGCAATTCACTCAGTAAATCTTTTGTGAGAGAATCAATGACCACTATTTCATCCTTTATGTATGCAATTTTCGGCTGTACCTTGGGTTTAATAGACCATTTCGGTTTTTTATCTTTTGCCCTATATTTGAAATCGCCGATCTGAAGCTTTTCAGGCGACATTTCAAGCGCTGCTATATAATGCCCTTCCCGGCCGTTTCCTCCGGCATAGGCCTTGCCATATAGACCTCCTAAAATAATGATATCTCTGGCCGATATGATTTTGGATCCGGGATAGACATCACCCACCACCACAATGCTGGATTCCGTCTCCAAAACCTGGCCATTTTTCAGAGTCCCTCTGTAAAACTGGCCTTCATTTTCTGCGGCTGCCTCATGGGCGGAGGCTGTCATCTGCAATGCTTTCACAAAATTCCGGTTGGTAGTATCGTCCTCCCCCACCAGACAAAGGATTTGAAGCTGAGAGTTATCGGAGATCGTATGAATGATCTGCCTCTCCTCCTTTTCTGACAAATCCCGTCCACGGATGGAAAGAGCCATCCGTGCATCCTTAAAAAAACTGCTGGAGTCCCGGAATTTATCTCCGATGTCCAAAAGAAGCTCCTCAAAGGGAAGGTTTTCATCCAGATATAATACAAGGCCATTGGGAAAGCTTTTAATAATAACTGAATTTTTCAACTTAATTACTCCTTTAAATCCTTAATCGCCGCTTACCATGCTGCCTGTCATAAGAGCCGCCTCACCGGTAATCAGCGTATCCTCGTCCTCCAGACCATAATAGTACTTAAGAATATCCTTGGTAGTCTTGGCTGCATAGTTTGCGGTATATCCAAATGCAATTCTCGTCACAATGGCAATCTCCGGCTCCTCATAGGGGGCATAGCAGGCAAAGAGCGCGTGGTTACCTCTGTTGGCATTTTCCTCCGCCGTACCGGTCTTACCCGCCACCTCAATGGTCAGATCATTGTAATCCGAACGGTTTTCGATGACCTGGCGCATCCCTAAATGGATGGCGTCCCAATTCTCCTGCTCCATCTCAATGGTATTTCTGATGTTGGCCTTTCGATCCTCCATCAACACGCCGCTGTGATCCGTGATCTTATCAATCAGCGTCAGATCATAGCATGTGCCGCTGTTGGCCACTGTGGTCAGATACCTGGCAAGCCCTACTGTGGAAAAGCCGTTGGAGCCCTGTCCAATGGAAGAACGGACGGCATCCTCCGTGGAAACATTCGGAACCGACTCCTCCATCTCAATACCTGAGAGCTCTGTAAGTCCGTACAGATCCGCGTATTTCTCCAACACCCCAAGTCCTGTATCCGAGGAATAGGTATCTCCCACCGTTCCCAGCCGGTAGCCCAGCTCATAAAAGAACACGTCGCAGGAATGCCGGATGCCTCCCACCACATTCAAAGCCCCATGCCGCCCGGAATAAATCCAGCAGGTAGGCGGCGGTTCGATCTTCTCAAAAATCCCATTGCAGGTAAAGGCGGTCTGAGGAGTGATCGCCCCTTCCATCAGGCCGGCCGTAGCGCTGAGCATCTTAAAGGTAGAACCGGGCGCCGTAAGCTGGGTGGTTGCATAATTATTCAGCGGTCTGGACAGATCATTTAACAGCTTTGAATAGTACTCCGCATTGACGCCATTTGCCATCATATTGTTATCATAACCCGGATAGGTCACAAGGGCAAGAACGTCGCCGCTATTGGCATCGGTGATTACCGCGGAGGCGGAATAGGGATCTAAGGCAAGCTGCGCCGGGGTGATATCCAGTCTGCGGATCCGTTCCATGATAAAGTTGTAGGAGGACTGAGCCCCTCTCTCAAACTGATCCTTTTCCTCCTCTGAAATATCCACCAGCCCCTGCTCCAACAGAATATGGCAGATCTGATTGCCCGAGATCACGTCTTTCTTGATCATAAAGCGGTAGATGCTCTTGGTAAAGCTTAAATCCTCCTCCAACTGTTCAAAAATATAATCCACTATCTGGGCGTAAATCTCATCTGACTCGGAATACCGGCTCTCCATCTTCAGCCTGGTCACGTCAATCCAGTTCTGAGCAATACAATAATTTAAAAATTCGTTTAAACTGATGACCTCATTTTTTGTCCATGCCACATAGGTCTCATCCGAGGTATCCACCCTGCTCCTTACAATAATCCCATTATCATAGAGCATTTCCGCTATGTAGCTCTCGTAAACCTGATACTCCATATCAAGCTGATCGTAAGGGGTAAGGGTATCGGTAAGCTCTGTTCGTAAGGTTTCAAAAACCCCCTTCTTACGCTCCAAAAATCTGGCGTACACTTCCTTTTCGTTATCCCCTGCAAAATTGTCTGAAAAATGCTCCGTATCAATTACATTATTGTTTATAAGCGCAAAATAAACATCATAAATTGGAATCTTTATGGCACTGCTCTTGGCCTCAGCCGTATTAAACTCCTTGGCATTGATGATGGTGGCGCATAGAATTCCCGCCAGTCTTTGCTCTAAAATCTTGTAAACCGCGATCTGCAAATCCTTGTCGATGGTCAGATAAATATTGTTACCGGCCACCGGCTCCACATAATTGGCCGTGTCCGTCACCTTCCCCACATTGTCAACAAAAATCGTCTCGCTTCCCTTCACTCCCTGCAAATAGGATTCCATGGATTTCTCAATGCCAAGCTTTCCCACCGTATCGTTGGAATCATAGTTGCTGTCCTCATTTTCCTCCTGGAGAAGGGCAAGCTCATCCTGGGAGACCTTTCCGGTATAGCCAAGGATGTGGGAAAAATAGATGCTGTCCACATAGCGGCGGATGGTATCCTCTTCAATGGACACTCCCTCTAAATCCATGCTGTTTTCCATTACCACCGCCATCGTCTTCTCATTGATGTCGGTGGCCACCGTGGTAGGCATATACTTCTGGTAGCTGTTGTTACTCATATCATAGCGGATCGTGAGGATCTTGAGAACCTCATCCTTGGTATAACCGTTTCCGGGCACAAAGGATTCCTTATCGTCATCCTCCGTATAATTCCCAATCCGGAACCTGTTCCAGCCACAAAGATAATCCACCACCTCGCTGGCCGTAGCCGTTTTCTCCTTTTCCTCAAGCTGGTCGATGGTCAGATGACCGTACACGTCCGCCAGGAAACGGTAAAGCTGAGTTCCCTCCACAGTGTAGACATAACGCCCATTCTTATCGAGGATGATCTTGAAATCGCTGACCACCGTATCCCCATTGTCCTCTATCATGTTGATCAGCTTATAGATGGTGTTATTCAAATTCAGATTTTTAAACCTGCCGCTCTCATACACATCCTCTATGGTAACAGAATGCGCCAGTTCATTGTATGCAAGCAGATTCCCGTTCCGGTCATAGATACATCCCCGGCTTCCCTTGATGGTGCGCTCCCTCATGATCTTCATTTTGAAGGAATCAAGATATTCCTCCCCATGCACGATCTGCAAATCAAAAACCCGGTTGATCAGGATTCCACCCACACAGATCAGAGCCACAATGATAATAAACGCCCGGGAGGTAAGGGTTTCTATCAAATTTTCCCAAAATTCCTCAAACAAACTTTTTTGCACTCCTTTGTTCCGAATCTTCAAGCCTTTTGTTGATCCTAAGGATCAGAGGATATAACAGCAATGTCATAAGCAAAGTATAAACGATTTCAGGCAGGATGATATGAAGGAAATAATAATTGATCTGAAAACGTCCTCTCATCAAAAACAGGGTAACATAATATAAAAATCCGTAGGCAAGATCGCTCAAAAAAATAAGCAGAAGCGGCAGCTTAATGTCGTCCGGAAAAAAGATCCGGTTAAACTTTCCATTGGTATAACCTATGTACATATAGATCATGGCATTTAAACCAAGTACGTTTCCAAAAAAGATATCTGCCAGCAGGCCGCAAAAGAAACCTACCAGGATCCCGGTGCTTTCCCCCCTCATAAAGCCAAAGGAAGCTGTCAGCACAATCAGCAGATTGGGTACAATCCCGCCAAAGGCAATGCCCTTAAATACGGTGGTTTGAAATAAAAAGCATATAATAATCAGTAAAAAGGACACAATAAACCGCTTCACTCAAGAATCTCCTACCTGTTGTTTTAGCTGGGTTACGATCAAAACCTCCTCCAAATGCTCAAAATCAACTGCCGGCATGATCATCCCCGATTTGGTCAAATTGTTGGAATCCACATTGATACTGGAAATATATCCAATCAATATCCCAGGCAGATATTTGTCGCTGATATTGGAGGTCACGATCTTGTCTCCCTCTACCACCCTGTCCGCGCTGTCGATCAGCTTTTCAAAGCGAATCACTCCCTCAGCGTAAAGCTCTAAATCGCCGCTTACGATCATCTGGTCGGCGGTGGAAAGCACCATGCTGCTGGTCTTTGCATTATCGTCTATGATAGACATGACCTTTGCCCAATTAGGCCCCACATCCACAATCCGCCCTACAAGACCGCTCCCTGCCATCACATTCATGTCAATGGCAAGGCCGTCGTCTGCTCCCTTGTTGACCACAAAGGAGTGAAACCAGTTGCCGGAATCCCTGGCTATGATCCGCGCCCCGATCTTGTCGTATTCGTCATACTGGGCATCCAGATCATAAAGCTCCCTTAAATTGGTGAGCTCATATCGATCCTGCTGTAATCTGATGTTCTCCATGGTGAGGGCATCAATCTCCTGCCGAAGCTTTTCGTTTTCTTCCAGAAGGGACCGGATCTGTACCAGCTCTTCCGAGCGGGTGGAAAGCCAGCTTCCGGCCTTGCTGATTCCGTCCTGCAAAGGCACAATCAGCGATCCCCCTACAGCGCTTATGGGGGCGCTCAAAAAATTCGTGTTAAAAGTTATTACAATTAAACCCGTACATAACAATGTTAAAATAAAAAGGAGATATTTACCGGGTAATGTAAACTTCTCTCCTTTTTTTTTCACGATCGGACTCATTTGGTAAGTTCCTCAATTGAATAAGCAACCGATTTGTAATTGTCATCCTTGATGATCTTTGAAAGCCCCAGCGCCACGCTGGTTACAGGATTCTCAGATACATTCACCTTAAGCCCGGTTCCGGCCTGAATCAGCTCCGCCAGGTGATTGACCGTGGAAGCTCCTCCGGTTAAGTACAGTCCATGGCGGTAAATATCCGCGGCAAGCTCCGGGGGCGTCCTCTCCAGAATCACCTTGATATTATCAATAATAGTATAAAAATGCTCAATCAGCGAATCGTCGATGAGATTGGTGGGAAGTTCCCGCTCCACAGGAAGCCCGGTGACAATATCCCTTCCGTAAACCACCGCACCCTTTCCTTCCTGTTCCAGGTCGCACAGGGCCATCTTCACATTTTCCGCCGTCTTACCGCCAATGATCAGGCTAAACTCCCTTCTCACCGCCGCCCGGATGGCGTCGTCAAATTTCTGTCCCCCCACCTTGATCAGACGGCTCAACACAATGCCGCCCAGAGACAGGATGGAAATCTCCGTGGTGTCAAAGCCCACATTGACAATCAGAACCCCCTGAGCATTCTTAACGTCTATCTCGAGGCCAAGACCGTCAGCCACAGCCTTTTCCACCACCATGATCTTCTTCGCCTTAACCCCCGCGTCCCGGATCAGGTCGTAAAAGGCTCTCTTCTCCACTCCCGTCACATCTGTGGGAACCGCAATATAGTAATCGGCCGCCTTAAAGTTGCTCCTGCTCAGGTTGCTGATAAAATATTTGACCAGAAGCTCCATGTTTCTGATATCAGCAATGACACCGTTAGAGAGCGGGTAGGAAATATGGATGTTTCCCGGAGCCTTTTCATACATCTCAAAGGCGGAATCCCCATAAGCAAACAGAGTGTCCTTGTTTTCAATGGCGATCATATTTTTCTCAACCATGACAGAGTCGTCTGACCGATTGTAAATTTTGATGTTACAGGTTCCAAGATCAATACCAAACGCGTTATTAGACAAAACTAATACCCCTTTCTTATAATAAGTCTTCCTCCTTCAAACTTATGTAACAATTATCCCCCAAAATAACGTGGTCTACTAAAGGAATGTCCATCAGTTCTCCGGCTTCTTTTATCTTCCGGGTAATTATGATATCCTGTTTGCTGGGATGGGGATCACCGCTGGGGTGATTGTGCAGGAGCATTAAATGGCTTGCCCTGCACTTAAGCGCCTCTATAAACACTTCCCGGGAAGACAAAAGAGACGACCTTACCGTTCCCAAAGATACCATATATTCTTCGATCAAATTTAATTTATTATCCAGTAATAAAAGTAATACGATCTCCTTATCTTTATGGCGCAGCCTCTCCATATAGTAAGCCGCCACCGTCTCCGGATAGTCAAAACGCAGGGAGGCTTTCGCCCTCTGGGCCGCCATCCTCACCGCCAGCTCGGCGATACACTTGATTTTGACCGCCTTAACCTCTCCAATGCCCGGAATCTCCATCAATTCCTCCAGGGAAATGTGATGAAGCCCGTTCAGCCCCGGTTCTTTCCCCTTGGCCAGCGCCAATACCTTCTGCGCCGTCTTGAGCGCCGGACAGTCCTTAGAGCCTGTCCGCAAAATAATCGCAATCAGTTCCGCCTCCGTCAGGGAATCCGGCCCAAGGGATAAAAACTTTTCGTAGGGCAGTTCAGAGTTATCTGCAATCTTTGTTGCCATTAAAATCCTTTCCAATCCCTTCTCTCAATTCGGAAGTTGAAAAAGAACCCTTCTCTATTTGATAAAACGGTAAACCATCAACGCAACCACTATCCCCAATATACTGGCAATAGTAACCTTAAGCGTAAGGCCAAAGGTAATACACAGAATACCAATATCAAATACAATGGGAGCTGAAAATCCGAAAGTCTGTCCATAATTAAGCCATGTATTTGGAAAGAGATTTCCAATAAAGCCTCCCAGAACAATTCCGGCTAAAATCAGCAGGAAACAGGCCCAACTATTTTTGCGCATTTCATACCTCCGGCTTTTCTTTTGTATGGCAGTTCCAACCATAACCAACATTTATATTAACACAGTTGGAAATTTATGTATACCAATTTCATGGAATTTTTATAAGTTTTGTTTGTCAAAATCTCCCAGGATAACCCCTTTTTCCACTAATTTCTGTAATGTTTTCATGATTCCGAACTTTCCGTGCTGCCAGGTTAAGCCCCCCTGGAAATACACGGCATAGGGCGGTTTAATTGGCCCGTCAGCGCTGAGCTCGATGGAGGAACCAGACACAAACGCCCCTGCCGCCATGATCACCGGACTGTCATAGCCAGGCATATCCCAGGGCTCTGGGGTCACATGTCCGTCCACCGGGGCCGCCTGCTGGATTCCCTCACAGAAAGCGATCACCCCCTTGGGATCCCCAAAGGTCACCGCCTGAATGATGTCGTGCCTGCTCTGTGTTCCGTTGGGAACCACACAAAAGCCCAGCCTTTCATAGAGGTTTGCGGCAAACACCGCGGCTTTCATGGCGTTGGCCG
Source organism: uncultured Lachnospiraceae bacterium (assembly GCA_949949005.1). Lineage (GTDB taxonomy): Bacteria > Bacillota > Clostridia > Lachnospirales > Lachnospiraceae > Suilimivivens. The sequence goes on from CATLHM010000002.1 coordinate 118,396, forward strand.
TCACGGAAGGGGCCAGGAACAATCCCTGATAAAAAGGCCCCAGGGCCTGAAGAGAGGCTCCCACCTCTCTGCCAAGCCCCGGCGAGGTCAGACGGCAGGCGGCGTTTTCGATACACTCCCTCTTTCCTGCCAGATACCCGCCTATGGGGGCCAGGCCTCCGCCAGGATTTTTGATCAATGATCCCACCACCAGATCGGCTCCCACCTCGGTGGGCTCTGTCACCTCGGTGAACTCCCCGTAACAGTTGTCCACCATGCAGATCACATCGGGCCGGATCCCCTTCACAAAAGAGATGAGCTCCCCGATTTTGTTGACTGAGAGAGTCGGTCTGGTTTGGTATCCTTTGGAGCGCTGGATGGTCACCAGCCTGGTCTTTTCGCAGATTGCCTGGCGGATTTTTTCGTAATCAAAGCTGCCATCCTCAAGCAAATCCACCTGCCGGTAGGTAATGCCGTATTCTCTCAGGGAACCTCTCGAGGGCCGGATGCCGATCACCTCCTCCAGGGTATCATAGGGTTTCCCCACAGGGGAGAGCAGCTCGTCCCCCGGCCGCAGGTTGCTCATCAGGGCCAGGGCCAGGGCATGGGTACCGCAGGTAATCTGTGGCCGCACCAGGGCATCCTCCGTATGAAAAATATCAGCATATACTTTTTCCAGGGTTTCCCGCCCCAGATCATTATAGCCATAGCCGGTGGTACCAAGCAGACAGGCCTCGCTCACCTTATTTTTCTGCATGGCCCTGATCACCTTGAGCTGATTGTATTCCGAAACAGCGTCAATTTCCTGCCATCTGTCTTTCAAAGAATCCCATATCCGCTCACCAAATGCATAAACTCTGGGGCTGATGCCCATGCTCTCATAAATCTGCTCCATGGCTTCCTTCATTTCCATCTCCCTGTCCTTTCTGTTATGCATTCCCTGACAAAAAATGCAAAATCTCTTCCTTATTATAATGGAACTCATTCTTGTTGACCCAGATCACGTCCCGCTCCCTGCGAAACCAGGTAAGCTGCCGTTTGGCGAAGTGGCGGGTATTTTGCTTGATCGCCTCCACCGCATCCACAAGAGAGCCTCCCTCCTCCAGGTATGCCAAAAGCTCCTTGTAGCCCAGCCCCTGCATGGAAACCATATCCCTCTTGCAGCCCATTTCCCGAAGGGCTTTCACTTCATCCAAAAGCCCGGCCTCCATCATGACGTCCACTCTGCGCTCGATCCCCTCATAGAGCCGCTCCCTGGTATCGTTTAAGACAAAATAGCGAAAGTCATAGGCAGCCTGCTTTTCCCTCTCCCGCCTGTTATGCCTCGAAATAGGCTCCCCATTCAGCTCATAATATTCCAGAGCCCGGATCAGGCGCTTTTGGTTATTGGGGTGGATTATGGCGGCGGAATCCGGATCCACCGCCTGAAGCTTTCTGTGCAGATAGTCACAGCCCTTTTCCCCGGCCAGCTCCTCCAGCCGGGCCCGAACCCTTCCCCCGGCGTCCTGGCTGGAAAAATCAACGTCATATAAAAGTGCCTGGATATAAAAACCGGTGCCTCCCACCACAATGGGAACCTTTCCCCGCTCATAAATCTCTTTCAGGGCTTCCTTTGCCATTCTCTGAAAAATATAAACATTAAATTCCTGCCAGGGCTCCAACACATTGATCAGGTGATGTGGCACCCCCTCCATCTCCTGATCTGTGATCTTGGCGGAGCCAATATCCATATGTCGATAGACCTGCATGGAATCGGCGGAGAGAATTTCCCCCCCAATTTCCTTTGCAAGGGCGATGGACAGGGCGGTCTTTCCCACCGCCGTAGGCCCTGCCAGAATGATGAGTTTTTTCTTCATTGCTATACACCCCGCTACCGTCTCAGGACGTTACAAATCATCCTAACCTCTTTTATATAATTCTCTTGAACTTCTTTTCCAACTCATACTTGCTCATGGAAATAATGGTAGGCCGCCCATGAGGGCAATGATAAGGATTATCAAGGGTGAGGAGCTCACCGATCAGAGCCTGTGCCTCATGGAGAGAAAGCTTTTGATTTCCCTTTACCGCCGCCTTACAGGCCATGGAGGCCAGCTTGTGCCGAATCACTTCGGGCGCGCCCTGCAAGGGTGACTCTGAGAGCTCATCCAAAATCTCAACCAAAAGCTCTTTCTCATTACAGCCATAAAGATCCATAGGTACGCTGCGGCAGGCCCAGGCCCCCGCCCCAAACTCCTCCAGCTCAAAGCCCATTTGCCGGAAATAGTCCCTGTAACTGAAAAGAACCTCTTCCTCTTTTCCCGTAAGGCTGATGACCACCGGCGGATTCAGCATCTGAGACAAAATCTGATGTTCACAATCACTCTCCACATCTTCCAGCTTTTTCACAAGGCGTTCATATTTTACCTTCTCGTGGGCTGCGTGCTGGTCAATGATAAAAAGCTTGTCCTGAAAGGCAACCAGCCAGTAGGTATCAAAAATTTGCCCCAGAATCTGGTAAGCCTTTGCAGCTTCGGTGGTTAAGAATTTATCTTCAAACAAACTGAGCTGGTCGGGCTGCTCCAGTGTCCCTGTCTTTCTCTCTGCCTCGCTCTCTTTCGCTGTCTCTTTCCCTGGCCCTGCCTCTCTCTCCGGTTCCGCTCCTTTGGCTGACGCAGTCTCCCTCTCCGCCTTTGCCTTGTCTTTGCCTCCGTAGACGCCGCTTTCCTCCTGTAGCAGAGCCATCCGCCTTGTCTCAAAGGGCTCCGGCCTCTTCTGGGAAAGAGCCGCCTGCTTCTTTCCTTGTTCCTCTTTCTTTCTTTGTTCCTCTTCCCGCTTATCTCCCAGCGAGACTTGGGGAATCAACTCCCTCTGGCGGAAGAACGTATGCACAGCCCCTGAAAGCTGGGTATAAAGCTCGCCCCCATGAATCAGGCGGATTTCCATTTTGGCCGGATGGACATTCACATCCACCGTTCCCGGTTCCATGGTAAAATGCAGCACATAGAAAGGAAATTTGTGCTGCATTAAATAGGCCCTGTACCCTTCCTCTATAGCCTTGGTAATGATATCATTGCGCACATAGCGGCCATTCACAAAACTGGTCTCAAAATTCCGGTTGGAACGGCTAAGCTCCGGCTTTCCCAGAAAGCCCTTCACCGAAAATCCCTTTCCCTCCATCTCAAAGGGGAGCACAGACTGTGCCATATCCCGTCCGTAGATCCGGTAGATGATCTCCTTTAGGTTCCCGTTGCCGGAAGTGTGGAATTTCAGTTGGTTGTTCTGGATAAATTTTACGGATATTTCCGGGTGGGAAAGGGCCAGACGCTCCATCAGATCCGCCACATACCCTCCTTCCGTCTGGGGCTGCTTTAAAAACTTTCTTCTCACCGGTGTGTTAAAAAACAGATTCCGGACAAAAAAGGTGGTTCCCGAAGGGGCGCCAATCTCTTCCAGTTCTTCCTCCCTTCCTCCCGCAATGGCAAACTTTATTCCGGTGAGCTCCGCTTCTGTCTTGGTGATCACCTCCACCTGGGCCACAGCCGCAATACTGGAAAGGGCCTCCCCGCGAAACCCCAGGCTTTCCACGATATTCAAATCCTCTATGGAGGTGATTTTGCTGGTGGCGTGGCGCAAAAATGCTTTTTTTACCTGATTTTTTTCAATGCCGCTTCCATTGTCCGTGACCCGGATCAGGGAAATGCCGCCCTCCTTAATCTCTACCGTAATAGCCGTCGCCCCTGCGTCTATGGCGTTTTCCGTAAGCTCCTTCACCACGCTTAAAGGCCGTTCAACCACCTCCCCGGCGGCAATTTTATCTATGGTACTTTGACTCAAAACATTGATAACCGACACGCTCATCCTCCTTGCCTGGTAACCTTATTCCCTCCAAAGCTCTGCCCGCAGCCAGGCCCTTTTGTGCGGAAATTCAGCCCTGCCACCTGTTTTTCAGCTTATTCTGCAGCCGGTATAAGGTATTCAGCGCATCTAAAGGCGTCAGATTGGAAATATCCACCTCCGTGAGCTCCTTCAGCACATCCTCATCCTTCACCGTGTCAAACAGGGACATCTGGCTTAAGTCCACCTCGTCATAAACGATTGGCTTTTGTCTGCTCTCCTTCGCAGGCGCGGCAATGCTCTGTACCTTCTCCAGAATATCATTGTCGCAGAGCTGGGTCACAATCTCCTTGGCCCTGTCTATAACCAGATCCGGCACCCCGGCCAGTTTTGCCACCTGAATGCCATAACTCTTATCCGCACCGCCCTTGATAATCTTGCGCAGGAAAACAATATCGTCCCCTTTTTCCTTTACGGCAATGCAATAATTGTTTACGTTGGACATTTTGCCCTCCAGCTCGGTGAGCTCATGGTAATGGGTGGCAAAAAGGGTCTTGGCTCCCAACAGCTTTTTGTTGCTGATATGCTCGATCACTGCCCAGGCAATGCTCAGTCCGTCAAAGGTGGAGGTTCCCCTTCCGATCTCGTCCAGAATCAGCAAGCTCTCCGAGGTGGCGTTGCGCAGAATATTTGCCACCTCATTCATCTCTACCATAAAGGTAGACTGTCCGCTGGCCAAGTCGTCAGACGCCCCTACCCGGGTAAAAATCCGGTCAACGATCCCGATGTTGGCATTGTCTGCGGGCACAAAGCTGCCGATCTGGGCCATCAGCACAATCAGCGCCACCTGCCTCATATAGGTAGACTTTCCCGCCATATTGGGGCCTGTGATCACGGATACACAATATTTTTTATTGTCCAGATGGGTGTCGTTTGCGATAAACAGATCCCCGGAAAGCATCTGCTCCACCACAGGGTGCCTTCCGCCCTTAATATCAATGATTCCCTTTTCATTGATTGCAGGGCGGACATAGTGATTTCTCTCCGCCACAAGGGAAAGGCTGCAGAATACATCCAGCTTTGCCACAGCCTTGGCGGTCTTCTGGATCCGCTCCATCTCTCCGGCCACGGCATCCCTGATCCGGCAGAATATATCGTACTCTAAGGTGATCAGCTTGTCCTCCGCATTTAAAATCGTATCCTCCAACTCCTTTAAGCGGGCGTTGGTGTAGCGCTCTGCGTTGGCAAGGGTCTGCTTGCGGATATAATCCTCGGGAACCATGTCCTTAAAGGAATTGGTAACCTCATAGTAATATCCGAACACCTTATTATAACGAATCTTTAAATTCTTGATCCCCGTCCGCTCCCGATCCTCCTCTTCCAGCTTTGCCAGCCAGTTCCGCCCTTCTGTCTTGGCATGGCGCAATCTGTCCACATCAGCATCGAAGCCCTCTCTGATCATGCCTCCTTCCCTGACGGCAATGGGCGGTTCCTCACAGATCGCCTTTTCGATCAGCTCGCAAATATCGGAAAGGGGGTCAATGTCTCTGTTAATTTCCAGAAGCAGCTCCTGCTCAAAATCCTTAAGAAGCAGCTTGATATGGGGCAGCATACGCAAAGAGTTGCGAAAGGCGATCATATCCCTGGGGTTGGCCGTCCGATAGCTCACCTTTCCCAAAAGCCGTTCCAGATCGTAAATGGAATTTAAGTATTCCCGCATTTCGTCTCTTGTGATGGCCTCGTTTCCCAAAGCCTCAATACCGTCAAGGCGCCTTGTAATCTCTTCCTTATCAAGAAGGGGCTGTTCAATAAACTGCCGAAGGGCTCTTGCGCCCATGGCAGTTTTGGTCTTGTCCAGCACCCACAAAAGGGACCCCCGCTTTTGTTTCTCCCGCAGGGTTTCCGTCAGCTCCAGATTCCTTCTGGTAGAACTGTCAAGCAGCATATATTTGCTGGTCAAATAGGGATAAAGATGGGTGAAATGCTCCAGCGACGTCTTCTGGGTATCCACCAAATACTGCATAAGACTTCCGGCGGCGATCAGTCCCGCCGGGAAATCCTCGATTCCCATTCCCTGCAAGGTATTTACATGAAAATGCTTCAGCAGGCTCTTTCTGCACCTGTCCTCGTCAAAAAAATGAGGCTCCAGGGCATAGAGGGCTATGTGGAGCCGCCCCTTCAAATCCTCCAGATCGATTCCGCTCACCAGAAAAGCGTCGTTGCAGATGATTTCCCTGGGCGTATACTTATTGATCTCATCCACCAGCTTCTTGTTATCCTCCACCTCCGTGAGGTAATAATCTCCCGTGGTCACGTCCCCGATGGAAATGCCTGTTTTCCCCTGGAAATAGGCAATACTCATGATAAAGTGGTTTCTCTCTTCCTCGTTTCCCTGGATGTTTAAGTTGGTGCCAGGAGTGACGATTCTGGTTACTTCCCTTTTGACCAGCCCCTTGGCCTGCTTGGGATCCTCCACCTGCTCGCAGATGGCCACCTTGTAGCCCTTGGAAACCAGCTTGTTCAGATAACCGTCCACCGCATGATAGGGCACGCCGCACATGGGCGCACGCTCCTTTAATCCGCAGCTTTTTCCGGTCAGGGTGATTTCCAGCTCCTTGGAGGCCGTCAGGGCGTCCTCGAAAAACATTTCATAAAAGTCCCCTAACCGGTAAAAGAGAATACAATCCGGATGCTCCTTTTTGGTTTCCAGGTACTTCTGCATCATTGGTGTCAGTTCTTCCATTTGTCCTCCCTTTCACCTATGTAATAAAATCCGTGACACTCTTTCAGATAAACCGGAACAATGGTTCCGATCAGACTCTGATCTCCTTTAAAATGCACGATGGTATTGTTGGAGAGCCTGCCTGTGACGAATTCCGGATCCTGCTCATTGATTTCCTCCACCAGGGCATCCATGGTTCGGCCCCAGAGCGCAGATACCCTTTCTCTGGCCGTGTCCTGAACCACCTTTAAAACCCGGTCAAACCCTTCCTTCACCGCATCTTCCTCTACCTGGTTTTCCATGGCGGCAGCAGGGGTTCCCGTCCTCTTGGAGTAGATAAAGGTAAAAGCATTGTCATAGCCCACCTTCTTTATCACGTCGATGGTCTCGTCCACATCCTCCTTTGTCTCCCCCGGAAAGCCCACAATAATATCCGTGGTAATGGAAATATCCGGTATCTCCTTTCTGATCTTATCTGCAAGGGCAAGATACTGCTCTTTGGTGTACCTTCGGTTCATGGCCTTCAAAATCCTGGTAGAACCGGACTGCAGAGGCAGATGGAGGTGCCTGCATATTTTCGTGGAATGCTTCATCACCTGAATCAGCTCGTCCGACAAATCCTTGGGGTGGGAGGTCATAAAGCGGATCCGCCGGATCCCCGGAATCTTCTCCACCTCCTGAATCAGCCGGGCAAAGCTCACAGGCTCTTTCAGGTTTTTGCCGTAGGAATTTACGTTCTGTCCCAGCAGCATGATTTCCACCACTCCATCATCCGCCAGGGCCCGGATCTCCTTCAGAATATCCTCCATCTCCCGGCTTCGCTCCCTTCCTCTCACATAGGGAACGATACAGTAGCTGCAGAAATTGTTGCAGCCAAACATGATGTTGATGCCGGATTTAAAAGGATATTTGCGCTCCACCGGCAGCTCTTCCACAATCCGGTCGGTATCCTCCCAGATGTCCACCACCATCCCCTGAGCCTCAAACATGTTCGCCAAAAGCTCCGCAAACTTAAAGATATTGTGGGTGCCAAAAATCAAATCCACAAAGCGGTAGCTTTTTCTGATCTTCTCAATGACAGAGGGCTCCTGCATCATACAGCCGCACAGGGCTGCTCTCATGTGAGGATTCTTTTTTTTCAGGGAATTGATATGCCCAAGACGGCCGTACACTCTCTGGTTGGCGTTATCCCGCACGGTGCAGGTGTTGTAGATTACAAAATCCGCTTCTTCCGTCTCAGTCAGTTCATAGCCAACGGCTTCCAGAATTCCCGAGAGCTTTTCGGAGTCGCGGGCGTTCATTTGACAGCCGAAGGTTACCGTACACGCATATAGCGGACGGCCAAGACGTTCGCTTTCTTCTTTCACATATTTGCGGCACTTTGCTATAAAATAATGCTGGCGGGCCGGTTCCTCTTCCGGCGGTTCTGCATTTATCTCTATTTTATCTAAATCAATTTCATTATACATTTTTCTTGATTTTTTTCCTTTTCTACTATATAATATATAAAAGAAGCGGGTTTTTTACCGTACAGCTTATGGCTCAAGCGGGGTACTCGTTTCTTTTTTTATGTTTATAGTAAGTTCCTGCACGTCAGTCATGCTTTTTTTATCGTCATTATATCCCATTTTTCGATTCCACATTTCCTGATTGATACCCGCCCATTATAGCACAAGAAAGAATGAAAATAAAGAACGAAAAACGACTGTTTTTTTGACAGTCGCCCTTTGCCCGTGATATACTTATTTCCTTGGGGAGAATGTAATATTCAAAAAGGGACAGTATAAGTATGAATCAATATTATGTATATGAAAAATACGAATTGAATGACAACGATAAAATGCTTATAGACATTGCCCTTACAGTGTTAAAAGAAAATTTTGATGACGGAATCTACAATCATACGGTTGGTTGTGCAATTCTATGTAAAAACGGCAGAATCTATAAGGGCGTTAATTGTGACGGAATTCATGGATCCTGCGCAGAATATATAACAATCGGCACCGCTATTTCAGCAGGTGAAAGAGATTTTGATACGATTGTCGCGGTTCACGATCAACACTTGAACTATGTCATTTCGCCATGTGGAAATTGCAGGCAAATGCTGTTTGAGTATTGTCCTGATATAAAAGTAATCGTGAACGATGAAAACGGAAATTTGATTAAAGTTAAAGCAAAAGATTTGCTGCCATTTGCTTGACAATCTAACTTATCATTCCTCTTTGCATACTGGTTTGGGAAGCACTTTTGTAAGGATTAAGGTATAGACAACCGCTATGAGTATCATAACAAACCCATGAATAATGTGCTTTTCCACTGTAACTCCCTCCTCGTTTGCAAAAGTACCAAGAGTGTTAATGGCAGAATGGGTAATAATACAGGGGAGCAGACTTTGGCCGCGGTAAAAAATCGTTACAAGCAAAAAGCCTACCGCAACCGCAAAGCAAATTTGGCACAAATTGTTTACCAGCTTCATACCGCTGCCGTTGAACAAATTGAGTAAATGCCCTATACCGAAAGTTACGCTTGAAATCAGAATTGCAGATCGCACATTCTCTTTCGCAAGCGCTTTAAATAGGAAGCCTCTGAAAATCACTTCCTCTAAAAATCCAACGCAAAGCATGCAGACAATACGGCAAACCGTAGCTGGCAGCGAATAATTGACAGCAACGCCGTTCCACAGATTTCCTGTCGCCAGGATAAAAAGCGGCACATAATAAAGAAATTGGCGGGCGGGTACAGAAGTCTTACAAAGTCCGTACCGTTTTGTCAAATCATTTCTCCGGAGAAAGGCAAAAAGGATAATGGACTGCAAAATACAAAAGGCAGCGCTTGCTGAGTATTCAATTCCGATTTTTTTGTTCAGCGGGTTTGCTGCGGATTGCAGAACACAGTAAATCACAATCCACAAGGTCGCAAATGTCTGTTCGTTTTTCTCATACAACTTTTTCATTTCAATCCTCCCTTTGGAGGATTTTCCTCCTGTATTGCCAATACGGCGCCTGTGTATACCCGCTCCAAATGCGTCGTTATCAGTTTTTCATCATACTCTAACGCGTTGTTGACAATAAGACTGGCATATCCGTGAACGAACATTGCAAATGTTATAAAAACTTCTTTTGTCTGTTCTATCGGTATATCCATTTCCTCCTGCATTGCGGAAATAACAGGTATCAGCTCCACGGAATTGATCATTTCAAGGAGATTATTGTGTGGGACAAACCCTGACTGAAAAAGAAAACGGAACAAATTAGGTTCTTCAACTGCAAAGCAAATATAATTCAACCCGATTCCAAGCATAACATCCTTCTGCGTATCCGGAATACTCATCAGATATTGCGAGTGAAATTCGTCTGTTTTTTCATAAGCGGCTTTTTTAAGTTCTTCAATTGTTGAAAAATGGTACATAACGGGCTGGGTGGAACAATTCAGCTTTTTTGATACTGTCCTTGCATTGATATTTTCTGCGCCTGTTTGGCGGGCAACCTCAAATGCAGCGGCAATAACCATATTCCTTGTGATTTTGGCTTTTGGCGGCATTGCTTTTCCTCTCGTTTAATTATTCTCATTATATAACAGCAATTATATTATAGGTTGGGGAACGGATTTTGTCAATTTAATTTTTGTATTATAAATCAAAGCTCTTCGCCTATCCCCGAAACATCTCTGGAAGAAGAAAGCATGTCATAATTTTATAGACGGAATAGTGCGCAAAACAAACCTTCTAAACTCTGAAAACCTGGCTTCATATCTTGTTTTCTCTTCCGCGGACAACATATGTTCATGATCAAAATCTTCAAAAATCATCCTGTTATCTTCCTGCTTTGGATTGGAAAAATATTTGCTATCCCCCTTCTTCTTACACATTTTCCCAATAAGCTTCAAGAAATCCCTGTACGCAAAGGATGGGCTGCCATAATGCTTCAGCAGCAAATAATGAAACTTCCCTCTTGACTTTTTAAATCATCATAATTAAAAATCCCGCACTCCTTATCCTTTAAAATGATGATTATGCTTATTTTATCCTTGGTTATCACTGCATAGCTGCAATCTAAACTATTTTCATCCCGCATGGAAACTTTTACAGTAGATTCCGTCATTTTATTTTGTCCTTTCTCCGGTGCGTTGCCTTTATGCTTCGAAATTGCCTTTTCTCATCCCTTACAAAGCTCATACAGGGTCAATACCCCCACCCCGGTTGCCCGTTTTTCCTGGTAGGCAAACACCGGCTTATCCACATCGGCGGTTCCTGCAATGTCCAGGTGAATCCAGGGCTTTCCCTTTGCAAAGTGCCGGATAAAAAGTCCCGCTGTGATGGCCGGGCAGGCGTCGCTCACATTCTTAATATCCGCCATGTCGCTCTCGATCATCTTTTCGTGCTCCCGGTACCAGGGAACACGGCAAAAACGCTCTCCTGTGCGCCCGGCCGCATCGAGAAATTCCTGACAGAACGCTTCCCCCTGTGCCATCAGGCCGGAAATGCTGTTTCCAAACATCCGCGCCATAGCTCCCGTCAGGGTGGCAATATCCACAACCCTGTCCGCATGTTCCCTGCGCAGGGCAAAGCTCACCGCGTCGGCAAGGATCAAACGCCCTTCCGCGTCCGTATTCAAAATTTCTATCAGGGTTCCGTCTCCGGCTCTTACCACGTCTCCCGGGATCATGCTTCCCGGAGCAATCCGGTTTTCGCACATGGGAATCACGCCGATCACATTGGCAGATATGCCGTTTGCGGCCAGGGCATACACCGTGGCGGCCACGGCGGCGCCTCCCGCCATATCCCCCTTGATGCCTGCCATGCTCTGGGCTCCTTTGAGGCAATAACCACCCGTATCACACATCACGCCTTTTCCCACCAGGGCGGTAATCTCCTCCGTCATTTCTTCGGATGGGGACTTCCCCGGCAGGTAACGCAGCACCAGCATACAGGGCGGATAGGCGCTGCTCTCCCCCACGGCCAGAAAGGCCCCCATGCCCTCCTCCTGAAGCCTTGCCAGGGGAAGAATCTCCGTTTCCACAGGAAGCCCCTCCATCAAAGCACTGATCTCAGCGGCAAAATCCTCCGGGCGCAGGTAATTGGCGGGCCGGTTCACCATATCCCTTGCAAAAATCACCGCGCCTGCCAGTGTCCGCCCTTCCTGAATCAATCTCTCTGCCCTGGGGCTTTGCGCTATCCCTGTAAAAGTGACCTTCCGTCTTTGTTCCTCCTGATTTGAAAGCTTCTCCATCCGGTACAGCCCAAGTACGATCCCTTCCGCAGCCTCCTTTAAGACTTCCTCCCCCCACGCGGCAACAAGCGGCTTTATATCGCAGGAAAAATCTTCTATTCCCCGCTTTCCCATCTCCTTTGCCGCACAGGCGCAGATTTCACGGACCTTGCCGCTCTCCTTCCCTGCATCTCCCGCGCCCACCAGAAGCCGGAAGCCATTCTCCCCGGAGAGCTCCGCCCACTTTTCCAAAAATTTTCCATGGAACACCTTTGTCTCCCTGTCCCCTTCAAATTGGAACATCACATGGTTTTCCCTGATCTGATCCTGCACTTCAATCGCTACGGCATTCATTCTCTTCCGATCATAAGCTCTTTCCTGTCTTTTTTCCATTTTCTCCCCATACTCCTTTCAAAAGCTCTGTTCCCTTCTCATAAGAGGAGCCGACCTCGCGAACCAAAGCCTCATAAAAGGCCTCCGCCGCCTGTTGCCTTTCCTCTGCAATCGCTCTTGCTCTTTTTGTATAAAAACCGGAATACAAGTTTTTCAATTTATACTGATATTCCTGAAAAAAAGAAGGGGTTCCATCCTCTTTCCCGTCTGATACCGCCCCGTCGGGCAGAACGCAGTACAACGGCTCCGAAAGAATCCCTTTATACATCAGTGTCCGCGCAATTCCCACCGCCCCGGCAACATCAATTTTATCCGCATCAAACAAAATCCGGGCTTCTATGCTTTGGGGCGGAGTATCGCAGCGGTAACGGTGCGCCCGTATACATTCCGCCACCGCCTGTGCAACCCCCTCCTCAAAATGATTCTCAACCAGAAAACGAAAGGCCTTATCCGCTCCAACCCTTGCATGGCAGAGCTTTGGATTTTCAAGCTGCTCTTTCCTACCAATATCATGCAAAAGACAGGCACAGATCAGCACGTCATAATCCACCTTTTCCTCGCTCTGCGCTATGTCCAGCGCGTAATACAGAACACGGTAAATATGCTGCCTGTCATGAACGCTGTCGCTCTCGTCCATGCATAAAATCATATAATTTTCCAGTAACTGATAAGTGCCTTTTTCCATCGCAATTCTTCTCCTCTGCCTAAAAACCACCAGAGCTTCTTTGCCGTCACAAAGCCCTCCGGTAGGTATAAAATCTTCCTCTGTTTTCGCACCTCTCTAACACATTCAGGTAATTCAAAACGTGCAGGACGATTCCCGCAATCTGCTTTTTCTCCCCCACAGCCTTTCCAAACTCCAGAGCGGTGAAGGGCTCAGGCAGGTTTTCCGGAATCAGACTTAAGTAATCCTCCGGCTTTTCCAGACGGATTTCGTCAAGCAGCGCACGGGGAATCCTGTCATAGCGGCAGGAACCCTTCTTTTTATCCTGGCTCCATCCGTTCAAAAGCCGGTACTCCTCCACCTCCAGCAGGGGAAAGCAAAGACAGAGATTTTCCTGGGAAAGAATACTCTTGATCTTATACAATTCCACAAAGGCTCTGTAAACGGAGCCTCTCGCCGGGCTTTTGCGGGGCTTTGAGCATTCTCCTGTGGCCTCGTCAATCCAGCTTAAATACTTAATTCTGGCAATAGGATATACCACCGTTACCGGGTAGTTGGGAAGAAAACAGTTCAGTTTCGCCCGCATCTTATTAAAATTCGCTGTCTGGATTTCGATGATCTCCTGTCCGGTATAAATATCCGCCACGTAGCCGTCCACAGAAATTTCCTGCATACTCTTATCCGGCGCATAGTAATCCTTCAGAATCGCGTGAAGCGTCTTTTCTTTATAAGTGCCGATACTGCGGCCCTCTCTCCCTGAGCTGACCGCAGCATCCCTGATCTCTTCAAATCTTTTCGTATCCATAGCCTATTTTCTTTCCAGAAAAAGCTTTCTTGAAATGAAATTGTAAACCATCACAATCCCCGTAGCCAGTATCGAACTGAGCGCCACCATATTTGCATGGCTCACAAGCTCCTGCAACTGTCCGCTGTGGGCATAGATACCGTCGATACACAGATACATCACAATTTCGTTGATGAGAAGCCCAAAGGCCGACAAAATCAAGAAAACCGTAAATTCCTTCTTTTTGTCCATCTCTTTTTTCTGGGTAAACACAAATTTGATGCTCAGAAGATAATTCACCACCGCGGATACCACAAATCCAAGAAACTTGGAAATCAGGTAATGGATCCCCAGAAGATTGGTAAAGCCTGTGGTGATCCCAAAGTCAATCAGGAAACAGAACAGCCCCACAATGCCGAATTTTATGATCTGGTTTAATAGATTCTTCATGTTGTTTCTCCTCCGTTATACGCTTTGCATATGGATACTGTCAGATTTCCTTCCAGCGTCCCTTCTCTATTTCTTTCCATTTGAACCGGCAGATGGATAAATGAAATACGCTCTCCAAAATTCAGCCCGAAATTTTCTCCCCTCCATTCCTGCTCCATCCTGACTGCAGGAATGCCTGTCCTTACCCGTCTGGCAGCAGGCATGGTGTCCGGGGGATTGAACCGCACCTTTTCAAAGGCCGTATACATAACAACATCCGAAACAGTAAGCTCCAGCATTCCTGCGATTGCCTGCGCCAGTAAATAACTGGCCCGGAATTTCCCTTTGATCTCAATCCACTTTCCCTCTCCCACACTGCTCTTCATCTCGATCAGATGAAGTCTCCAGCGCCTGGAATCCAGATGCTCAAAAATAATGTGATCCACCCTCTTATACATGGACTTGGACCTGTCGTTTTGAAAAAACAGCATGTCTGTCTTTTTCCCGTCCACATTGGCAATACAAAGATTCTCCTTTGATGGCAGACATACCTTCAATTTACTTCTTCCCGTCTCCTCATATTCTTCCAGATCCACTTCATTTCCCCGAATCTGTATAAAATCCGGTGCCATCAGTTCTTTTATGATAAATTCTCTTTTGGTATTCTCCACGTCTTACTCCTGGATCCTGTAGGCTTCATCCATGATCTTATCCAACGCCTCGTTAAATGTGGGTATGACAAAGCCGTTCTGACCGCACTTAAGTTCCTCAACGGTTGTTTTTCCTTCCGGTCTGGATTTCAGTTGATAAACCTTAACCTGCCGTGGCTGCAAAAGCTCCTCCGAAGTATACCCCAGCTCCTGACAAATTTCGTTTTGCTCCTCCCGGCCAGATAAACAGATCATATTGTTGATATGCTGTAAAATAATATCGCTGTGCGTCGTTATGGCCAGAACAAGGCCACAGTTTACCATACGACAGATCACTTTCGCCATTTTGTGCTGAAGCTGGGGATGCAGGCACATTTCGGGCTCTTCATAAAAAAGTGTTTGTAAATATTCTTTGTGCTTTAAGATCAGAATCAGCGGCGAAAGCTCTGTCACAACTGCCGAGACCACCCGAAGCGGGAGCCCACTGCTCCTCCCTGCCGGGATATAGTCTCCTGCCGGCACGTAAGAAAGCTCCTTATTGGGAAGCGCGCTGATCTCAAGCGTTCCCTCCGCCATTCCGCTTTCAAGATATTGGGTAATCTCACTAAATTTTTTGTTTCCGCCGCTATCCGCGGTCAGATCGTTTATCACATCCAAAAACTGATTTACCGGCCTTGAAAACGGGATTACCGTTTCCCGTTCCATCCTTATATTGAATGCGGTATTTCTCCCCACCTTATTGATAATGTCCTTTGTGAGCATGAAGCCCGTTCTCGACGAGGGAAGATAAATATCGGAATTGATATTGCTTTCTGCGAGATCAATATCCAAAACCATGCTGAAAACCGTAAAGATCATAAATCTGTCAATTTTCTCTTCTGCGTCCAGAAGCTTTTTGCTGGAATAGAACCTTCCAAATCTCTGAGTCTGTTCATTTCCGAAGGTAAACCCGCTGTCTTCATTGGCTTTTCTGTCCCTTTTTATCTTAAAGGTAACCTCTTCCAGGCCTTTCAGCTTAAGCCGGAGCCCTTTTATCCTTACATCCTTACTGTTAAATATCTTTTTAACCAGACCGTCCTTATTTCTTTTAAGCCATTTATCCAAAATCGACTGGCATATGTCTGCCACCTGGCTTACTTTGCAGATACAACTGCCCTTTTCCCATGCAACTTTGATCTGCTCCCTGAGCCAGTTCATCAAAAGGTATTCTTCTTTCAGGGGCTTTCCGTCAACATCCCCGAGAAGTCCCTCCACTCCAAGATTTTTTATTCCCCACAAAAGCGTAAGCAAATAGCTTTTTCCACTGTTATTATCTCCCACGAAAAGAGTAAGCGGTGCCATCTCTATTTCTGCATATTCAATTTTCCCGTATTCCTGTACCTCCAATTTCCAATGCATCTTCCCGCCCCTCTCCGGCTGTCCTGGTAACGCCCGTAAGCAATGCTCTTTTTCCAGTATATCTGTTTGTCACTTACATTTCAATCATTATTTGTTCAAAAAGAAGCAGTCTTTTGGAGCGTTCACTTAGGGATTATCGATAAGTATAATCCACCCTGCATCAGTCGAAAATGAAATAAAAACAAACATTTTGCTTCTTTATTTCAAGTTTGATTGTTTTCTTGAAATAAGGATAGTATAATAGATACATATATTTCAAGTTTCCAGAAAGGAGCCAAGACTGATGAATAGCCGTGCAGGTCATTATAAATCAAATTTATCAGGCGAAATGGCATACAAGTCTTTCGTGCCGAATCCTCTGCCTCCGGCTCCGCCTATCGAGCTAACAGAGGATATTGTCAGCTTACTCGTAAAAGCCAATTCCCAGCTCGCCATTTTGGAAAGTGTTGCTACCCGCATTCCCAATGTGGAATTATTCGTATCTATGTATGTACGTAAAGAAGCATTGATGTCTTCGCAGATTGAGGGTACACAGGCAACCCTGGAAGATGTTCTTGATCCAATGCTGGAAGCCAACACAAACCGTAATGTTGCAGATGTTATAAATTATATTAAGGCGACCGAGTTTGCGATTGAGCGATTAAAGACTCTTCCGTTATGTAATCGCCTGATTAGGGAAACCCATGCAGCCTTGATGGACGGTGTACGAGGCCAAGAAAAAAGTCCCGGTGAGTTCAGACATTCTCAGAACTGGATTGGCGGTCAGGGCAGCACTCTCAAAAACGCCCGATACATTCCTCCAGCTCCCGATGATATGCTAGATGCAATGTCTGACCTCGAAAAATATATCAATGCCGATGATGAACTTGATACTTTAATCCAAGCGGCATTGATACATTACCAGTTTGAAACCATCCATCCCTTCCTTGACGGAAATGGCCGTGTCGGCCGCTTGCTGATTACGCTGTTCTTAATGGAGAAAAAGGTCCTCACGACACCCGCTTTATACATTTCTTACTTCCTGAAAAAAAATCGTGTGGAATATTACGACCGCATGACTGAAGTAAGAACAAAAGGAAATTACGAGCAGTGGGTCAAGTTCTTCCTGCAAGCTATTATGGAATCTGCCGAAGATGCCACTGCAACAATTGATGAACTGATTGTTCTTCACGATGCCAATGTAACTATCATTTCCAAGCTGGGTCGTGCAGCTAAAAATGCAATACTCGTTTTTAACTACTTGGAGTCCAATCCTATTATCGAAATTCGAAAAACGGCTGAGGCTTTAGGTATTACCTTTAATACTACATCCAGCGCAGTCAATCGTTTAGTCGATGCCGGTATTTTGTTCCAAACATCTGATACCAGCAGAAACCGTACTTTTGCCTATGAAGCATATCTGGATATTCTGCGCAAAGGAACTTGAAATTACAGCTAACAATCAAAAAGCTGACCATCCTCATTCATTGGAACTTTATCGGAGCAGCCGAACTGCCTCAAGAAACGTGCGCCGCAAGGCGCACCAGAAAATCGGCATAGCCGGATCACTCCAAACTATGCCGAAATTTTTTAAGGTATAAAATCTCTTACTGAGCCCCGATTTCTTCTGCCGCTTCTTTCGCATCCATTTTACTTTTCCGCTCCTGCCCCAGTCCCCGGCAAATAATAAAAGAATGTCTTCTCCGGAATCCGCTCTCCCCGTTCCATGCCGTACTCGTCCGTCACCCGGCGATATTCCGTGGACGCAGCCAGCAGAATCCTTCCGTCGGGAAGACCGCAGCGCAGTGAGCCCTCCACATTGCAGGGAGTCTCCCAGGCGGGCATGACAAGTTCTGCCTGCTCCTCCCCTATATTATAGGAAAAGATTCCGCTGTAGCCCCAGATCACAAAGTCCGCATCACTTCCCCTGGTCACCACGTCAAAGCTGATGGTATCCTCTGGCACGATTCCCATATAAACTTCCTCCAGCGTCCCTTCCCTTGGATTGATACTGGCGATTCCCAGCCGGTTCTTCCGGTCAAAAAGGGCGGTATATACCTTTTTATCCCTGCCGATCCCCATTCCGGAAACCGGGCCGGTGTAATAATCCCCCTGATCGATACGGGAGACCAGCTTCCCGTCCTGATCCAGGATCAGCATGATAGCCGCGTCCTGAAATCCCGAACCCCTCAGATACAAAAAGCCTTCCTCGTCCACTGTCATATTCCAGATCTGACCGGTGCTTTCGGGCCCGTCCGGGCTGCCTATATGGAAAACCTTATCGGAACGAAACGGTGCAAGGTCAATTTCCTTAAGGAAATTTCCTTCCCGATCCAGCACCCACAGGCCGTTTTCCCAGCTTCCGTCCTCCTGCTGCTCTAAAAGCCCCAGATAGACCTGCCCATCCTTATCCTGGCACATGGCGCTCACGCTGGTTTTTTTGTCGAAATCATCAAAAAACACTGTGGAATCGCCGCTGCCAAGCTCCATCCGGTGTACGGTATTCTGCCCCGCAAGGAAGATACAGTCATTCCCTGCCGCCATGGACGAAATGGAAAGCTCTCCGGTATAAGATATGGTAAGCTTCTGATCCGACTCTCCCAAAACGGGGGCTGTTTCCTCCGGCATCACAGGCTCCGGCTGCACTGGCTCCGCCTCTCCGGCGGCGATCATTTCATTCATCTTCCGCAGGCTGTAATCTCTTTTGTACCTGAAATCAATCACCTGCAACAGCTCCTCATCGCTCATTTCCTTTTCCGGGAAAAAGAAGGTGCTGGTCCCTTTCAGAAAACCCACATTTTTTCCCTTATAATCTTCTGCCGTATCCAGCATTACAAGCTCTCCCTCCGGGAAACGCCCCTTCGCCTCATAGTCTGCAGCCAGCGCCTCCATCCGGATATTTTCCGACTCTGTAAAGGGACGGTTATAGTTATCCGCAGGCAGCTTTGAGGTGTAAATCTGGGCAAAATATTCCTCCAGCTTTTCCCCATTCATAGACTCCATTCTCTGCTTCCATGCGCTCACTGCCGCAGTGACTGTGACGGAAAACAGCATGGTCAGGGCCGCCGCTAAAATAACGGCTCTTTTCAGCCCAAAGGCCCGCTTTTTCCGCTTCCGGTCAGTCCCCTGCTTTTCCAAGCTTAAAAGCTGTCTGTGCAGCTTTTGGTTCAGGGAATCCGGCACGATGATCTGCTCCTTCCCTGCCATCTCAAACAATTTTCTTTCCCACATATTGCTCATATGAATCCCTTTGCCCTTTCTGTCAAACACTGTCCTCTACGAAAGCATCTCCTTCAGCAGCCTCTTTCCTCTGGAAAGCCTTGACTTCACCGTTCCCTCCGCAATATGGAGGGCTTTGCCGATCTCCTTTATGGACAGGCGCTCATAAAAGTACAGAATAATCACTGCGCGGTATCCCTCATCCAGCTTTATCACCGCGTCCCAAAGCGCATGTCTCTCGTCCTCAAAGGATACGGACTCCCTTTCTTCCAGGTACTCTGCACAGCTTACCCTTTGGGCATGACGGTAGAGCTTTCTGGCTTCGTTGGCTGTAATCTGCATGATCCAGGCCCTGAAGCTCTCCGGATTTTTCAGGCGATCCAGATTTTCCCAGGCTTTCAGCACCGCCTCGCTGACAGCGTCCTCAGCGTCCGCCCTGCTGCGGAGTATCCCATAAGAAAGCCTGTACATATTCGGTGTATATTGTTCGATCAATGTGGTAAATCTTTCATAATCCATAATAGCCGCTTATCACCTCCTGGCAGGCTGCCCCGATTTACGGTGCAGCGTTTTCTTTCGCCGGCTTTCACTATATAAGATCGCCCACGGGGCAAAAAGGTTCCCGGAAAGAAAAAGTTTTTCTGTGCCGCTTACGAGCCGGTGGATTTATACTTACGGACTCCGTAATAGAAAAAAGCAACACAGGGAACCAGAAAGAGCAGCGCCAGAACCGGGCATAGAGCATAAAATCCGTTTGTCTCCCGATCCGTGAGATATAACAGCGGATAATATTGAACCAACGCCAGGGGAATCACACAGGTCAGAAATTTCAGCACCTTTTCCCCATAGATCGAGAAAGGATAACGGCCAAAATCCCTTGCGCCATAGGTAAAAATATCCAGAAACTGCAGGCTTTCCACCGTAAAAAAGGAGAAAGAGGCATTTAACAGAAAGAGGCTGAAAAACACTGCGCTCCCGCTTAACACCATAAGAAAAAGAAGCGCCGCTTTCCCTGCCGTCCAGGATATGCCGCACCCAGGAATCACAAGCGCTAAAACAAGCACGGCCTGGAGCAGCAGTCCAATCCGGACAAAATCCATATGAGGAGCCAGCACCTGCAAAAGAATCCCTCCCGGCCTGCACAGGATCCGGTCAAATTCCCCGTCTCCCAAAATCCGGGCAAAAACCGCAAATCCTGCCCCGATCAATTCTCCGATGGAGAAAGAGAGCATGATCACCGCATAGCATATGCTCACCTGTCCTTTGGTAAAGCCGTCTATGGCCTCCACCTTCTGCAGCACAAAAATCAACCCAAACCAGGCGGTAAAGGCCGTAATAAACTGCCCCGCCACCGTCAGAAGAAAGGACATTTTATACTGCATCTGACTTTTTAAATTCACCGAAATAAAATCCATACACAATCGCATATTCATCCCCCCTGTACCACCACTCTCTTTAACGCCTGTTCCATCCAGGCATATCCCGTCACAACCAGCACCCCAAGCCAGAAGATCTGAAGCAGCATTCCCCGGCAGGCATCCGCTCCTGACAGAGTCCCGCACCAGATCTGCAAGGGCACGTCCCTCATGGAGGCGAACGGAAGCAATACTACCACCCGCCGAACCGAATCCGGAAAAAAGCTTAAGGGAATCATGCCTCCTGAAAAGAAATGGGTTGTTACGGAAACAATCATTCTGATCCCTCTATGGGTCGTTAAATAAAACAGCGAAATATTCATCAGCATGGCAAAGGCCACCACCACCCCCAGAGCAAGCACGCAAGAGACCAGAAACAGCAAAATCTGGCCCGCCGAGGCAGGAAAAACCATCCTGTAATCCCCCGGCATGAAGGGCACAATCGCAAGCAAGGGCAGGCTGCCCAGAAGCGTGGGCACAATCCGGTTGGCCGCCGACTGGGAAAACCAGCGGCCATACAGGCTTACAGGCCGCACCAGCTCATAGGCAATGGAGCCCTCCGCAATGGTGGAGTAGATTTCCGCATCTCCCACAACTCCCCGGAACAAGACAAACAGAATCTGCTGCATCCACACATAGGATACGGTCTGCGTAAGGGTCATGGAAAAGTTTTCCGAGCCCATGCGAAAGAGTGCGGCATAGGCCAGAATTTCCATCAGCCCCCAGAAAAAACGCATCAGAACCTCACCTATAGCCACCGCCCTGTACTGCAGGCCATTGATAATTCGTATTAGAAAAATTGATTTGAAAGCCTTCATATCTGATACTCCTCATACAACTCCGCAACCATTTCCTCTGCGGTAATATCCGTAACCGAAACATCCAAAAGCTCCGTCTGCGCCGCCAGATCGGCGATGGCCGCCGAGACCGACTTCACATGGGGATCCAGACTCAGTGTCAGCTCCCCTGCGCTTTCCCCGCCAGGGTCCTCCCCAGGGCCTGCCTCCCCACAGGCGAATCCCTGCTTCTCCAAAAGGGCGGCTCCCTCGAAAAGCTTCGGCACCTGCCCCCTGTATTTAATCCGAAGGGTCTTTTTGGTGGAACAGTGCCTTTTCAGCTCGTCCAGCTTTCCGTCCATCAAGAGCCTTCCCTTTCCGATCAGCAGTACTCTCTCTGTCAGCGCCTCAATATCCTGCATATCATGGGTGGTCAGAATCACGGTTGTCCCATGCTCCCGGTTCCGTTTTTTTATAAACCTTCTCACATTTAATTTGGATACGGCGTCCAGGCCGATGGTGGGCTCGTCCAGAAAAAGAATCCGCGGATCATGCAACAGAGAAGCCGCAATCTCACAGCGCATCCGCTGTCCCAGGCTTAAATTCCTCACCGGAGTCCTTAAAATTTCTTTCAGCGCCAAAAGCTCCGTCAGCTCCTCAAGATTTCTTTTATAGACCACAGGTTCGATCTTATACATGTCCCGCAGCAAATGAAAGCTATCCATAACCGGAATGTCCCACCAGAGCTGGGATCTTTGCCCGAACACCACCCCGATTTCCCTGACATGCTTTTTGCGCTCCTTCCAGGGAGTCCTGCCGTTGATCACACACTCTCCCGCATCCGGCGTGAGAATTCCGCACATGGTCTTTATGGTGGTGCTCTTGCCTGCCCCGTTTGGCCCTATGTACCCGACAATTTCCCCGTCCTGCACCGTAAAGCTCACCTCGCGCAGCGCCCGGACTAACTCATACTCCCTGGAAAACAGGGCTTTTACCGCATTGCCAAAGCCCGCTTCACGTTTTGCAACACGGTAGGTTTTGCACAGACCTCTACATTCTATCATTACCTTCTCCATCCTTTCCTCTGTTTTTCTTCTTTATACCCCGGCATACCACAGGCTGTGCCTGCGGTACTGCCTTTAATCAGTAGTTTGTTTTGCATCTGCTCTACTTATTATAAGGATTTTTTCGAAAAAATATAGACTTATAATATTTTGTATAGTATGATGTATAATTAGCAAGCCCCAAAAGCAAAAGTGAAATTTGAGGGCGGTTTATCGGACTTAATGGCAAAAGAACGGATGCCAGACTTGCCTGCCGAAACGGCAAGGCGCATAAGGAAAATGTGCTCGTTGAGCGCAAGAAAAGACGGTACAGCCCTTACAACCGAGGCTGTACCGCCTAATCTGAAATCACTTCCTTATCACCGCAAACCTTGACGTTTATAAGCTTTCGCTAGCTCCCTGAGCAGGGATCAAACCTACAACAACTCGGTTAACAGCCATGTATGCTACCAATGAATGCGGTCGCACACCAAAAATTCAATCTTTCAAAGAAACGCATCGTAATATTTGATCAATTGTTCTTCAGTTGTATTATAAAAATTTTCACCCATTAAATAATCCTGTAACTCATCAATACAGCAATCCAGTTCACCCGTTCTATAGCGATTTTTAGGATCCTTTTTCATTAATTCAAGAAACTCAATTGCTTTCATACAAAAACTATTTCTTTTCTGTACATCACCTCTGTTTTTCCATCTAATGGCACGATGAACTTCACTGCCAACATTAGAAATCTGAACCCCGACTGGCATTGCAAACCAGCTTATTGTTTTATCCATTTATTTACCACCTCTACAATTTTTCTCTTGCCTTTGGATCAGCAACCCCTCGCCCAACTCGTGGATATCCAGCCTCTCTGTTTCTGGGCGGATTAATCAAAGAGTCAAACTCTATCTCACCATTATCATAATAAATATTGATTCCATATAAATATTTCTGGTTTGATCCATTTTCCAAAAGCATCTGTTCCAAATCCGAATGAAGCTCTGCATTGACTGCTAAAATTTCTCTATCAATATCCACAACAGCTTTCATCATACTCATATCTGAAAAAAAGTCTTTTCCTCTAAACAACCAAGTTCATCAACAGGAATTATCTCATTCAGTATTGTCAAGTTCTCTCCTCCATTTTCTTTTCCAATTAGATTCAATTAGTAATTCTTAATAAATCATGGCCTATTGTATTAGTAGTTATAGAATTATCATCCAGCACAATAATTATAATCTATTTTCTGCTTATCTTCAATCAGTTAATACAAAAAAAGAACCCCTGCATAATATATAGAATCCCCTTTGTCCGCACACAGGATAATGCCAACCGGCGATATATCACCGTCATTCATTATCTTACGGGTATGATAATTCACATACATTTGCACCTGTTCTTTTTTTACGAAAATGTGCGGGAACCCCCGCACATTTTCAGCTTACATTCAATTTTAATTACTGCCTGTCGCAGTCGCAGCCCTTATTCTTGGGTTCGTCACAGCCGCAGTCAGAGCTCTGGTTAAACAAAAAAGGTCTCTGCTCAAAACGGGACTCCGAACGGAAGTCGGAATTGCAGCCGCAGTCTTCCCGCTCAGGCCTTTCTCTTCTGCCACCGTTATTTCCGCAGCCACAGTCTTCCTCTCTGCCGCCGCAGCCTCTCCTGTCCTCACTGTCCCTTCTCCCGCCGCACGGGCCGCCGAAAGGCCAGCCACAGCCGCAGCCTCCCTTATTGCCGCAGTTCCCTGCGCAGTTGCCGCCACAGCACAAAAGTATTGCTACTAAAATCAGACAATTCATGCTCTTATCACTCCTTTTTCATATGCTATATCATATGCAAAGGAGGGAAATGATGTCACGATTTTTCAAAAAGTCCTCCTGTCCTGTGCAGGAGCTTTCGCCTGACATAGGCAAAGGTTTTCTTTTCTCCCTTTTGCGCCAGCATCCGAAGAAGCTTTTCAAGCAGCGCAGCCGTGTCCGGATGAATGGGCGCTTTTTCCACGCCCTTTAAGTAATATTTCAAAGGAGAAGCGTCTGTATAATTCTTTCCTTCATAAATCTTGCTGGCCGCGATGCGGTCCATCAGCATTTCCGCCACATATTTCATAGGCATGGCTACCGGAACCATCCCTCCCGCCTTAGCGCTATAGTCGATCCAGTATTCATAATGATGCTTATTGCGCCCCTTATGATGGAGCCACGAGGAGGAATACCCGATATCCTCTCTCTCGGCGTTATTGGGGCTTTTGTTTCCCTGAAAATATTTTGCTCCTACCCAGAATTCGCTGGGACTGTATTTCGACAAATCATGAAGCAGCCCCTGCTTATATAAGCCCACTTTAAAGCACCCCTTCATCACAAGGTACTTATGATGGGTTATGGTTTTAAAATGCTTCCACGCATTCATAGTTTATGCCCTCTTTGCTCACAGATTTCGTTTTCAATCCATTATGGGGCTGATTCCCCGTAGCTTGCAGCGGAGTGATTCAATTCTTCTTAGACCTCGGGAGGACACGGGAATTACCTTTTACAGGAACCGTCCTGAAAATGGCGATGCTCCTGCTGTCAATGGAAAAGACCCTCTCTTCCCCGGCTTTGGCCTTTGCCTCATTCTCCTTAAGGTCTTCTGTAAAGTCGCCGATGGGCTGAAAGGTATCCGCGATCTTGATCCACTTTTTATTTTTGGCAAGCTTCGGGAGGGCCAGCTCATGGTTCTCCCAGTGCATGTTACAGGCAATATAAAAGGATTCCCCCTTTCCCGGAGAATATTTCCCACAGAGCAAAATCCCCACGATTCGGCTGATATAGCTTAAATCCGGCCGCCATGCCTCTATCCCATGGTAAGAAATATCCGGATAGCCGCAGCCGATGGGATCCATGGCAAGCAGCTCATCCTTCATATGCAGAATACTGTTGGACTTGCGAAGCCCGATCAAAAATCTGGTATAGGCCAGTATCTCCTTTGCAAAGCCTGTTTTTCTCCATTTCACCCATCCGGTCTCGTTGTCCTGGCAATAGCTGTTATTATTGCCATAGCGGGAATTGGCAAACTCATCACCGCCAAAAAGATAAGGCACTCCCTGGGACAGGAGTACAAAGGAAAGGGCATTTTTGATCTGCCTCTGGCGCAGCTCCCCAATCCCCTTTCTATGGCTCTCGCCCTCCACGCCGCAGTTCCACGTATCATTTATCTCAGCGCCGTCCCGGTTATCTTCACCGTTGGCCTCATTATGCTTTCGCTCATAACACACACTGTCATACAGGGAAAAGCCGTCGTAATCCGCCATATAATTCACGACGCCATATTCCCTGGGGTTGCGCCGCTGATAGAACAGCGCCTGATTGATCAGCCCTTCATCCCCTTTCAAAAACCGCCTCATGTCTCTTCTGAAGTTCAGGTTATCTGTGATAAAGTTTTTGAAGGAAGGATTGTATATCACGGGCAAATCTTCCCGCTGTACATAACTGCACCGGATCTTGGTGTTTTTCAGTATGGCGTCCTCCGCGATCAGCCGAAGGGGAAGGTGGAAACCGCCAAGACGCACCCCATCTATATGATATTCCATCACCCAATATTTGATCACATCCAGCATATACATCTGCCCCACCTCCGGCGGAAAATAAAACTGCATGATCACTTCGATTCCATTTTGGTGGAGCTTTCTCACCAGCCTTTTAAAGGAAATCACCGGCGATTTTCCGGCACTGTAAGCCGCCTTGGGAGCGAAATAAAATCCCTTCTGAAATCCCCAGCAGTTTAGGCGGATTGGCTTTTCCTCCTGTTTGCTCTCCCCCTTTTCCTCCTCCTGAACGCTCTCCTTAGAGAGGACGGCCAGGGCAGGGGGCAGCGAGGCATAAGTCTCCGGCTCCTCCATGCACTCATCATATTCATAGCAGGGCATCAGCTCCAGGGCCGTAACCCCCAGCTCCCTGAAATAGGGAATTTTTTCGGCAATCCCTTCAAAGGTTCCCTTTTTCTTCACCCCCGAGCTCTTGTGCATGGTAAAGGAACGCACATTCAGCCCATACAGAATGCTCTCTTCCAGGGGAATCGCCAAGGGCTCGTCCCCCTGCCAGTCAAAATCCCTCTTTCCCAGAAATCCTCTGGTTTCCCGCTTTCTTTTTTCTCCCCAATGTTCCAACCCTGAAATTTCCCAGGCAAAGGGGTCTGTTTTGATTCTATCTCCCTCATAATAATTATAATAACAGTTGTTAAGGCCTTCACCCTCTATCTTAAGTCCGTAGAGATTCCCCCTTTTCCCTTCTTTCTGAAAAGGAAAACGAAAGCTGCCACCTTCCGTGTCATATAAAATAACTCCGCATTCTTTATCCGCTGTTAATTCCGCGGCAAAACTTACACTGCTTTTCGTACAAACAACTCCCTGCTTCATCGGTCTGAAACAAGTCACTCTCCAATTTGTCTCCATGCGCCCCTCCTGCCCAAAACAACGGATGTAAAGCTTTATCAGCCATTGTCGTATTTCACAACAAATATAGCCTCGCTTCACCCTACTAAATAATTAAGTCAACTGCGCCATGTATATCATATCATAAAAATTCCGATATGTGCATAAAAATATAATATTTTGTTGCATCTTCGGGAATTAATGAGTAAAATGATGTTAAAAAAATACGCGGAGGTCTTATTTATGGGTAAAAATAGACAAGCACCGGCCAATGGGCCTATCAGCCAGCCGGAAGAAAACGACGAGGAAATGACCGTCACCCTTGATTTGGAGGACGGAACCACTGTGACCTGCTCCATTGTCACCATACTCACGGTCAGAGACCGGGATTATATAGTGCTCCTTCCCCTTGACGAGGAGGGAGAAAACGACGACGGCAACGTGTGGTTTTATCGCTACCACGAAAATGAAAAGGATCCGAACGAGGAACCAGAGCTTGGCTACATTGACGATGATGAGGAATATGAGATCGTTTCAGACGCCTTTGACGAATATCTGGACAGTGTGGAATTTGATGAGCTGGTGGAGGAATCGGATTAACCGTCAGAAGAAGGGCCATGCCGGCCGTTTAGGGACAGTCCTTCCAGATAGCGGGAGGGCTTCCGTCCCCTCTCCTTGCAGCAATAAAGATAAAGCTCTTTTTTGGCTCTTGTAACCGCCACGTACAGGAGCCTTCTTTCTTCCTCTAAAGCCTCTGGCGTCAGGCAGTCCTTTCCCGGAATCACCCCTTCATTTAAATCCGGAAGGAATACCCGGTCAAATTCCAGCCCCTTAGCTCCATGCATGGTGAGAATGTGGACGCCTCCCTCCTCCTGCCTCTGCGGTAAATGGGCTTCCTCTTTCAAGGCTTTTTGCTCCACAAAGGCTCTCACTGGCGCCCCCGGCCTGCAATCCTTAAAGCACTGCTGCACCTGATCCGCCAGTGTACAGAGCCGCCGATACTCTCTTTCCTCCCCTGCCCTGATATGCAGATACTCATTATATCCAAGGCTTTTTCTGAAAAAGGAAACCGCAAGATAAGGCGTAAGCCCTTCCGCAATCGCTAGCTGCCGGAAAAAACGCCTGACCATCCCAAGCATCTGGGGATTTTTTTCATAATACCGCTCCAATGCGTTTATGCTCACCCTCTCCTGTGGCAGCGCTTTTCGGGTCAGAAAGCGGTTCGGCTTGTTCATAAAGCCAATAAAATCCCCCCGCCTTTTGCCCTCATAGAGATAGCTCAGAAAGGACAGCATATCCTCCATAATAAATCCATGATAGATATCCCCTTCCTTAATGCGGCTTCCCTTCACCGCAACTTTCGCCTCCCTCAAATATCCGGCGTACAGAGCCGCCTCCCGGTTTGTCCTGACAATCACGGCGCTGTCAAGGAGCTCTTCTTCCCGCAAAGCCAAAAGAATCTCCGCCATCCCCCTCTCCTGCTCCCTGTGGGAATCGAAACAGGTAAAAACCACCTTCCCCTCGGGCTGGATCGGGTAGAACTCTTTGGAAAAACGCTGGCTGTTTTGGCCGATCATTTCTCCCGCAAGCCTGACGATCGGGGCGCCGCACCGATAGTTTTCCGTAAGCATGATCTGCTTTGCCCCTGTGAAATCCTCCGAAAACTGCTTCATGATTCCGGGGCTGGCTCCCCGAAAGCCGTAAATGGCCTGATCGTCATCCCCCACCACAAAGAGATTGTTCCTGGGATGGGCAAGGAGCTTTAGGATTTCATATTGGGGAGGGTTGATATCCTGAAATTCGTCCACCAGAATATAATGGAAAAGCTTTCGGTAAGTTCCAAGGCAATTCTCATCCTGAGAGAAAAGCCTAAGACACAGAAGAATCATATCGTCAAAATCAATCATACCCTGTTCCCTTAAGTGTCTCTCGTACTCCCTCTCTATGGCTGTCAGCTCCTGCCGGGAAATCCGGGATTGGGAGGCGGCATAGGGGGACGCTTCCTCTTCCTTCTGTTCCCCTTCTCTTTGTTGTCCTTCTCTTTGCAATCCTTCTTTTTGTAGTCCTTCTTTTTGTTCTCCTTCTTTTCGGGGAGGGCTAAAGCGGTTTTTGTTCTTGCTTATGGCATTGATGACCTGGGTAACTTCGTCATAGCCGGATTGGGAGGCCAGCCCTATGGTTCCCAGAATGACCTGAAGTAGCTTTCTTTTTTCGCTTTCCTTGATGAGGGAATTTTCTTTGATCTTACCGGATTGTTTCAGGATATGATAACAGATGCTGTGAAAGGTTCCGAAATTGACGCTGCCACCTCCTGTATAGGCCTTTTCAAAACGATCCTTCATTTCAGCGGCCGCCGCCTTGGTGTAAGTAATTACAAGAATATTAGAGGGAGAAATATGATGATCACAGATCAGAGATAAGATGCGCTGAACAATGGTGAATGTCTTCCCACTGCCGGGGCCCGCGATCACCATAGCGGGCCCTGAAAGATGGGCAATTGCCCGTTGCTGTAACTTACTGGGTATTCTCAAGCAGTTCAATTCCTTTCTTAATGCGCAGGAGCGATTCCTCCTTGCCAAGAAGCTCCATGATTTCCGTAGCGCCGGCAGGGGTCATCTGCTTTCCCGAAACCGCCGTGCGCACCGGCCAGAGCACGTAGCCGTTCTTGCAGCCCTTCTGCTCCACATAGGATACCAACAGCCCATAGAGGGCATCGTTGGAATAGTCCTCCTGTGCCTCCAACAGGGGAAGAAGCTCCTTTAAAACCTCCAGAGAGGATTCTTTGGTGGTTTTCATTTTTTTGTGCTGGTACATAGCCGGGTCATACTCCGGCAGCTCCTGAAAAAAGTCCACCAGAGCGGGGATATCCGGGAACACCTCGATTCTTGTCTTGACCATGGATGCAATTTTGTGTAAATCCATCTCTCTTTGGATGGCCCCCTTGAGATAAGGCTCTGCTTTCTCATAAAAAGCCTCATCCTCCATGGCTTTAATGTATTCCCCATTCATCCATTTCAGCTTGGTGTAATCGAACACCGCAGGAGATTTGGATATATGGCGGTAATCAAAAATCTCTGCCAGCTCCTTTAAGGAAAAGATTTCCTCATTGCTCTCAGAAGGGCTCCATCCGAGAAGGGCCACAAAATTCACCACCGCCTCCGTCAAAAAGCCCTGGCCGATCAAGTCCTCATAGGAGGAATGGCCGCAGCGCTTGCTCAGCTTCTGGTGGTTCTCGTCGGTAATCAAGGGACAGTGTACATACACCGGCACTTCCCAGCCAAAGGCCTCATAGAGCCTGTTGTATTTGGGGGATGAAGAAAGATATTCATTTCCCCGCACCACGTGGGTGATCCCCATCAGATGGTCGTCCACCACATTGGCGAAATTGTAGGTGGGATAGCCGTCGGACTTGATCAGGATCATATCGTCCAGCTCCCCGTTATCTACTGAGATATCTCCGTAAATCTCATCATGGAAGGTGGTTTTGCCCTCTCTGGGATTGTTCTGGCGAATCACATAGGACGCGCCGGACTTTAACTTTTCCTCCACCTCTTCCGGGGACAGGGACAGGCAATGCTTGTCATAGACTGTGATCTCCTTTCCCTCCACCACCTGGGACTTCAGCCCGGCAAGGCGCTCTTTATCACAAAAACAATAATATGCCTCTCCCTTTTCGATCAGCTTTTTGGCGTATTCCAGATAGATCCCCTGCTTTTGCCGCTCTGACTGCACATAGGGGCCCACTCCACCGTCTTTATCAGGCCCCTCGTCATGAATTAAGCCTGTCTCCTGCAAGGTATGGTAGATGATCTCCACCGCCCCCTCCACAAACCGCTCCTGATCCGTATCCTCGATCCTGAGCATGAAATCTCCTCCCTCATGCTTTGCAATCAGATACGCATAGAGCGCCGTCCTTAAATTTCCCACATGCATCCGCCCGGTGGGACTGGGGGCATATCTTGTTCTTATCTTCACTTCTCTTCTTACTCCTTTCAAAATTTCCATCAAAATTCCTTGGGCAGGCTCCCGCCTTGGAAAAATTTTCACTTTTCAGATTTCCCACTTTAGAAACTTCAGGCTCCCGCTTTAGGAAATATTTCCCTCACCAGGATTTTTATCCGGAATCTTCTGCTTGGCCGCCGCCTTAAATCCGGCCACTTCCTTCATAGCCTGGGGAATAGCGATGTTGGTTCCCGCTCCGGCCACGCACCCTCCGGGACAGGCCATGCCCTCGATGAGGCAGCCGTTCTTTTTTCCGGCCTTGGCAAGCATGAGAATTTTTTTACACTCTGTGAGGCTCTCCGCATGTTCGATATTGACCTCCACATCCGGATAGTATTCCCGGATACATTCCTCAATGGCGCTGGCAACGCCTCCTGCCACGCCGTAACCACGGCCGGCTCCCGTGGCGTCCGCCATGGCCTCGCCCTTCTCTTCCTCTTCCGGCAAAAGGCCTTTGGCCTCGAACATGCCCGCCAGCTCTTCAAAGGTGATAACAAAGTCCACGTCAGAGCGGATAGTTCTGCGGGATGCCTCCAACTTCTTGGAGGCGCAGGGCCCGATAAACACCACGGAAGCGTCCGGATGATCTTCCTTAATCTTCCGGGCCGTGGCTACCATGGGGGTCAGCGCATTGGAAATCTTGTCGATGGTCTCCGGGAAAAACTTCTTGGCAAGCACCGACCAGGAAGGGCAGCAGGAGGTGAGAAGGAAGGGAAGCTCCCCGGTGGAGACCTCCTTCACATAGTGCTCTGCCTCCGCCATAGCACCCATATCCGCGCCGATGGCTGTCTCATATACGTCATAAAAACCAAGCTCCTTGAGAGCCGCCTTGATTTTGTCAGGAGTGGCGCTCTTTCCGAACTGGCCCACAAAGGAGGGGGCTACCTGGGCAATGATCTTCCTGCCCGACTGCATGGCCCTTATCAACTGGAAAATCTGGGATTTATCCGCGATGGCCCCAAAGGGGCAGCTCACCATACACTGGCCACAGGAGACGCACAAGTCCGTATCAATATAAGCCCGCCCTTTTTTGTCACTCTTAATGGCGTTCACACCGCAATGGGCCAGGCAGGGACGAACCTGATGGGAAATGGCATCGTAGGGGCAAATGGATTTACATTTTCCACACCGAATGCACTTTTCCTGGTCAATCACGGATTTTCCGTTCTTCATGCTGATGGCCCCTCTGGGACATACCTCCCGGCAGGGATGGGCCACGCATCCCATACATCTGTCGGTAATCTCATATTTATTCTCAGGACAGGCATTGCAGGCCGAGGGAATCACCTGCATCAGAGGCGGTTCATAGTATTTCTCATCAATATTACTCTCCTCAAGGCCCTGGGTCACATGAACCGGCGCATTTTCGGGGCGCAGGGAGAGCCCCATGGCCAGACGGATCCGCTCTCTTACGATGGCCCGCTCCCGGTATATACTCTCATATTCCGATTCATCATAGTCAACGATCTTATAGGGCAATGCCTCCACATCATCCTTGAGATTCTCGGAGGTGTATGCCAGATTTGCCACTTCTTTAAAAATACGTCTTCTGATTTTACGTACCTGTGTATCTATTCCTCTCATCACGAATCCTCCCCGTCAGAACAAACTTAACTCTTCCGTTTTATTTTTACACATGTGTGCCGGGAAATCAAGACTGCTTTTCACTTAGCTGCCCAGCCCACAGGCTGCCCGAAAAAAGCATACTGATCCGGCGGCCGGGCTCAGCTCCTGACCTGCCCGTTTCCCCTGATCCTGTATTTGTAGGAGGTCAGCTCCCCAAGTCCCATAGGCCCTCTGGCGTGAAGCTTTTGAGTGCTGATGCCAATCTCCGCCCCGAATCCGAATTCAAACCCGTCCGTAAACCTGGTGGATGCGTTCAGGTAAACGCAGGCTGCGTCAATCTCCCGCAAAAATTTCTCCCCGCTTTCTTTATTTTCGGTGATGATGGCTTCCGAATGCCGGGTGCTGTACCGATTGATATGGGCGATCGCCTCCTCCAACGATGCCACTGTCTTCATGGAAATAACCAGATCCAGGTACTCCGTGGCATAGTCCTCCTGGGTAGCAGGAATGCAGTCAATCACCTCCCGCACCCTTTCATCCCCCCTGATCTCCACTCCCCGCTCCCGCAAAGCCTGGGATAACCGGGGCAGGAGCCTATCCTTTATGGCTTCATGAATTACCAGGGATTCACAGGCATTGCACACCCCGATCCGCTGGGTTTTGGCATTGATGATAATGGGGATGGCTTTTTCCAGGTCGGCGTCCTTATCCACATAAATATGGCAATTCCCCGTCCCTGTCTCTATCACCGGTATGGTACTGTTCTCAACCACGCTTCTGATCAGCCCTGCGCCGCCCCTGGGAATCAGAAGATCCACATACTCTTTCATCCCCATAAACTGCCGGGTAATCTCCCTGTCGGTGGACTCAATAAGCTGCAAAGCATCCGCCGTAATTCCTGCCTTATCAAGGGCCCCCCGTATCACGCCGGCGATTGCCATATTGGAAAAGAGAGCGTCGCTTCCTCCCTTTAAAATCACGGCATTCCCACTTTTAAAACACAGCCCGAAAGCGTCCGCCGTCACATTGGGACGGGACTCGTAAATGATGCCGATCACCCCCATGGGAACCCGGCATTTTTCAATCGCAAGGCCGTTGGGTCGCTCTATAGTCTCCAACACCTGGCCGATAGGATCCGGAAGGGCAACCACCTCCCGAAGCCCCTGGGCCATCCCCTCTATCCGTTCCCTGGTAAGGCGGAGCCTGTCAAGAAGGCCGGGAGACATTCCCTTTTCCTCCCCCCGCTCCACATCCCTGTCATTCTCCCTCAGTATCGCGTCGCTCTGTGCCACAAGCGCATCTGCTACCGCCTGCAACGCCTGATTCTTTTGCCCGGAAGAAAGAATCTGCAATTGATATTTTGCCGCTACCCCATTCCTCCCAAGCTGCATCAGTTTTTCATCCATCTCACCCATCATCCTCTCTCCCTCCTGCCCGCCCTGGAGCTGCCAACCAAATCTATCGTAAACAACCATGCAGAATCAGCGCGGTGGACGCCAAAACAAAAATTTTGCCGCCTGCATTTTGCCGCCTGCTATCTCACCGGATAATCCCCGTCTCCGTTACGATCATATCCACTCTCCGGTCATGGGCCTCCAGGGCAATCTTCTTGGCAAGCTGACAATCAAAGGCAAGGCCCGCGCTGCAAACAAAGGCTCCCTCCTCTTCCCATCCGCCTTTCTCAACGGCTTCGGAAAGCTTTCCCAAAAACCGGTCGTAAAATCCCTTCCCATAGCCGAGCCGCCCCCGCTGCCTGTCAAATACCGCTCCCGGAACCAGCACCAGAATGTTCTGCCCTTTGCACTTTCCGGGTACAAAAAGCTTCTCTTCCTCTCCCCGGGGTTCCCGGATACCCTGATAGCCTTTTATGAAATCCTCCATAGAGCCCACCTCATAAAAACTGATATCCATCCCCTCCACCTTTGGGGCAAAGATCCGTTTTGTGCCCTCGGCAAAGAGATCCTCCACCAGCCCCGTAGTGATCACCTCGCTGCGATAATCCATATATACCAGCACCGCCTGTGCCTGTTGATAAAAAATTTCGCCTTGAAGCAGCTCTTTGATGCGTTCGCTTTTTTCCTTCCGCTCCCTGAAGGAAAGCCCGTCCCTGCAGGCAAGATATCTACTTCGCAGCTCCTGCTTACGGTTAAAGAAATTTTGATCCATAAGCCTCCCCCTTTCGTAACGTCAAATACCACACTCCCCATGGCTTTCTTTGGTTATACTAACCTGCTCCTTCTCCTGCCCGGCAATGCAAAGCGCAATCTCCTCCGCCACCCGGATTCCGTCCATAGCCGCCGAGGTGATTCCTCCCGCATAGCCAGCCCCTTCCCCACAGGGATAGAGCCCTTTCAGGGAGGACTCCAGGCTATCATCCCGCAGGATCCTCACCGGGGAGGAAGTTCTGCTCTCCACGCCCTCCACCAGCACATCCGGATCGTTAAATCCCCTAATCATCCCGCCAAAGCGCTCCATCCCTTCCACAAAAGCCTTTCCCAGAGGCTTTGGCAGGATCTCATGAACCGGCGCAAAGGCCCATCCGCCTTTTATGCTGGGGGAAAAGCCCTTTCGACCGGAAGAAAAGTCCTCTCCTGCCAGAGCTGCTTCCTCCCCCTGGTCTGCAGCCCCTATAAGGGCTCTTTTGTAATCGCCGTAACGCTCTACAGGCACCTTCCCCCCGGCCGCCTCGAAGGCTCTTTTTTCCAGGCTTCTCTGAAAGGCTACGCCCGCCAGCGGATGGTCGCTGCCATAATCCTCTGGTGATACCGACACCACAATGGCACTGTTGGCATTTTTCCCACTTCTTCCGCTGTAGCTCATGCCGTTTACAGCCAGATGGCCGGGCTCCGAGGAAGCATTCACCACATAGCCTCCAGGACACATACAGAAGGAATAGACGCCTCTCTGGTCAGAAGTCTTTGCCGTCACCTTGTAGGGCGCGTTTCCCAGAACCCTCACCTCTTTTTGCCCGTATTGGGAGAGATTGATAACTTCCTGGGGATGTTCCACCCTGAGACCCACCGCAAAAGGCTTGGCCTCCATGGCTACCCCTTTTTCCCAGAGCATAGCGAAAGTGTCCCGGGCGCTGTGGCCCACAGCCAGGACAACGTAATCCGCGGATAACCTTTCACTGCCGTTAATCACAAGCCCCGAAATATGTTTCCCCTCACTTTCTATCCCGGTAACTTTTGCGCCAAAGCGCACTTCCCCGCCCATATCCTCAATGGCTTTCCGCAGATTCACCACCACTTTCCGCAAAACGTCAGTGCCGATATGGGGCTTATGGTCATAGAGAATTTCCGGCGGCGCTCCCGCCTTTATAAAAATAGAAAGAGTCTCCCGGTTCCTTCCGTGGGTATCTTTTACCAGAGTATTGAGCTTTCCGTCGGAAAAAGTACCTGCCCCGCCCTCCCCAAACTGTACGTTGGATTCCGGGTTTAAGAGTCCCGTCTCCCAGAAAGACTCCACATCCTTTACCCTCTGCTCCACAGGCCTCCCCCGTTCTAAAAGGATGGGGGAAAGCCCTGCCTGGGCCAGCATATAGCCGCAAAATAATCCTGCGGGCCCACTGCCGATGATCACAGGCCTGGTCTTTGTCTTTAAGCCAAAGACCGGAAAATGGTAAGGCTTTTCCTCCCAAATCTGAACCTGCCTTTGGTCGCACCGGCGATAGACCTGCTCCTGATTCTTCACCCGGACATTCAGGATATAATTAAAAGAAAGCTCCGGCTTTTTTCTGGCATCTATGGAACGCCTGACAATAATGATCTCAGGCGTTTCCTTACATCTTAAAATCTTTTTGACTTTCTGCACAAGGTCTTTGTCTGTGTGGTCTACAGGAAGTCGTAATTGAGAAATTCTCAGCATATCGGGCTTCCCTTCAGCTTTTCTTCCTCGTAGCCGCTGCCTGACGCGATCTCCCTTGTAGAGCTGCCCGCCGCATTCCTGCCCGCCACATAGCCGCTGGTAAAGGCCCACTGCAGGTTATAACCGCCGCATTTTCCGTCCACGTCCAGCAGCTCCCCCGTAAAGTAAAGCCCGCTGACGAGTTCAGACTCAAGTTCTGTGCCAACCTGCGCAAAATCTACGCCTCCGGCGCAGATCTGGGCGTTTTCCATAGAATTGGTGTTGCTGATATGTATGGGGAATTGACGACATATCTGCATCAGCTCCCTGATCTTCTCCCAGCCAATTTCCTCTGCTCTCATTCCCGGCTTAAGGCCCAGCCGCTTAATGATTACCATATTAATTTTCTTGTTCAACAGCCCGGTCATATAATCTTCCAGGTTCTTATCACCCTGGGTTTCAAAACGCAGCCGGGCCATGCAGGCATAGGCCTTCGTTTCCTGATCCGGGAAAAAGTCAACGTATACTTCCACATCTTTCTTTTCCGCCAAAGCCTTAGCCCCGATACGGCTCAGTTGAAAGATAGGAATGCCGGAAACACCATAGTCTGTAAACTGCAATTCTCCGCATTCCGCCGCCTTTTCCTCACCGTCCACCAACAGCCGGACACCAGCCTGGCACCTGACACCCCCCAGGGCCCTGATAAAACTCTCGTCACTTTGTAGCTGTACCAGCCCCGGAAGAAGCCTCCCCACTCTGTGTCCGAACCCTTCTGCCAGACAATACCCCGTCATTCCCTGACCTTTTTTCAGAGACGCCGGGCTCCCGCAGGCCACGATCACTCTCTGAAAGCTATGGTTCTCTCCGGCATCGTCCGTCAATTCAAAGACTTCCTCCCCGTTTTTGCATCTGGCCGCCTTTATGCCAATCCCTGTCTTAACCGTGATCTGTTGCCGCACAAGCTCCATACGCAGGATATCCAGCACTGTGGATGCCTGTTCCGAATAGGGATAGAGATACCCGTTCTTATTTTTGACCATCAGCCCCATACTTTCAAAAAAGGAGATACTGTCCCATACGGAAAAAACCCGAAAGACTTTTTCCAGCTTTTCCTTGTCCCTGCAATAATACTGATCCATGGAAAAATCCAGATTACCCAGATTGCATTTTCCGTTTCCGGTGGCGAGAATCTTTTTTCCCACCCTCTCCTCTTTCTCGAACAGAGTAACCTCAGCACCATATCTGGCCGCTGTAATTGCCGCTGTCATCCCCGATGCTCCGCCGCCTATTACGGCTATTTTCACTTTATTGTCCATCTATCCCTCCTGTTTTGGTTGGCAAAATTAACTGGTATATGTTTCAAGAAACTGGTATAACTCTTTTTCATCCTCCACAAATTTCATATTCAAAATTTCTTCCTGTAAATCCTCTGGCAGATTTTCCACCAGGATTTCTGTGTCCATATACACGTTGGACAGACTATGATCATAGACAACCACATAATGGTTTTCATTCAGCAGAAAAAATCCCTTCTCCCCCTCTTCCAGCTCATAGCTTTTCCTGACTACCACTCTGCCGGCCGAAAAAGACACAAGCTCCATATAGGTAAAGCCCTGCTCCAAATCGGTCAGCGAGGGATTGCGGTTATATTCCTCAATCTCGTCCACCAACTTCTCTCTGTTTAATCCAATAAATTTATCAGGCATCAGAGCCTCGTCGTCCTCGCTGCTCTCGCCGCTTATGGCATCATAACGCTCAAGCACATAGTGGGTATTGGCATTTACCACAGGCTCCTCGCTCATTGCCACCTCAACTGGCTTTGGTTCGCCTGGCAAAAGGAAGTTCTCGTCTTTTTGGGAGTCGGATAGATCGTCCCTGGCCGGACTCGTCCCCAATACTGCCGGGTAATCCTGCTTCACAGGGATATTTT
This sequence comes from uncultured Lachnospiraceae bacterium, assembly GCA_949949005.1. Classification (GTDB taxonomy): domain Bacteria; phylum Bacillota; class Clostridia; order Lachnospirales; family Lachnospiraceae; genus Suilimivivens. The sequence continues at coordinate 156,623 of CATLHM010000002.1, forward strand.
GTTCCCCTGGATAAAAGAATTCCATAATAGCCATATTCGAGGCAAAACCCAGCGCAAACATTGTAAGCGGATAAATAAAAAACAAGCTGAGACGTTTTACGAATTTCATAGTATGCACACCTTTACACTTTATAAGGCAAATCCATTCCCTGCCTTATAAACAGTATCGGCAAAAAGTATGAAATTATACTTCTATTATGTATAATGGAGAAGCTCCGAGAGCAGGATCAATAGCCTGCCTCCTACCATCTCGTCCATTTCCTCTCTCCTAAAGGCCCTGGTCACCACCAAAAGAAGCAAATACACTGCCACCCCCACCGCCAGAGAGATCACCATTGAAAGAAGGGAGCCCAAAAACGTGTGGAGCAGCCTGTCAAGCAACATGGTCAAAAGGCCGGAAATGGCAGAGACCACAATCGTAAGCGCAAAACACTTGATCCATTCCTGTTCATACTGAAAAAAACGACTGACCAGGAAGAACCCTGCAAGAGTCACCCCTGCGTAGAATACAATCTCTGAAACGATCACTCCCATAATGCCTATTTTCGCAATGCTGACCAGCAGTACCGCTGCCGCCAGGTGTAAAAGAAAGGCCGCCGCCCCCGTCCCCACCACATAAATCAGCTTTCGGTTCCGCATGAGAACCTCCGTAAATATCAAGGCAAATACCTGGAAAACAACCACAAGGCTGCCCACCCGCAGCCAGGAAACGATCTGCTCATTGTTTCCCTTGAACAATACGTCTGCCAGATCCTGTCCCAGCACACCCAGAAAAACCGCCGCCGGGATGGTTATAGTTGCGCACTGATGGATCCATATTCCCAGCTTTTCCCTGGCAGCACGGTTTGCCTCTCTCTCCAAAGTAATGATGATCCGCCTGATTGGCAGAAGGCAGGCCATACCTATAAATCCCCCCACAATACCGATCACCACCGCACTTTTTCCATAATATGCCCCCCACTGAAGGGTAAGCTGTCCCATATATTCCTCCGGTGCCATTCCCTCATCTATCGGGGCTCTGGTTCCTGCCGAAAAAAACAGGATCTGATCTAAAAGTGTCAGGGCGTGAAAAGAAAACCAGTAAAGTGCATACAGTATTCCCGTCCCGGAAAGCACCTTCAAAGCTCCCAGCAAAGTCTCCTGGTTTCTGGACTGCTCCCTTTCCGCTTGCTTTTTCAGGTTTCTTTTGAAGATAAGATAGAGAACCAACATATGGAGAAATCCAAAGAAAGAGGCGCTTACCAGGCCGATAGAGGCTCCTATGGCTCCATAGGCCCCGGCAAAATCCTCATTTTGCAGTAGGGCCGCCACCTTCCTGCCATATCCATGGAGCGCTGCCGCTCCTGTCAGCCCTCCCAGATAGAGAAAAAGGATATATAACACCTTGGAATGCATAGTAGCCCTTTTCGAACCGTTCCCCTGAAAATAACCTCTGAAAATCCCTGTCAAGATACTGAAGAACACGGCAGGGGCCATCCATACAATCGCCATGCCCGCAGGCCCAAGATGCATGACCTTCTCTGCCAGGCCATAGCCTGTAAAGATCAGAAGCAGACTCAACAGCAGCCCAATAGCTCCTCCTTCCAGCAACGCTCCCCTTAAAATCCTCCCGGCGCTTTTCACCTGGCCTCTTTTCATGCGGTATCGTATCTGTACGGCAGCCGCCTCCGAAAATCCGTAGGCCACGGTTCCTGCCAGAACGGCCAGAATTTCATTGGCTGTCCCAAAATATGCCATCCCCTTATCCCCAATCATATACCCCAGAGGAATACGGAAAATAAGTATGGCTATCAAAGTAATCTGTCCTACAATCGTAAAATAATCCTTTCCAAAAGAGGAGGGCCGCAAGGCTGTCCTTCCTTTTACCGGTCTTTTCATAGGTACTCCAATCTAACTTAAAATGATTAATTATCTCTGGTGATCCCAATCTCTCTGAGAATCTTATCCTGTTTTTGCTCCATCACCCGTGCCTCTTTTTCGGTCATATGATCGTAACCGCAGAGGTGGAACATACTGTGGGCTATGAGAAAGGCCAGTTCTCTCTTAGTGGAATGGCCGTATTGATCCGCCTGCTGTCTGACCCTCTGTGCCGAGATAATAATATCTCCCAGCAAAAGCTCTCCGCTGTCAGGGTCAAAATACCCGGCTTCATCGGTTTCCGCCACAGAAAAATCACCCTCCCGCTCAAATGCGATCATAGGAAACGAAAGGACATCCGTAGGGGCATCCACCTCTCGCAGACGCCTGTTGAATTCCCAAATCCCCTGATCATCCGTGATCAAAAGGTTTACCTGGGCTTCATAGGGGCAGCCCTCTTCTTCCAGGACTTCCTCCATCACCGCATCCATAATCTCTTTAATATCAAATCCAAATTCGGCTTCCACTTCATTTTCAACGTAAGAACTCATAGTAAAGCTGCTCCTCTAACAATATCCTTCTGATTGCCTGTATTTCCCCAAAGGAAACGGCACTGTGATTAATCCTGCCGCTTTCAATGGTTTCTTTTAGTACCAGATTTATGATTGGGGAATACTCCAACTCTGCCGATGCGTCCTGAGAAAAGAGATACCTGATGGACGATACAAGGGAATCACAGATCATAAGTACCGCTGCCTCCTTAGAGACCATCCTCTCCTCATCATCTGCATACTCCTGCAACACACTTTTCATTTCCTCGGGAAAATGCTGCTCTTCCAGAATCATCTGAAGGTTTACCCAGTTGTTGCCACCTTTCAGAACGCCTATTCTGTGATAATAGCCGCAGGCTTTGATCACCCGATCCCTGAGCCCTAAGCGCTTACCTATCCTGTCGCAAAGATATGCCGTATGGATGGCATGATAATATTCTTCTTTTGAAAACTCTTTCAGCTCCACCAGCAGGGGATATTCAGGGTCGTTGATCTCCATATACAAATCCCGGTTCCGGTAGACCAGGGAAAAACTGAAATACTTTAACAACAAAAGCAGCAGAATAAAACAGACCACAAGATTCAGCGCCATAACCGAGAGCATCGCCGCCGTTACCGGCCCCTCCGCAAGCAAAAGCTCCTGGACTAAAAGGCACACTGCCTGAATCATCAGAGAGATCATCAGCGGGAACCATATCTTAAACGTTTCATATATATAAGAAAATACCAGAATCCCCACAAGGCCGCTGATAAAATAATTCAGGAAAGGAACGATACCATTCTCCTTAATCAGAACCGTGATCATAAGAAGGACGCATCCGGCGCAAAGGCCTGTTATCCTGTTGCTGAAAAACATCAGCCCCACGAAGATCACCAAATACGGCCATCCCCCCGCCGGTATCATAGGAAAAAGGACACTGGCTCCAAAAGAGAGAAGATAAATGATCACAAATCTCCACAAATGCTCGTCGTTGTCATAAAGAAAACTCTCGTTTTCGATACTTTGCTCCATGGCAAACAGCACGCAGCCAAAACCTGCTCCTGCCAGGATTGCAATCCCCGCAATCTCAATCACAGTCTTTTCGTACAGATAGGCGGCCAGCGCACTGTATATAATTGTCAGAAGGAACATGAGGATTTCCTGAAAGTATAACAGCCATCTGTCCGGCCTGACCGGAAAGGATATACTTTCGATCTCCCTCAGCTCCCTTTTTTCAATGCTTTTTTCCATGATCTATGTTCCTGCTTTTTCGCTGAGGATAGGAATTCCCCGATGCATAGGGAAACCGCTGTTTTACACCGCTCTCCTTTGCCTCGTAATTCTCATAAGCCTTAACGATCTTCTGTACCAGCGGATGTCTGACCACATCCCGGCTTGTCAGCCTGCAAAAGGCGATCCCCTCTATATTAGAAAGCACCTTTGCCGCCACATCCAGTCCTGATGCCGTGCCCGGGGCCAAATCCTTCTGGGAAGCGTCCCCCGTCACAATGACCTTGGAGCCGAATCCGATTCTGGTGAGAAACATCTTCATTTGAGCCGATGTGGTATTCTGGGCCTCGTCCAGAATAATATAAGCGTTATCCAGCGTCCGCCCCCTCATATACGCCAGTGGGGCAACCTCGATGGCGCCTTTCTCCATGTTTTTCTGGAAGGCCTCCGCCCCCATGATCTGATAAAGCGCATCGTACAGAGGGCGCAGATAAGGATCCACCTTGCTCTGCAAATCTCCGGGAAGAAATCCCAGTTTCTCCCCCGCCTCTATAGCCGGACGGGTTAAGATAATCCTTTCCACTTCCTGGCTCTTAAAGGCTGTGATCGCCATTGCCATGGCAAGATAAGTTTTTCCTGTACCTGCCGGGCCGAGTCCAAAAACGATCATGTTATTGCGGATTGCATCCACATACTCCTTCTGTCCCAAGGTCTTGGGCTTCACCGGCTTGCCTGAAACCGTATGGCAGATACAGTCCTTGTCTATTTCAAGCAAAACGTCTTCATTTTCTTCCATACTCATCGTAATTGCATAATCCACATTCTGTTCCTGGATTATATTTCCTCTCTTTGATAATTCTGTCAATTCCCGAATGACTGCCCTGGCCCTTTTTACTCCCTTAGAGCTCCCGCTGATCCTCACTTCCCCGTTCCGATCAACAATTGAAACGCCAAGCTGTCTTTCCAGCTTTTTGATATGAGAGTCAAACTGACCAAAGACATTGACCTGGTCGCTGACCGGTACTTCCATCACCTGCGAAATTTCTTCCATCCATATCCCTCTGAATCCGTAGCCTATTCCTGTTTTTCCTCTTCCGGCGCTTCCTCCGCCGCCGGAATCTGTGTTTTTCTTGTGATGCCGGTTTTTTCCAGCGCAAGGAAGTCCACATTCATCTTCCATACTCCGGCATTCTTATTTATTGTAACATTTTTTTCAATAATTTGAACCCCTTTTTCCTGTAAACTTTCTATAAATTTTTGAATTTTTTCCTCAAAGAGCTCTTTTACCTCCTCTTTGGTGTATGTCCTTTCCTCCGAAACATACTCCCTTGCCAGATCATACCCATAGTATACCGGCAGGTAATAATTTCCAAACAGCTTTAACTGCCTTTTTTCCTCTATGATATCCTGCTGCCCATATTTTTTGCCAAGCTCCAAAGGCTGCAATTTTTTTGTACCCACCATAAGAAAGGGACGCTTTTTTTCATTGCCTGTATACAATTTTTGCTCGTATTTTTCCTGCAGCTCCTCCTTCATATCATAGACGCAGCGAAGCATGATATCCGCATCCGCCCTGCAATAATCATACCGCCTTACGGTTCCATCCTCATTTAAGATGGGAATACTGCCCTCCACCAGGATATCTCCCCGGGCCACCGGCGTCCCCGCTGTCACCTTGGGGACTCCGCTGCGGGTCACAATACTGATGACCTCCCCTTCCTTCTCGGCCACCAGATCCATCCCCTCCCCCTCACTGAGTTCAGAGCACTTATCCTCCCTTATGATCAGATCGTTTTCCTTTACCTGAATCAACAATCTGGTGCCGTCGATCCGGGCCGAAGTCCATGTGACGATGTTAAACTGAGCCCTGATGGCCTTTTCCAATGCTTCTATCTCCACATTCCCCTTTTTCATCCCCACAAAAATACCGCTCTCTTCCAGAAAATCCTGAAAAACGTCGGTGGTCACATAATAATTTCCCTCCACCTCCACCGCCCAGATAAACCGGGACATCCAAATCCAGAATACCAGACTCCCCAATAGCCCCAGCATAAATATCCGGCGCTTCCACATTTTCGTAGAAAGAAAGGGCAGCCCATAACGCTTTGTTATGACTACCCTCGTCCCTGTTTTTCTGGTGATTCCTTTCAGCCTGTAAAACCCCTGGAGGCTGATCTTCATCGTATAATAATCGCCGTGATTTTCCACATCCCACAGAAAAATTTTGTGATGGCTGCAAAGATTCATGAACCGCTCCGGCGAAAAGCCAAAAACCTTGATGGCCAGATATCCCTTCAAGTAACGAATGACCTGTATCATACCACACCTCACACTCTCCTGTAATCTTCCTTACACCAGATACCGGATCGACTCTATCCATCCGCTAATCTTCATGTCCTCATCGGTATAGTAAACGATATTCAGTCTTCTGCCGCAGATCTCGATCTTGCAGGTCTTTCCCTGGAGAAGGATCTGCTGGTTGGTATATTCAATAATTCCCTTATAATTCTCCACAAAAGCGTCTGTATTGCCCGTGACAGTCACGATAGACGCGCCCAGAAGAGAATCCTTGGGAAGCTTTAGGGACTCCACCATCAGCTCTTTGCCGGAAACTTTTCTCTCGTCTGCCCGCTCCTGTCTTGATTGGTTCCAGTTGTATTTTCGACTGCGTTTCTTCATTTCTACCACCATTCTTCCGCCGTCAAGCGGCTCTCAAATCAAGGGGGATTTGTACTACAGTGCAAATTCTCCTATATGCCGCTGACTCTTGCGGAATCCGTCCTGTTTCATTATATGGGGGAAAAATGAATGCTAGACCTGTTTCCATAATACCGGAAATTCATTAGATATTTTTAAGATTTTGGATATTATTTGCCTCTGATCCTTACTTTTTTGTCGGCAAAATCCCTTATTCTCGGAATCTCATTCCTATATGGAAGAAGGTTCCTCTTAAGCTTAAATGCCACTAACTCAGGGATTTCCGGCTTTTCTTCCCGAAACAGCCGCTCCCATCATCCTGAAATTGATATTGATCAATTGTCGTATCTCCCCAATCTAATTGCTTCCTCATAAAGCTGCATGGCAGAATCGGTAAACAAATCGAACTGAAATCCTGTCTTCTCATTTCCCTCTATCTCTTTTACTGATCAGCAGGAACAGGCTTTTATAGCCTATCATGTATCCCAGAACATTTCGCAACAGACTGATTTTAAATCGTGAGGTAAACTCAGAATATCCAAATCTAAAATATTCCCATTGTTCATTACCATACAAAAAATTTTCCCTTACAAACATCCCCCTGCTTACATACTTTACGATAGTTCTATCTTATCTGCATAATGCCTTGCCTGCGCGAGCCACAATTCCTTATATTTTCCGGATTTAGTGACAAGGTCATCATGATTTCCCTGCTGAACAATCTCACCTTGATCCATCACAATAATTTCATCGCAGAAACGGCATGTTGACAGACGATGGCTGATGAAGATGGTTGACTTATCACCGGCAATTTTGTCAAGTCTGGTATATATTTCATGCTCTGTTATGGGATCAAGGGCTGCCGTAGGTTCGTCCAGGACAAAGACAGCTGCCCCCTTATATACTGCCCTGGCCATGGCAACCAATTGCTCCTCGCCACCGGATAATTCAACGCCGTCTTCCTCATAATCATGATATATTGCCTGCTCCAGACCCTTGGGCAAACGCTCCAGTTTAGAAGCAAATCCTGATGCACGCAGACTTTGATCGACCCGGTCTCCATCATATCCCTCAGAAGCCGCAACATTCTGTCCCAGAGAAAACGCAAGCAGCCTAAAATCCTGAAAGACAACGGAAAACAATTTGATATACTCAGTGTAGCTATAGTCGGAAATCGGATGATTCCCCAACATGATCTGCCCCTTCGTTGGTTTATATAATCCACATAACAGTTTTACTAATGTTGTCTTTCCGGAGCCATTCATTCCGACAATGACAATTCTCCGCCCTGATGGGATTGAAAATGATACATTATGAACCGCATCCTTCTCACTTCCCGGATAATGAAAACTCACATTTTCAAACCGTATTTCCGTATGATCAATAAGTTCCTGACCGACAGACAACTCCTCTTCCTCCTTCTGTTCAGGTAATGTCATATATCGGAAATACCTCTTCAAATGTTCATTATTATTGCGCAGATCCGTAAAAATCATGGAACATTCACTGAATGCAAGGATCATCATCGTGACAGAGGAATATGCCATAACTACATCACCAATATTGACCGTCCCGGACATCGCCTTTAACCCTATTAACAGATAAACGGTTCCACCCATCAGGGCGCTCAATAAAAGTTTGATGCCGTCATACTTGTTGGAAGCGCTCTTTTCACGCTTGTCGCCCTCGGAAAAGGGGATGTAACAACGGTTCAATGCTTCTTCTACAATCAGTTTCCTTTGGGAGAATATCCTGACGTCCTTTGCCGCTTTCTCGTCTGACAGGTAATCCAGAGTATAGAAATTTCCATATCGATGATAACGGGCCCCATTTGAATAAACTTCAAATGCTACATCAAACAGCTTCCCTGTCATTTTTGATGATATCCAAACGCTGACCGCGATAAGGCCTGCCAGAATAAAAATTGCGTAAGGAGAGTTCACCACTCCATATACACCTGTAAATTTCTTGTCTGATGCCATACAGAATATATCTGCACACAACACGATTCCGATCAACGCAGAACACAGGTTTCTCACCATAATTTCCATATCCCAGTAAAGGCTGGCCATGCCGGCCCCTGTCGCATCGCTATTATCAGAAACCTGATCGCGCAGTTCTCTTATTTCAGGATCTTCTATATTCATATACGGCAGTCTGTGGCCTTTTTCATTCAGCAGTATCTCCTGAGACGTAAAAAGCTGATGATATCCAACATCTATTCTTTTTTTAAGATAAGAGGATAATGCCGCAAGCAGCAGCGTTGTAGTTATTGCCAGCAAAATATAACCAGTCAATAATTTTATGCTCTGCCCTCCGGCAAGCTCATTGAGCATACGCGATGACATATATACCGGAACATATGGTGTCAGTGCCGCGAGAAAAGAATTGAAAACTACCATCTGCATTTGTCCTGGCAAAATGGAATCAAATTCCTTCATTCCACGAAAAATCAAACTAAGATCTTCTCTTAAACTTCTCTCATTCTTCTTCAATGATCGGTTTCCTTTCCATCAATCAGTGTAGTATTGGCTTTGAATCCGGAACATTTCAGCATATTTTTTATTATTTGCCATCAATTCATCGTGGTTTCCTGTTTCCGCAATTCCTTTATCATCAAGCAGGATAATACGGTCGCAAAAACGTGTGGACGAAAGTCTGTGGGAAATAAATATCGCTGTCCTGCCACGAGTCAGCTCATTATATGACTGGTAAATACGACTCTCAGCAATGGGATCAAGGGCTGCCGTTGGTTCATCGAGAATGATAACAGGTGCATTCTTATACAAAGCCCGTGCAAGCAATAATTTTTGTATTTCGCCGCCTGAAAATTCTGCACCATTATCGGAAATATATCTGACCAGATTTGTTTCAAGCCCTGATGGAAGTGATTTGATTTTTTCTGTAAGCCCTGCTAACGAGATACATTCTTCGATACGCTTATAATCTTTATGCCCACCCATATTAAGCGCTATATTATCCGCTATGCTGACAGGTAAAACGCCTGAGTCCTGAAATACTGCCGAAAACAGTTCATAATAATCATCACGGGCAAACCGGTTAATTTCAACGCCATTAATAGATACATTACCTTCTGACGCGCGTAATAAGCCGCAGATAATCTTGATCAAAGTCGTCTTTCCGGCTCCATTACTCCCAACGATTGCGAGCTTCTCACCCGCCTTAATATGCAGATTTATGCCCTCCAACACATTTCCTTTCGCAGTATCATAAGCATAAGAGACATTTTCAAGTCTGATCGATACAGTTTCATCCGGGCCCGGCAGCCGCTTTGTTCCTTCACGGCTTAAGGAATCCGGAATATCAACGAAATCTCTAAAATCGGTCACATAATTATTTGCTTCTGCCATTTCCCCAATATTTACTGCTAATTGGGCAAACCAGTCCCCCAGCCCTGTAATTGTCGCAAAGTAGAGGGCAAAATCACCAATTGTGATATGACCAAGCAACACCATATAGATTAAATAGGCATAAGCCCCGCCATCTCTGACAAATACAAGTACAATATTAAAAAGATTCACAATAAACTGGCGGTCTGCTACTTTTGTCTGTATCTGAATATTTTCCCTTTTCGCTTTAAATGCCATAGCCCGCAGCCAGCCTGCCATTGAATAAAGTCGGATATCTTTGCCTATGTCAAGTCCTCTGGTCCGATAAGCAATATAATTCAGTTTCCTGTTCGCTTTCGCGATGTCGTCCTTCGCCGCCTTTTTTACCCTTTCCACATACAACGCTCCGCCCAGATTAAGCAGATAGAAAATAAGAAGTATGGGTACGATAAACGGGTTAAGATTGATAATGACCGCACTATAAGAAACAAATCCGGCTGTATTAATAAGCATCGTGACAAATCTCGGGAAATATGTGCCTACCCCTCTTCGGCTCTCGCCCTCCAGCGCCTCACGGGCTTTTTCTGCTTTCTGCTTTCCCGATTCCGACGTAAAGGCTTCATAATCCATATCAGCTGCTTTATTCAGCCATATACCATGCATATGAGTAAGAATGAAAGCATTCGCGCAATGTTCTGCTATATTATGCGCATAAAGTTCCAAAATGAACATAAATGCAAGAAGTATGGTGACCGCTATGATCGTTAGGACAAATTCTTTCACTGTAGCTGGTTTTTGGATCGCATCCAAAACAATTTTAGGTATATAAACAATAATCAGCGCAACTATTACTTTCGCCGGAACTTCCATAAAGGAGATCAGTACGCTGCTCATACTGAATCTTTTTAATTCCTGAAAGATATATTTGAAATTACTGTATAACGAATATTTTTTCTTCTCTTGCATCCTTTTTGCTCCTGATCACTATAAATCATATATTTTTTAATAGATCGTCGGCATCCATTTTTCATAAAATTTTTGCAAATATTCTACGTAATACATTTGCAAGCAGGGCGTAGCTATGCCCCACAATGGGAGGAGACAGCATATTGTTCAGTAACAGGTTCAACACATTTGGGACACTGCTATTGTCTAAAACCAAAAAAGGATCCATCATCCACCATGATGAACCCTTCAACTCTAAAAAACCTTGGTTTTAAGCCAATTCTCTTTATTTCCTTGATAATTACAGTTTAAGTCCAAGCCATCCCTTTACCGTTTCCACAGCATAACCGACCGCCTGAGCTATCTTCTCTGTATCAAGCCCCATTTCATACAATTTTCCGGCCGCTTCCCTAGCTTTCTTTAATTCCCCATCCAGTTCAGATTGTTTCCTCATTTCCTGAATTGCCTGGCACACATTAACCACCTCGTCCTCTTTATTATATTTTAGACCTGAATTTGTAATTGCTTCAATCACGTCTGCCGCCCTGCGCTCCACTCCCCGGAAACGTTTCTCATTGGCTTTCAGTATCCGACTTAAATTCTCCCTGTCCTTTGAATATTTGATGAACAGCATGACCTCCCGCAGGCTGGACTGGAATTTCATAATCTCCTCATCCGACATCTGAGCCGGGGCAATCAACCGCACATGGTAATTATCCATGCAGGCAAGTACATACGGGTCTGGCACGTCCATCATATCAAGCAAGCTTAATGGCCCATCCCATTCTTCCGAACCAAAAAATATGGTCACCGTGATAGATGGTATCAGCTTGTCTTCCACCCAAAATCCGCTTAAAAATTCGCCTGCGCTTGGTGTTTTCCTGGCTTCTTCAGCAGATATCTTTCCCTGCTCCTTTTTTCGCTTCATTTCCTTTCGATGTGACTTTGCCGCCTCTTCCACCTGTCCTGCGTACTCCAAGGCATCATAAAGATTGTTTTTCACGGCCATAGCATAATGGATCTCCGCCTGATTCTCCGCGCCGTAAAGAACATACTCTATCTTCCCATCCGTCATTGCTGCATACAGCTTCTGCACATCACGGAATTTCTGAATAGGAACCACTGCACCATCTGTACCATAAGGTAGCGCAACTTTTGTAGAATCACGCTCCACAAGCTGCTCTGGCAGGATTACCTGCCTCCCGCCATAAATATAGTAATTGAAAATATCGGCAAAAACACCTACATCCTTTACATAATCCTTTGTAACTGTATCTGCTTTCAACAGCATCCTCCGACTTTCCACATAATATATGACAGACATTAGCCTGATGAAATTCTTACCCTGCCACAGCTTCATTATACTAAGGAAACTGCTTTATTTCAAGCGCATCCAGGCCAATTTCAGGATAAACTTATAAACAGTTTATGGCACCAGGCACCTTCTGGTGTCAGTTTTTTTTCTATAAAGAACTATGATATGTATCATCTGTGGGGGTGCAATATGCTGCCTATAACATGATCAGGAACCTTTTTTGAAAGTGATAAGGTGGACAATATCCTGTTTCTACTCTTGTATGTCAATTCCATCCGGATTGCTTTCCCTTGAGAGTTCTTCCCATACGCCGTCCCGATAAGCCACCGTGAGCCTTTCATCCACAAACAAAACCGGCCCTTCCTCTGAGAGAATCTTGTCATAAGAATCCATCTGCAAAACTATCCCATATTCCGCACCGGATTGCTCCACGATTTCGGTTACCCAGTATGCGGCTTCCTTCCGAAATTCTGCAAACGGAGATAAATCCGCCACGTTCCCCTCCTGCACCTGGTAAATGGCAATCCGGTAATATTGATCGGTATAATTATTAGGCATGTTAATAAATACGAGCGCCTCACAGACTCTATCCCCGGTAATATCCCTGTACTCCACATGATCCACCAGTCCGTCATACGTTGCTTCACGCTCGGTCACGGTTCCATTTTCCAGAACGAACCTCAGAGTTCTCTTTGCAAAGTAGTCTTCCTCTTCTTCCCATGTAACTTCCTTAATCCCACAATTATTTTGCAAAACTGACCGATTATAGGTTGCAATTACTGTCTCGAATTCGCTCTCCGTACAGCTTTTTTTGATATTTCCCATGCTGTCATACTCATAGGTACAGGAAGCCTTTTGCGAAAGTGTCCCGTCCGCCATATGATAGTCATAGATTTCCTGCAAATTTCCTTCCCCGTCATAGCGATATACCTCGATCGGCATATCATCCTCATATTCCATTATCAGTGATTCAAGAGATACCGGCTTCTCCGATTCTTGTAATATTTCCGCCATCTCCTGTTTGATTTCTTCTTCCGTTTTATTATACATATGGTACTGTGCCATATATGCATCTTGATAGCGCGCGGTTATCCTGCCTTGTTCATCATAACTGCTTACCTCATGATTGCTGAAACCGCTGCTTGTATATTCTTCATTTTCATCGAAATACAGCGCCATATAGTCACAATACCACAAATTTTCCTGTTCATCATAGTCATAAGAAAAAGGAAGTGTCCATGTCACTCTGCCCTCATCATCGTAACCATTTCTATTTATAACTCTTTCTTCTCCGTCAAATTCCTCGAAGGAATAGCTGTACAAGGAACTCTGGCTTATAATGCCACTTCTTCTCGCAAGCTTTCCTTCTCTGTTGTACCGATTATTCCACACGGTCTCTGTAGATAGACTTCCATCCTCATCATAGGAACACTCCCTGACCACATTGTCCCTGCTGTCATACTCTATCAATTTGTGTAAATATTCCCCACCCTCTTGCGTATGACGGTAACATTCCTCCGTTTTCCATACATTTGTTTCCACATCGGAATACTCCCTGCGTAACAGAGCCTCTTTTTCTGCGTCTGAGGGCTCACTCTCTGCGCCAAACGGCTCCTGCTCTCCATCAGGGGAGCTGTTTTCACTCTGCTTTTCCAGCGCGGCAGAGGATTCTTCCTCCGTCTGCTGCGTCTGTACGGTTTTCTCTTCCTCATCCGTACCGGAGACGGCAGCAGCTATGGTTACACCTGCATCATCCTCCTGCTTAGTGTGGCCATCCTTGACAAACAAAAGTATGGCCGCCACAGCCGCGCATACAATCAAAAATCCTATAACAACTTTACGTCCTAACTTCATCCCAACCCTCCATGCAGCCCTATCAGAGAGCTTTCCTATCAGAAAAACTTTGTGCGGCAACACCTACGCCCTTCACTTATGATACGGTTCTCCATTCATAATCCGATAGCTTCTATAGATCTGTTCCAACAAAATCACACGCATTAACTGGTGGGGAAATGTCATGTTTGAAAAACTGATTGCCTGGTCAGCGGCAAGAGAAACGCTTTTGTGGAGCCCCAGAGAACCTCCGATGATAAACTGAAAATGACTTTTGCCCTGAATGATCAGGCGGGAAAGCATCTGAGAAAAAGCAACGGAGTCCGGCTGTCTGCCTTCTATCTCCAAGGTAAACACATAGGCATCCTCTTTCACGTGCTTTAAGATTCTGGCGGCTTCCTTCTCCCTGATCTGATCCTCCATGGCCGCCCCCGCATCCTCAGGGGTCTTCTCATCCGCCACTTCGATGATCTCCAGTCTGCAATATCTGCCAAGGCGCTTTGCATACTCGGAAACCGCCTTTCTATAAAAATCCTCTTTCAGCTTTCCCACACAGATTATTGTAATCTTCATCCGGCTTTTTCCTTAATGATAGGATGATCCGACGATTTCTCTTCGGAGTCATTCTCCCCAAAAACAGGGGCATTTGATAATTCCTCTTCTTCTGAACCTTCCTCCTCAAAAATTTCAGAATAAACTTCCTCGATCAGCCTGTCCAGATAGCCCTCATCCAGATTCATGAACTGTCTCTGAACCGCTGCCTTCATATAATCGAAGCGCTGGAAATATTGAAGCTCTGCCTGCACCGACAAATTTAAAGCATCGTCGATCTGGCTCTTTTTCAAATTCGCAACGCACCATTTTTTGATTTCCATGGTCAGATTATTTTCTTTGGAGGCTTTTTTGCGGAAGATTTTGGAGTTTCTCATAGACACAATTCCCATGATGATAAAGAGGATGAAGAGAACTCCCATCACCCCAGTGACTATGTACTTATTGGTAATCGACATTCCTATGTCGATCACCTCCAAAAAGACCAGGGTGACCAACAGGATCCCCAGGGTGCCTACCGTAAGAAGGGTATAGGCCGAGGTTCTGTTCTCCTGGGCCTTTTCTTCATTGTTGACATAAAAGGGGCGGTACGTATTTACCGGTTCCTCCTCAAAAAAGGGCTCCTCCTCTGGCACTGCTTCTGGCGCAGCCCCCGCTATTTCCTCATGAGAAATGTCTTCCTTTGCCTGAAGAACCGAAAAAGCCCTCCTCTCTTCTGGGATTTCCGATTCTCTCTTCGTTTCCTTTGTCAGGGATTCCACCAATTCACAGCCACAGTCCGCACATACCCTAATGCCTTCCACATACTCACTTCCGCATTTTGGACACCATGCCATAAGCCATACCTCCTTTTGCCTCCCCTTTTACATTTTACTACGGATTGGCAGAGGTTTCCACTAGTTTTTACTTGGGAACGCCGTTCTTGTCCCGATTTTTTGAGAGAAGACAGGGAACGCCAATATTGACATTGTTGTTTGGATGCATCCAGGTATAGTTATTGGGGTCGTGAACGTCTACATAGACCGTTCTGTTTCCTTTTTTATCCTTTGTATCGTTCTGATAGTTCCACACACCGTTCTTAGCCTGGGCATTCCACTCTTCGTTCTTCCCATCCTCATAAATGCTTGTCAGATAGAACTCTCCATTCACCAGCCCCTTGGCATAGCTGCCGATCAAATTTGTTACATACCTTGTATTCTCCTGTAGGAGAGATTCATCATAGTCATAATGCTCCGAGCCCTCTCCGTCCGGAAGATCCCCAGCCCAGCCTCCGGTATACTGATGATAGGTATACAGATCATTCTTATTCTCCGTCAGATGAATGTGGTAGTGAATCCAGGTACCGTTTCCGCTCCTTGCGCCGTCCTTCCAATCTCCATAATAGTACTGGTTATCCGCGTACACGGCGATTCCCTTTCCGTTGGGATTTCCATTCCCGTCCGTATCTCCGTAATAATAAAAATCCGTAGTGTCTCGCAGGCTATAGGACATGGCAATATAGTGATCCAGGTAGACCAGATCGTTTAGAGCTTTTTGATTATTATCCGCCCAATAGGCCATCATATCCTTAAGCTGCTCTTCCTTGTGGAACGTAATTTTGCTGTAATCCTTCTTTCCGACCGTCATAACCTCCTTGTAGGGGGTAGGACTGGAAGGTTTTCCCGGCTGGGTCTGGGACTGGTTTGTTCCGCTCGCTCCCTCCCCGTCTGCCCCATCTGTTTTACGGGGACTTTCCGTAGAGGACGGTGATGCCAGGGCTTCCTTATCCCCATCGCCTTCCGGCGCGATACTTGGGACTGTGGTTGCCGCCAGAGAATTGGCCGGAACGCTTGCATCTGTTCCCTGGCCGTCATTGGTTTCATCCGCATAATCCATAATACTCTGCTGCAAATCATCCCTGTCTTCTTTTCCCTGATCCATACGGCTCTTGATCAGCATGAAAGCCAGAATCAGAAGGATAAGAACCACCGGAATCACCACCACAAATATTCTGGCCCTCTCCAATCTATCCTGTCCCTCGTCGTCTTCTTCAAATAATTTTTTCATAGCTTCCTTTTCCTTTTTGAAAAAAATTTATCCCAAACATCTCTGGCTCCCGCCCCTGAAAATCAGGTTTTGTCGCGCAGGTCTATCCATGATATATGATCACAATACTACAAAGATTTTAATTTGATGAGAAAAAATTATTAATTCTTTCTTAGTTTCTGACTTTTGCCGCCGTGCCCAATTCAAGCAATGGATGCCAGGAGCCAGACGTCCTTTTTCGAAAAATTGTGCCGGAAGTAATTCCCGGCACAATGATAACACAGCGCTTCCTGGCAAAGCGTGCCATCCGCTGTTTTTCTTTTTCCTATTACTGTTTTCCACTCAGGTATTCGTGGATTCCTCTGGCTCCTGCCCTTCCTGCTCCCATGGCAAGAATTACGGTAGCAGCTCCTGTCACCGCGTCTCCCCCTGCATAAACCCCCTCCTTGGTGGTTTTGCCAAACTCTTCGTCCGCCACAATACATTTCCATTTATTGACCTCAAGACCTTCGGTGGTGGAGGAAATCAGCGGATTGGGAGAGGTTCCAAGGGACATGATCACCGTGTCCACATCAATGACAAACTCGGAACCGGGAACCTCCACCGGTCTTCTTCTGCCGGAATCGTCGGGCTCCCCTAACTCCATACGGATACACTTCATGCCCTTCACCCAGCCTTTTTCATCCTCCAGAATTTCTACAGGATTGGTGAGCAAATCGAAGATAATGCCTTCCTCCTTGGCATGATGCACCTCCTCCACACGGGCGGGCAGCTCTTCCTCACTCCTTCTGTACACAATATGTACCTCCGCACCAAGACGCAGAGCCGTTCTTGCGGCGTCCATAGCAACGTTTCCGCCGCCTACCACCGCTACCTTCTCCCCCCGCATAATAGGGGTGTTGGACTGCTGGTCAAAGGCTTTCATGAGGTTGCTTCGGGTGAGATACTCATTGGCTGAAAATACGCCGTTTGCCTGCTCCCCGGGAATTCCCATAAATTTGGGAAGTCCGGCCCCGGATCCGATAAACACCGCATCAAACCCTTCCTCTGTAAGAAGCTGGTCAATGGTGACGGACTTGCCGATCACCACATTGGTCTCGATCTTTACGCCCAGAGATTTCACATTCTCAATTTCTTTGGCAACCACTCTTTCTTTGGGAAGACGAAATTCCGGAATTCCATAGACAAGCACGCCGCCGGGTTCATGCAGGGCCTCGAAAATGGTAACCTCGTAGCCAAGCTTTGCCAGATCCCCTGCGCAGGTAAGGCCGGCCGGCCCGGAGCCGATCACCGCCACCTTTTTACCGTTCTTTTGTGCCGCTCCCTCGGGCTTTATCCCGTTTTCGCTTGCCCAATCCGCCACAAAGCGTTCCAGCTTGCCGATGGAAATGGGCTCTCCCTTGATCCCTCTGATGCATTTGCCCTCGCACTGGCTCTCCTGGGGGCATACCCGTCCGCACACGGCGGGTAGGGAGGACGCCTGGCTGATCACCTGATAGGCCGCCTCCACGTCTCCGGTTTTAACCTTCTCTATAAAGCCAGGAATATCAATAGCCACCGGACAGCCCTTGATGCACTGCGCATTTTTGCAGTTAATGCACCTTGCCGCCTCCTCCATGGCCTCTTCCTTATTATAACCAAGGCAGACCTCCTCAAAGTTAGCTGCCCGCACCTTCGCATCCTGTTCCCTTACCGGAACTTTTTTCAGTATATCCATTATTCAGTACCTCCGCAATTTCCGCATCCGCCGTGATGGGTATCTCCCTCTTTCGCCTTAAGGAAAGCTCTTCCCTCCGCAGTCTTGTAGATCTGCTGGCGCTGCATGGCCTCGTCAAAATTCACCTGATGCCCATCAAACTCCGGCCCGTCCACACAGGCAAACTTTACCTTTCCTCCCACCGTTACCCGGCAGGCGCCGCACATACCGGTGCCGTCCACCATGATAGGGTTTAAGCTGACAATGGTGGGGATTCCCAGCTCTTTGGTGAGCTTGGAGACGAATTTCATCATGATCATAGGACCTATGGCAACGCACACGTCATAATGCTTTCCCTCATTGACCAGATCCGTGATAGTCTGGGTCACCATGCCGCTTCTGCCATAGGAGCCGTCGTCCGTGGTCACATACAGATTACCCGCCACTTCCTTCATTTCCTCCTCCAGAATCAGAAGCTCCCTGGTCTTGGCTCCCACGATCACATCCGCCTCAATACCTCTCTCATGGAGCCATTTCACCTGGGGATAAACCGGGGCCGTTCCCACGCCTCCTGCCACAAACAGCATTTTCTTTTGCTTTAAGGTCTCCAAATCCTCGCTCACAAACTCAGAAGCACAGCCCAAAGGGCCCACGAAATCATGAAAAGCATCCCCTGCCTTCAAGGCCGACATCATCTGGGTTGCCGCCCCCACAATCTGGAACACAATGGTCACGGTTCCCTTTTCCCTGTCATAATCGCAGATGGTAAGTGGGATTCTCTCCGCCTCCGCATCCGTCCTGACGATCACAAACTGTCCGGGCTTACAGCCCTTTGCCACCCGTTTTGCCTCCACCACCATGTAAAAGATATTGGTGGCAAGCTCTTTTGCCTCTAAAATTTTGTACATTCTTATCCTCTCCTGATTTTTGATATTTTTAGCCGCTAAAGCCTGGTATCCTATTATTGAAGGGAAATCAGCCCCATCTGACCCTTTTCGTCATAAATGAGACGGTTGGGTGCCCCCGTATACACCTCCACCGCATAGAGCCGCTCCGTCCTGGTCTGATTGCCGCTTTCATCCTCCACATATTCATTCAAAACATAATAATAGCCTAAATTGGGAATTTCCACAATAGTATCATATTTAAATACATATTTTCCCACAACTCCGTGAGAGTGCCCCTGGAGATCTGTAAGCACCTGACGGTTATAAAGGGCCTGCATCACGTTGGCAATGGCCTTATCCGTGGTTATCTGTGTTTCTAAGGAAAAGTCAAAGCTTCTGCTGATGATGTCGCTGGAAACCCCATCCTGTGAGATCGTTGCAAACTTAAAATTGGATTTGCCCAAAGGCATGGGAATCGGCCCCGTGTACTCCTGGCTGTAAATGCTGGGATTCGTGCCGTCCGTGGTATAATATACGGTTCCGCCTTGGGGCACAAAAACCTCAATCATTGTGGGAAGCTTATAGTTGCCGCTTGTCAGGGGGATTTCAGGCGGCTCGGGCGTAGTGAGATTAATCACATACCAGTTTCTTGCGGTCTCACTGCGTATCCCGTACTCATTTACAAAGACAGCAGCAATCTGATATTCCCCCGATTCCAGAAACAAAGGCGCCGTATAGAGCTGGCTTCTTTTTTCCTCCGGCTCGCTTCCGTCCGTGGTGTAGTAAATGCTGCCCGCCGTATTGGAACTGAGTCTGAGCACGATCACTTCGTCATAGCTTCCTGATTCATATCCAAACTCGGGAACCCTTGCCATATATTGTTGGAAATGGTTGGTGATCCCTTCATCCCCGCAGCTCTCAAGAAGGGCGTTAATATCCTCATACCGCCCCTGCTCATCATAGATTCCAATTACATTCTCGTATACTGTCTCCTTTTCCTCATAGGTAAGAACCTCCCTATCCGCCAGCGCAAGAAGGATATCCACCGCTTTTTGCTTTTCTCCCATCTTATAATAATACCCTGACTCAAGAAGAACAATATTCACATCATCGCTTTTCAAATGTCTGGCTCTTTCCAGATATTCGATAGCGCCTTCATAATCCGGTATTTCCGCACATATCCTGGCCTGCTCCAACTGATAGGGGACAGAGTATCTATGATAGACAAACACTGCCACGCAGACCACAGCTACCACCAGGGCAATAAAGATGGCCAGCGTAAGCATCAGCCAGTTTTTTACCATGTTGGCGATGATAGACGCGGCTTTTTTCTTTTTTTCCTCTCTCTTTTCCCTTTTTTCTCTTGCCTTTTCCGTTTTCCTTTCCGCTTTTTTTCCCTGTCCTGTCTCTTCGCCTTTATCCTCAATCTCCTCCGCCACGGTAGATAAGGTTTCCGTTATGCTGTTTTCAATTTCCGGCTCAAAGTCCGGCACCATCCGGATTTCCATTCCGCACCTTTCACAGTACAGATGGCCTTCCTTTATTTCACACCCACACTCGGGACACTTCATAAATTTGCTCCTATCTATGCGCTTTTGTGCGCCTACAAACCAAAGTGAAACCCTATCTGGGCTGTAAATGAACCGATTCCAGGCAGTTGCTCAGCAGCATGGCAATGGTCATGGGGCCCACGCCTCCCGGGACGGGGGTTATGGCGCTGCATAACGGCGCTACCTCCTGAAAGTCCACGTCCCCGCAGAGCTTTCCGTTTTCGTCCCTGTTGATTCCCACATCAATGACCACCGCCCCCTCTTTTACGTAATCCCGGGTGATCATCTTCGGCCTTCCTATGGCTGTGATCAGGATATCCGCCCTTGAAGTAACCTCCCTCAAATTCCTGGTTTTGGAGTGAGCTATGGTGACAGTAGCGTTTTCCCGCAGAAGCAAAAGGGCCATGGGCTTGCCCACGATATTGCTCCTTCCCAGAACCACACATTCTTTTCCGGCAATCTCTATCCCGCTCCTTTTCAGAAGCTGAATCACCCCTGCCGGCGTACAGGACACAAACCCCGGCTGGCCAATGCTGAGGGCTCCCACGCTTTGAGGGTGGAAACCGTCCACGTCCTTTTTGGGGTCAATTGCCCGGATCACTGCGTCTTCGTCAATATGCTCCGGCAAAGGAAGCTGAACCAGGATCCCGTTTACATCCTCTCTCCCGTTTAACTGACCAATCAGCGCAATCAATTCCTGCTGGGTAGTCTCCTGGGGCAGCTCATAAGAAAGAGAGCCGATCCCTATGTACTCGCAGCCCTTTTTCTTATTTCTCACATAAACGGCGGAAGCCGGATCATTTCCCACCTGCACCACGGCCAGTGTAATCCCGGTTCCCTCCTGCTTAAGAGCCGATACCTTTTCTTTTAATTCGTCCTTAATCTGCAATGAAATTGCCTTACCGTCAATGATATGTGCCATACTTTCATCCTTTCTATCCATAGTGCCCTGCCAAATCTAATGAATGACAAAATGATTCTGCCACAGACCCTTTCTTTTTACAGGACACTTACCACCTAAAAAAGCCCCGTGATCCTTCCATCATCCGCCACATCAATGTCAAAGGCCGCAGGATGCTTCGGAAGCCCAGGCATGGTAACTACCGCCCCGGTAAGCACTACCACAAAGCCTGCCCCTGCGCTGACATAGACCTCCCGCACATGAATGCTGAAGTGTTCCGGCCTGCCTAAGAGCCCGGGATCGTCCGAGAGAGAATACTGGGTCTTGGCCATACACACAGGCAGCTTTCCAAAGCCCAGCTTTTGAAGCTGCGCCAACTGTTTTTCCGCCTGCGCCGAGTAAACGACTCCCTCAGCCCCGTAAATCTCCCCGGCAACCGCACCAATCTTCTCTTTCAGGCTCAGGCCATCCTCATAGAGCACATGGAAATCGCTTTTTTTGTTTTCCAGGGTCTCCAAAACCTTCTGCGCCAGGGCGATACCGCCCTCGCCGCCCTTTTCCCATACCTGGGAGAGGGCAAACTCACAGCCCCGCTCCTGGCAGAACTGCCTGACAAAGGCGGTTTCCTCCTCCGTGTCGGAGACAAAGCTGTTGAGCGTCACCACCACAGGCACCCCATACTTCTGAAGATTTTCTATATGCTTCTCCAGATTCACAATTCCTCTTTTCAGCGCCTCCAGATTTTCCGCTCCAAGCTCTGTCTTGGGGATTCCTCCGTTATATTTCAGAGCCCGAATGGTGGCCACCAGCACTACCGCATCCGGCGCAAGGCCCCCGATCCGGCACTTGATATCAAGGAACTTCTCGGCCCCCAGATCGGCGCCGAAGCCTGCCTCCGTGACCACATAGTCCGCCATTTTCAGAGCCGCCTTTGTGGCCCTCAAGGAATTGCAGCCGTGGGCAATATTGGCAAAGGGCCCGCCGTGAACCAGAACAGGGGTATTTTCCAGGGTCTGAATCAGATTGGGCTTTATGGCGTCCCTAAGCAGGGCGGCCATAGCTCCCACTGCCTGTAAATCCCGGGCCCTCACCGGCTCTCCCTGGTAGTTGTAAGCCACCACCATTCTCCCAAGTCTTTCCTTCAAATCCTGCATATCCTGGGCCAGGCACAAAACCGCCATGATCTCCGAGGCAACGGTGATCACAAAGTGATCCTCCCGAACCACCCCGTCCGCTTTAGCCCCCAATCCCACAACCGTATTGCGCAGGACTCTGTCGTTCATATCCAGGCATCTTTTCCAGACAATCTGCCTTGTGTCGATCTGCAATTCGTTTCCCTGCTGAATATGGTTGTCCAAAAGGGCGGCCAGCAGGTTATTAGCGGAGGTAATGGCATGAAAATCCCCGGTAAAATGCAGATTTAAGTCTTCCATGGGAACCGCCTGGGCATAGCCCCCGCCTGCGGCTCCTCCCTTGATTCCAAAGCAGGGCCCTAAAGAGGGCTCCCGCAGGGCAATCACCGCTTTTTTCCCAAGCTTTGCGAAAGCCTGCCCCAGTCCCACACTGGTAGTGGTCTTGCCTTCCCCCGCAGGGGTGGGATTGATGGCTGTGACCAGTATCAGCTTCCCCTGGGGATTATCGGAAATCTTCTTCAAATATTCCTCGGAGATTTTTGCCTTATAGTTTCCATAGAGCTCTAGCTCCTGCGCCGGAATATCCAGCTTTTCGGCTACCTTTACAATTGGTTCCAGCTTCGCTTCCTGAGCGATTTGAATGTCTGTTTTCATAAACTCCCTCATTTCTGCGCAATTTTGAAGGTTCACTGCGAACTTGCCTGTGGGCATTGCCCGCTTTTACCCCATCTCTTCTATGTACTGTTCAAACTGCTCCGGACTCATTAAAATCTTGCGGGGTTTGGTTCCTTCCTCTTCCCCCACCACGCCCGCCACACAGAGCTGATCCATGATCCTGGCTGCCCGGTTAAACCCGACCTTGAACATCCTCTGTAGCATTCCGATAGAAGCCTTGTCCTTCTCGATGATAAATCTGGCCGCCTCGATAAAATAAGGATCCCGCTCCTCTGCGTCTCCTGACGCCGAGCCGGAGGCTGTGCTTCCCATTGTGGTTATCTTTTCCTGGATATCCGTGTCATAAATATTCCCCAGCGCCTGGTTTTTCAAGAACTCCACCACATCCGACACTTCCTTGTCCGATACGAAGGCCCCCTGTACCCGGGCCGGCTTACTGTATCCCTGGGGATAAAAGAGCATATCTCCCTTGCCCAGAAGCTTTTCCGCTCCCACCATGTCCAGGATTGTCCGGGAATCCGTCCCGCTGGATACACTGAAAGCCACCCGGCTGGGCATGTTGGCCTTGATCAGTCCGGTAATGACGTCCACGGAGGGACGCTGGGTGGCAATGATCAAATGAATTCCCGCCGCCCTGGCAAGCTGGGCCAGACGGCAGATGGCCTCCTCCACCTCTCCAGGGGCCACCATCATAAGATCCGCCAGCTCGTCCACGATGATCACGATCTGAGGCAGTATGGCAGGTGCATCCTCTCCCTTTTCTTTCATGGAGGTTACTTTCTTATTATAACCCTTCAAATCCCTGACATTAAAATCCGCAAATTTCTGATAACGGTCCGTCATCTCCGCAACGCCCCACTGCAGGGCCGCAGAAGCCTTTTTAGGGTCAGTCACCACGGGAATGAGAAGATGGGGAATCCCGTTATACACACTGAGCTCAACCACTTTGGGATCCACCATAATCAGCTTCACCTCATCCGGATGAGCCTTATACAGAATGCTCATGATCAGGGTGTTGATGCATACCGACTTTCCCGAACCGGTAGCTCCCGCAATCAGCATATGCGGCATTTTCGCAATATCTGCTACCACCACCTTGCCTCCGATATCCTTTCCCACCGCAAACGCCAGCTTGGAAGGGAAATCCTTAAATTCCTTGCTCTCGATCAGCTCCCGCAGGGCCACCGTCATATTTTCTTTGTTAGGCACCTCAATACCTACTGCCGCCTTTCCTGGAATGGGCGCCTCAATGCGGATATCCGTGGCCGCCAGATTCAGTTTGATATCATCCGAGAGCCCTACGATCTTGCTCACCTTAACGCCCTGATCCGGCTGCATCTCGAACCGGGTCACCGAAGGCCCCTGGCTGATATCCGTGATCGTCACACGCACCCCAAAGGTCTCTAAGGTCTGCTGCAATTTCCGGGCCGTCTCCTTAAGCTCCCTGGCAGAATCCCCGCCCGCCTTGCCTGAGCCCTTGGCCAGCTTGCTGATGGGGGGGAACAGATACTTTTTGGGGATGCGCTCCTTGGTGATGTTCTCCTTGGGTTTGGGGGGTGCTTCGGTTCCCACAGGCGAAGCCTTTTCCACAGGAGGGAAAATCTTTTCGTCCTTTTTAACGGTGATCTCCTCCTCAGGCTCCTCCACTGCCTGGAATCTGGCCGTGATCTCTTCAATCTCATCGGGCTCTTCGAGCTCCTCAGGCTCTTCCTCCCTAGCCCCGGTGCTTTCCACATAAGCGCTGTTTATGGTAATCCTGTCAAAATCAAACTCCTTCTTTGAAGCCATGGTCTCTTCCACCTGATCTTCAAAATCATCCAGGTTAATTTCGTGGATATCATCCCTCTCCCGGTTTCTCTCTTCCCCTTTGCCACCCAAATCTGTGTCCAATATAACCCCTGAAAACTTCTTATCCATACGCAGGATTTTTTCGTTCTCCCGCTCTTCCTGCCGCAGCTTTCTCTCTTCCTCCCTGCGTTTTTTCTCTTCCTCCTGCTCCTCTCTGCGCTCTCTTGCCCGTTCCCTGCGGTAAGCCTTATCCTCAAGGGAACGCTCATAAACCTTCCTGCCGCTTGATTTCACGCCGGAGACAATAGATTTTTCTGTCAGAACCACGATGGATATGACGGCGGCCACCAGAAGAAGCAGCACGGTCCCTGTGATTCCCAAAAAAAGATAGCACAAATAAGCCAGCGAACCGCCGATCACTCCGCCGCCTGCATGTGCCTGCCCACACCTCTCATAGATTGTTTCCACATGGTAGCCCTGGTCTGTTTCCGGAATCCCTGCAAAAAAATCACATACAGTCCCTATAATCAAAAACAGCGCCACCCCTGCCATCAGTTTACGTACCGCTATGGAATTTCCGCTGTTTACCATTCCAAAGGCAATCATAAGGAAAAAAGCCAGCGGCATTATGTACGCGGTCAGGCCAAAAATGCCAAACATGATATCGCTTATCGTGTTGCCTACGATTCCTGCCACGCCAAAATTGCATAAGAACAGAAATATAGCCAGCGCAAACAGAAGAATCAGGAAAATCTCATTCCTGATCGCCACGTCCATCGGTTCGCTCTTATTTGCATTGCTGCTCTTTCGCTGACCTGCTCTGCCCCCTGTATTTTTTTTGCGGGCAGCAGTGCCGCCCCTGCCCGCGCTGCTTTTCTTTGCCTGTGCCATGTTTACGTCTATACCCTTTCCTACAGAATCTTATATAGTATAGCATCTTCCTTAAACCTTGTCACCAACAAACAAATTTTAAATCTTACTTATTCTTTATTTCGTTTTGCCTGTTTTTTCTTTTTATCAATAAGCCCATGAAGCTTTGCCATGGCTTCCTTGATCCCTCCGGTTTCGTTGATGATACCCTCAGAAACCGCTTCTTCTCCCACCAGTATGGTTCCCACGTCCTTGGTGAGCACTCCGGTTTCCATCATAAGCTCCTCAAACCTTCCCTTGCTGATTTTACAGTGGCCGCAGACAAATCCGGTGATCCTGTTCTGTATTTGCCTGAAATAATCAAAGGTCTGGGGCACCCCGATCACCATCCCATTCATCCTTACCGGATGGATGACCATGGTTCCCGTGGGAACAATATAGGAGTAATCCGTACTGACCGCAATAGGCACCCCTATGGAATGGCTTCCCCCCAGCACCAGTGAGACTGTGGGTTTGCTTAAAGAGGCAATCATCTCCGCAATGGCAAGCCCTGCCTCCACATCCCCTCCCATCGTATTTAAAAGAATGAGGACGCCGTCAATATCGCTGCTATCCTCAATGGCCGCCAGCTCCGGAAGGATATGCTCGTATTTGGTGGTTTTGGAATTATTGCTGAGATTATCATGTCCCTCTACCTCCCCGATCACAGAGATCAGATGAATGGTACGGGACTTATTGTTCTTGTCCAGGGTTACCTGTCCGGTTTCCTCGATTTTTTCGCTTCGATGCTTCTCTTCCTCGATTTTCTTATCTGCCATATTCTCTCCCGCCTGAATTTAGATGTTTGTAAAAGAGGACTGCTTGTACAGTCCTCTTTAGTATGGCTTTCTATCCTGTTTTTATACATTCTTGTCTTTGAGAAAATCGCAAAAAAGCTTTATACGTCGAAATCGTCATCCTCACCGATTAAAATATCAAAATCGTCCTTTTCCCTTTCAAAATCCAGATCAAAATCCATTTCCTTGTGGACATGCTTTTTGGGGCCGGGCAGAGGGTTGTCCAAAAGCTTTATTCTTCTGCCATCCTCCGTCACAATATATTTTCCGTCTTCTCCCTGCAATGTCATCTCTCTCTCCCATCCCTTTCCATTACCAGTCATGACAGGAGATTCCTCACCGTCTTCCAAACTCTTTGATCCCATCCCGGCCTTCTGCCTCTCCCAAATAATGTGAAACAGAATCTGACATAAAATGCCGGCAAAGGCGGCACATAAAAGCCGGATAATAAAGGGAATCTGCATCTCACTGTACTGGGCCAGGGGGTTTTTTATCTGTAGAAACCACCACTTGACCTGTCCTGCGATGGCTTCCCCACTCACCCCTGTATATTTCATCAGGGTTGCAAAAATTCCGATCAGAATTCCTTCCGTCAGAACAATGGTCTGGGTACCCCACCCCATTGTCCCCCTTCCCACGCTTTTTTGTCCTGCCTCTGCCTTTTCCTGAACCCTCTTTTCCCTTTTAGAAAAGAGAGTACCCTTAAGCAGGATAAAAAAAATGGCAAGGGCCAATAATCCGCCCAGAACATTCCAGGTACAGAGA
Organism: uncultured Lachnospiraceae bacterium; assembly: GCA_949949005.1. Lineage (GTDB taxonomy): Bacteria > Bacillota > Clostridia > Lachnospirales > Lachnospiraceae > Suilimivivens. The sequence goes on from CATLHM010000002.1 coordinate 184,059, forward strand.
ACTCCCACATAAAAACCTATCCCTGCCAGGCATAGCCTGCCAAAATCGTTTGCTACCCAGCCTTTTTTTCCCGCCCGGTATCCAAAGTACCCTAAAAGCACAAGGGCCAGGGAGAAATGCAGCATATAATAGTTGCCCGGCCACACCGTAAGTATGGTTCCCATGAGCCAGGGGGAACAGGCCAGAATGCTCCCGGCTGCGACGCCCGCCGCATAACCAAACAGCAGGCTGATTCCTGCAAATAAGAGAATCAGCCACAAAATCTGAAGTACCATCTGATAAAAGCCTACGGCCTCAATCCGGTTTCCCGCAAAGCGAAGAAGGGTGGAAAGGTTTTTGGTATAAGCATAGGCAACCCCGGAATCCAGCGGGGGCGTCCCCTCCTTCAGCCGAATCATTGCCCGTGAAAAAAAGCCGTAGGTGTCGGCCATTTTTCCGCCCTCCAACAAATAATACACGCCTCTGCTTACCACCACTGCCAGAATCCAAAACACAGTAAAAAAAACTTTTACATATTCGTACTTATTACACTTATGTACTTGTTTATTCGTCCCAATTGTGGTAAACGGCCTGAACATCATCATCCTCATCCAAAAGATCCAGTATTTTCTGCAAGCTCTTTATTGCGGCTTCATCCGTAAGCTCTACATAGTTCTGAGGAATCATTGTCACCTCTGCGGAAACCATGGGAATTGCATTCTCCGAAAGCGCCTTCTCCACCTTATCAAACTCATCAGGATCGGTGATCACTTCATAGCTGTCTTCTTCCTCGGAGAAATCTTCTGCCCCCGCATCTAAAGCCAGCATCATCAGTTCATCAGAGTCTCCCTCAAATTCCTCCTTGTCAATGATGATCTGTCCTTTTTTGTCAAACATAAAGGAAACGCAGCCTGGTGTGCCTACATTTCCGTTTCCTTTGGTAAAAGCGTTTCTCACATTTGCCGCAGTCCGGTTCTGGTTATCCGTAAGGGCATCCACTATGATGGCAATGCCGTTAGGGCCGTACCCTTCATAGGTGACGTATTTGTAATTGACGCTTCCCATATCCCCGGCCGCCTTTTTGATTCCTCTCTCAATGGTGTCGTTGGGCATATTGTTGGATTTCGCCTTGGCGATGACCTGGGCCAGCCTGGAATTATTCGCCGGATCCGCCCCGCCCTCCTTCACTGCCACCGCAATTTCTCTTCCGAGGATGGTAAAAATCTTCCCCTTGGCGGCATCATTCTTTTCTTTTTTGTGTTTGATATTGGCAAATTTTGAATGTCCTGACATTTTTCTCTCCTTAATCCTTCCTTAATTTATTCCTGTATATTTTTTGTCTCTTTTTCTTCCGATTCCGCCTCATCCTCTTCTTTCTTGGGCTTTTCAGGAAGTTTGGACATGAGAACGCTCTTGATCATCCTGCTCTCCACCTGGAGGATCTTAAACTCATAACCGTCCACATCAATGGAAAACTCTTCATTCTCCTCGGGAATCTTGTCCATTTTGGAGATCATAAATCCGTTTAAGGTTTCAAATTCCTCTTCCTTAAAGGAGATATCAAACCTCTCTTCCAGTTCCTCCAAAGGCGTGATTCCCTCTATCATATACTCGCCCGGATTTCCGGTGTCTCTGATGTGCGCCTCATCCTCATCATACTCATCCATGATATTTCCCACGATTTCTTCCAGAATATCTTCCATGGCGATCAGCCCTTTGGTCTGGCCATACTCGTCTACCACGATTACCATCTGGGTCTTAGTATGCTGCATGGTTTCAAATAAGGCATCTATGTTCTTTGTCTCCGGAACAAACATCGCATCCCGCAAAAGCCCCTCAATCTCCCCCACCGGCCTTGACGGATTCTGTCCTGAGCCCTCATGCTCCCTGTAAATACGCATGGCATCTCTGAAATGGAGGATTCCGGTGATATTATCAATATTTTCCTCAATCACCGGGAAACGGCTCTTGCTCTCCGCCAACATATAGTCGATGGCTTCTCCAAGAGGCATATCCCGGTCGATAGCCAGAATATTTGTTCTGTGCGTCATAATATCCTGGGCTTCTTTATCACCCAGGGCAAAGATCTTGGTAATCATCTCCGCCTCTGACGCCATAAGCACTCCCTGCTCATGTCCCTCATTGACCATGGACAGGATTTCTTCCTCCGTCACATCTTCCGTACTGACATCCACATGAATCCCCAGGAGCCGCAAAACCCCTTTCGCCGTGTAAGACACCAGCCCCGTCACAGGACTAAAGATCCTGGTAATGTGATAGATGGGATTGATACAGGCATATGCCCACTTGGACGCATACCGGCTCCCCAACCTTTTGGGAATCAGCACGCCAAAGGTCAATAATATGTAAAGAAGTACCGCTCCTGCCAGAATCAGAGCGATCACTGAAATCATCCCCGGCGAAATCACCCTGCCCTCAAACCACTCTCCGGCTCCCTTCTCGAGAAGGTTACCTGCAATGCGGCCGAATACTCTCAGGAAAAAACCTCCCATCACCAGATTGATCAGTGTGACCACCAGTTGGACCGTATTGATATACTGTCCGGGGCTTACGGCAATCTCATAAAGCCGTTTGGTCTTTTTATTTTTGGTCTGTGCATACTGTTCTGAGAGCTCCTTGGAATTGAGTTCCTTTACCGCCTCTCCAAATCCGTAGAACAACATATCAATGAACAGCAACATGAAAAAAACTATAAAACTGGCCGTAGGTCCGCCATCGTCCATTATTTCATCTCCCTTTTTGCATAAAATTTCATAATAAACTATATCATTTCCTGTCCCTGCCGTCAAGGTCTGTGCTATGTATCCAGTTCCAGGCTGATCATAAGTCCCCGATTTACCATTCTCATAATATCCTCGTCCAGATGACATACCTTATCCTTCAGGCGCTTTTTGTCTATGGTGCGAAGCTGCTCCAACAAAACCACGGAATCCTTCACCATATCATATCTTCCCGCACTTAATTCTATATGGGTGGGCAGCTTTGCCTTATTCATTTTGGATGTGATGGCCGCACAGATCACCGTGGGGCTGTGCCTGTTTCCCACATCATTTTGTATAATCAGCACCGGGCGTATCCCGCCCTGCTCAGAGCCCACTACCGGGCGTAAATCCGCATAATAAATATCTCCTCTTCTCAATATTACCACACCTCTCTCTGCCAATAGGATATTTTCATCAGTAAGTAGTATAACCGTATTGTCAGAAGGTATTCAGGCAGGCTAAAAATTCTCTTCCTCCCGGATTTCAACCACCCTGCCCTTTTTGATATATACTCTGGGTACCCGCTTTCCAAGGCAGCAGGCGAACTCATAAGAAAACCTCCCGGACATTTCGCCCAGCTCTTCCATAGTGATTTCCTCCTCCCCCTCCCTTCCGATCAGGGTAACCAGGGTTCCCTCTACGGCCCCGGGGATATCCGTCACATCCACCATAAACTGATCCATGCAAATTCTCCCAAGGACAGGGGCCCTCCTGCCGCAGATCAGGACATGAGCTTTTCCGGACAATCCCCGGCAGTAGCCGTCCGCATAGCCTGCCGGAATGGTAGCGATCCGCATTTTCCTCTCCGCCACAAAATGGCCTCCGTAGCTCACCGCCTCCCCGGCCTCAATTTCCTTCACATACACAATTCTTCCGTAGAGTGACAAGGCCGGGGTCAGAGAAATTTGATCCCTGCGCATCTCCTGGGAAGGCCACAGTCCATACAGGGCAATCCCTGCCCTTACTCCATCCATACCAGCCTCTGGCATCTCCATGATACCTGCACTGTTGGCACAGTGCCTCATGGGAATCCGATAGCCCTTCTTCTCCAGCAGCTCCACGAACCGGCAAAAAAGCTTAAGCTGCCCTTGAGCAGAGGTTTTATCCACCTCATCCGCCCTGGCAAAGTGGGTAAATATTCCCTCCACAGCAACCCCCTCTGTGAGAAAGGCACGCTCCACAAAGGCCGTCTCCTCCTCCTTTGGTTTGATGCCGATGCGGTTCATCCCCGTATCTACTTTAATATGTACCCTCGCCTTTTCATGGATGCCCTTTTTTTCCAATATCTTACAGGCTCGGGAGATCTCCGTCAGCGTATCTTCCCGAAACACCGTAAATCTGATTTGCTCTGCAATCATCTGTTCATAGCTTTCAGGAAAAGCATAGCCTAAAACCAGTATAGGGGCTGTAATCCCAGCCCTTCTCAGCGCGAACGCCTCCTCTGCCGTAGCGGTGGCAAAACCCCAAAGCCCTTCTGTTTCCTCCAATTCCCTGGCGATGGGAACCGCCCCATGCCCATACCCATCTGCTTTCACCACCGCAATGAATTGACACTTCGGCGAAAGATGGGACTTTAATTGCTTTACATTACTTTTTATTGCATCCAGATCAATACGGGCATAAAGCCTTTGGCAGGCCGGCGTCAAATTTTCCTCTCTCATTTTCTATTCCTTACTCCTTTCTCCACGAAACCGGGGTTTTTACCGCATTGACCAACTCGGTCTATCAGACCAACCCGGTCAATGCGGCCCGGTCAACTTATTTTCCCTCTATTTTGGTTATTTCAGCAACAGCCTCCGCAATATCACCGGCCAGCATCCCATACCGCCCTTTTCTTCTGGCGGCTTCCTCTCCCGCCAGTCCGTGGAGATAAACACCAAGACATGCCGCCTCAAAGTTTTCCACTCCCTGGGCCAGAAGCCCTCCGATCACGCCAGCCAGCACGTCTCCGCTTCCCGCAGTAGCCATACCGTCGTTTCCCGAGACATTCATATAAATTTCCTTCTGCCCCTTCCGAACCACAAGGGTGGATGCATCCTTGGCGGCCACCGTACAGGAAAACAGTTCTGCCAGCTTTTTAGCCCATTTTTCCTGATGCCCCTGAAATTCCTTCAGATCCTCTTTCAGCAGCCGCATCAGTTCTCCTGGGTGAGGGGTCAGAACCGCATTTCCTTTTGCTATAGCCCTCTGCCCCATCTGCCAAAGCCCACCATCAGACGCGATCTGGTTCAGGCCATCAGCGTCGATCACCAGCGGCAGGCTTCCCGATGCCTGCTCTTTATACTCCAATATCCGTTTCATCAACAGGCGGGAAGCTTCTCCCATTCCCAGGCCAGGGCCTACCACAATCACGTCCGCCCAATCCATGGATTCCCAGAGCTTTTCTTCCCCAGGCATCTGGTCAAAAGTATAAAGCATGGCTTCCGGCAAGGCCTGCTGGATGATTTCCCGATTGCAGTCCGGCGTTACGATTTTCAGCATCCCCGCCCCTGCTCTGAGAATCCCCCTTCCGCACAAAATACAGGCGCCGCACATATCCCGGCTTCCTGCAACGAGAAGCACCTTTCCAAAGGTTCCCTTATTACCTGCCTTTTTCCTCTCTGGCAGCAGCCCATAGAGATCTTTTCTTTCATAATAAAATGCCCCGGGCTTCCTGTCTCCAAAAGACTTCTCCGTAATCCCTATGTCTTTGACAAAAAGCCTTCCCGTATACTCTCTGCCGGGATAAAGAAGATGCCCTCTCTTTGCATAAGCAAAGGCCACCGTGATATCCGCACAGACTCCGCATCCCAGAACCCTTCCGTCATCGGCACAGATACCGGAGGGAATATCCAGGCTGCACACCAGGGCACCCCGGCTCCCTAGCAGATTGATCCGCTCTACCGCCTCCCTACAGCTTCCTCTGATCTCTCTGGAAAGGCCGATCCCAAACAAAGCATCTATTACCATATCATATTCCCCATCCTCCAATTTGCTCTGGATGGAAAACCCTGAATTTTCCAGAATTTTTCTCTGGGTTGTTGTTTCCTGTGTCATCCTTTCCGGACTTCCTTCCATATAAAAGGTCACCTGAATCCCTCTTTCGGCCATAAGCCGCCCAAGGGCAAGCCCGTCCCCTCCGTTGTTCCCTGTCCCTGCAACTACAAGTCCCCTCTTTGGCTTCAGGTTCAGCTCGTCAAGCACCTGCACCACCGAGAGGGCGGCCCGTTCCATAAGTACCATAGAGGGAATGCCGATTCTCTCTATGGTCTCCTGATCACATGCCTTCATCTCCTCAGCTCTCAAAGCAAATTTCATTTTCCACCCACCTTTCCCACACGCAGGAAATGCGCCATATCCCTCCTCGGCCATGGCGCATTCCCCATTCTAAGGATATCATGCCAAGCACGGCAGATTCCTTAGAACCCAGGGGGCAGTTACCTGCCCTCCTCTCCCTTTGTGTTGTCTTTGCTGTATTTCATATCAAAAATATCAATCACGTTTGCGCCGAATATGTCATGCATATATGAATAGAGCTCCTGATTGATCTGCTCCATCTCCTGCTTACGCACCAGCTTCTCTTTCAGCTCTGCCCGGATCCGTGCAACCCAGTCGGCGATCTCTTCTATTTCCTTTTCATTTTCTTTCAATCTGTTATAACAGATATCCATGGTGGCAAGCATCAAATCCGAATTTACCCTGTCGATCTCCCTGGGCAGTTCAAACAGCTCATCCTCATATTCCCTGATTTTTTCGTTGCATTCGTTGATCAGACGTTTATTTTCATCGGCCTTTTTCTCGGCCCGCCCGTCGTTTCCTCCGGAGGAATCCCAGGCATTATCCAGTATTTCTTTCATCAGCCTCTTTTTGAGCCTTTTGATGTCTTTGATCTCCGTATTGGCCTTTCCCTGCCTTTTTAAAAGCTCATTTAACTTTTCTTCCAGCCGTCTGATTCGCTTATCAGGATGGGCCTGATTAAATAACTGGTGCCATTTGGCATCTAACGTAAGTATCGGTATTTTCCTTCCCGCCAATGCAGGGCGGTATACTTCCTCTGACCTTGACATATTTCCCCCTTTTCTGCCCTGTAAAAAAGCCTTATATTCCATTCTCAAAGCTGCTGATATTGTAGGTGAGCTTCATCAGGCTGTCTGATAAATGTACATTCTCAACCTGAACATCCCTTGGAACATTCAGATCCACATGTGCAAAATTCCATATTCCACGGATCCCGGCCTCTACCAGCCGCTCCGCCACCGCCACCGCTTCCGTCTTCGGAATGGTAAGCACCGCTATATCTATCCCGTTTTTTCTTACAAAGTCCTCCATCTCCTCCATTGGTCGGATCTCCATGCTCCTGATCTTCCTTCCGTAAAGTGCCGGATTTTTGTCAAAAATGCCTTTAAAAAGGAATCCCCTTCTCTCAAAATTCATGTAATTCGCCAATGCCTGACCCAAGTTTCCTGCCCCTATGATAATGAGATTGTGAGACCGGTTAAGTCCTAAAATTTTACCAATCTCTTCGTATAGATATTCCACCTTATATCCGTAGCCCTGCTGGCCAAATCCGCCGAAATTGTTGAAGTCCTGACGTATCTGTGAGGCTGTCACCTTCATGATATCGCTCAGCTCCTGAGAAGATATCCTCTCAATCCCTTCGTCCTTAAGTTCTCCCAGATATCTGAAATACCTTGGCAGGCGTCCGATCACGGCCTGTGAAATTTCTCTGTTATCCACTGGTCTTGCCTCCCATAAAAATCTTTATACATCAAATATATAACACTGTTAAAATAATGTCAATTCATTGACATTCCCTTTTGTGGACGTTAAACTGTTATTGGTTACAGTTCCGTAACCTGCTATTGGCTACTTTTGGGGAAAAAATAATTTAAGGATGGTTTACCTATGATTTTATCATGTCAGAATATATCAAAAGCCTTTAATGAAGAATCAATCTTATGCAACGTCTCCTTTCACCTGGAGGATTATGAAAAAGCGGCCATCGTGGGCATCAACGGGGCCGGCAAGACTACGTTACTGCGCATTCTGATCGGAGAACTTGCCCCGGATAGCGGCGTGGTCTCCCTCTCCAAAGGAAAAACCTTCGGCTACCTTGCTCAGAATCAGGATGTGGACAGCACCAAAACTCTCTATGAAGAACTTTTATCCGCAAAAGAGGATTTAATTCTCATGGAAGAAAAAATCCGGCAGATAGAGCTCTCCATGAAGCAGGAAGCGGAAGCCGGGCTGGAGAGCCTGATGGAGTCTTATGCGCGCCTCACCCACACATTTGAGATTTCCGGCGGCTATTCCTACAAAAGTGAAATTGTGGGCGTCCTCAAAGGCCTTGGCTTTGCACAGGAGGATTTCTCCAAACAAATCTCCATTCTCTCAGGAGGGCAGAAAACCCGGGCGGCTCTCGGACGCCTTCTACTATTAAAACCTGATTTAATTATTTTGGATGAGCCCACCAACCACTTGGATTTAAATTCCATTGCCTGGCTGGAGACCTATCTTTTAAATTATAAGGGAGCCGTACTGATCGTTTCCCATGACCGCTACTTCCTTGACAAGATTACCAGCAAGATCGTGGAGCTGGATCAGACCAGGGCCACTGTCTTTACCGGAAATTACTCTGACTATGCCGTCAAAAAAGAGCAGATGCGCGCCATCGCCATGAACGCTTACTTAAAGCAGCAACAGGAAATCAAGCATCAAGAGGCTGTCATTGAACGTCTCCGCTCCTACAACAGGGAAAAATTCTTCAAAAGAGCCCAGAGCCGGGAAAAACAGCTCAGTAAAATGGATCTGCTTGAAAAGCCCAGCGAGGCTTTCACAGATATTCACATGACGCTGACTCCCAGATGCACCAGCGGCAATGATGTGCTGCACATCGAGGGGCTTTCCAAGACCTTCGCGTCCCACCCCCTTTTTTCCGATCTGTCCATGGATATTAAGCGGGGGGAGCATGTCGCCATTATCGGCGACAACGGCACAGGCAAAACCACCATTTTAAAGATCATCAATGGCCTTATGGAGGCAGACTGTGGCAAAATCACCCTGGGCGTCAATGTCCATATCGGCTACTACGACCAGGAGCATCATGTCCTTCACATGGAAAAGAGCCTTTTCGATGAGATTTCGGATGCCTATCCCTATTTAAACAATACGGAAATCCGAAATACTCTGGCCGCCTTCCTCTTCACCGGGGATGATGTTTTCAAACGGATCGGGGATTTAAGCGGCGGCGAGCGGGGACGGGTCTCCCTTGCCAAGCTCATGCTCTCGGAATCCAATTTTTTGATCCTGGATGAGCCCACCAACCATCTGGACATTACCTCCAAGGAAATTCTGGAGGATGCCTTAAATGCCTACGAGGGGACGGTGCTCTATGTCTCCCACGACCGTTACTTCATCAACCGTACCGCCGACCGGATTCTGGAGCTGTGCGACAAAGGGCTCACCGGCTATCTGGGTAATTATGATTATTATGTAGAAAAAAAGCAGGAACTGGCTCAGACTGCTTCGGCTCCTGATGGCTCCTCTGTCTCCAGGCAGGACGCCGCCTCAGAGGGCAAGCTGGACTGGAAAGCCAAAAAGGAACAGCAGGCACTGATCAGAAAAAAGGAAAACGCTGTCAAAAGGTGTGAAGAAGCTATTGAAAAGCTGGAGAACCAGTTGTCAGAAATAGAGGAGACCATGGCATTGCCGGAAATCGCCACCGATGCGGTGAAGCTGCAGGAACTGGCCGCCAAGCAGCAGGAGCTAAACGCCGAGCTACTTGGCTGGTATGAGCAGTGGGAGGAACTGGCGAATTAGAAGCCGGAAAATGCCGTAGTGTTTCAACCTTCTTTCACCTGAAATACTACCTTACAATCCTTAACATGACAGGCAATGCCGCATTTAATTATTTTACGCATTCCATTCAGGTGCGGCTGCCTGTCATAGCCTTCTTCCTCTATCTGCTTCATGGCTTTTTTACAGCCAGCATCCAGATTCCCGTTATCAGCATACTTCACCTCTATCACTAAGGCCGTCTTTTCGGAAAAGATTTCGACCACGATATCCGCAAACCCCATCCCGCTTTCTCTGTTGGAAATCACCTTCCATTCTTCATTAAACCGCAAAAGCCCAAGTAAAAATCCATGATAAAAATTTTCTTTCAGTTCGTTTCTTACGGCAGTGTCCCTGACGCTGATCGTTTCATTCAAATATTGAGTAAAAATCGTCTGCGCCGTCTCTCCATCAGCATTTTTAAAAGCTTCGCAAAATACATCCAGCCTGGCCCTATTTTCCCTGGCTTTCCCCTGCATCCAGATTCTGATCTGCGCCATGAAAATATTGTGGATCTCTCTATTGGGAATGGCTAACCTGTACAGTTCCCCTACCGGCTCCCCGGTCTGTGTCAGGTATCCGGTAGTAAAAAGAATGCTCCACACATTTTCAACGCTATCGTACAATTCCTTATAAGTCAACTCCTCCTTCACCGGTTTCATGACAGACTCCCCGGCAATCAATCGTTCCACATCATCCCTTGTGCCGGATGACGCTTTATAAAGAAGTTTTTTTATCACGTCATTGCTGCTGGTGTTCGTCCAGTAATCCTGCGGAGGCAACGTCCTCTTTACCAAAAGCTTATTCACATAACTGACCACATCCCAAGGGCAATACACATGATCATCCCCGAAACAGTAGCCATCATACCATTCCTTTATCACCCCATATTTGTCATCAAGCCCATAATACGCCAGCATTTTTTTAACTTCGTTATCTGTAAAGCCAAAACAGGAAGTAAATTCCGGGTCTGTGACAGAAAAAACATTCAGGTTATTAAGCCCTGTGAATATACTTTCCTTTGATACCCTTAAACATCCTGTCAAAACCGCAAAGTATAGGCTGTCATTGGTTTTAAGCGCCTGCTCAAGCACATTGCGAAGCAATGTGATCATCGGGTCATAATATCCCTGCTCATTTGCTTTTGCCAGCGGCACATCATATTCGTCAATTAAAATAACTGCCTTTTTCCCATAATGCCTCTCCAGCAGCATAGATAGCATTTTCAGGCTTCCCATCAGCACAGCGTCCGACATGGTAAATACCCCCTGCCCTGCTGCATCCACCCTAATCATTTGCCTGTATAGCTCCTTCTCCTCACTGCCTAGTCTGCCGCTCTCCAATAGATCATAAAATTTAAGCGCCTCATTGCCAATTGTAGAACACATGAGTTGGCGTGCCGTCTCGTAATCGTTTCCGCTTACGTTTTTAAGGCTGATTGATATGACCGGAAATTTCCCCATAAATCTCTCGCATAATTCCCTCTCCCCGGTTATACCCAGCCCGTCAAAAACCTTCCTGTCACCGCCAATCTGGAAAAAACATTTCAGCATATCCACATTAAGAGATTTTCCAAACCTGCGCGGGCGGGTGAATAAATTCACTTTTCCTCTCCTGCGCAACAGCTCGCTTATCATGGCGGTCTTATCCACATAATAGTAGCCGCCTGAAATGATTTCCTCAAAGCTTTCAATTCCAACAGGAAGCATCTTTTTTTCCATACCAGCCATATATTAACTCCTCTCATGGCACTGCATGTATGCTATGTTAAATTATCATTTAATTTTCATAAGGTGTCACCTGATACACGTAATAATTCAGCCAATTAGAATACAAATTATTGCTGTGGGAACGCCACTGCAGATCCGGCTTCTTTGTATCATCATCATCAGGATAATAATTTTTAGGAATATGGATAGGAAGTCCTTTGTTTTTATCCCGCAGGTATTCGTTGTGAAGGGTATATCTGTCATATTCGGGATGGCCTGTGACGAAAATCTGCCTGCCCCCTTCCGTCATACACAGAAACACCCCCGCCTCCTGGGAATCGGCAAGTACCGTGAGCTCCTTGCAATTGTAAATGGCCTCGGAGCTTACTGCGGTGTGCCTGCTGTGGGGAATCATGAAATAATCGTCAAATCCCCTTACCAGAGGAATCTTCCTGTTCATAACTTTATGCCGGTAAACGCCGAAAAGCTTCTCGGGCAGAAGAATCTTCTCTATCCCAAAATGATAATAGAGCCCTGCCTGTGCCCCCCAGCAAATATGGAGTGTGGATGTGACATTTTTTTTTGTCCATTCCATGATCTCGCACAGCTCATCCCAATAGTCTACCTCTTCAAAGGGAATCTGCTCCACCGGCGCTCCGGTAATGATCAGACCGTCAAATCTTCTCTCCCTGAGCTCATCAAAGGTATTGTAAAATCTGTTTAAATGCTGAATCGGCGTGTTTAAGGAATGATGGCTGTTCATCTTCATAAAGGAAACATCAATCTGAAGAGGGGTGTTGGACAGCACACGGGCAAGCTGCAACTCCGTGTCCTGCTTGACCGGCATCAGATTCAGGATACAAATCTGCAAGGGACGGATATCCTGATGCATGGCCCGGTATTCGTCCATCACAAAAATATTTTCATTCTCCAATATTTCCTTTGCGGGAAGCTCTCTCTGTACTTTAATCGGCATTTTTCTTACTCCATTTCCATAGTTTAGTGTATTAATCAGGATTTAATTTTTATGCAACCGCTTTTTAGGCTCCAAAACGGCTGACAAACTCATCCTCCGTGATAATGGGAATTCCCAATTCCTTTGCCTTTCGGTTTTTGGACGAGGCAGAATCCTTGTCATTGTTTACAAGATAACTGGTTTTGGAGGTAACGCTTCCTGTCACCTTACCGCCAGCAGCCTCCACATAAGCCTTAAATTCATCCCGGTTTTTATAAGAATGGACGTCGCCCGTGATCACGAAGGTAAGCCCTGTGCATTTTCCTTCTTTATCAGGCGCCAAATCCACCTTTTCTATTGTAACCTCCTTTAGCAATTCTTTCAAGGAGGACCTGTTCTTCTCATTTTCGTACCAAAGAACAACGGAGCCTGACTTTTCCGGCCCAATGCCGTCAATGTCCTCAAACCCTTTCGTTTCCTCCAGCCGTTCCAAAAATCCATCGAAGCCGCACTCGGCAATGATCTTTTTTCCGGCGTCAATGCCGATCATGGGAATGCAGAGCGCATAAATAAAATTCACAGGATGTACCTGTCTGCTCTTTTCAATGGCACGCATCATATTTTCACAGGACTTATCCCCAAAGCCCTCCATAACCCGAATCCTCTCCGCATACCGGGACAGCCGGAAAATATCTGCAAAATCGCTGATAAATCCCTCATTCATAAAGCGAAGCATGGTTTGGATGGACAAACCGTCGATATCCATCCCTGACTTACTGACAAAGCGGGTAAACTTCTTCACGTGCTTTGCGCTGCACTCCGGATTCGTACAGTGCAGGGTTTTGGTTCTGCTCTTTTCGCTGGTATGGATTTCTGTCTCCGCACCACATACCGGACACCTGGAAGGAATCTCAATCTCCCCCGAGGCCATTTTGACGGAAATACATTTGGGAATGATCTTGTTTGCCTTGATGACCTCCAGGGTACATTCCTTCCCGATACCAAGCCGCTCCATCTCGCTGAGATTACACAGAGAAGCCCGGGAAACCGTGGTTCCCTCCAACTGGACCGGCTCAAATACCGCTACCGGGGAGATCGTGGAGGCCGCGCAGGACCATTCCACATACAAAAGCTTTGAGAGGGCGGAAACATCCTGCCATTTGAAGGCATAACCTGCCTTGGTAGCATGATGGCCGGTGACGCTGCCGGAAGCGGCATACTCCGTATCGTCATAGCAGATCACCAGGCCGTCCACCGGCAGATCCATCTCTTTGTTTTCCACCTTTTTGCTCCACCTCTCTATCGCATCAGCAAGACTGTCCGAGTCCGCCATCTCCCTGTCCACCACCGTAAACCCTTCTCTTTCAAGGAAATCCATCCTCTCGCCCCATTGCACCATAGGTTTATCCAGATATACCAACGTAAAGGCATGGAAGCAGACCCGCCTCTCCTTCACCTTTCCCGGGTCGTCCAGACTTAAGGTGCCGGATGCCAGGTTACGGGGGTTGGCATACTTCTCGTCGTCATCCTCCACCATGGCGTTGATCTGTTCAAAATCCGTATAGGAGATTACAGCCTCCCCCCGAACCACCATATGGCCCTGGTACTTTATTTTCAGCGGGAAACCTTTTATGGAATTCTTCAAATAAGTAATGTTTGTACCCACCGTCCCGTTTCCTCTGGTGAGGATCTTGCCAAGCCGCCCCTTGTCATAGGTGAGAACCAGGGTAAGACCGTCCAGCTTCCATGAGAGCCAGACCTTCCTGTCCTCCGCCCACTTAATCAGCTCGCTCACCTGCTTGGTTTTCGCCAAAGACAGGGCCGGAAACTCGTGGGGCTCTTTTTCCCCATTATTTTCTTCATAGCCGGTATTTTGGGTAGGGCTATCCGGAAGGATATAGCCGGTTCTGGCTTCTAACTCCAAAAGCTCGTCGAACATGGCGTCCCACTCATAGTTGGAAATAATCTCCTCTCCCCCATTATAGTAAATTTCTGATGACTCATTCAGTTTTTTTACTAATTCCTCACACCTTTTTCTATAATCGTCCACTTTCCAGGCCTCCATTCTGCAAGTTATCCTGCACGGCTTCAAATTTTCTATGCAAATTGTTTTTAAATATAACACGTTCTTCTACGTTTTCCCGAAGCACGAATTATATAACACTTGTATTTCCTCTTTTGACAACTTCCGATATTCCCCATTTTTCAAGCCTTTCAGGCTTATATTCATGATTCTTGTTCTCTTAATGGAAATGACGTGAACCCCCAGCTCTCTCGTCATACGCTTTATCTGTCTGTTGACTCCCTGAGTTAATACAATTTTGAACTGATATTTCCCATTTTTTTCTACCCGGCAGGGCTTTGTGGTGATGTCGAGCTCCGAAAGATACACTCCCGCACCCATTTTTTGTAAAAAATCCTCGGTGACCTCCCGGTTCACTCTCACAAGATATTCTTTCTCATGGCCGGCGCTCCCCTTCATCAGAGCCTGGATCAGTTCTCCATCGTTTGTCAGCAGCATCAGTCCTTCCGAATCCTTATCCAGCCTTCCCGCATAGGTCACACGGACAGGAAACTTCACCATATCCGTGATCTTCCTGTCCGCAAATCTGTCTTTTTCCGTACATGTTACTCCTACCGGCTTATAATAAGCCAAGACCACCTTCTCATCCTTTCCCCGGACAGGTTTCCCGTTGACGGTGATCCTGTCCCTGTCATCTACCTGCATTCCTGTCTCTGCTTTTTCACCGTTGACCATCACTCTTCCCTCACTGATCAAACGGTCTGCCTCCCTTCGGGAGCACAGACCGCAGGAGGCAAGGTATTTATTCAAACGTTCCTTCTCCATCTATTGTCTTTCCTTTCTCTCACATTATGTATTCCGAATACTTCTCTTTATCTGCTTTGTGGCATTTTACACGGATCCAGGTTCCCTTTTCTTCGTATTTTTTTTCCAGCACGTGGGCATGTTCCATAAAATAGGATAAAATACTGCCTTTTTCATAAGGAAACAAAAAATCCACAGTCTGATAGTCTGCATAAACCAGGCTTATCACCTTCTCAGTCAAAGCCCTGAGAGAGTTTTCCTCCTTTGCAGAAATATAGATCTTATCCTCCCCCACGAGCTGCGGGTAGGTGATTTCTTCCGCACACTTATCTGCCTTGTTAAAAACAGTCACCACAGGGATTTCTCCCGCTCCCAGCTCATTCAGGGTTTCCCTGGTGGTATCCATCTGCTCCCTGAAGTTGGGATCGGAATAATCCACTACATGTAGAAGTAAATCTGCATTTAACACTTCAGATAGTGTGGACTGGAAAGCCTGCACCAGGCCATGGGGCAGCTTGTGAATAAAGCCCACGGTATCTGAGAGCAAAAAATCCCGGTTGTTGCCTGTATTGATCCTTCTCACCGTGGTATCCAAGGTGGCGAACAGCATGTCCTTTTCCAGCACCTTTTTTTCCTCATTTTTCATGTAAATGTCTATCATGGCATTCATGATGGTTGACTTGCCCGCATTGGTATATCCCGTCATTGCCACCAGAGGAATCCCGTCCTCCTGGCGTTTTTTGCGCTGCAACTGCCTTTCGGCGGAAAGCTCCTTCAGCTCCCGGGAGAGCTCGGAAATTCTCTGCTCGATCCTTCGCCTGTCCAGCTCCAGCTTTTTTTCCCCGGCTCCCCGGCTGCTCATGCTGCCGCTGGTTCCTCCCTGCCTGGTCAGGGCCTTATGCATTCCCACCAGCCTGGGCAAAAGATATTTCAGCTTGGCGCACTCCACCTGAAGCTTGGCCTCCCTGGTTCTGGCCCGCCGTTCAAAAATATCCAGAATCAGTGAGGTTCTGTCCAAAATCGGCTTATTAAGCTCCTCCTGCAGGTTTCGGAGCTGGGAAGGGCTCAGGGAATTGTCAAACACGATCACATCCGCCTCAAGATTCTCCGCCGCCTCTTTCACCTCCCGAACCTTTCCGGTTCCGATATAGAGACCTTTATTGACGGTTTCCATTTTCTGTGTGATCACTCCCACAGGTTCCATAAAACAGGCCTCAGCCAGGCTTCCTAATTCTTCCATGGAATACTCAAAATTCTCCTTGTCGGTTCCGTCATCCACTCCCACGAGCAAAACCTTCTCCCAGTCTTCTCTACTATTATCTTCTCTCATTTTATTGTTATTTTCCATATATTTCGTCATTCCTTTCCATGACAGGCCACTGTCAGGCTATCTTCCACCTAAACCGCCTGCCAAACCATACAATCTCTCGATCAGTTCAAAAAAATTTTCAAATGTTTTTTGGCAACATCCGGGATTTAAGATGGTCACTTTTCCGGTTCTCAGGCCAATCAGCGTAAACGCCATAGCCATTCTGTGATCCTCATAGGTTTCCACCTCCGCCTCCTCTATCCCGCCGGGATAAATCCGGATTCCATCGTCCTGAGGTACCTCCTCACAGACAACCCCCATCCGTTTCAGCTCCGTCAATATAGCGGCTATCCTGTCGGATTCCTGAAACCGTATATGCCCAATCTCCCTGATCAGGGTAGGGCTCTTGGCAAAAGGCGCAAGCGCCGCCATTGTCATGGTCTGATCCGAAAAATCCTTCATGGAAAGGGTCAGGCCGGGATAGCCCTCAAGCTCCTTTCCCGAAATCCATATTCCCTCTTTTCTGTCCTCATACTTACATCCCATCTGCCGCAGGGCTTCTAAAAATCGAATATCACCCTGCAAAGAATCATCATGTACATTTTTGACTATTACCTCCGTTCTTAATAATGGCGCCATTGCATAAAAATAACAGGCTCCGGAAACATCCGGTTCCACCTGATACTCCCCAATTCCAAAATCTTCTTTGTGAGGAATGCTCCATCCCCCCTCCTCGGGCTTTACATCAATCCCAAACTGTCTCATCATGGCAAGGGTCATCCTGATATAGGCGCCCTGCGCTCTCTGTCCTGACAGCTTCACCTTCAGCCCTTCTTTTGGCACAACGCCGGACATCAAAAGGGCGCTGGCAAACTGACTGCTGATCTTCGTGTCAATGAGGACTTCTTTAAGGGAAAAGGAATCCGACTTCATAAAGAAAGGGAAATGCCCCTCCTCTCCCCTGAAAACAAAGACAACGCCGGCCTCTTTCAGCAAATCTAAAAGCGGCTTCATGGGACGTCTGCACATCTGAGGGGAAGCCGTGAGCTCATACTCCCCGCCTGCAAGAGCCAGCATCACCGTAAGGAACCTGGCAGCTGTCCCTGCACTCCTCACATTTATGGCCGCTTTCCTGTTGGGGATGTCACCTCTCATTCCCTGTATCGTCACGATCTTATAGTTCTCATCCGCCTCCACCTCAAATCCTAATTTCTCCAGGCATTCAAGAAAGGCCCTGGAATCGTCGCTGAATAAAACGCCTTTCAGCCGGCACCGAAAACCGGAGAGCGCTGCCAAAAGCAGCGCCCGGTTTGTGATGCTTTTTGATCCCGGAACCTCCACAGATATCGAATTTATTTTCTCTATTTTCTTCACAACATATTTATTTCCCATTGTCAAATCCTCATTTAATTTTATCAAAATGTTATAGTTTCGGCTTTTATAGCTCTTCTACTACTATAACAACTTTTTGCGATTCTGCCAATGGGAAATATTTTTACAGCTCTTTATTTCTGATCATCCGCAGGGAAATTCGGTAGGAGATCACAACAACTGCTGCGCAGAGAGCCAAAAGAACCGTTACGAACTCCACCGGCGGAACCTCCTCCAGACGTTTTAGAGCCTCCAGACTAATCCCTGCCATCTGGCATAGTTTCAATCCCCCGAATATTAAAACCGCCAGGCCAAGCATTACGATCACATAAATATTCCTTGCCTTCTCCACTCCCAGCTTAAAAACGACAGGGAGGGTTACACTGCTTACGCCCACAAATAAAACGAACAAAATCACGTTCCCGGACCAGTCAAAGCTGGTTGTAACCCATCTCGAAGCGCCATTGAACCGATAAGGACTCAGCTCCAAAAAAAATCCAAACAAAAGCCCAACCAGCAAAGCACTTGTCTCTATCAGAATCAAGAGAATGTATTTTGACTGCACCAGCATTTTTCTGCTCACCGGCATGGTGAGGGCAAATCTGTTAAAGTAAACTGCCTCGTCCATGGAAGAAGTACTCAGAAGCAATGTGTTTCCCATCACCAAGAGATAAGTTACCATAAAAGAGGAATTTTTTAAAAACACAGACCACGCTGTCAAAAATGCTGCTACCAAAAAATATTGTTTTAAAAATCCCTTCAGATAATATAAATCCTTTAAAACAAGACCTTTCATCTTTTCATCCTTTCCAAATCTAAATTTGAGGGGAAGATACCCCGTTACCCTGTCCCAGCATCTAATGTCCCCCGGCCGACCTTACAAAATAGAGCATGACGTCTTCTATGCTGGCCCGGTCCAATGCGAACTGACTCTCGCTGACCTTCTCTGCCTCTTTCGGAAAACGGCTCTCCATCAATCCTTGTCTGTCCTTTACCAGCACATTGACCCCAAATTCATTTTCTTCCTTTCCCGCAATAAGCCCCTCGGGAATCAACGCTGCCTGTTTCCTGGTGCATTTGACGATCCCATAATTGTAAAGAAGCTCATCCTTATTTTCCGTGAGAAGAAGCTTTCCCTTATGAATCAGCATCACATAGTCCGCAATCTTTTCAATATCGGAGGTGATATGGGAGGATAGAAAGACGGTGTGCTCCCCATCCTCGATAAATTCCCTGAAAATATCAAGGATTTCGCTTCTTATCACCGGATCAAGGCCGCTGGTGGCTTCGTCCAAAATCAGGAGCCGGCTGTCATGGGACAATGCCACAGCAATAGACAGCTTCATTTTCATTCCCTTGGACAGTTCCTTTATCTTCTTATTCATGGGCAGTTCAAACTTGTTTATATATTTTAGAAACCTCTCTTCATCCCATGTGCGGTAGATATTTTTCATAATTTTGGAAATATATTTTAGATTTAACTCTGTAGAGAGATTACAGCCGTCGAATACCACTCCGATCTGTTCCCGCCAGGACTCATCCTGAGAAATATCCACATCTTTGGAGTCCTTTCTCCTCTCCCTTATCTTATGTCCCAAAAGCTCCACTTCCCCCTCGTCTGCCGGAATAATCCCCAGAATTGCAAGGATTGTGGTGCTTTTCCCGGCTCCGTTTTCCCCGACAAAGCCTACAACGGAACCGGTAGGAATCTGAAAGCTCACATGGTCTAAGGTAAACCCCTCATACCGCTTTGTCAGATTCTTTACAACAACTGCATTTTCCATAGATTCCCCGTCTTTCATCCGCTTACTCCTCCTGATAGATTATTTCAATGATCTCTTCCACTTCTTCCCGGGAGATGGCACTCTGCCTGGCAAGGGAGATAGCCTTAGAAAGCAATCCTTCGATCTGCTTTAGTTTCTCCTCCCTCACCAGTCTGGTATCTGTCTCCCTGACAAAGCTCCCTTTCCCCACCACGGTGGTGATAAAGCCATCCCGCTCCAAGTCCTCGTAGGCTCTTTTCGTGGTAATCACGCTGATACGCAGCTCCTTTGCCAATGTTCTCATAGAAGGCAGCAGATCCCCCTCCTTTAGCTGCCCGCCCATGATAAGCCCCTTGATCTGACTGGTGATCTGTTCATAGATGGGCCTGTCATTGGAATTACTGATTATGATATTCATTTGTCACCTCTATCCTGCATTGGAATTCCTTTTCAATGTTCATATAATGTATATATCATATATATACAAAATTGTCAATATATATTTTGTGTTCTACCACGCGGCCTGTGTGCGACTTCAGTGGCAACCTTCCAAGCGCTGTAGCGCTTTATGCACAGGCCTGCGCATAAAAAAAAGAACCTGCTTACTGAGCCAGGCCCTTTTCGTCCAAAAACAAAAATTATATCCCTATTATATTTTTACCCCATACTCTTTCTGAGCTTCCTGAACACGACGACAAAGCACACAAGATGGGCGGCTGCCGTCACCCCCCAGGAGATCGGATAGGAGATATAAAGTGTCCGCAGGGTTCTATCCCACTGAAAGATGGTGTAGATCCAGATCACCCGAAAGACACAGGCCCCCAAAAGCGATACGATCATGGGCATTATGGCATATCCCAGCCCCCGGATGCATCCCACCATCACGTCCATCATGCCGCACATGAAATAGAGCGTACATATGATCTTCATTCTCTGCAAACCATAGGCAATCACCTCCGGATCCGAGGAGTAAAATCCCAAAATCTGATGTCCCAGAAGCACAGCCCCGTTTCCCATCACCAGACCAATTACCGCCACAAACAACAGGCACTCCAGCACGATCACCCGAATCCTGTCATAGCGTCTCCCTCCAAGATTTTGTCCCGTAAAGCTTACCGCCGTCTGGTGAACAGAGTTCATGGCTGTATAGACAAAGCCCTCCACGTTAGAGCCGGCGGTATTACCCGCCATGGCGACTGAACCGAAGGAATTCACCGAGGATTGAATCAGTACATTAGAGATTGAAAACAGGGAGCCCTGGATTCCTGCCGGAAAACCGATGGCCGCAATTTTCTTAAACTTATCCCAATCCATATGCAGCTTATCCAGGCTCAGCTTAAAGCATCCCTCGCTCTGCATCAGGCACCTTATGATCAGCGCCGTTGACACGCACTGAGAAATCACTGTGGCCAGCGCCACCCCTGCCACTCCCAGGTGCATCACAATGACAAAAAAGAGATTTAATACCACATTGATCACTCCGGCAATGATCAGATAAAACAGCGGCCTTCTGGTATCGCCAATGGCACGCAGTATGGCGCTGCCAAAATTAAACACCAGCATCACCGGCATTCCCACAAAATAAATCCTCATATACAACACAGAATGTCCGATCACATTTTCCGGGGTGTCCATCAAAAGCAGCAGAGGCTTGGCCGCCGTAATCCCGATCAGAGTCAGGATCACGCCTCCCACTCCGCTGACCAGCATGGAGGTATGAACCGTCCGGCTCACCTCCTCCTCCTGCTTTCCTCCATAATATCTGGCTACCAGCACATTGGCACCCACAGACAGACCGATGAACAGGTTTACCAGCAGATTGGTCAGCGCCCCCGTGGATCCTACCGCGGCAAGGGCCTCATTTCCCGCAAACCTTCCCACCACGATCACATCCGCCGCATTAAAAAGCAATTGCAGGATGCCGGAGAGCATAAGGGGAAGGGTAAAAAGCATGATCTTGCCAAGCAGCGGCCCGTTACACATATCTATCTCGTAGGATTTCTGTTTTTTCTTTTCCATTTTTCTCTATAGTTTCCTTTCCAGCTCCTCCAGGGAGGCATATCCGTATAAAAGAGCCGTATTGGCCATGATCTTCTCCGCCAGATTTTCATCCCGTCTGCACAGACCGGCAATAAACCTTCCGTACAGATCCAGGGTTTCATCCGAGTAGGTGGAGAGTTCTCCCCTCAAATAGGTTTCATAGGAGGTATCAAAGGGCGTGTCCTCGGATGTGTGGATGTTTCTTGCATTCCCTGCCGCCTTGGGATATTTCCGGGCGAAATCCTCCATCCACCCCACCTGGATTTTCACGATCTCTTCAATAATTTCCCTCTTCATTTCCGGGATTTCAGGCAAAGAGTCCTTAATCTGGGCGAACCTTGAGGGCGCGGTGCTCTCCATCATCCGTCCGTACTTTTCCGTGATCAGGTTCCACCCCTTCTCTTCTGCTCTGCGGAAATCTCCGATATAGCTTCGCAGCATCTCCTGTGTCCATGTAAGGTACTGGCTCTTTCGCATAATGGAAAAGGTATTCCAGTCATCCTGGCACTGTGCCCTTCCCCCCTCATTCTCCACCTTGTCAAAGGCTTTCCATTCCAAACTGACCAGCTCTTCCACAAGGGCGCTCTTGAAGGAATCATCCCTGCTTTCTTTCTCCGGAATGCTTTTCAGTATGTTGTCCGTATGATGATCCAGATAGTTGTCCTCCCCGCTGGTAAGCCCCTGCTTTTTCATCTCCGCAATAATCAGGGCCACAATCATTTCTATGGTCTGGGGAATCCTCTCATCCCCTGCCGGGAAATCCACAAGGGCGTTTAATATCTCCCGAATCTCCGTAAGTACCAAAAGCCGCCCCATCCCTCTGTGCATCCACTTATAAAAAGGGGCGTAGGTGCGGTTAAGGAGATAGACCATGGACATGGTATGCTTCATAAACTCGGAAAGGGCAATGCTGGCCGTCACCCGCTCTCCCCTGCCGAACATTCTGGAATAATTATACTGGCCGGATTGGGCCATCAAAGCCGCTTCCCTGGCAATTTTCTTGATGCGGACCTCCTCCGGATAATAGGAAAGAATTCCCCTACGGATTCTTGTAAACTCTCCCAGGTCATCCCGAAACACCCTCCCGTTCACTGCCGTAGCCAGCCGGTAGTCCTCCAAAAAAAGCCACTGGTTCTGGGTGGTGGGCACGTCCCTGAGCCCAATCAGCCCTTCATAAAAATCACCGATCCGAAATACCCCCACCCTCTTTTGGGCTTTCAGGGTGGTAAAACGGGTGATTCCCATATAAGTGGAGGGAAGCTCCTCATAGGCCCTTTGCAACTCCTCCCCGATCTCGTCGTACACCTGGTCTGTGAGCCACAGGCAAAAGCCCGGCCCGAAGTCATGGTCTCTGGACACCTGATCGTCAAAGCCAAAGCACTCTGAGCCCTCCCCTACAAGACCTACGGCAATCACATTCTCATACATGGGGAACTTCTGCCGTATCATGGGCCTGCCGTATTCCTCATAAAAAGCCTGGCACAGCTCCATTCCGCTCCCGAACTGCCGGTTTCTTACCGGAAGCTCCTTGATTTTTTCGGTCACTGTATTCAAATTTTGGAGGGTGATCTCATAGGCCTTGCTTCTCCCCACATTCCTCTCGATCTCATGTAACGCCAGCCTATAATAGCGGGCGGATTCCTCCAGATTGCCTGCCAGATACTGGGCTTCTCCCATGGCAGAAAGGGCGCCGCTGTAATGGTAGTCCTTGTCCTCATCCGCCTCAAAGATGGCAAAAGCTCTTTGCAGATTGTCGATGGCATCCTGATAACGCCCCAGCTTTAGCTGGGATGAGGCCAGGTTGGTATAGGTCACCGCCACCTCGATTCTTGCGTCCGCATGCATGGTTGCAATGGAAAGAGCTCTCTCCAGACAATCGCAGGCGCTCTCAAAATCCCCCATCTCCTGAAACAGAAGGCTCATATTGTTGTAGAGGCTGGCATATCTGAAATCACCGTGCTCCAATTCCTTCTCATAGATTGCCTTAACCTCCTGGTAATAGATCATGGATTCCCGCAAAAGACCTGCGGCCCTGCAGGCATTGGCAACATTGAGCAAGGTGGTGGCAAAGACCACGGTTCCCTTTAGCCCTGCCTGTTCTGTCAGAATCAGCACCTGCTTACAGCAGGAGATAGACTTCTCAAACTCTCCCGTCTCCCTGTAGTGTCCGATCAGCTCATTGAGAAGGGTGATCATGGAACCCACATCCTTCTCGGCATCCGCCTCGTCCATCTTTTGAAGCAGAAAAGGTTCCACCTGATCCACATGATGCTGTGCAAATAATTCGTCCAGTTGCTTTAATACCTCTTCAATTACCATAATCCACTCCTATCTGCGTGCCCCACACGCTCCCTGATTCTATCGCAAACGCCATATCAATTTACTGCCCGCTGTTTCTTTCCTTCCCCGGCCACGCTCTGTCAAATGGCCAGAAAGCTTAAAATTTCCTCCTCACGTCCGCTGGCCTGTTCATACCCGTGCTGATAATAGTCCATCAGAACCTTTACATCGGATTCGTTGTTATTGATCGCCAGCCTGGTGGGCCGAAATACCATGGCCTTCCCATCCTTTTCCATCTGCTCGATCTCTCTGAGGCAATGGTTGTATTTTTTTGCCCTCTTGGCCACTGTCTTTACAAATTCAGGATATCTGTGATACAAAAGCCGGATCATCATCATATAGATATGCCGGTACTTTTTCCGGTAATCCGACTTTCTGGTGAGAATCACCAGCAGCTTATCCCATCCCTCCTCCAAAGCCTTGGCCACAGGCAGGGCATCCGCCATCCCGCCGTCAAGCATGGGGATATTGTTGATTCTGCTGATCCTGGAAATAAACGGAAGGGAATTGGCCGCCCGGCATATTTTCCAGAATTGCTCCTCCGACTCAAAATTTTCGTGATAAATACTCTTCCCCGTCCTGCAATCCGTGGTGTTGACGATAAATCGCTTTGCAGAGTTCTTAAAGGTGTCAAAATCAAAAGGGGAAAGTTTTTTGGGAACATCCTCAAAGAGGAAATCCATATCAAAGAAGGTTCCCTTCCTGAAAAAGATTCCCGGCCCCATATATTTTTCTTTTTCCAGCGGCTTGATCACTGCATCTACCGCTCTCCCCTTCTGACCCGATACATAGTTCATTGCCGCATAGGCCCCTGCGGAAACAGCCAGCACATTTGGCACCTCAATCCTTTTTTCAAGGAAAAAGTCCAGTACGCCGGCTGCAAAAACGCTTCTCATGGCTCCGCCCTCAATTATAATCCCTGTCTGTTTCATTTGTAACCCCATCACTTCACTATTTTGTCCCTTTTGCTCCCCATATCATTCATTATACTGCATTCATTGTTTTTTTCAAGCATCACCTCCGGCGGTTTTCTTACATATTATAATGTAAAATACACAGGAAATTAAATTATGTACTTTTCAATTGCTTTTGTTATTTTTGCTTTTTTGCTGGTCTTCGTACTGGCAACCGGACGCAGAAGGTGGGCCATAAAAAAAATATATTCCATGTGCTGCGAAGAAAAATGCGCGCTTCTGAACGATCTGATCGCTCCTTTTGGTTACTGCTATATAGAATGCCAGGATATTATCTCCTCAAGGAACGATGCCTGGCAGAGAGATATGGGATATACCTACCTGTTTGACCGCATGGCGGCTTATTTCAATATGGTACTTGATTCTTTACCCGTTTATTTTAATTATGAAGGCCGAACCTGGCTGATCGAGTTCTGGAAGGGCCAGTACGGCATCAACACCGGCGCTGAAATCGGCGTTTACTATGCGGACCGGGTTCTTCCCGGAGAAGAACTAAAGTCCTTTCTTTTTCAGGCCGTGGAAGATAACGACATGCTTCCCCTTTCCTTTGAACTCTCCAGAACCGGGCCAGATGGGTGCCCCTGTTCAGGAGGGCAAACATCCTGCCCTTCCCACTTTCCCCATTGCCGGGAAAATGCCCCTTTGGCATCTGTCTCCAAAAAAACCTGGTGGCTAACCGCCTTCTGCATGGGCCGATTTTCCCAGCCATGGGAACTGAGCATGAACAGCTCCCTCCATTTTCCCAACTCTGAGATGAGATGCCAGTTTGTTCAGGGACTACAGCAGGCCGGGCTTTCAAAGGAGCATTTCAGGATTTGCGGGAATACAGTCCATGTCCGATATGACAGTGAAATGAAAAAATATTATGGATGTTTCACCCGGCTTTCACGCGGGCTGGCCCAGTTGTCCAACAGGATTTTCTCCTGGCTGTACCTGCTCATCACACGCCCCTTTACCCTTACCCTGGACCGCCTTCTTTATCTGTACTTCCTCCTTCCTTTTGCTTTCCGCAGGATGGTCACCCTGCGCAGGTATCGCAGGTGTGCGAAATGTTGCCAAAGGAAACGTTTTTAACCCGCAGATTATTTAAGGAGAAGCTATGAGTATTCATTCCCGTATTTCCCACGCCTTTGACAATGCCCCTGTTCTGCCCCTGACCAGGCAAAGCCGCTATGCCATCATAAGCGACTGCCACAGGGGATGTGGCAATTCCAACGATAATTTTCTGAAAAATCAAAACCTGTACTTTACAGCCCTTACTCATTATTATGAACAGGGATTTACGTATATCGAGCTGGGAGACGGGGATGAACTCTGGGAAAACAGGAAAATGAGCCAGATCATCGAAATCCACAGCAATGTATTCTGGCTCCTCTCCCTGTTCCACGAGAGAAACAGGCTGTATATGATATATGGAAACCATGATATGGAGAAGAAAAAAGCAGGCCTGGGCCAGTCAGTCTCTGCCTCCTGCTTTTGCAGAAAAAAACAGTGTGCCTGGTCCCTGTTCTCCGAACTCAAATTTTATGAAGGCCTGATCCTGGAAAATCCCTGTGAGGATTACCGATTATTCTTAACTCATGGCCATCAGGCGGATTTCTTCAATTCCGTGTGCTGGCGTTTTGCGCGTTTCCTTGTCCGCTACCTCTGGAAGCCCTTAGAGCGCTTCGGCGTCCTTGACCCTACCAGCGCCGCCAAAAATTATGTGCATAAGGACAGGATTGAACAGCGTCTTGGCCTCTATGCCGCCCAAACGCAGCGCTCCCTCATCACCGGACACACCCACAGGCCTCATCTTGATCCCCAGGCTCCGTATTATATAAACACCGGAAGCTGTGTTCATCCCCGCTGTATCACCTGTCTGGAGATTGCCTGCGGCAAAATCATGCTTGTCAAATGGACCTTGTCCGTAAAAAGGGACAGAACCCTCTTCGTCGCACGGCAGCCCCTGTCCGAATATTTGCTTCCTTTCTCATAAGCGCCAAATATATCCACAGTAAAAATTTAAAAATAGCTTGCAAAAAAATCAAAATCCCGTATGATAAATTTATACAGATTAATTTGCAGAGAAAGATAAGAGGAAATGTAAATGCCAATCAGCAAGAAAAAAGCGGTTCTTATGCGCGCAGTTTCCGAGTTGCAGGATGCAGACTACTCCTCCAATCCGGAGCTTAGCAACATTTACCAGAGACTGCTCAAGGGGAGAAAGCAATTTGCAGAGGTTATGGAAAAAAATATCAATGCCGTCATGCAGATCAGCTCCCTTGACCTGGCCATGCAGCACCAAACGGAAAGAATACTGGATATCTCCCGTCAGGTATCTGATGCCACAGAAACTATTTTTGGAAGCTCCGGCGGCGGTTCCAACAATCAGCACGAGGAGCTGACGGAAACTATTGTCAAGGTTTCCGAACAGACTGATGAGGTTTACCGTAAGATTGAAGCAGGCCAGGGTGAGCTTACCATAATCAGGGATCTATCCGAGCAGACAATTGCGGTTTCCCGGCAAATGCAGACAGATATGGATGAGCTGATCAAAATCATCGGCCGTATCAGCGAGGTGGTGTCAGGGATCAATTCTATCTCCATGCAGACAAACCTGCTGGCGCTGAACGCCTCCGTGGAGGCCGCCAGGGCTGGGGAGGCCGGAAAAGGTTTTGCCGTGGTCGCCAGTGAGATTCGGGCTCTGGCTGAGCAGACCCAAAGCCTGACCAAGGATATGAGCGCTTTCGTTGAAAATATGAAAAGCGCCTCGGCCCAAAGCGTTCAGAGCTCCAACAGCACGATTGACGCCCTGGGAACCATGACGGAAAAGATCAAAAATGTGTGGGAATTAAATAATGAAAGCCAGCAGCATGTCTCCGAGGTAAACAGCTCTGTCAGCTCTATTGCCACAGTCAGCGAGCAGATCAGCAATTCCATGAAGGTGATGGAATCCCAGTTAAAGGACAGTACAGAGTTCATGCGCAAAGTGGGAGAAGAATTGCAGCAGTCCACCCAGCCTGTAGTGGGTATTGAAAAGACGCTGGATGACACGGTAAAACAAATGGGCGATATGACAAAGGATGCTTTTTTCCATCTGGAAAACCAGGAATTCGGCCAGTACATGAAGCAGGCCATCTCTTCCCACCACACCTGGCTGGGAAATCTGAAAAAGATGGTGGACTCCCAGTCAGTGATTCCCTTGCAGTTGGATTCCTCCAAATGCGGCTTCGGACACTTTTATTATGCCATGACGCCTCAAATTCCAAGCGTCTTACCGCTCTGGAATGGGCTGGGCCCCAAACATCAGAAGTTCCACAAATATGGGGCTGCTGTCATCAATGCGATCCAGAGCCAGGATTACCTGGAAGCAGAACATATTTACCGGGAAGCAGAAACTTATTCCCGGGAACTGATCTCAGATATGGAGCGGATCTTAGCACTTACTGTGAATTGAAAAGAGAGGCTATAAGGCTTTCTCAGCCATCCTTATGTGAAAAACGTGCGCCCTTGGGCGCACGTTTTAAATTCTATCAACAGTTCTGACTCTACAATAGGCTATACAATACCCTGGGCTGTCATGGCCTCAGCAACCTTCAAAAATCCGGCAATGTTGGCTCCTGCCACATAATTTCCTTCCATGCCGTACTCTTTGGCTGCCTTATCCAGGCTGTGGAAAATATTTACCATAATGCCCTTAAGCTTGCTGTCCACTTCCTCAAAGCTCCAGCTAAGCCTCTCGGAGTTCTGGCTCATCTCCAGGGCGGAGGTAGCTACACCGCCTGCATTGGATGCCTTGCCAGGTGCAAAGAGAACGCCCTTTGACTGAAGATACTGCGTAGCCTCAATGGTGGTAGGCATGTTAGCGCCCTCTGCCACCGCAAAGCAGCCGTTCTCCACCAGAAGCTTTGCATCTTCAATCCCAAGCTCGTTCTGGGTCGCACAGGGAAGGGCAATATCCACCTTAACGGACCATACGCCTTTTCCCTCATGATACTCCGCACTCTTTCTTGCCGCCGCGTACTCTGTCAGCCTTGCACGCTTTACTTCCTTCACCTCTTTGAGAAGCTCCACGTCAATCCCCTCGGAATCATAGATCCATCCGGTGGAATCGGAGCAGGTCACAGGCTTAGCGCCAAGCTGCTGTGCCTTCTGGATCGCATAAATTGCAACATTGCCGGCTCCTGAAACGGCAATTGTCTTACCCGCAATGTCCTTACCGTTACACTTTAGCATCTCCTGGGTCAGATACAAAAGGCCATAGCCTGTAGCCTCTGTCCTTGCGAGAGATCCGCCGTAGGACAATCCTTTTCCTGTGAGAACCCCTTCATAGAGACCCTTAATTCTCTTGTACTGTCCGTACATATAACCGATCTCTCTTGCCCCTGTACCGATATCCCCTGCAGGTACATCCGTGTCGGCTCCTATGTACTTGCTCAGCTCTGTCATAAAGCTCTGGCAGAAAGCCATAACCTCTCTGTCCGATTTTCCTTTGGGGTCAAAATCGCTTCCGCCCTTACCGCCGCCAATGGGAAGACCTGTCAGGGAGTTTTTAAATATCTGTTCAAATCCAAGGAACTTGATAATGCCAAGATTCACACTGGGATGAAGACGAAGGCCTCCCTTGTAAGGCCCAATGGCACTGTTAAACTGTACCCGGAATGCATTATTTACCTGAACCTGGCCCTTATCATCCACCCAGGGAACTCTGAACAGAAGCTGTCTCTCAGGAGTCACAAGCCTCTCAAGCAGAGCGTCCTTCCTGTAAGCTTCCTCATTTTTCTCGATTACCACCCTGAGAGATTCGAGAACCTCCTTCACGGCCTGATGAAACTCGGGCTGTGCAGGATTCTTATCAACTACCATCTGAAATACTTCATCAACATATGACATGCAAAATGTCCTCCTTCATTTTATGAAACTGTAGTATGGTATTCTTGTATACAATTATATCCAAAAACACCCCTTTGCTGTTGCTATTATATAACGTACTTTCAAAAATCTCAATATACTTTCATGCACTAAATTTGGAAAAATTTTTTTAAAAATTTTAGATATATTGTATAAATGAGAAGTTAAATCCAGTTTCAACGCATATTTGTTGTCATTTTTATAAATATTGTTTCAGTCTTTCAATATTCTTTTCTTCAAAATCCATCAATTCTTTTGCGATCTCCATAGAGACATTTCCAGCGTTTTCATTATGATTGATCGCCCTCCACATACTGGTAAGGCCCCGGTTAGAGCCCTGAATCAAAAGCTCCGCGATATGGCTGGTACTGGTATTGAGCATAGTATTGGCCCGCACACCCCCCTTCAGCATCATATCCTGAAATCCGTTTTCCCTGTAAGAGGCGGCCTTTCCGCTTAAAAGCCTGTCCGTTGCCTTGTTATAAATATCCGCATACTTCATGGATTCCCGCGTTATATGCTGGGACAATCCGTCATCAAAAACCCTGTCATTGATGGTATCTATGGCTTTCATAGCCATTTTGGTATTTCTCTGCACTTCCCGCAAAACCCTGGCATCATCACTTTTCATTTCACCTTTTCTCCTTATTTCCTAATCAAGTAGGAAAGATTTTCTCCCTACTCGCCGCGCGGCCCGTGCGCTGCTTTAGCGGCATATTTCCAACCGCTGTAGCGCTTTGTGTACGGCCCTGTGCATACAAAAAACGGAATAGATTTTCCATCTATTCCGTCTTATTATGCTCACGCCTATCCTATTTTATTCCGTCGTCTCCGAATCTTCCTTCTCAAATGGAAATTTAATATTCCATTCCCTTCTCAGACTGTCCATCATTTCCATCACATATATGATTTCACTGTGAGGCATCTCTTCGCACTCAAACTTTCCCTCCCGGATCGCTCTCATAGATGCTTCCACCTCATATTCATATCCTGATATCTGCTTTGGAGCCCTGTAAAAAGCAACCTTCTTATAGGAGGTATCATATACTGTGAGGCTTTCATAATTATTGATATTTTCAACCACCAAAAATCCCTTTGTCCCGTAAATAATCCCCTTCCGGTCACTCAGAGAAACCATGGAACTGTTCAGATGCGCAACCCTTCCATCCCTGTACTGAATCGTTACGCTGTTTTGTTCATCCACCCCGCTGTTGGTATAAGTACAGCAAGAACTGATCTTCTCGATTTCTCTGCCGAAAACCATAAGGGCAAAGTTCAGAGGGTATACCCCCACATCCAGCAGAGCGCCTCCTGCCAGCGCCGGATCCTGAAGCCTGGGTACCTGGTCAATCACATATCCCAAATTGGCTGTAAGGGTTTTCGGCTCTCCGATCACCTTGCTGCCAATGACCTCCCGTATGGTGGCAAGCGTGGGCATATAGCGTGTCCAGATAGCCTCTCCCAAAAATACTCCCTTTTCCTCCGACATCCGGATCAGTTCCTTAGCCTGGCTGGCATTGGCAGTGAAAGCCTTCTCGCACAGCACAGGCTTGCCCTGCTCCATACACAGCCTGGCATTGGCAAAATGCTCCGAATGAGGCGTTGCGATATAAATTAAATCTACTTTTTTATCCATTGCCAGCTCCTCATAAGAGCCGTAGGCCTTTTTACACCCGTACTTTCCGGCAAAAACATCCGCTTTCACCTGTTCCCGTGAAGCCACTGCGTAGAGCTTTACATTCTTCATTTTATTTACGGTGTTTGCCATAACGCCTGCTATATTTCCGCTTCCCATAATCCCCACATTGAATTTTCTGATCATCTTACATATCCTTTCCTTCTCCCAATGTTAATCGCAATCAAAAAGCACTTTATTTTGTAAGTATACTACATAATCTCACAAAATAAAATGCTTTTAAATGGTTATTCTACATAATCTGATTTGACATATGCTGTCTGTCCGTTATACTTTACCCTGGTCCAGCCATCCGCCTGCTTCATGAGAAGCTCAAGCTCATCCCCGGCGTAAGCAGTCCCCAGAGACTCAGCATCCGTGCTGGCGCTCTTACGCACCTTCACGCTCTCAACCACCCTGACCTTACCCGAAGAAGCTTCCGATGAAGATGACGCAGGCGCTTCCTGCTGTGTATCATTGGAGGGTTCTGCGGCAGAAGCCTGTTCTACACTCTCACTCTGCTCAGATACCACCTCCAGATAATCGCTCTTGATATAAGCGTCCCTGTCATTATACCTGACCTTGCTCCAGCCGTTTCCCTTCTCTTCCAGTAAGGTGAACTCCTGGCCGATCTGCGCCTTATCCAGTTTATCCGCTTCCTCACTGTCAGAGCTTCGGATATTGACCACGTCCGTAGCCCGTACCGTCTTTATCACCGTTACCGCCGCTTCCTGGCTGTCTGTAGCAGAGGCCTGCGCTGTCTGCGTATCGTCTTCGGCCTCTGTGGCAGAAGCTTCCTCCTCCGGCCTTTCCACCTGAGCAAGGATTTCTCCTACATCCTCGTTGATCTTCTCTTTTAGGTAAGCGATATATTCGTTCAGCTCTTCATCCTCGGCCAGCATTTCGTTGTATTCCACAACCACCTTATTGTTTAAATCCACAACGTCATCCTGGAGAGTAACTGCCTTGATATAATCCCAGACTTCCACATTGTAGGTACCGTCATTGATAAAGTAATTGCCCGACTCATCCTGGCCAATGTAGTAAGTCTGCATACCCGGAAGGGCTTTCTCCACATCGGCAAACAGGGTTTCGGAATAAACATATGCCACATAGGTGTTTTCCTCTAAACCGGGCTTTGTATAAACATTCAGCACGGGATAGGAATCAATATACTTACTCAACTCCTGGACGCGTATCGTATCAATATCATCCAGATAGGCATTCAGGGATGAGATCGTTTCGATATCTCCCTGGGCCTGGGCGTCGTAGTAAGTCCGAAACACCTTGTTTACTTCGGGATGTGTATTTTCTTCCAGTTCATAAACGGGCACGCTCTCGGCCTCTTGCTCTGCTTCTGGCACACTATCCTCCGCAGATACCGGTATTGCAGCTTCTTCAGCTTCCTTCTCCTTAATCTTTCTATGATTGGCATTTACTGCCACCAACACGGTAATCAATACGCAGACAATAAGAACAAGAGGCATTACTATCTTGTTATGATCCATGACCCACTCTTCCACTGCCATGAACCTCGCTTTCAGCGCATGCTTTTTGCTCTGTTCTGAATATTTCATAATCATCCTTTCTTCATAATAAAAATATATCCAAGGTGATGCAAATGCACCCGACAGGACTCGAACCTGCACTAAAGGCGTCGGAGGCCTTCGTTCTATCCATTAGACTACGGGTGCATAAAATAAATATTACAAATTTGTTACATCACCTTGAATATCATATCATATGCTTTCCAGAATGTCTAGCCCATCCTTTATAAAAATTTGTAAAAAAATTATGTTGGTTTTATGAAATCTTATAAAAGCCACAAAATTCTCTTCTTCTTTCTACTATAATAATAGACAGAATCCGCCAGAATCTCCTCCTGCGCCACCTGTGTCCGGTTGATATCTGTCACGATCTCCCACAGCGCCTCTTTACTGATACTCTCATCCTGAGGCACAAGAACCAGCTCGTGGACAGAGCTGGGCAAGATATAGAAGTCCCGGCCCAGCTTTTCCCCGAAAATTTTAAGCACATCCGGATAAAGCATACAGGCCGCCCCGTTTATTTTTTGCCTGTTGGTCAGTACATACATGGGAATCTTGCCCAAAGTGAAGTCGGCCGCGATCTGTTCGATCAGCTCATCGGCAAGGTTCGTTTTTTCCTTTTCTTTTTCCGAAAAAGCACCCAGCCCTATCTTTCTCTCCTGGGATAAATCCTCCGCAAGCATCCCTCTCATAATCTCTTCCATGCTATCGATCATCCAAGGAAACAGCTTTGGCGTGTTAGAGGCTGCAATTTCCAGAAGCTCCTCTGGGTTTGTCCCCCAGAATTTCATGTGCTGGTTATTCACCGAAACCACGGCACTTCCAAAAAAGGGAGCTTCCTGCACTGTATAATAATATACTATAGCAAGATTATGAAATATTTTATGGGGCATGTTCCTTAACAGCCTTTTGTTTTTTTCCGCCGAGACCAGCTTAAACGCCAGTCTGCCCTTTGCTCTCCCAAATTCCGTAAAACCCGAGAGATCCACCTTTTCTTCCAGCTTTGCCTCTGTGAAATTTGTCAGAAGCCGCCCCGCAATCTGAAGGGCTTCTTTCTCCGTCAGCCCTTCTTGGTAAAATTCATCAATATAAATTGTAGGAAAAACATTCTCCCCTTCCTGCCTCACGGTGATCCCTGTTCTCCTGACTCCGTTATTTTTATTCACGATTCCGGATAATACCGTATAGCCACTGCCTAATTCTTCCTGCAGGCTCTTTAAGATGATTTGTGTAAAAGATGTGAAATTCATAGAAATGATACTACCTCGTTCTTTCAAAAATAGGTTTTTAAGAGAATCGAGCAGGGAAGGTTACTTCCCCTACTCGCCGCGCGGCCCGCATGCTGCCCTAGCAGCAAATTTCTTTATGCGGCTGCGCACAAAAAAAGACAATGAATGATCTCATTGTCTTTAGGCTTTGTGAATTGATTGGACATTTGACGGTTTATACTCTGGAAAGGTATTCGCCGGTTCTGGTATCAATCTTAATCACGTCATGCATTTCAACAAACAGAGGTACGTTTACCGTAGCGCCTGTCTCCACCGTAGCGGGTTTGGAAGCTCCTGTGGCCGTATCTCCCTTAAATCCGGGCTCTGTTTCGATAATCTCCAGCTCCACGAACAGAGGAGGCTCAACGGAAAATACGCTGCCGTTATGGGAACAAATCTTAACCATCTCATTTTCCTTGACAAACTTCAAGGCATCCCCTACGGTTTCTTCATTCAATGCAATCTGATCATAGGTTTCAACGTCCATAAAGTTATACAGTTCTCCGTCTGAATACAGGTACTGCATATCTTTTCTATCAATACGTGCCTGTGGACACTTTTCGGTAGGTCTGAAAGTTTTCTCCACTACGCCGCCACTCTTGATATTCTTCAGCTTAGTTCTCACAAATGCTGCGCCTTTGCCGGGCTTCACATGCTGGAACTCGATAATCTGGTAAACATTATTATCTAACTCAATTGTAATACCATTTCTGAAATCGCCTGCAGAAATCATAAAATATTCCTCCTAAAATTTTCACCATATAATTCCTTATTCAGTTTAATATATATAATGATATTTTTCAACCACTTTCTTTGGAGAATGCCAAAAAATCCAAAATAAAGTCGATTGCTTCCAGATAGCCGGGAAGTCCGTGGCCATAAATCTGTTTGTTGCATACCGGTGCCGTCACCGATATTTTCCGAAACTCTTCTCTCTGGGTGATATCGGAAATGTGGATCTCCACCTTGGGAAAGGGAATGCTGGCAAGGGCATCCCTGATGGCATAGCTGTAATGCGTAAAGGCGCCGGGGTTAATCACGATCCCCTCTGTCCCGTCAGAGTAGGCGTCCTGTATTCTGTCAATGATGGCTCCCTCATGATTGCTTTGGAAGACCTCTATGGCAATTTTCTTTTCCTCCCCCTTCTTGCCAATCAAATCCAGGAGATAATCATAATCCTGGGTGCCGTAAACACTTTTTTCCCTGATTCCAAGAAAATTGATATTGGGCCCGTTAATAACTAAAATCTTCATTTAATTTCCTCTTTTCCTGTACCTGTCCAAAATATTAAATCTACATAATATTTATCAAGATGCTGTCCAAAATCTCGTCAAAAGACTTCCCGGAAACATCCACAATCATATCGGCGCAGGCCTCATAAACCGGCTCCCGCTGAAAAAGCAGTGTCTTAATCCTTTCCTTCGGATCCGCAACCTGCAAAAGAGGCCTTGTGCTGTCGCTTTTGAGACGCTCATAAACCGTCTCCGGATCCGCCTTAAGGTAAACCACCTTACCGAGCTGCCTTAAAAGCTGATGGTTTTCCTCCCTTAAGGGAAGCCCGCCGCCTGCGGAAATGATCTGGCCATCAGCCAAATCCAGCAATTTTTTCAGGCACTGCGTCTCCATCCTCCGAAATTCCTCCTCCCCCAGGGAGGCAAAAATCTCAGACACCGTCATTTTCTGTTTCTGTTCAATCCATTTATCCGTGTCAATCATGGTTCTTTTCAGCCGGTAGGACAGCTTGATTCCCACACTGGTCTTCCCGCTCCCCATAAAACCGATCAAAATAATGTTATCCTTCATCTTTGATTCCCATTTTCTCTTTCATTGCTTCGTACACTTCTTTTGCAAGCTCCTCGGAAACACTCACCTGATTCCACAATTCATAGGCAATAATTCCCTGATATAAAAGCATTTTCAGTCCATGAAAAGCCCTGCCCCCCTGGGCTCTCACAAGCTGCATAAACCGTGTCTCGGTAGGGTTGAAAATCAGCTCATATCCTGTATGTATTTTCCGATAAAAGGCTTCGTCCTCAATCACTGCCCTGCCCACATTGGGAAACATCCCCTGGCTGGTTGCCTGAATCGCCAGAAACTTTTCATCCGGCAGCTTTTCATAGTCTGAAAGAGCCATGGGATAAAGAATTTCCCTTCCTACTTTCTCATTTACCTCCTCAGAGAGCGCCTCTGCCCTCTCTGGCGAGCGGTTCAGCACATACACCCGCAGGGCTTTCTTGTCAGCGCACAGAAATGCCACTGCCCTTGCCACCCCTCCTGCCCCCAGCAGCACCACTTTTTCTCCCTCAAGAGCCACCCCCTGGGTACACATAGCGCGGTAAAGCCCCGGCATATCCGTGTTGTAACCCTTAAATCCGGACTTAACTCTCACCAATGTGTTCACTGCCCCGATCTTTTCTGCCAATCCGTCAATTTCCACAAGGGCGGGAATCACCTCGCTTTTGAAGGGAACCGTCACATTGACCCCCAGCATGTTCAGGGCATAGGCTCCCTTTGCCGCCGTAACTGCTTCTCCCCTCTCCACCCGAAAGGGAACATAGACCAGATTGTGGGAGAGCTTTGCCGCCAAGGTATTATGAATAGTAGGCGACATGGTGTGCTCCACAGGATTGCCGATCACGCCGCATACTCTTGTATATCCGTCAATCATTTCTTCCTCCCTGCTGCCGCCAGGCGGCTTTCAAACAACAGATGCCTGGCCAGACATCCCTTTGTATCTTTAAAGCGAACTTTGTGCCGAGTTTTCGGCATCAAGGCATCTTCGCCTGTAAAAAACAAGCACGATCTTCTCCAGATAACGCTTCAAAACGATCTGAATCTCTTCCTTTTTGTCGATAGGGCTCACCAAAATGGAAAAAATCCCGGTATTTCTGGCTCCCCACACATCGGTAAAAAGCTGATCCCCCACAAAAAGTGTGGTTTTGGTGTCGGTTCCCATCATCTCCATTGCCTTCTGATAACCCTTCTTTGCCGGCTTACCTGCCTTGAAAATATAGCTGGCATGAACCTCGTCATTGAACATTTTCACTCTCGGCTCCTTGTTATTAGACAAAAGAACCACACCAAATCCCATCTCCTTAAGACCTTCGATCAGTTCAATACTCCGCTTATCCGCAGGCGCTCCATGGGGAACCAGCGTATTGTCGATATCAAAAATCACTCCCCGGTAGCCCTTTTCGAAATATTCCCTGAAATTGACCTCATAGGCAGAAGGGGCCATAAGGTCAGGGTAAAAGCGTTCCAGCATAAAAAATCCTCCCTGCACGATAAAATGCCTTTTCTATTGTACAGAATGAAGCGGGGTTTCGCAAGTAGTTTCTTTGGGTTTGCGTTTTTACGTCTTGTACGGTATTCTGGTGTCTGCTTTTGTAAAAGTTTACATAAAATTATTATGTAAACTTATTTATACGATATGTAAAAATTAATTCTTAACTTAATTTTTACCATTTCCAAGACCTGGCACAAAAAAGAAAATCATGAATAATTTCACCCCATTTTGTGAATGATTTCTATTACAGGCAATTTTTCTCAGAGAGTACTCCTGGAAAGGCCTGTAAATGAAGCAGGAGGATAATGGATATGGCCCAGGGAAAGGTTGAAATATGCGGAGTAAATACGGCGAAACTGCCGCTTCTTAAGGCAGATGAAAAGGAAAAGCTCTTTGCACAAATCGAGTCGGGGGATCAGCAGGCGAGGGAAAAGTATATTGAAGGAAATCTGCGTCTTGTCCTGAGTGTGATCAAGCGCTTTTCCTCCAGTAATGAGAATGTAGACGATCTGTTTCAGATCGGATGTATCGGGCTGATCAAAGCTATCGACAATTTTGATTCCTCCTTGAATGTAAAATTCAGTACTTACGCAGTTCCTATGATCATCGGTGAAATACGCAGGTTCCTGCGGGACAACAACACCATCCGTGTGAGCAGATCCCTGAAGGATACGGCCTACAAGGCAATCTATGCCAAAGAAAATCTGATCAAGCAAAATATGAAGGAGCCCACCATCAACGAAATTTCTGAGGAAATCGGAATTTCAAAGGAGGATATCGTATATGCCCTGGACGCCATCCAAAATCCCATGAGCCTTTACGAACCCATTTTTACGGACGGCGGGGATACCCTCTATGTGATGGATCAGATCAGCGATAAGAAAAACAAGGAAGAAAACTGGGTGGAGCACCTCTCCTTAAGCGAGGCCATGAAAAAGCTTGGGGAAAGGGAATACGAAATCATCAGCCTGCGCTTTTTTGAGGGAAAAACCCAGATGGAAGTGGCGGAAATGATCGGAATCTCCCAGGCACAGGTGTCCAGGCTTGAAAAAAACGCCCTGAAAGTGATGAAAAATTATCTGACGGCATAAAATTTTATTGCTATAGCATAAAATTTTGTTGCTATATTTTGCAAACGGGAATATAATGGTGTTATTATCAGAATTTTGTAAAAATTGACAGATTGTCCGAATGAGGGCAGCCTGTTGCAAGGAGAAAACAAATGAAATGTCCCTTTTGCAGCCATGAAAATACCAGAGTAATTGATTCCAGACCCGCAGACGACAATACCTCCATCAGACGCCGCAGAGTCTGCGATGAGTGCGGGAACCGCTTTACCACCTACGAAAAGGTGGAAACTATTCCCCTGATCGTCATCAAGAAGGACGAAAACCGGGAAACCTTCGACAGAACCAAGATTGAAGCCGGAGTGCTCCGCGCCTGCCACAAGAGGCCGATCAGCGCCAAGCAGATCAAGGATCTGGTGGATTCCGTGGAGAATGAGATCTCCGGCATGGAAGAGAAGGAAATTCCCAGCCGTGTCATCGGCGAGATCGTGATGAATAAACTGAAGGATTTGGAGGCGGTGGCTTATGTCCGCTTTGCTTCCGTCTACAGGGAGTTCAAGGATGTCAACACTTTTATGGAGGAATTAAAGAAATTTCTGGAATGATAGATGAGGCTTCACCCTTTCCCGCCCCGGGCATATAATAAATTAACCGGAAAAAGAAAGGATGCCGGCGATTACTATGCTCTTTTCTGAATTGAAATGTAAAGATGTGATCAATATGCGGGATTGCAGGAAGTTAGGCAGGATTTCCGACCTGGAATTTGACCAGTGCAGCGGTCAGATCTGCAAGGTCTTTATCCCCAGCGGCAACAAATTCTTCAATTTACTCTGTACGGAGCCCGATATCTGCATTCCTTACAGAGATATCAAGCAGATCGGCCCGGATATCATTATTGTGGATATTAAGTGCTGACGCTTTCCTTTAAATACAATAAATTCCTTCAAATGTAATAACAGGGCTGCCACTCTTATAATAGACGACAAAATAAGTCACCGTCCACGAACCAATCTTCTGTCTGTTTTTGTGTCAGCCCTGTCTGATCAATAGCTCTCCCGAAGCAGCTCCTTCTTGAGACGCTTCATGATCTTCTTTTCCAGCCTGGAAATATATGACTGTGAAATTCCAAGGAGCTCTGCCACTTCCTTTTGTGTCATTTCCCGGCCGTCAGGGGTTCCAAGGCCAAAGCGCAGATTGACGATGGTTTTTTCCCGCTCACTGAGCTTATCAATAGCTTTCAGGAGTAGCTTTCGTTCCACCTCATTCTCGATATCCTTGTAGATCACGTCCTCGTCCGTGCCAAGAATGTCCGAGAGAAGCAGTTCGTTTCCGTCCCAGTCCACATTAAGGGGCTCGTCGATGGATACTTCCAGTTTGGTCTTATTATTCCTGCGCAGATACATAAGGATTTCATTTTCAATACAACGGGAAGCGTAAGTGGCCAGCTTAATATTCTTTTGGGGATTAAAGGTGTTGATCGATTTGATCAGTCCAATGGTTCCTATGGAGATCAGATCCTCCACGCCCACACCGGTGTTGTCAAATTTCTTTGCAATATAAACCACAAGCCGCAGATTGTGCTCTATGAGGATGGACTTGGCCTCATCCTCATACTCCGTACCCAGATCGCTGATCACTTCATTTTCCTTGTCAATCTCCAATGGCGGTGGCAGCACCTCCGAGCCTCCAATGTAATGGACGTCTCCCTGCCTTGTCAGTAAAAAATTAGGTTCCCTGCGGTAAAGCTTGAATTGCAGCTTTCCCGGTATTGATACCTTAAAAATCATCTTAAATTCCTCCCATATATTTTTTGATTCTATACCGATAATTCCGGCGGCAATATCATCTGATAAGCGCCCTTTTTGGAAATTCTTCCTTTAAATACCGCTATGATCACTTTCTGAAACTGTTTTTCGCTCTCTTTCCCCTTAACCTTCATGGTGTCTATCTCATACCCTTCCATTATCCCATTCTCATTTCCCAGGCTGTGATAGGGAATAATCTTATATTTCTCCGGCCTCATCCACATTTTCAGCTTCTTCCACTGCTCTGCTTCCAGTATAGCCACCGGCTTCTGACTGACAGGCTCCACAAGCCCGTTTCCCGTATCAATGAGCGCGGCAAATTCTACCGGGCCCAAATCTCCCGGCAGACTCACCTGGCAGAAGAAGTTTCCCTTCCTCTTCCTGTAAAGCTCCGTGAGCCTTCTTAAAAATGTAAATCCCACAAAAGCTGTCCCAAGCAGCAGGGCCAGAGAATTTCCATGTCCTGAAAAAGCCTTTATTTTCTCCCTGAAAAAAAGAATGAACCCTCCCAGAAAAAAGGAACAGGTAAATAGGATCCCCAGGGCGCGAAGCAGTTCTCTGCCTCCCTTTGTCCTGCAAACAATCTTGACCATCAGTGCGCCTATCGGAATCATTCCTAAAAACACCTTTGCTATGTAAGGTATCTTCGGCAGACATAAAACCAGGCAATATCCCGCTGCCCCCAGGGCGCTTCCTGCAAAGATTCTCAGACCTGTGGCAGTTTTGCCAAGAATCCTTACCGTAAGCGCAAGAAGATACAGATCCATTACCAGATTTACCAGGAATACGCTGTCAATATAAATGCTGCCCTGTAATTGCACGCTGCAATTTTGCACTCTGCAATTTTTCACCTCCATTTCTCCCCCTACTCCCGTAAGAGACTTCGGAAGCACTTATGTACCTGTTCATTATAAACATTAACGCTTTCACAATTTGTCAAAACATTGCCCTATGCCTCTTCATTCATCGCATAAAGCGACAAAACATAAGGATGCCAGGCCTCGCCGGGCATCCTTAATCACAAAAAGGCTGCCGCCCCGGCGATCAGAAAATCGCCGGGATGGCAGCCCCACCGTAAAAAGGTTATTATGTTCTTTACTGTCTGTAAAAAGTTGCAAGCGCCCGTATCAAATACTCCACATCCATACTCCCGGCGCTCTCCACCGCAGAATGCATGGCAAGCTGGGCAAGGCCGATATCCACCGTAGGGATGGATACCTGTCCGGCGGAGATATTCCCCAGGGTGGAACCCCCGGCAATATCGCTGCGGTTAGCGTAAGACTGGCAGGGAACCTGGGCCTTTTCGCACAGTTCCCTCATCACAGCCTCAGAATACCCA
Organism: uncultured Lachnospiraceae bacterium; assembly: GCA_949949005.1. GTDB lineage: Bacteria > Bacillota > Clostridia > Lachnospirales > Lachnospiraceae > Suilimivivens. The sequence continues at coordinate 225,802 of CATLHM010000002.1, forward strand.
TCCGTGGTATACTTCTGTCCACCGTGGAATTTAATCACAATCCCCCGATTTAAGTATGGCTTCACTGCCGGGTCTGACTTTTCCGGATGGTTCGGGTGCAGACCATGGGCGTTATCCGCAGAGATCATAAAGCTCTGTGCAAGCATCCGGCGATATCCGCTCCCTGTTTTTCCAAGGGCTTCTCCGATCCGCTCCAAGGTATCTCTCAGAAAAGTGGAAGCCGCCCCCTGTTTTGTGTGGCTTCCCACCTCCTCGTTGTCGAAAACTGCGCAAACCGAAATGTGCTCCCCTGGCTCTGCCGCAAGAAAGCCCTCCAGGGAGGCATAAACACATTCCAGATCGTCCAGCCTTGGGGAAATCATCAGTTCCCTGTCCGCTCCCCCGCGCCTTCCCTTGTCCCTCACATACAAGAATAAATCCTTTCCCAAAATACTCTTTTCATCTACTCCAGCCCAGGTGGCAAGCTTTTTCGTCAAAATACTGCCTCCTGGCTTCTCTTCCCCGGCGGATTTCTCTCCCCTCTTTTCCTCTTCCTCCCTGCCGCAGATGCCCTCCTCCTCTTCAAAAGAGGCGCTTAATAGCGGCTGTAAATCAATCTGAGGATTATAGGAAAGGTTTTTGTTCATTTCCCTGTCCAGATGGATGGCCAGGTTGGGAATCACCAGCAAATCCTCGTCCACATTCACCGTCCTGCTCACCAGCTTATCCCCGTCTCTGTACACAATCCGTCCCCCTACGGAGAGGCATCTGTCAAACCAGGTCGCGTAAATCATCCCTCCGTAGGGCTCCACATTCAGCTTCACATAGCTGTTTTCCACCCGGGTTTCCTCCCCGGCTTTCAGCTTAAAGCAGGGAGAATCGCCGTGGGAGGCCACAATATGAAAACCCTTTGGCTGGCCGGCAGGCATACGAAAAGCGATCAGGGAGGAATCATTGCGTTTCACATAGTATCCCTCTCCCGCCGAAATCTCCCAGTCTTCACTCTCTTTAAGCTCCCTCATTCCTTTTTCCTTCAGTCGCTTCTCCATATTTTCCACTGTATGGAAAACCGTCACACTCTCATCAATAAAGGCAAGGCATTTTTCTGCCGCTGCCAAAGCTTCCTTCTTCATAGCTCTCTCCCACCTGTCCTTTCTACACCTTTCTACGCCAAAAAGACTGCAATCCGACAATCACAGCCTTTTCTTTCAGTATCTTATTCTAACTGTTCTATTTCTTTTGCAGGAAATCCGGTATTTTTAAAGGCTTGTCCGCCACATTGCTTCTGATATCGCCGGGAGAACTGATTCCTGGCACCGTCCTGTGAGGAACAGCAGTTCCTCCCCCTGCCACATGGCTCTGAGGCTCTCCCCCGTTAGGCGTGGTATTGCGGAAGTTAATATTGGGCTGAACGGGTCTGGTATACCTTCCCGCAAAAACTCCCTGGGAAGATAAGGTCTTGTTGGAGGGCAGTGTGGCATCCTCCAGCCCTGTGGCGATTACCGTGATCCGGCAGCTATCGCATTGGGTATCATCATACATGGCGCCGAAAATGATATTGACCTCATCCCCTGCCAGCTCCTGCACATAACTTGCCGCGTCGGAGGCATCCGCCAGGGTAATATCGCCGGACACATTGATGATCACATGGGTAGCGCCTGAGATCGTGGTCTCGAGAAGCGGGCTCTCCACTGCCATCTTGACAGCCTCGCTTGCCTTGTCGTCCCCCTTCCCATTACCGATACCGATATGGGCAATTCCTTTATCCTTCATAACCGTCTGTACATCCGCAAAGTCAAGGTTGATGACTGCCGGTACATTGATCAGGTCAGTAATTCCCTGAACCGCCTGCTGGAGCACTTCATCCGCTTTCTTAAGGGCGTCAGGCATGGTGGTACGCCTGTCCACAATCTCAAGAAGCTTATCATTGGGAATAACGATCAGGGTATCTACATTATCCTTGATCTTCTCTATCCCGTTGATGGCATTGACCATACGGGCCTTGGCCTCAAAACGGAAGGGCTTGGTCACCACTCCCACCGTAAGGATTCCCATATCCTTGGCAAGCTTGGCAACGATAGGAGCCGCTCCGGTTCCCGTGCCGCCTCCCATACCGCAGGTGACAAACACCATATCCGCCCCCTTGAGCACGGCGGCAATCTCTTCGCTGCTCTCCTCGGCGGCCTTCTCTCCGATCTCCGGCTTGGCCCCTGCTCCCAGTCCCTTGGTCAGCTTCTCACCGATCTGCAAAAGCTTGGGGGCCCTGCAAAGCTGCAAAGCCTGCTTATCGGTATTGATACCGATAAACTCAACACCTGTAATACACTCGTCCACCATTCTATTAACAGCATTGTTACCTGCGCCGCCTACACCAATGACTATAATCTTGGCTGCAGATTCAGCTTCGTTTGTCTTAATTTCCAGCAAGAGTATTTCCTCCTTCATCATTCCCAAATGAACTGTCATGTCCTATGCCAGCATTTGAACTCATATAGATTATCATATAATCTTTTCCATGAATTATCAACCACAAATTTCAGTTTTTTATCCCTGAATTTCTTCTAAAGTCCCTCCCTCCGGCTCAAAAGAAATATTTTTCGTGTCTTCGGTATAATTTTCCATGTGAAGTGTGCCCTTTTTGTCCGTAAGGCTCGGAAGCATGTCCTGTAACCGCATGATTTTTTCATCCAGATCCACGAAGGAGCCCAGGGACGCACGCACGCCCCCGAAATAGAGGGTCAGGGTATCGTCACTGCCGAAATAAATCTTGTCCACGGTAAGATGGTACTTGTTCACAAGCTGCGTGATGTTCAGAACGGATTTGAAAATACTTTCATCCTCCACCGGAAGAGGTTCATGTAAGATCACATGATCAAACTGAAAACCAGTGATCATGGGAACCCCTGCCGTTACCTTGTCAGAGCTCTCCACCACGATCCCGTCCTTGTCAAAATACATGCATTTTTCCAGATATTCCACATACCCGGCAAGAGCCTTTTCATAGACCTCGATCTTGATGGTGTGGGGATCGAGAACGGAAACATCCATTTTTTCCACGAAGGGAACCCCTTCCACGCTCCTGTCCTTATATTTGAGGGATAACAGAAGGGAATTATCTCCATAATACCCTTCCATTACCATGGCAATTACCTCCTCATTGGTATAATGGACATTTCCCTCCACGTAGATGGTGGTGACCGTATAATTCGTGATCAGATAGGAATAGGCTGCGGCAAGGCCTATCGCAAGGACAATCGCCATCAAACCAATGATGAACTGGCTCTTGTGATTTGCCAGAAAGCTGCCGCTATATTCCCCGTATTTCTCCTTTTTCTCCTTCTTGGGAGAAGGCCTTGCAGGTACGGCTTTTAATTGGGAATATTGTGTTTTTTTCCGTTTACTGTTAATCGTTCTTACCTTTGCCATCTGATTCCCCAACATGGATATCCGCTCCGAGATTTTGGTAATCCCTACAGATATCCTCATATCCCCGCTCGATAAAATGGCGGTTTGTCACCACGGTCTCACCCATAGCCATACAGCCCGCGGCCACCAGCGCGGCCCCTCCTCTCAGCTCCTGGGCTTTGACCTCACAGCCCAGCAGAGAATCCGTTCCCAGGATCACTGCCTGTCTCTTTCCCTTCAGTTCAATACATGCGCCCATTTTTTTGAGCTGCTCCACAATACGGAACCTGTCTTCAAAGATGGTTTCCTCGATCACGCTTTTCCCCCTGATACAGGTGAGGGCCGCCATCAATGGAGACTGCATATCGGTTGGAAATCCAGGATAAACTTCTGTTTTTATATAGGGAAGGGGCTGCAAATGCCTATCTGCGATCACCCCAAGTCCCTCCCTGGAAATGTGGATCTGGGCGCCGATCCCCTCCGCCGTTTTCAGCATACTCTGCATTTGGGACACAGGGGCATCTTCCAGAAAAATATTCCCTCCGGTTCCAAGCACACTCATCAGATAGGTACCCGCCACAATCCTGTCCGCAGGAATGCGGAAGCTGACCCCGTGAAGAGGATGGCCACCCTGAATAATCAGCACGGAACCTCCGATTCCTTCGATCACAGCCCCGGCCTCCCGCAAAAATTCACATAAGGTGACGATCTCCGGTTCCTTGGCCGCATTTTGGACAACCGTAACCCCTTTTGCCATAACCGCCGCCAGCAGAATATTTTCCGTGACACCCACGCTGGAAAAAGGAAGGCATATGACCGCCCCCTCGAGAGCCCTTGCCCTGGCGGTAAAACAGCCGTCTTTTTCATAGATCACCACACCCATCCTGCGCAGGGCGTGAAGATGCATGTCAATAGGTCTCTCTCCGATAATGCAGCCCCCGGGATAAGCCATAGTCACTTCCCCGACTCTGCCCAGCATCGCCCCCAGGAGCGTGATGGAGGAGCGCATCCCCGTGACGTTTTCGCCGGACATGATATCCTCCGAAATATTCCGGGCATCAATGGTCAGGGTATTCCCCTGATGGCTGACCCGGCAGCCAATCCCTGCAAGAAGGGCAAGCATGTGGTGTACATCCGAAATGCGCGGACAGTTCTCTATGGTACAGACATCCTTTATCAAAAGGGCCGCCGCCATCACCGGCAGAACTGCGTTTTTCGAGCCCTGTATCCTTGTTTCCCCAAAAAGGGCGTTTCCTCCCCGTATATGAATAGTATCCAAATTCTCACCATCTGCCTTCCGGTTTCAAATTTTGACCTATTCTACTATATGTATACCGAAAGAAAATGGTTCCCTATAAATCCTTGAGCTTGATTCCCCTGCCTACGCTCAGTACCAGCCCGATCTCCGCCAGAAGGAACATGACGGAGGAGCCTCCGTAGCTGATAAAGGGAAGGGAAATTCCCGTGTTGGGAATCGTATTGGTCACCACCGCCACGTTCAGGATCACCTGAATGGCGATATGGCCCATAACCCCCACCACCAGAAGGGCCCCAAACAGATCCGTAGCATTATTGGCGATCACCATAAAACGCCAGATCAGAAGCAAAAACATGAGAAGAATGGAAATTGCCCCGAAAAGCCCAAGTTCCTCACAGATAATGGAAAAAATCATATCATTCTGGGCCTCGGGCATAAACCCAAGCTTCTGCTTGCTCTGTCCCAGCCCTTTCCCCAGGATTCCGCCGGAGCCAATGGCATAAAGGGCCTGCAAAGTCTGAAACCCCTTGCCGCTGGCGTAGGCCTCCGGATCCAGCCAGGCCAGGATTCGCCCGCCCCGCACGCCCACCGCGCTGGCGCTTTGGGACTCGCTCAGCTTTACAATAAGGAAAACAGCCAGGACGCAAACCGCCACTCCCACAACCCCCAGCAAAATAAACCTCTTATAGTCCGGGGAAGATACATAGAGCATCAACACCGCAATCCCGAAAATAATAATGGCGGAACTCATATTTTCTGTAATTTGCCAAACCAGCACGGCAATAATCGCCGGAACCATCAGCACGGTAAAGAATCCCTTCCAGGATCTGGTCTTGCGTCCCATCTTACAGATCAGGCTTGCCAGAAACAGAATAATCGCCAGCTTCGCCACCTCCGCAGGCTGAATGGAAAATCCCAGGATCCGGATCCATCTCCTGGCGCCGTTGGCCTCATAGCCAAGGGGCGTCATTACCAGAAAAATCAGGACAATTGATATAATAACACCGATAGCAGCAAAGCGCTCCCAAAAATGATAGGGAATATTGGCCACCAGGATCATGGCTACCAGCCCCATCACCGTGGAAATGGCCTGCCTTTTCAGAAAATAAGCGGAATCTCCCTCATAGTGCAGGCTGGCGTCATAGGAGCTGGCGGAATAAAGCATAACCAGTCCGAATGCCAGCAAAAACAACACCACAAACAGTAAGGTATAGTCAAAAAAAATGTCCTGTCCTGCCGGCTTGCTCCTTCTTTGATTATTTCCGAATCGTCTCTCTGCCACGATCATTAAACTCCAATCTTCTTCACTAACTCTTTAAAAAGATCTCCCCTGGCCTCATAATTAGGAAACATCCCCCAGCTTGCACAGGCCGGCGACAAAAGCACCGCATCCCCGCCCCCTGCCTGTTCCAGGCAAAGGCGAAAGGCTTCCTCAAAGGTATCTGCCATGAGGATATTCTCAACCCCATGGGCCCTGGCGCAGGCTGCAATCTTCTCCCTCGTCTGGCCGATAAGCACCAATGCCTTGACTTTTCCCTCAAAGGCCTCTATCCACTCATCATATTCGCTTCCTTTGTCGTATCCTCCGCCAATGAGCACCGTGGGCTTTGTCATGGCGCGGATTCCCTGGATTGCCGCGTCCGGGTTGGTTCCTTTGGAATCATTGAAAAAATCCACCCCGTTTTTGGTGGCTACAAACTCAATCCGGTGGGGAACCGCCTTAAAGTCTTTTATCACCTTGAGAATGGTTTCCATGGGAACCTTCATGGCAAGGCAGATACCGATCGCCGCCATCACATTCTCCACATTGCACATCCCCACAAGGTTCATCTCATGGATATCCATCAGCCTGTGGGTCTGCCGCTCTCCCTTACCATCCCGCTCTGCCAGGAAGATTTCCTCACCCTTAAGGTAAATCCCCTCTTCCAGCTCCCTCTTTGAGGAAAAAAAGACCACTTTGGCCGGACACCTGCCCCCAAAATCCCTGGTGCGCCCATCCTCATAGTTTAAAACGCAGGTATCTTCCCGGGTCTGATTGGCGGCGATGGCCTCCTTCACCGATGTGTAACACTCCATGGTATGGTGACGGTTTAGATGATCCGGCGTGATATTCAAAATCGCCGACACCGAAGGGTGGAAGGTGTGTGTGGTCTCCAACTGAAAGCTGCTGATCTCAGCCACTATCACCGATTCCTCTCTGGTCTCAAGCGCCGCCTGGGTATAGGGGTTTCCGATATTCCCCACCACAAAGACAGAGGAAAAATGGGCCTTCAAAATCTCTCCCACCAGGGTCGTGGTGGTGGTCTTTCCATTGGTGCCAGTGATGGCCACTATCCTGCCCCTGGAAAAGGCAAAGGCCAGCTCAATCTCCCCCCAGATGGGAACGTCAAGGGCCCTGTAATCGGCCAGGAAGGGGGCGTCTATGGGAACGCCGGGGCTGATCACCACCAGGGAAATCTCCCTCCGCGCCGCCTCGGGTACACACCCCACCATAATCTCCAGGCCTTCAATATCCCCGGCCTTGTTGCGTATTTCTTCTATCTCCACTTTTTCATTGCTGTCAAAAATGATAGGCCGGGCGCCTACCGCCCCCAAAAGTCCTGCGGCACCGATTCCGCTTTTTCCGCTTCCCACCACAAGCACCTTTTTATTGCACAATTCCATCTCCTGATTACTCCTCTTTTCCTTCGTTTTAAAGCCCCAAAAGGACAAACAGACATAGTATGGCAGTGACAATGGAAAATACCGCCACAATCTTTGTTTCCTTCCAGCCGCAAAGCTCAAAATGATGATGGAGCGGCGCCATCTTAAAGATCCGCCTGCCTCCGCTGAGCTTAAAATAAACCACCTGGATGATTACAGAGAGAACCTCCGCCAGGTAAATAAAACCTACAATCGGTAAAAACAAGGGCATCTGCAGCAGATACGCGCAGGCTGCCACAAAACCTCCCAGGGCAAGGGAGCCCGTATCTCCCATAAAAATACTGGCCGGATGTACATTAAAAAGCAAAAATCCCAGCAAAGCCCCTGTCACCGCACAGGTCACTGGGGCAATCCCTGCCCCAAGCCCCACCGCCGCCACCGTAAAAAAGGTGGCAACCATCACCGTCACACTGGCTGCAAGCCCGTCAAGGCCGTCGGTAAAATTTGTGCCATTCACCGTACCCAGCACCGCCGCAAACAAAAGCGGAAGCCTCATCCAGCCCAAATCCACATAAATCCCTTTCACAAAGGGAACCCGCATCAACAGCGATACTCCGCTCTCCTTCAGATACCATGCAAAAAGCCCTGTCACAAGGATCTGAAGCAGCATCTTCTGCCATGCCCGAAGCCCCATGGAACGTCTCAGCACCACTTTGATATAATCATCCAAAAAACCGATCATCCCAAAGCCCAGGGTCAAAAGCAGCACCGGTCTGATCTGGGGGTAATCCTTCACATAAAGCATGGAGGTGATGGTCACTCCAAGTAAAATCAAAATCCCGCCCATAGTGGGCGTACCCGTCTTTTTCAGATGGGTATTCGGCCCGTCTTCCCTGACCGTCTGGGCTACCTTCATCCTCCGAAGAAGGGGAATGATAAAAGGGCCAAGAACCGCGCTGAGCCCAAAGGATATCAGTATGGGCGCTACAATCGAACTTCCAGTCATAATCTGCACCTCTCAATTATAATCCATTTTTTCCAAATAAGGAAGGATATTTTCAAAAAGCTGTCGCACCACAGGGGCTGCCACCTGACTGCCATAGTAGGTTCCCTGGGGCGTATGTACAATGGCAAGGGCTAAGACCTGGGGATCATCTGCCGGTGCAAACCCCAGAAAGGAGGCGATATACCGCCCGCTTCCTCTGGGAAGTGTCTGGCTGGTAGCGGTTTTTCCCCCTACCCTGGCTCCTTCCACATATCCGTTCTTTCCCGAACCGCTCTCCACCACCTGCTCTAAGATCATCCGCATGGTGGCAGAGGTTTCCTCTGATACAATATGCTCGCTGGCCGGATAAGAGAACCTTTTTATCTCCGTCCCCTCCCGGTCTGCGGTCATCACCGCAAAGTGAGGCGTCACCCTGGTTCCTCCGTTAATGATGGAAGAAACCGTGGTGGCAAGCTGGATGGGCGTAATCTGGAAGGACTGGCCAAAGGATACTGTGGCAAGCTCCACCGCCTTCATGTCCTCCATTTTGTGCATAATGGTCCCTGCCTCCCCCGGCAAGTCCACGCCGGTCTTGTTTTTTAATCCAAACTGTGTAAAATAATGGTAATATTTCTCCACCCCAAGGCGCAGTCCCACGGTGATGAATACGGGGTTACAACTGTTCATGGTGGCCTCTATAAAGTTCTGGGAACCATGCCCCACGGTCTTGTGACAGCGGATCCTCCGGTCCTCCACCATAATAAACCCGGGACAACTGAACCTGTCCTCGGGGGTCACCACCCCTTCCTCCAATCCTGCGGCGGCAGTGATGATCTTGAAGGTGGAGCCCGGCTCGTAGGTATCGTTGATGCAGCCGTTGCGCCACATCTGGTTGAGCTTTTCCTGCTTTTGTTCCTCGGTAAGGCTTTCCGTATCGGTTCCCTCCGGGAGGGTGTAGGGATTATTCAGGTCAAATTCCGGCACATCCACCATTGCCATGATCTCCCCGTTCTGGGGATTCATCACCAGGATAGACACCCGCTCCGCCTCCTTGGTCTCCATCACCTGCTTGGCAAGCTGGGTGGCATAGCTCTGAATATTCATATCCAGGCTGATATAGAGATCATTTCCCGGCACAGACTCCACTCTCTCCTCGCCGGCGGCGTCAATCTCCACTCCCCGGGCATCCGTCACGGTTAAGATCATTCCCTCCTGGCCCTTCAAGTATTCCTCATACTTTACCTCCAGGCCGATAATTCCCTGGTTGTCTCCCCCTGTAAAGCCCAAAACCTTGGAGGCAAGGGTATCGTAAGGATAATAACGCTTGTAATCTTCATCCACCTTCACCCCGTCCAGATTATAAGCTCTGATGGCGTCCCCCTTTTCCTTTCCCACATTGCTCTTGATCCGCTCAATGGAGGAGTATTTCTCCACTCTCTTACGGACAAAATCCTCGGAGAGCTCCAGCTCTTTGCTGAGAACCTCCACCACTTTATCCGGATCTTTAATCTGGTTATGGATAACGGAAATCGTGCAGACCGTCTTATTATCCGCGATCACCGTACCGTTGGCATCCAGTATTCTCCCCCGGGCCGCCTTGATGCTCCTCTCCCTCTCATGAAGCTCATCAGCTTTTTCCGTATAATAATCCGACTGAAAGATCATCAGATACCCCAGCCGCCCTGCCAGAAAGAGCAGGATTGCCAGGGAACCGAAAAAGATGGTGACGATCTTCTTTCTGTGAAAAGTTTTGCTGTTTTCCATAAAAAACCTCATGGAACAGGTGTTATTATAATTTATTACCCGTTTCATGAGGTTATTCTCTTTGGTTTATTTAAAAATCTTTTTATCCAGCTCTTCCTATAAGAATCCTTACGTTCCCTAGGAATGTGTTCCAGGAAAGTCCTTATGTTCCCGGTGAAGCTGACGGCGAGGCCGATGGCTCTGTCTGGGGCGAAGCCTCGGGAGAGGCTGCCGGGGATGCCAAACCGCCTGGGCTTATGCCGCCTTCAAAGCTGCCTCCCAGCACGGCCCCGGTTTCCGGATCCACGTATGCTCCGGTCTCCGGATCCTTGGCATACCCGGTTTCCGGATCAATAGGAAAGTTTCTCCATGGCTCCTCTCTCGGCTGATTTTCTTCCCCTTCGCTTCCTTCAGAGGGGCTCCCTCCTTCTGCTCCTTCCCCGGCATTTTCGCCTCCTTCTCCTGTTCCTGCCGGATTATCCCCGGAAGAACCATTTCCCGAAGGATTCTCTTCCGAAGGGCTCTCTCCTTCTGTCCCGGCAGGAGGCGTCATGATCTCAACTTTAAGGGCTTCTAATTCTTCCCTCTCATCATCACTCAGTTCTTCTGTCATGAAAATTCCCATATAAGGGAGAACCTCTGTCAGGATATTCCGCACGATTTTTGTTGCAAATTTGGCATCCGCCTGTAAATCTCCCACAATATTAGGCCTGTCCACCACCACATAAATGGCCACCTGGGGATGATCCACCGGTGCATAGCCCATAAAAGAAACCACGTATTCCTTGTTTCCCCTGGGGAGAGTTTCCGCTGTCCCTGTCTTGCCTCCGATCATGTAACCAGCAGGCCTTGCGGTCTTTCCGGTACCGTTTTCTCCGGCCACCACCTGATTGCACATCTCCCGCACCTTTGCGGAGGTGGTTTCCGATATGGTCTGCTTCAGGATTCTCGGTTCAATATTCTGGACGGTGGCCCCGGAAGGGCTCACGATCTTGCTGACCACATGGGGTTCATAATAATACCCGCCGTTAATCAGAGAACAAAATCCTGCTATCATTTCGATCATAGTCACATTATAGCCCTGTCCAAAGCTTCCGGTGGCAAGCTCCGTGGGCCCCATAGGGCCTGCTAAGCTGGTGTCATTATACACAAGATCGGCTGTTCTGGACTCTCCTGCCAGATCAATATTGGTACGAAGCCCCATATTAAAAATATGCTGGAACTCGGTAAAAGTGTCGATCCCGGTGGCCTGGGCTATGTACATCATATTCACATTGCAGGACATCTCGACTCCCTGGGTCACCGTCAGATAGCCGTCCCCCCATTTGTTATGGCATTTGATCTCATGGCCGCCAATCCACAGGCTCCCATTACAGGTATAACCCTCATTTCCCGTAATGCTGCCGCTTTCAATACCTGCCGCCACCGTAAAGGGCTTGGCTACAGAACCGGGCTCGTAGGTATCATTGATACAGAAATTTTTCCACAGGGCATTTAAATTCTGGTATAAGGCATCCGGATCCTGCTCTAAGGTGCGCACATTCTCCGCGTTAATGTATTCCTGGGTCTTTTTTCCTTCCTTATCCAAAAGCCGCATGCCGATCAGTGCATCCGTATTCCTGGTATCATTTAAATCAAATACCGGGGAAGTAGCCATTGCCAGAACCTTCCCGCTGTTTACGTCCATTATGATACAGCCTACGTTGTTGGCCCCGTTTCCCTCATGGAAATTATCCTTGTATTCCTCGTTAAATTTGGCAAGATATTTCTCGACGATCCTCTGAATATTGATGTCAATAGTAGTGATAATACTGTTGCCGTCCTCCGCCGGAATGGTTGTCCGCTCCAGATTGGAGTCGTCGTTCAGGTATCCATATTCCCTGCCGGCAGTGCCGGAGAGCACGTCATTATAGTATTCCTCCAAACCGTAGGAGCCTACATTGTCGTTGGTGGTAAAGCCCACCACATCACAGGCAAGGCTTCCTCCGGGATAGACCCTTTTGTATTCATCCTCGAACCAGATCCCCTTTACCTTGGATTCCTCCTCGTTCATCAGATCCAAAAAGCCGCTGATCTGCTCATATTCCAGACGTTTCGCCAAAACCTTGTAGCGGGATGTTTCTTTGTTTGCCTCCACATAGCTGCGCACCGCCCCTGTATCGATCCCAAACTGGCTACGCAGCGCGTCCATCGTAGGCTCTAAGTACTCCTCCTTCTCCGTCAGCGCAACCGCATCCAGAATCACATTGTAGACCTTCTCGCTGGAAGCCATAATGCTTCCGTTGGCGTCTAAGATCGATCCTCTTTTATAGGGAATCGTAGTGCTGTCATAGCGCTGCTGGGATAGCACCTGTTTTTTGTATTTTTCCCCCCTGTCCCTGGTAATGGCGAACAAACGGTAGGACAACCCCACAAAGGATGCCAGGATCACCAAAAACATGACCAGGAGCTTTTTTTGCATTTTGATTGTAAATCTGTTGCCTCTTCTTCTATTTCTCACGCTTTCACCTGCTTAATCCGGGATATCGCCCACCTGTCTGATATAGTCACTGCCCTCGCCGCTAAAGCGGATAATCTGTCCTTCCTCCGCATAGCGCATTCCCAGCTCCTGCATGGCAATTCTCTTAACCTCCTCCAAATCCACACTGCTTGTGATACGGCTGTAGTTTTCATCATTTTCCATTTTCAGTTCATTCAAGGTGCTTTCCAGAGATGCAATATGCTTGATACTGTTAGTGATATCCGACTGCAAGGTCAGATACACTGTAAGAATCAGCCCTGCCGCAACCATAGCCACCGCCATGGATAAGACGGTTGCCACATTCATGTGCAAAGCCCGCTCTCTGTTCTTTCGTGTCCTGTTGCTGATTTTCTTTTGAGGCTGCTGGGGCTCATAAGCCGGAAGCGCCTGTAGCTTTCTGGCAGTATTTCCCTGCACATAAATGCTTTCCCTATATGCAGTTCTTCTTCTGTCATTCCCGTTTACTGCCATATCTCAAATTCTCCTTACTATAAAATCCACACTGCCCCATCTCTTACCTGTAAACGGCAAATGCTTTTGACGTTTATTATAGTATTTTGCCATCCCCCTTGCTTTAATCTCAGGTTTATTATGAAAATTTTTCTCCTGCCTTCTGGAAAATTCTCAGTTTTGCACTTTTCGCCCTTGGATTTTCCAAAAGCTCCTCCTCCTTCGGCAAAATCGGCTTTTTGGTGATTATCTTTCCCTGGCTCACTCTCCCACATACACAGACCGGAAATTCCGGCGGACAGATACAGGGATCAGCCGCCTGCTTAAAGGCGGTCTTCACAATCCGATCCTCCAGGGAATGAAAGGTGATAATACAAAGCCTTCCGCCGGGGTTTAGAAGCTCTATCAACCCCTCTAAGGATTCCTTAAGTACTTCCAGTTCATGGTTACACTCAATCCGGATTGCCTGAAAAGTACGTTTGGAGGGATGTCCTCCCTCCGCCCTCATCTTTGCGGGAATTGCCGCCTTAATAATTTCGTTCAGCTCTCCGGTAGTCTCAATACTCTTTTTCTGCCTTGCCAGTACTATATGTTTGGCTATGTTTTTTGCAAATTTATCTTCTCCGTAGTCCCTTATAATCCGGAACAGTTCTCTTTCCTCATAGGTGTTGACGATCTCTCTGGCACTAAGGCGCTGGCGCTGATCCATCCTCATGTCAAGGGGAGTGTCAAACCTGTAGGAAAACCCTCTTTCTTCCGTGTCAAGCTGGTAGGAAGATACTCCCAGATCCAGCAGCATCCCATCAATCTTCCCGATTCCAAGCTGGGAGAGCACTTCTTTTGTGTCCCTAAAATTACTTCTTACGATCCTCACCTTATCTCCAAAGGATAAAAGCCTTTCCTTTGCAGCCAAGATAGCAGCTTCGTCCTGGTCGATACCGATCAGCCTTCCCCCGGCTCCTAAGCGCTCTGCAATCTGATACGAATGGCCCGCTCCGCCTAATGTACCGTCTACATAAATGCCTTCAGGTTTAATCCCAAGTCCTTCAATTGTCTCCTCAAGCAATACGGATGTGTGTTCAAACGCCATTTCCACTCCCTAAAAACCAATTCCCAGATTGACCATATGTTTGGAAATCTCCTCCATATCCTGATAGGTGACGGTGCCTTCCCATCTGTCCTTGCTCCAGATTTCCACTCTGCTTCCCACGCCCACAAGAACTACATCCTTTGTAATATCCGCAAATTCCCGCAGTACTGCCGGAAGAAGAATCCTACCCTGCTTGTCCACCTCCACGCTGGCAGCTCCGGCCAGGAAGAAACGTGTAAATTGCCTTGCCTCTTTATCTATCATGGGTAATCCGCGTAATTTCTCTGCAAAAACCTGCCACTCGGGATTGTCGAACACAAACAGACAGCCATCCATCCCCTTCGTCACCACAAATTCCTCTCCCAAGGCCTCGCGAAATTTAGAAGGAATGATCAGCCTGCCCTTGGCATCTATTGTATGGTTGTATTCTCCCATAAACATATGTGTTCACCTGCCATGCCGCCAATCCGTTTTCATGTCGTGGGGTGCGCCGCGCTAGAGCGTGTAAGTTTACTCCCACCAAAGTGGTCTGCCACGGAAAAGGGGACTGAGAATAATGCACCACTTTCCTCCACATTATAAACACTAGCCACCACTTTCCACCACTTTAGATTCAATTTTAACGCAAATCATCCCCCAGCGCAAGCAAAAAAAAGCCCTGCAGTTTCCTGCAAGGCTCTGACCAGACCAAATCACCTGGCTTTTCACAAGATATAGTCCTAAATAAACATCTCAAGTGCCATATGTTGATTTAATGTCAGTAAAATTTCTTTCGAATTTTTTCTTCCCAAGTTCTTGGGCACGCAGCCCAATTCATAGTCCAAAAGTCTATTTAAACGATCGGAGGCTTTTTCTTCCTCCCCCTCACCACAAGGTCGCAGATTAGTGCCCCCATAAACAGCAAAATAGCCAGCACCTGGGATACCGGATAGGTTGTGCCGGGTATGAAGAGCTGATCTGTCCGGATTCCTTCGATCCAGGCTCTCCCCAGGCCATAACCGCCCAAATAAAGAAGGGCTATCTCTCCCTCAAATTTTTTATGCTTCCAGTACACAAGCATCAGCAAAAGGACGCACAGGTTCCATAAGCTCTCATATAAGAAGGTAGGATGCACCTGGATATAATTGAGCCCTTCTCCCATATGGGCCAGGATAGATTCGGAGATATCCCTCTCTCTTACCGCCGCCACCGGAAGCCGCATAGCCAGAAGATTGTCTGTGTACTCTCCGAACACCTCACGGTTCGTAAAGTTCCCCCACCTTCCAATGATCTGTCCCAGAATCAGCCCTGTCACGGCTGTGTCCGCCATTCGCAGGGCGTTCTGTTTCTTGAGCGCCGCATACACAAACAGTGTGGTAAACCCGGCAATTACACCCCCGTAAATAGCCAGACCACCCTCCCTGATGTTAAAAATTTTCAGAAGGTTATCTTTGTACATGTCCCACTCAAATATCACATAGTAAATCCTTGCGCCGATCACGGAGAGGATCACCGCATAGATGGAAAAATCCCAATATAAATCCGGATCCTGTCCTGTAACCTTTGCCTGCCTTGCCGCCATCAGGATTCCGGCGATCACTCCCATACCGATAATTACCCCGTAAAGGGCGATCTCGAAACCGAATACCGTAAAGCTTTTGGGCACGTTTCTTAAATAGATCCCAAGGTTGGGAAATGCTATGTCCATGATTTCCATATTTCCAAGCTACCTCCCTGCCGCATTTTGCAGCAATGCAGTGCGAAATTCGATTTTGCAATTTGGTAATACAATTGAATGCTGCAATTCCTTTCGCATCTGCGATCCTTTATACATTAAAGCGGAAGAGGATCACATCCCCGTCCTTCACCACATAGTCCTTTCCTTCCATACCCACCAGCCCCTTTTCTCTGGCAGCCGCAAGGGAGCCTTCCCTGAGCAGATCCTGATAATTCACCACCTCTGCCTTGATAAAGCCTCTCTCAAAGTCGGTATGTATCTTACCCGCGGCCTGGGGTGCTTTGGTCCCAAGCTTAATGGTCCATGCCCTGGTCTCGTCCTCCCCTGCGGTCAAAAAGCTGTGGAGGCCCAAAAGGTGATAGCTGGCTTTGATCAGTTTTTCAAGGCCAGACTGGGAAAGCCCCAGATCCTCTAAGAACATGGCTCTCTCATCCTCGTCCAGCTCTGCGATCTCCTGCTCGATCTGGGCGCAGATCACAAAGACCTCGCTGCCATTTCCGGCGGCAAATTCCCGCACTGCCTTTACGCCCTGATTGTTTGCCCCGTCGTCCGCCAGATCGTCCTCTCCCACATTTGCCGCAAAGATCACCGGCTTGCTGGTCAGCAGGTTAAAGGAGGCAAGAAGAGCCGCCTGATCCTCATCCTCCGGCTCAAAGTTTCTGGCAGGCTTTCCCGCCTCCAAATGGCTTTTAAGCGCATCCAGAAGAGCCGCCTCCCCGGCCAGGGTCTTGTCCATCCGGGCTGCCTTTCCGGTTTTGGCAATTCTGCGCTCTAATACCTCCAGATCGGAAAATATCAGCTCTAAGTCTATGGTCTCAATATCCCTTAAAGGGTCGATACTGCCGTCCACATGCACCACGTTGGAATCCTCAAAGCAGCGCACCACATGAACCACCGCGTCCACCTCCCTGATATGGCTCAAAAACTGGTTGCCAAGGCCTTCTCCCTTGGAAGCCCCCTTTACCAGCCCGGCAATATCCACAAATTCGATTACCGCCGGGGTTACTTTCTTAGAGTGATACATATCCCCGAGAAGCTTTAGCCGCTCGTCCGGCACCACGGCTACTCCTACGTTGGGGTCGATGGTACAGAACGGGTAATTGGCGGATTCCGCCCCTGCTTTTGTCAGTGAATTAAATAAGGTGCTTTTGCCTACGTTGGGCAGGCCTACAATGCCTAGTTTCATTTTTCTATATATCCTCCTTAAAAACCTTGATTTTATCGGGTTTTCACCTCTTAAGGCTTTGGTTACGTACCAATACGTACCAATTTTTTCAAACCACCTTAAGAGGCGCCGCTATCATTTCAATTTCTTTATGTTCCTGCACAGAAAAACGTATTCTGACCATTCCGTTACAGGGATTTTTCATAATTACATCATTCTGATATGCATAATCAAGCATATTAAACAATGTTATCCTTGCCTGATAAATCAGTTTCTTACCGTATTATAGCGCACCGTCCGCTTTTTCATGCTGATCCAGTAGCCAAACCACGCTTTTACCGTCATTTTTTCCGGAAAGTTCAGATTGCTATGCTCGTCCTGATACTGTGAATCTGCCAGCCACTGCCTGCAGTTTATGGAACAGTTTCTGTTTCCGTTGTCCGTATTTAGTGGTAAACCTGCCAACATAAAAGCCATCTGACCTTTGGCTTATTCCAACATCAAGTTCCTTTCCTTTTAAATCTTTCCCCATAGTAAAAGCTCCTTTCAAAAAAGAGCCTTAACACCTTTTATAGTATAGCATATCAAGGCTCAAAAGTAAATTAAGGAGTTTTTGCGGATTTTCAGTGACTATATTTCCAACGCGCTGCTTAAAAAATGCTCAAACTCCCTGCGCTTTACAAGTTTCTTTTTTCCTACATACAGTACAAAACTGCAACATGGCGTCTTTAACAATTCTTCTATACGGCTGATTCCGATATTGGAATATTCCGCTGCTTCCTTAATCGTCAAATTAGCTTTCTCCCAAATCGGCACTTTCTCCGTCATTATCGTCCATATGTCTACTGCCCTCATTTCCTCCGGTGACATCCACAGCCTTCTTATATAAATACAGGCAGAGGAAGGGATTTCCTATCCTAAATACTTCGGCGCATTTCCCCGTCCGTCTGCCGTTATGTTGCGTTATCCTGTTACTTTCCCGCTATCACAAGGAACCTCCCATGTTTCCCATACACACGCCTGTCACAGATGGCAAGGGTGATGTTCTACTTCTATATTCAGAATCTACCTTACATAACTAACCTTTAGCCGGACTTTTAGGAACAAACTCCAATTTCAACGTCATTCCCATTCCGTCTGCCAGACGCTTTAACAGTTTAAGGGATGGATTTCTGGTTCCGTTTTCAAGTTTGCTGATATCTGCCTGATTGATTCCTGTCCTTTCCGCAAGTTCGTTTTGGGTGAGATTTTGCGAAATCCTTGCATCCACCATTGCCCGGATCACATCCATTTCCGGTTGAATATCCTCCCACTCTTTTCTGAATTCATCATCTTGCAGTTGTTCCTTTAAAAATTCCTGAAATTCACTCATTTCCTTTCACCCTCTCCAAATAATCCTTACGATACAATTTTGCAAGCCTTATTTCCTGTTTTGGCGTCTCCTGCGTTTTCTTAATTAATCCATTTGTCATTACAATTTTCTTACCATAGTAGAAAAAATATAAAACTCTTGTTATATCTGTTCCCAGTTTTCCACGCATTTCAAATATTCCATCCTTCAAATGTTTACTGTATGGCTCTCTTAATTGATTTCCCTTTTCCTCCAGCACGTTAATGATTCCCAAAACTTTTGCCCGCATTTTTACATCCAAGCCAAGGATAAAATCTTTCGCCGGTTTTTCACCGTTATCTTTAGTATAAAACGCCTTAGCAAACCGTTTTTCGTCCTGAATATAAGTAGGGAAAAATTTCAACATGCTGTTGCAGATATTACCCTTACCGCTTCCTCAAAGTCGAAGGCGAAATACTTTCCTCCCCCATACGGTAGAAATCATGCAATACCCGCAAGCGTTCCACGCCATCTAAGGTGACAAGGCCGCTGCCCTGCTTCCCTTCCGAGATTTTCTTCTCCACAATCCGGTTGTAGCAGTCACGCTCCGCATCGTTCCCATCGCACTTTTTCTGGAATAAGACCTTCTCCCGCAAGGCTTTCATGTTCCGTTTTTTATTGTTGATGGTAATTTTGAGCTCCACATCCATGGTGTTCAGGAATTTACAGTAGCTTTCACCCCACCTGCTCCCTCTCATATTTTCATAGCAGAATATCGATTTATCGTTTCTTTTTTTATCATGATTTCCAACCGATTTTTTATCCGCTCTTTCCGTGCCTGCAGAGAAGGCCATCGCCGCCAGCGGCACAATCACCATATTTTTCAGAAAACGGAAGTATACCGTGTAGATGATGAAAAATCTGCATATCAGTATGGTAAGATTGTTCGTCACAAGCCACTGCTCCACGTTGTCAACCCATATGTAGGAAGAATCCAAAAATGCGGTAGTCCATGCGGCCGCATTATAAAGCTGCACATTACTGATATGGATTTTCCTGTTCCTGCGCATAAATCCAGCAGCGGTCAATATTATGCTCATTTCGATACCGGTTATAATGGGTGTCCGTCCCGTACTGCGAGATGTCCGGGCTTGCCAGCAATATGGCCGATTGATCAATCTCCAGCCTGACACCACTTTTTATATAGAGTGTTCCTGCCACATATACCCCGCCTTCCACAAGTACCGTTCCACCGCCCGCCTCACAGCACAGATTGATACATTCCTGTATGATCTCGGTATTGCAGGTATCCACATCCCCTACAGCACCCTTTTCTTTAATGTTAATTATCATTTTCGTTTTCTCCCCTCCCTGTCTTTCTTCTGTTTCTTCGACGGTTTCATGAAGAGGAACTGCATTCTGATTTCCTCATCCTGCAGTTCCCCAATTTCCTACCCTATGAAGCTGAAAATTTATTTTGCGACGTATTGGTCCGCCTCACCCTGCATAAAACTCATAATCGCATCAAGGCCTGCTGCCTTCTGGCTGTCAATATACTTCTGCACAGCTGTATCCACATCATCCCCGTTTGTGATGCCCGCAAGAAGGAGCTTTCCCTGCTCATCATAAAGCTGGTCTCTTTGCGCAAGCTCCGTTTTAATCGAGCCGGTGTCAGGATTAAAGCCGGTCAGAGGGGAAACCACAAGGCTTTCCTTTTCCAGCCATTTATGCTCCGCATCCAGCGCCTCCTGGGTAATGATTCCTGAGGGCTTATTAAACTGCTGCCTTACAAAGGGCCAGTTAAACCATCCAAGGTAAACGGAGGTTGCCGCATCCTGGCCTTCCGGATACTGCAACGCTCCGGTTTCATCCTTTACGTAAGTCTCTCCCTCCACCCCATACATAAACATATCATAAGCCTCTTCATCCGTATTTAAGAGTTCCAGGAGCATCAAAAGCCTTTCGGGGTTTGCAGCATTCTTATTGATTGCAAAGGCGTTATTTAACGGGGAATCCTTCCTGTACTTTCCGTCCGGATAAAGTTCTGCCCAGCCATACTCTGTGCCGTCCACGTTAAAGGTAACGCCCTACTGTAAATTGTACCCCTTGCAATTCACCATTTCTGAATTGCAGGGGGTGCAAAGACAATACCGTCCGCATTTTTTATTTTGGAAACAATTTGAGATTCAGTCAATCAAATGGTATTCCTTATACAACCGCTTTCTTGATTCCTCATCTGAAATGTGGTCCAGGTCGCTGAGCCTGCCATCCCTCTTTAAAAAGCCGACAAGCGTTGCCAGCAGATTTTCGCCTTCCTGCATCCCTTTCTGCATCCATTCATTCATAATGCTCTGTCCCAAGCCGCTCATCTCATCCACTCCCTTCAATACCTTTTCATTTCCTTCAATATCCACATATTCTGCAATCTTTTCTTTGTCGCAGTGAAACACTCCCGACAGATAATCAAAGATCGGGGCATCTGCCTTCTTTCCCCTGCGGATTATGATCACATCCATCAGGTCATACTCTTCCTCCGGCTCCTCTGCTTTCCCTATCATATCTGTTTTTTTGATAGAGTACATCGTCACCGTATTCTGTAGGCTGGCCGGGATCCTCTCATTACAGATCCAGATACTGTAGGCTTTCTGGATCTTCCCATAATCCGTCTGCTCTGTCAATGTGCCCAGCTGATAGCTGATCTCCCTTGCGGCATAATAGATTGCCCTCTTTATGACCGGATAGGATGGGGATGTGGGCCTGTAGTTGTTCTGAACCTCCAGGTCAATATGCAGGTGTATGCACAGGCTCTCATTGCTGAGCATGGGGTTCACTGACTTAAAATGTGTGTCATACCGGATCAGCTTATCGCTGGGTGAACTCATTTCCGTCTGCAATTGCTCTACCTCTGCCGGAATATCTCCCACGGGAATGTCCCGGATACTGTCCGCATCGATATACCGGATAATTTCTTCCACGGTGGAATTTTTATACTCCGGCACTACTTCTTTCAATACCGGCGCTATGATCTCCCTGTTCTGGAACAGCTTTTTGCATGCGTTGTCATATTTGCTTCCGATCGCTTCTGCGGACTCTATTGCAATTTCCGTCTCTCTTCTCATTTTTCCTCTTTTGCTTTTTCGTGGTTTCTACCTTTACGGTTTTCTTTCTACAATATAATTATATGAAAAAAGAACGTAATTTACAAGGTTATCCTTCATTTTTTACACACATCTGCCTGTGAGCGCAGCGGTATCCTCCCTGTTTTTCAGGTAAAAATACAATCCCCAATCCTGGTCATTGGCATAGGGATCGTAAAATTCCCCCTCCCTTCCATTGATTTTAAACGGATAAATATAAGCGCAGGACGCCCTTCCGTCCGCAAAGATCATCGGCAGCACCGCCCTTCTGGCATTCTCCGCCCTTTCCAGATAGCGGCTGTTTCCGGTAAGCCTTCCGTACAGTTCAAACACATTTCCGGTAAGCGCACTCCAGTAATGGGGGAAAGTATCCCCGAAATATCTCCTTTTGCCAAACCAGTACCCATCCCAATGCCGGATTGCCACTTCATAAAGGTGATAATCCGGCTGCATTCCGTTAAAAAGTTCCAGTATCTGTATCTGGCGTTCTGCCGCTGTTAAATACCTCTCTTCCATTGTCAGCGCATACACGGACAACAGAATATCCGCCGCAGGCGCAACAATGCTCTGCTCATAATTGACTTCGCTTGCCGGATAGCAGGTATCCCGCTCACAGATCCTGTCAGCATGTTCCCTGTAAAGCAAGCGCAATTCCTCCCTTTCCGCTTCCATTCCTGCACAGGCAAGTTCTCTGTCCAGCAGCAGGATTGGCAGGTCTATAGGGTAAAAGTCTTTTCCGCCCTCCTCATAAAACCGCTTCACAATCCGGTACGCATACAAAAGTTCCCTGTCATCCTTCTGAAGCCTGTACTGCTCCGTAAAAAACGTGGCTGCCCACGGCGCATTGTACAGACGCCGATAGCTGCCATCCCTGCCCATATCGTTATACACCTTTCCGGTGTCGGAATCCACCAGTTCCCGCAGCACATACTCCCTGTATTCATCAAGACTGTCCCGAAGCAATGGATTTTCTTTTCCGCTCCGGCCGGACAGATAGCGGGTAAGTAAAACCCCCATACCGATACGCTCCCTGCCGCCGTTATAATCATTCTCCGGCCTGTAGATACACATCTCTTCCTCGTTGTCATAAGCCAGAAAAGCGCCCTCCAGTTCCCTGGTGCTGCCATGGTACTGCTGATGCTCTGCCAGAAACATACATCGCTTCTTTGCCAGCTCCCCCGGCTCCTCCTGCACATAGGTCCTGCACCATGTCCTTACACCATCCGCCTGAATCTCAAATACCTTTTCTCCAATCTCCTGGGCCGTATATTCCAACCGGTATTCCCCGTTTACTTCCGGCAGCTTTCTTCCGTCCACCGTAACCTGGCCTGCCGCAAACACCGGACATACCCGGAGCACATTTTTTTCATCGGGAAACAGCACGTACCGGTCAGCCCGCACTGTAACAAAATGCGGGCAGTACTGCGAAAGCTTCCTGAAAAAATCCTCTTTCCCCTCATGACGGAAAATCATCCATTCAAGCGCCACACTCTCCCCTGCCTTGATTTCCATAGGCGACGGATGAAGCAGAAAGCATCCCCTGTCGTTGCTCTGACTTACAAGATTACGCTCTATGCTGTAGCCCGAAAGACTGCCCTTCGTAAGCACCATTCCCAGATGGGGAGCCTGAGCGCCCATGCGCAGGGCACAGATATAGCTGATCTCCCCGCCGCAGAAAATGTGGGTGTGGCAGCGCTGTTCCATGCATATTTTGCTGCCCTCATATTTGTCCACCAGCGGGAACGCAATACTGATCGAAGTCTTATCGGTAAAATAGGGCTTTCGCCCGGGATTGGAAATCGTAATCTTTGTATAAACCTTATCCCCGTCTTTTTTGCTTGCTGCCGAGCCGCATAACTCTTTCGGGCACTTCACCTCTCCGTATGCAAAATCTTCCCTCAGCCAGTTCATCCCATATGGGTCATTGCTAAATACTAATTCCTTCACTTTAACCATCCTTCCTTGTTTTGCGGCAACACAATGCGAAATCCGCGCCAGTTCCTAACCATTATAAAACGCCTGATCCGTTTTTTCTACTCTTTCACCCCGCCAAGCGTAATTCCTGTCACAAAATATTTCTGCAGAAACGGATAAATACACAATACCGGAATCATGGAAATAAAAATCTTTGCCGCATTCATGGTGGTATTCGACATCATGGACGCCTGCTTGATCTGCTCCGCCGTCATAGTAGAAGTATCCACCTGAAAAATCAACTGCTTGATGTAAGTCTGTAAGGGATAATATTTCTCCCCGGTGGACAAAACCAGTCCCTGGAAGAAATCATTCCAGTGCGTCACGATGGTAAACAGGGCAATCGTGGCAATGACAGGCTTTGATAAGGGCACAATGATATGCGTCAGGATATACCATGCGCCCGCACCGTCCACCATGGCCGCCTCTTCCAGTTCCTTTGGAATATCCTGAAAAAAATTCACCATCAGGATCAGGTTGAACACCGGAATCCCTCCGCAGACTGCCAGTCCTAAGATATTGTTGATCAGCCCATAGTTTTTCATGACCATATACCATGGAATGGTGCCCCCGGAAAACAGCATACAGAATACAAATATCCACAGGATAATATTTCTGGGAGCAAATTCCTGCCTGCTTTTGGCAAGGGGGTATGCCGCCATTGTCAGTGTCGGAATCGTAATCAAAAGCGCGGCTACAACACGCTTCACAGACACAAAGAAGGATACAAAGAATGCGCTCTCTCCCATAATCTCCTGATATGCCTTTAACGTAAATCCTATGGGCCAGAAGGATACCAGCCCTGCTTCCGCCGCCTCCTTTGAGCTGAAAGAGACTGCCAGATTATATAAAAGAGGAAGCAGACAGCTCAGGGCCAACAGGACAAGAATCATCGCAAAAATCGCCTGCACCGCCATATGTCCGACTGTTTTTTTCTCTACCATAATTTTATTCACCTCGTTTTCCTGTTTAAAAAATCCTGTAATTTGCTTTCTTATATGCAATCGCATAGGATAGGGAGATCAGCAAAAATCCCACCACTGATTTCAGAAGCCCCACTGCCGTTGCCAGCGAATACTGCAAATCATTTAAGCCTACCCGGTATACCCATGTGTCGATAATATCCCCTGTGGAATAGACCGCCTGGTTATAAATATTGTAAATCTGGTCAAACCCTGCGTTCAGGATATTGCCAAGGGCAAGAATCGTCATCAGGACGATAATGGGCTTTAATCCCGGCAGCGTGATATGCCACATCCGCTGCCAGCGGCTGGCGCCGTCAATGGCCGCCGCCTCATACAGGGAAGGGCTGATTCCTGTCAAAGCCGCCAGATAGACCACTGCATTAAAGCCAAATTCTTTCCACACATCCGTACCGATTGCCAGGGTGCGGAACAGAGAGGATATTCTGAAAAAAGCAATCCTCTCCGCCCCAAATGCGGAAAGCACCATATTGATCGGCCCGTACAGGCCAAACACATCCAGTAAAATACCGCCCATGATTACCCATGAAATGAAGTGCGGGAGATACACGATGGTCTGCACACACCTTTTAAAAAAGACATTTTTCATTTCATTGAGCAGTAATGCAAAAACCACTGGCACAAAAACATTCAAAAGCAGCTTTCCCACCGCAATCACAATGGTATTTGTAAAAATCTGGGAAACATCCTTCATCTGAAACATATACTCAAAATTTTCAAGCCCCACAAATTCTGAATGGAGCATCCCTTTTCCGGGATTGAAATCCTGAAAAGCCATGACAATCCCAAACATGGGCACAATATTGATCAGTACCATCCAGAGCAGTGCCGGCAGCACCATGAGCCAGTATGCCCCTGCCCTTGAATGCAGAATATTTACTTTCTTACCCAATTTCCATTCCTCCTTGTATAAAACAGGGTGTCTGAAATGCTTTCGGACATTCCTGGCACCCTGTAATTTCAATTTCTATCAGACAAAAGTTTTATTTACCGTCGGCAATCGCCTGTACCTCTGCCGTAATCTCATCTCCGCCTTCTGCCTTCCACTCTTCCACAAAGGTATCGAATGCGTCGATGGGTTCCTCTCCAATGATGATCTTCAGGAAAGTCTCGTTCTCCTTCTTCTCCAGATTCGTCCACTTTTTCTCCATGGTTTCCGTCTGCGTGTAGGTCACACTGTAGATTTTATTCACAATGCCTGCATCTATGGCATCCTCCACCGCAGCGGAACCCATCAGCAGGGAGTATACTCTGCCGAATACCGTATGCTCTACATCCCATTTTTCGATACCCATATCATCATAGGGCGCTTCCAGACACTGGCTTACCGAGCTTAAATCGCTTTCCAGGAGCTTATAGTTGACAGGGTCAAAAGCCTCCACTTCTTCCCCGTTCATTTCTGCCCGCAGCGCGCGAACGGAAACAGAGTTTTCGTCAAGCGGCGTGATCACCACACGGCCCGGATAATAACCGGCGTCTAAGGTTGTCTCCTCCTGGAACTTGCCTTCGTTTACTCTCAGATAATTGTTCAGCAGAATCGCAACCTCCGGATGCTCATACCCTTTGCGCACCACACAGTAGGAACCGCCTACGCCGCCCAGCTTCGGGTACCACTGCCCATCTGCTGCCAGAGGCGCCGCATAGGCCTTCCATTCCATGGCCGGGTCGTTTGCGATACCGTCCTTCACGTTATATCCATGCCACCAGGGGGAGAAAAGGATTCCAACCTTACCGCTCTTCCATGCTTCATCCGCATCTTTGCGAACCCCCAGTTCCTGATCAAGGTAACCCTCCTGGTACATCTTGTTCAACTCCGCAAGAGCCTCCTTTGTCTGGGCTGTTGTAGAACCATACACTACCTTTCCGTCCTCTCCCTGAATCCAAAAGCCCGGATAGGACTGGAATGCCTGGAAAATGCCGTCCAGGTTGTTCAGGTTGTTGATGGAAAGGAAGGTATTATATACCTTTCCATTCACAGTGGGCCCTACGATACCGATGGTATTCTCACCGCCCATGTTGTTATCGACGAACGCCTTCGCCACCGTTTCCAGCTCTTCAATGGTTGTGGGCGCTTCCAGGTTCAGGGCATCCAGCCAGTCCTGTCTGACCCACATCAGGGCATATCCGTCCGCTTCTACCTGGACATTCGGCAGCCCTAACAATTTTCCATCATAGGATGCATTTTCGATTGCCTTGCCTCCCGTAGAATCCACATTCTGCTTGATAATATCGCATGCAAAAGTATCATAGTAAGGAGTCAGATCTTCCAGCATGTCCGACTGTGCCAGCTTACGGAACTGCTGCTCATGAACCACCATGATGTCCGGCAGGTCGTTGGACGCAATCGCCAGATTCAGCTTTTCGTTGAAATCAGAGGAGGCCGAGGACCATTTTACGGAAATATCCACGTTCAGGTTTTCCTTCACAAATCTCGTATAATAATTGTCCGTAGCCGTATCGCCCTCCGGCATGGCAATTGTGGGGTTGATGGACTGAACAATCTCCACCGTTACCGGTTCTTTGTATTTCCCGAACGGAGAAGGATTCCCGTTTTCGTCCACGGGAAGATTATCTCCCCCGGCCTGCCCGGCATCCGCACTGCTGTCTTCGGCATTCTCGGTTTCCTCTGATGCGCCTGCCGCATCTCCCTTAGCGCCGTCCTGGGAATCGCCGCACCCTGCCAGCATTCCTATGGTCAGCCCGCATGCCAGAAACAGGCCTATAATTCGTTTCTTCTTCATACTTCCATTCTCTCCCTTTCTGTTTTTTTCTGTCCGGATAGTCTCTCATCTCCACCATCCGTCAGTGGATGAATTGATTATATCGTTTCCCCTCGGGGAGTTGGACTGATTATTCTCATGCATCAGTGGATTATTCTGCTGTATAAAATTATCCATGGCACAATTGTCCTCCTTTTTTGCAAAATTGTCTACCTTTCGATAATACCCGTAATATTGACAAGACTTCTGACCGAAATTTATAATATAATCAAAAAATCCCGTATTTTCAATGTTTTCATCGGCGAAGTGTAGGAATAATCAAGAAATAAACGACTTTTCTACACTTTCCGATACACTGTTTTACCCTTTATTCCAGAGCCGGA
>CATLHM010000003.1 GCA_949949005.1 uncultured Lachnospiraceae bacterium
TTATTATTTATTTCAGAAATATTTTGATTTCCCTCTTGACAAAGTGTTCAAAGGACACTACAATAAGATTATCAAATAAATCACAGGAGGAAATGAAAATGAAAAAAATAGCAACTACTCAGTTATATAATGCAGACGAGGAAATTTTTTTTAATGAGTATGAGGATGGAAGCATAGAAAAGGTAATAGATGAGCAATCACAGGAAAGCAGCTTAGAGGAACTCCAGGAGTTCATTAATACAGGAAATTTTCAGATTAACGAAATGACATGGTAATAATGTAGGGGTGGTAAATGATTAAGGAATATAGGCAGGCAGCGGGGCTGACCCAAAAACAGTTTTCAGATCTTTTTAACCCTCCGATCCCGATAGATACGATTAAAAATTGGGATTGTGGACGAAAACAACCTCCCGATTGGGTGGAGGGATTAATAATAGAAAAGTTGAAGAAAATGGAGGTAAAAAAAGTGAAGGAATATTCAGAACATTACAAAATGGCATGTGAGGACATTGGGGCAAATGGAT
The DNA here is from genome assembly GCA_949949005.1 of uncultured Lachnospiraceae bacterium. Taxonomy (GTDB): domain Bacteria; phylum Bacillota; class Clostridia; order Lachnospirales; family Lachnospiraceae; genus Suilimivivens. The sequence continues at coordinate 525 of CATLHM010000003.1, forward strand.
ATAAAATACTGGAAAGGGAGAAGTACCATAGGCTTATTTGCAAAACAATTATAACAAAGTTTGCAAACGGCTTTGGGGAAATCGAGTGGGTGGATTCCGAGGATAGGATAATTGCAGTACATATTGGGACACTGGATGATTATCCAAGAATTGGAGAAGTAATAGAAAGTATGAAAGAGCAGTAGAAATACTGCTCTTATTATTGTTTAGGGACGTCTGGCAGAGCTTGGCATCTATTATTTTACTATGTTACCAGGAGCCAAAAGGCTCTTTTTTTATACACATTTTTATATTTCTGATGGGAGGTGAGAAAGATGGATAATCCGGTAACACATAGGGAACTGAATGCATTCCGTGAACTTATGGAGTCAGAAAATAACCGGCTGAAAGAGGAAAATGATCGGCAGAACCATCGTATTGGCATTCTGGAGGATAGTATCCGGGAAATTTCCAATTTGGCGGCATCTACGGAAAAACTGGCGGCCAACATGGAAAATATGCTGAAAGTTCAGGAGCAGCAAAACGAACGCCTGGAAGTGATAGAGAGCCGGGACGGGAAAATGTGGCGAAAAGTGATAGAACATGCGATTACTGCCATTGTTGGGGCTGTTGTCTGCTACTGCCTCATGAAAATGGGGATAGCGTAAAAAGTCAATTGTGCAAGGAGGTGATGTGATCTTGCAAAAGAAAAAGGGGCAGATCAAACTCAGGGAATGCCGGAAGTGCAGATATCGCAGGATATCTCTTAAGCGCAGAAAAGGTCGGGGGAGGTTTTTTAAGGTCCTGGTAAGCGCTGTGATCCTGCATGGGATGATTTGTGTCTCAATGTCATACGCCTTAGCCTGGCAGGAACATTCCCAGGTAGTTGAAGGGGTCAGCTCCACCATTATAACGGAGATTGTGGCGCCCATTGTTATTTATGGCTTTACCAAAACAGTGGAGAACATTTTCCAAAAAAACGAATTGGCTTTTAGCAAGCCAATCATAAAACCCATAGTATCCGCTGGGGCGGAGGAAAGTGAGGAATTAGGATGAAGGTAACAAATTGGATAGTTGAGAACTGGTTTTTGATTGTAGCTTTGGCGGCAGTCGCCGGAGGGATCGCAGCGGCGGTCTATAAGTTTGTAGGGCTCCCGACAGAAAAGCAGAAAGCCAAGATCATGGAATGGCTGGTGTGGGCCTGTATAGAGGCCGAGAGGGAGTTGCAGAGCGGTACCGGCCAGTTAAAGCTCCGGGAAGTCTGGAATATGTTCTGTTCTGTACCAGCGTTTGGGATTGTGGCAAAGTTGATCTCCTTTGAGACCTTTGAAAAATGGGTAAAGGATGCGCTGGTAACAGCAAAAGAAATGCTGGTACAGAACAATAATCTAGCCAATTATGTTTATGGGGAACAGGCAACCGCTGAGGTACAGAAAATTAAGCAGCAGATTTATAGCCAAAAGGCAGTGATATGAGAAGCAAGAATAGATCAGATTGGATATTTGCAGGGATTATTCTCGCAGGGCTTGTCTTTTTCCTGCTGATAGTGCCTGGTGTAACAGCCTGGGGAGTAGTTACCGGGAGGCTGGAAATCGAAACTTTGGAACCGGTAATTCGGTATGAGCAAATACAAGAAGGAGGTAGAGGAAACTGATATGGCGACAGTAAAACAGGTAAATGAATTTATTGGTAGGGTAGCTCCGATCGCACAGGAAAAAGCGGCAGGCAGGGATAAATGGTCCCTGCCTTCTGTTTGTATTGCGCAGTGCTGTTGTGAAAGCGCCTATGGAACAAGCCCTAAGATGGTAAATGCAAATGCGATCCTTGGGATTAAGGTAGGAAAGAGCAAGGTACATTTTGGCAAGGCGTGGAAGGACAAGGCATATTCCACCAAGACAAAGGAGTGCTATGATGGCAAAACGTATGTAAGTATAACGGATATGTTCCGGGCCTATGACAGCATAAATGATGCCATAGAAGATTATTATGATATGCTAGCGGCGTGTTCTAGGTACAAAGGGTGTTTGAACCAGAAGGATCCCCGAAGTTGTATTACAGCCATTAAAAATGGAGGGTACGCTACGAGCCCTACATACATTAGCACGGTTATGAATATCATCAATAAATATAATTTGGCCCGGTATGACAGCATTGTTACTGGTGTCCCGGCTGCGACAGGAAAATACCAGACCGGCAGAAATTACACTTTGCAGGAGGATATGTATATAAGGGAATCCCCTGGAGGAAAGAAAAAGAAGTATCTGCGGCTAACTACAAATGCTAAAAGCCATGCCAAAAAGGATGAAGAAGGAAATGGCATCCTGAAAAAGGGAACGGTTGTAACTTGCAAGGATGTACAAGAAGAGGATGGAGCCACATGGATAAAAATTCCTTCTGGGTGGCTGTGTGCTATTGGAGCATCTGGAAAAATTTATGTCAGGTAGGAGGGTACAGATGGAAAATTATATAGGCGTAAAAATCGTTAAGGCAGCCACAGGAAAAGGACGGAGCTCCCGGATACCGGGTGAAATATCCGGATAATTATGTTTCATGGAGCCCAAAAGAAACTTTTGAAAAAGCATACCGGAAACTGGACTGCAAAGATTTTATCAATTCTGAGGAATAAGAAATAATCTGGCAGGTCTTGAAAGTTGTTGAAATCTGTCGGATTGTATGATAGCATTTTTGTGGGTGCTACTAGGATGGTAGGCGGTTGGCCCTCTACGGAGGGACTGGACCCTCCGATTACATAGAAATTCGCTTTATGTGAAAATCTGAGGAAAGGAGGGCTGAGCCATATGGATATTTTGGGACTTATTGCAGTGTTGAGCTTTGGCTTGACCTGTTTTGGAATCGGATATACCTTTGGTAAAGATAGTAACAAGACACAGAAATAGCCGCCCCGGTCTGAGAAACTGAGCGGCTTTTCTGTTCAACATTATCGGGCCAACCGTCTATCGGTACGCCTAAAGGGTGTCTGTTATCAGCAGATGCCCTTTTCTATTTAGATAATATTCCAAATCAGCAGAAAAGTCAATGTGCTTTGAACCAAGGTTTTAGCACTATTCATACATAATTGTGAATAAAATTCTCAAATGAGACGTAAAATAAAGACGGTCAGATTTCTACATCTGACCATTATATTTATATATCTCTAATCTCTTTCTCTAATCTCTAGTAAAGAAATCTTACACCGGATCACGTAAGAAATCTTACATGAAATCTCACATGAAACCTAACAGGATTTTTAATCAAAAAAAGCCAAAAATACCATAAAATAAAGGAATATGAGAATATTGTTAGCTATCAGTATTTTAGCAGAATAGCAAAAAATGGTTAATCTTGTTCATAATTTGTTCATATTCTTTGTAAGAAATCTTACACTTTTTGTAAGTAAAAATACTTCTACACCAATTTTGACCCTGGTTTGTGCCCCAGAACTTTAAATTGATAAAGCAAGTTCGCAATTGCAATGTTAAAACGGAAATAATTTGCAAAATGAGACGTAAATCTATTGACAAATTCGCAATTGCGAAGTATAATATATACATAATCAAACAAAGAAATTGATTAAATCCAACGGAAAGGGGGACGCCATTTGGGAAAAGGGAAGAAAAGGCAGAAAGAAAAAGAACTGCTCGAACAGCGCCAGACCAAATTCCAAATCTATGAGAGCGTAGCAACTATCATAGCAACCATAGTGACAATGCTTTTGGCAATTATCACGGCGGTGCTGAGTTGGATTGATTAGCAACTGAGAACAGTTCCTTGGATGCTTGGGGAGGAATGCTCCCCTTGCATTCCAAGTCTACCATAAAGGAGGCGGAAAGACAATGAGAAAAATCAGAAGGTTTTTGCAGGTGCTATTGTTTATAAATTTCATGATCGGCCTGCATGATGGGATGGGAGCAGGAAATTTGGTTTTAATTCTGGTAAATGGGGCGCTGGTGCTGGCAGTGGCTGCCAAAGAGAATGCAGAAAGGTAGGAAGCATTGGTATGACAAAGAGTGAATTTGAAAGCAGAGTTGGCAGAGAAGTATCTGTAGGCGACTATAAGGACATTGAGTATGTCTATACATGGCATCCGGGGATTAAGAATGTGGAGGGGAAAGATCAGATAGCAGCAATCTTCAATGCTGGAGGAATGATGGTTATACGGGGCATGATGGAAGCGGCTGTTATGGCAGAAGCGGTAGAGGAAGAATTGAAAGTAGAGCTGAGAAAAGTTGAAATACTGAAAGAGAGGCTCGAACGGCTAAAAGGTGGAGATACCAGTTATGAAAGATGCATTAAGGATGCATTCAATGTATTAGATAAGGCAGAATCGCCGGGGACATTTGAAAGGATGATGGATGAACTGTCCGTAAAATATGGTTATGATGCTGCGGCGGAGGCAAGGGAAATCTTAGACTTTTAAGGCGGTGACGGTGGCTTAAATATGGAAAGGCTACCCGAATGGAGGATATGTGAAATGACAATAGAGTATAAAGGAAAAAATCTTGAAGAGGACAGAAAGAGATCGGAAGCATGGATTTTTTATGATGAAACCAATAAAAAAGAATCAGAGAAAGCGGATAAGCTTATTGAAATTCTTGAAAGTAAAGGGTGGGAATGTGGTAGTGAAGAGGGATGGATCGTAGTTCTTTTGCCTTTTGAGAAATATGATTATAACAGACTTCTTTATGATTACAAAATGGCAAAGAAAGCGCTGAGGATAAGATAATTCACCCACCCGGCGGGGATGCTCCGGAAGAAAGAAGGGAAGATATGTATAATGCAAACAATATCAGAACATTAAAGAAAGTCGTTAGAGAAATGAATCAGGGTGAAAAGCTGTATATTAACGCCATCTGTCTTACGGTAAACGCTATTGAACAGCTTCGAGAGTACATCAAAGAGAATGTACTTTTACCGGATAAGTCAGAAGCAGAACAGCTTTATAATGACATTTCATCGGTTATGAGTGGAAAGACAATACTTCCGCAAATGACTTATATCAGACAGTAATTTCATCCCGTCCCTGCCGGGTAATGCAGGGAGAAAGAAAGGAATTATGGCAAGAGGAAAAGCATTGACCTATGAAGAATTTATTGCACTGGCGCAGAAAGACTACAACATGGGTGGGGATGTTGTGGTGGAGTGCTGGGATCAGCGGCAATTTGATTATTATGTAAAAGAGTTTGGAGCAATGACAAAGACAAAAGCCTTGCAGATATTCAGGCTTTACAAAGCAGAGCAAAGGGAACAAGCCGCTATGGCTAGATGGTAAAGAAGGGGGCTTCCCTGACGGGTAATGCAGGGAGAAAATAATGTTGAATGGTAAAGAAGTCGGACATTGTAAGAGAAGCGGTCCGGGAGCAGGACTGGAAGAAAGCGTTGCAGATAGCAAAAGATTTTCGTATCGGTGTAACGCAGGAGCAGAGAAGTAAGATGGCAAGAGCCTATGAATGTATTGTCCATCCGGATTTTTATCAGCAGATCGGTGTTGATATTCCGGATGCGATAGGGCAAGGAAAGGCGATAGTAAAAGAGTATGCGGGGAGCATGGAAAGGAAGAGCACTATGATGAAATGGGATGTGAAACATGACAGGGCAAAAAGAGTTATTGATGCGTTTTTGGAGAATGCAGGGTACTGGCAGGAGATAGAGGATTTATCTGCAGGTCTGACAGACGAGGATAAGGAGCTGGTAAATGCGGAAGTGGCACTGATGATTGCCTCTATCCGCAAGCGGTACAAACTGCAGGAGAGATTACCAGAGCAGGAGGCTCAAATCCAGGCGAAAGAGTCCGAGACAGTAATTCCTACAGAAAAGTCAGAAGAAACGCTGCCTGAGCCTGTAAACGAGGATAAAGGGCAGGAAAAGGAGAAGCAAACCAGAAAGGCATCCACTGGCGAAAAGAAAGAATCGTCAAGGAGGAAAAAGAAAGAAGGGAATACATGAAAAGAATTATTGCAGAATGGATTCCGTATATGATGGCGTACAGACTTTACAATCCGAAGTATCCTCAGCAGACAATAGCGTATGAGGACGATAAAGATACAACGAGGCGGCACGCAACGGAGAATGGATATGAAGTAATTTTCGAGTGCCAGTGATTTTGTCCCGCCCCTGCCGGGCAATGCATGGGGGAAGTGAGGAGGATATGGCTCTTATTAAAGCAGATGGAACTATTTTATATTCAGGAGCGGTAGTAGATACCAGCGAGCATTACTGGATGGACGGGATGCTGAGCGAATATGCGTTAGTCTGGGATATGGAAAAGCACCAGTATGAAACGGTGAATACTGGTTACTATGGGGCGGACGGATATGATTTCATCGGTACAGAGGCAGAGATAGACGTAAGCGCCGAAGTAGCAAGAGATATTATCCGCACATTAAAACAAAGTGCATACAAAGATTTCTGCCGGAGCGTCATTGAGAAGAAAAGCCGGATTGAGGCCGGAATAGCGGCAAGGGTTGTCAGGGGCCGAAAGATTCCGAAAGGCACGGAACTGGAAGTGTTCTGGGTAGGAGAAAGGCCTACATATACAGGCTATGGCACGGAAATGATTGCCGGATGCAAGGATAAGGAGGGCAATAAGGTGTGGATTAAGGCGGAATATCTGGAAAACATTACTCCGCTTAAAAGCCCGAAGGCAGCGGAGAGAAAGAAGTACATGAAATGGTATGTGCAGAGAAATGCAAAACGCCTGGTTCTCCAGGCAGCGAAAGGAGCATGAGAGTGAGATATTATAGCACACAGCGCCCGGTTATGCCGGGCAGCTTCCCCAAAAAGGAAGCAGTAGAAAGGATTGAAAATTTTGACACAAAGACGTTTTGTGAACAGATCGGGCAGGAGGCATGGGGGTTCATTGAGTATAAAGAACCGCTGGAAGAAGGGGAGGCGGATGCCTATAGTCTTGTTTTTGAAGGGACGAAGCCGTACTGGTGCGTGACAACCTCGATAGATGACAGGGGGAGGGTGGTGGCAAACATTACCGGAAAGATAAATGCGGCCTGCAAACCGGAAAATGCATTCACCAGGACAAGCCGCAGGGACATTTACCGTGACTGGTTCGGCAGTTATGAAGAAGCAGAAGAATTTGTCAGGGAAGCAAAGGAGGCGTGAATATGGATAAGGAAAGGTTTAAGGGACTTTGTTTGGAGATTTTGCCGTTGATTGACGGAATTATGGAAGCTGTTAAAAGGAATGGGTATGAGGGAATGTCAAGTCTGGTAATGGATAATGACGGTTATTTTTCTTTCAATTTACATGAAAATAACTGTAGCATGAAAAGGGGAGGGGAAGGACTTACAAAAATTCATTTCGAGTATAACGAGGAAATCCAGATGCAGGAGCGGAAGAATGAGGATGAATGAAATGGCAAAGCTTACACCAGGGAGGATTGAAGAGCTGGCATCGGAAATCAGGGAGTTCCTATTGGCAAACTGGCTATGGCAGGATGTGGATATCTACTTTAATGGCAAGTGCTTTTCCACATACGATAAGGAGGCGGGCAGATTTTACTACAACGACGGGGAGCACCTGATCGTGCAGGAGAATGAGGATCCTAGGACGTATTTTGAATATGTCAATCCGGACCACATCCTCAGCATGGCTTTTGAGGGACCGGTATGCGAAATGCTTTATTACGGTACGCATTCGGAAATCAGGAGGAAGTTTGACGCAATATTTGAGCGGTACGGACTGTATTATGAGTTCGGAGATCATTGGAATTTTAGTTGTTATTACATTTAAAGCATTGGAGGAAAGAAAGATGAAAGAGATTTTGTTAAATAAGGTTAGAGAGGAAGTAGAGAAGGAGTTTGGCATAGGGTATACGGTGTGTATTAAAAATGTGGCAAAGAATAATGGAATAGTGCTGCAGTCAGTGAATATTAGGGAACCAGGCAAAGATTTAACACCGAATATTTATATTGATAGCCTTTTGGTAGAAATCAATTCTGGTGCAATCAGTATTCGGGAGGCAGCACAGGAGATCATCAGCACCTATAAGAATAACAAAAATGAATATAGAGCAAAGGGGCTGGAACAAATTTTAAGTAGGCGAGGAATTTTAAAGAGGGTTACATATCAGCTTATTAATGCGGAGAAGAATCAAGAGCGGCTTCGGTATATGCCACATAGAGAATTTCTCGATCTTGCAGTGGTATATAGGGTAATACTAGAAGAAGATGGCCCTGATGTGGTCGGCTTTGAAGTAAGTAATGGAATTTGCGAGAAGTATGGAATTGAAGAGACGGAACTTGATTGTGCTGCAAGACAAAATACAGAAGAGGGAAGATTCCAGATACGACGGATGAAATCCATTTTTGCTGAAATCGAAGGTATGTCGCAAGAGGATGCAGAAATCGTAGGTCCAGTACAAATGTGGGTGCTTTCAAATGCTCGGTTAGTTAATGGTGCGGCGATAATGCTTTATAATGAATATTTTGAAAAATTGGCTGGGGTAATTGGAAGCGATCTGTACATCATGCCATCCAGCATCCATGAGGTAATAGCAATTCGGGATGATGTGGCGGAGCCGGGCGAATTAAGGAAAATGGTTCAAATGATAAATTCCAGTGAAGTTATGGTAGGCGAGGTTCTTAGCGGGAATGTGTATAGATATAGCCGCGAGGACAATAAGCTGGTAATTGCATAATGGCGTAGGATTTTTAGATATTTGACCCAAAAAGGAGGATGGATACATGGAAGAATTAAGAGTATTTGAGGATGGCATGGTGCCAGTGTATGAGACAAGCACAGGTGAAAAGGTGGTTTATGGGACGGAGTTGCATAAAGTGCTGGGGGTTAAGAGCAACTACCGGGATTGGGTCAAGAACCGCCTAAAGGACGTTGATTCTGTGGAAAAAGAGGATTATGAAACCGCTAAAATTTTAGCACCTTCGGGACAAAGCAAGCTGGAACATATTATTAAATTGGATATTGCAAAGGAAATGGCAATGCTTGAACGCAACGAAAGGGGAAAGCAGGTGCGGAGGTATTTCATCCAGGTAGAAAGGAGGTATAAAGTCGCAAGCGAAACAGTGGCTATGCAAATGGGAAGGCTCTTGGAAGCGTTGGAAATGCAATCGCAGAGGATAGACGAATTGGAGAACCGTATCGGTTGCGGTACTGTTTACAGCAGGAATCCCTTCGCATCAATGGATCTGCTTGGCAGAAAGCAAAAATTAGATGGCCTTGTTGATGATGTGGCAAGGTTATACAAGTTGGATAAGGCAAAAGTTTTGCATTATTTATACCAGACGGTTGAAGAGAATTTGAAAGTTTCCATTGATGGCGTCAAGTCGTTTTATAGGATGGAAACTGACCATGATGGAATGAGTACATTTGAAGCCGTAATTCGGAGCGACCGGTTATATGCAGAGGCGGTGCGGCTGTGTGAAGAGACTGTGGAAAGAAAGGGGATATTTGGGTAAATAGGTTTAGGATAACAACTGAATATGGTACGGCGTGGTGTAAAAACTTTGGTTTATTATAAAATATATATTGACTTTTGAGTCCCATAACTATATAATATACTTATGGAACTCAAAAAGGAGGTGAATCCGTGAGTGACAAAAAGATGGGTAGACCTGTTATTGGAAATCCTAAGACAGTGGATATAAAGGTCAGGATTGACGAAGAGACAAATGATAGGCTTTTGGAATTCTGCAAAGAGCACGGAATTACGAGGGCAGAATCTATCAGACAGGCGATACTCAGCATGATTAAAAAATAGAACGGTTGCTCCCCGACCAAAGTTTGCAACCGCTCCACACACACCAACCGCCAAAACGATTGATAAATTTATTCTATCAAATCTAAGCGGCGGAATCAAGAGAGAAGGAGCCGTATCATATGAAAAAATCCAATGACATTTTTGACACATTAAGCAGTACAGCATCAGGAGCCAGGATGCTTCTCGAGACGATCATAGAAGATTATGGAGCCCAGGATTTCCTCCAGTGCGTTTTCTTTGGCCTGAATGAGGCAGATCAGGAAAGATTCCTGGAAGCAACTGCCCGGAAAGCAGGTGCCAGATGAATAATAGCTGTGAATTTGCCGGGGGGGGGTACTGCATGTGCAGTACCTGCCAGGCCGTGAGGAAAGCAATGGAGGATGCAGAGAAAATCACGAAGGAGCAGGTGGACAGGATTTTTTGTGATGCAGAAAAATTACTTGAAGATATAAAAATACAAGAAAAGGAGAACAAGAAAAATGGATGAAATCAAAAATGAAACTTTGGAAGTAGCAGAGGTGCAGGAGGAATCCTACAAGAGCGGGTCAATGCAGTATATTGACAGCCGGGAAGTGGCGGAAATGGTAGGAAAAGAACACAGGAAATTGCTTAGAGATATTCGTACTTATATTGACCAGATTAAGAAAATCAATGAAGGGCAAAACCCAAAGTCCAAAATTGGTCTCTCTGATTCGGAAGTAAAACGCAAAATTGCGTTCTCTGATTTTTTCATCGAATCCTCATATAGCGTTGAAGGGCAGAGCAGATCATATCCTTGCTATCTGGTGACTCAAAAAGGTTGTGAATTTATAGCGCATAAGCTGACTGGGGAGAAGGGAACGGTATTCACGGCAACGTATATCAACCGCTTCCATGAGATGGAGGATGCTTTGGAGGGCCAAGGCTATGAAAAGCTGGTGAATGCTATTTTTGAGGGCATTGAAAAGAGGCAGCAGCAGTTCATGGAGCAACAGGTGGAAGCATCCAGACGCCAGATGGAGTTCAACCAAACGGTCATGGAACGCCTGGAGAACTTGGAGAAAGCCAAAGCCGGATATCGGGATAACCCATACTGCTCCATTGGAGAGGGCAAGGTCGAAAGCAGGGTGAAGGAAATATATGGCCTTACCTCAAAGGTGGCGGAACTGTGCAGGAGCACCCACACCAAAATACTCCACTATATGTAACGGACGCTGGAAGAGGATTTGGGGATCGTGTTGGATTCTTACAAAGCGGTATATCGGAGAGATACAGGAAAGCAAGATGTCAGCATGGTGGAAGCCATCGCGTCAAACGATCCGATTTATGAAAAAGCGGTTGAAATGAACAAAACCGTAATTGAAAGGAAGCAAATTTACGGATAGTCCTTGCCCGCCCCGGAGGTTACGAGGGCAGAAAGGATAAAAGAGACCATGGCGGCAGTAGTGGTACTGGCATTCCTGATATTCATAGGGATGGAGAAGAAAAATAAGTAGGAGGCAAGGAGTGAGCAAAAGTATTGTAACGGAATTTCCGGATATATGTTTCTTTTGTGGTAGACAGGCTGAGGGAGAGCATCATCTTATCTTTGGCACGGCAGGCCGGGAACTAAGCGAAAAGGACGGATTAAAAGTCCCTATCTGCAATAACTGCCATAATATGGGCGACAGGCTGAACCGGATCCATGACAACCCGATGGCGGAGAAACTGTCAAAGATGCTGGGGCAGGCAGTATTTGAGGAAAAGATCGGAAGCAGGGAGCAGTTCCGGAAGAGATATGGAAAATCTTATTTGTAGGAGGTTTACTGGATGGAAATAGTTGAAAAACTGAATGGAGAGTTTAGCGGATCTAATGCTGCGGAAATTATTCGTAAGATCATGGAGAAAGAGAATGTCAATCAGACAGAGCTTGCCGAAAGGATGGGATGTGTAAGACAGAATGTCAGCCAAATGATAAACCGGGGAACCGTTGGTATGAGGTATGACAGTGTTTATAAAATGGCAGAAGCTCTCGGATACGAGATCATCTTGAGAAAAAAATAGCAATAATACGTATTTGAGAAGTAATTCTATTGACAAATTCGTAGTTGCGAAGTATAATATATTCATAATCAAACAAAAAATAAAGCACCTGCGGAGGTAGCCATTATGGAAAGAACATATAAGCAGCATTTAGAAGAGGAATTATCGAAAGCGGAGAAGGAATTTGAAGATGCAAAGAAGGCAGTAGCCGAGGAAATCTTCAACATAGAGTGGCATATAGCAGTTGACTATGGAGCGGCATACGCCTCCCATATTGAAAAGGTTACAAAGGCAGCAGTCAAGGTTCAGGCAATAGGCAAAATGCTTCATGAGTATAAGTGGTATATGGAACACTCAGAGTAGTAAGTATATTTTTTTGCCATAAAAATTCGTATTTGAGAATTTACGCGCAAATACTTTACGCAAATGAGGTGGAGGAGTATGGAATATCAGAGAAAGACAAGGGATCGCTGGGACATTGAAACGAATTATGGCTATGGATGGGAAGTGGAAAACAGCGAGTACACAAGAGAAGATGCAAAGCGTTCTTTTCGTGAATACCGAGAGAATCTGCAGGCATACGGAAAATGCAATGTGCGCATGATAAAGCGCAGAGAAAGATTGGAGGAAACGGCATAATGGAGGTAATTATGAGTGAGTTGATACATATCGGGAACACGGAAATTTCGGTTAAGGAATATAAGGGACAACGAGTAGTAACATTTAAGGATATTGATGCGGTACATGGAAGACCAGACGGGACAGCAAGAAGAAACTTCAATACCAACAAAAAGAGGTTTAAAGAGGGCGAAGATTTCTTTCTTGTAGGCTCTGACGAAATTCGTACAAGCTGCATATTTCCTATATCAGACAATGATTACATGGATAAAGTGCTTGTCACAGAGCAGGGATATCTGATGTTGGTTAAGTCATTTACAGATGATTTGGCTTGGGAAGTGCAAAGACAGCTTGTTAATGGATATTTTCGAGTTAGACAACTTGTAGATGAAAGGTTATCTCCGCAGTTGCAGGCATTGGAAATTCTTCTTAATCAGATGAAACAGAAAGAAATTGACGATTTGCAGAGAGATAAGAAGATTGAGGAATTGAAAACTACAACGGAGAACATCAAAGAAGCAGTCAAGCCGGTATTTGATAACTGGCGAGAGGAAGTTAATCGGAAGTTTAACCGTATTCAGAGAAATGCGGACAAGCCGTTTAATACACTTCGGGTCGAAATGTATTCCGAACTTGAGCACAGAGCCGGTTGCGATTTGGGGGCAAGGCTACGTAACAAGAAGCAGAGAATGGCCGAAAGCGGATGTACCAAAAAAGAAGTTAACGATTGTAACCGTATGGATATTATTGAGGAAGATAAGAAACTGCGGGAGATTTTCTCCAAGATTGTTTCAGAATATGAAATAAAATACTGTGCATAAGAGATAGGCACTTTGACAACTGAATAAGTGAAATGGTGCAGCGGGAAATTTTTTTGAATATCTATTGACTTTTCTTTGTGGGTACACTATAATTTGATTGTACCCACAAAGAAAGCGAGGTGTAAATATTGGGTATTCAAAAGGGAACAAAACTGACTGATAATCCCAAAAATAGTACTTTTAAGATAAGGTTAGATGAAAGTACGATGAAAAAATTGGAATATTTATCCAATGAACAGCAAGTCTCAAAAGCTGATGTTATTAGAAAGGGAATTAATATTCAGTTTGAACAAGAAAAATAAGAATAGCCGCTGCACCGACCAAAGTTTAGCGACTATTCTCCCCACCAACCGCCGAAACGATTGATAAATTCATTCTATCAAATCTATGCGGCGGAATCAAGAGAGAAAAGGAGCCGTATCATATGAAAAAATCCAATGACATTTTTGACGTATTAAGTAGCACAGTATCAGGAGCCAGGATGCTTCTCGAGACGATCATAGAAGATTATGGAGCCCAGGATTTCCTCCAGTGCGTATTTTTTGGCCTGAATGAGGCAGATCAGGAAAGATTTTTGAGCATCGCTTTTGAGAAAGTAGGTGCGAAATGAATTTTAAATGTGAATATGCTGGCGGAGAAGGTTGCTTATGTGATGCTTGCCAGTCTGTGAGAAAAGCAATAGAAGATGTACAAAAAATTACAGATGAAGAAGTCGATAAACTATTTCAGGATGCCGAGAGGATGTTGGCACAGATGGAAATTCAAGAAAGTGAGAGAAAATAATGCGGGCAAAAGATTTGGTAGGAGAAAAGTTTGGGCGTCTGTCGGTTGTTCAATATGCTGGAAGTAGAAAATATAAAAATAGTTCAGTTGCTATGTGGAAATGTAGATGTGAATGTGGGAAGGAGGTCATAGTACCAGGGCAAGCATTAAGACAGGGAAGGACTAAAAGTTGTGGTTGTCTAAGTAGAGAGATTCATAAAGAAATATTAACAGAACGAAATAAAAGTAATTCTTCTCATGGGCAGTTTGGAACCAGAATTTATAGGATATGGTGTGGTATGAAAACTCGATGTTACAACAAGAATCATAAAGCATATAGAGATTATGGGGGAAGAGGAATTACTATCTGTGCTGAATGGAAAGATCATTTTGAAGGGTTTTACAAATGGGCAATAAATAATGGATATGACGACAGCCTTACCATAGATAGATTGGACGTTGATGGAAATTATGAACCAAGTAATTGCAGATGGGCCACTGCTAGTGAACAGAGAAGAAATCAAAGGAGTAGAGAGAAAGTAAAGGAAGATAGAGGAAAAATAAAGGGGAAAAGAGATCATAAAATTGAAAGTCAAACAGAAAAGGAACAAGCAGGTGGATGAAGTCCGCCAGCAGGTAAACCGTGATGTGAAAGCTGCATTTGATGAAAGTACGAAAGCGATGCTTTCCAGCGCAGTCCTGCAGGTTCTCATGGCGAATGATACATATAAAAAGATTGAAAGCAATATTTCCAGCATAGCGGATAAGGAGCAGGAGTAAGGAAGGAGTATCGTATAGATAATAAAAAAATCGTAAACATCGCGGTAGAAAGCATCTACCAGCACCCGGACAACCCCAGGAAGGATCTGGGGGATTTGTCAGAACTGTCGGAGTCAATCAAAAAGAAAGGCGTTATGAAGAACCTTACAGTTATTCCAGGGAATGCGGGGGAGGGTATGGAGAATAGGAAGGAGATCACGGCGTTACTCTCATTGTCAACCAAAATGCACATAAATCCAAATAACGATCCACGTATTTATTGGGCGAGGGAGGTTACATTTGATTATGCCACCAGCAAAGCGGTTCGGGTAGATTTTATGAAATTCAAGCCGGTCAACAATACTCGGAGATTATAACTATTATGTCATGCCGGAGGAAGTATACGAAAAGGTGAAAAATGAAATCCCATACGGGATAGGCGTGTTCGTTCCGGAAAAGATGAACTGGCGCGGGGCGTGGTATGATCTTAAGTCTGTAAAAAAAGCATTGAGGAAAGATAGGGCAAGACCGGTATCAGAAATGTTGCTTATGATGTTTAGATCGGCAGCAAGGGAAAGGGAGTGAGTGATGGTGAAAGGAAGTAATAGATGGATGTTCCAGACAGTAAAGTGCCGGGGATATATGAAGAAAATTAACGATGGCAGATGCATAATAAAACTAGAGCCAAGGGAAACGGAGGATGGACTAGAGCACTATATGTATAGCGATCCAAATAGGAAGGATGCAAGTGGCACTGGTACCTGGACAAAAGAAGTTGAGAATTGTGATGGAAGCCTGGATTTCCTGAAAAACTATTATGAATACGTAGAGAAGGAGTTTACCGGTATTGTTGTCGGCATGAAGATGGTTGTGGTATCTGCGTATCTGTATGTTGATACCGCGTATGATCAGTATCATGAGTGGACATATGTGGGGAAGGAGATTCACGAGCAGCGAAAATGTGCCTTGGTTTATTATGGATGTAACAGGAGCAGGTTGGTTCCCATGGATTGTTTGGAAATTATGGAGGAAAAGTATGGATAAAACAAAGATTGAATGGTGCGACAGTACATGGAATCCAGTAACAGGATGCTTTCACGATTGTGAGTATTGCTATGCAAGGAGAATATCAGAACGGTTTGGGGGAACACAGAAATACACTAATATTTTTGATTTACCTGAACCAATAAGGGGTGAGGATGGAAACGCAAAGGCATATCCTTACAGCTTTTCTCCCACATTCCACCGATACCGCCTGAATGACTATATTGGAAAGAAGGGCAGAAACATATTTGTTTGCTCTATGGGGGATTTGTTTGGTGATTGGGTACCAGCTACTTGGATAGTAGATGTTATAGAGGTCTGTATGAAAAACAACAAGAATAATTATTTATTCCTTACGAAGAATCCCAAAAGATATGAAGAGCCTTATATACCGCGTGGATTTTACAATTTCTGGTTTGGGACAACCATAACAAGGAAATGCGAGATAGAAAGGGTATATGAAATAACAGGTTTCAGAAATTCCTTTGTAAGTATTGAACCGATTTTGGAGGACTTGGAATTAAGATTTGATATTAGGTATTTCCGATGCTTGGGGTGGGTAATTATTGGTGCGGAAACCGGACATAGAAAGAATAAGGTTGTACCGAAAAGAGAATGGATTGAAAAAATAGTGAATGAATGCAGAAAAGCTGGTATTCCGGTATTTATGAAATCCAGCCCCGGGCTTGCGGAGATATGGGGCGAACCGTTGATACAAGAATTCCCGAAAGGGTTAATGAGAAAGGAGTAATAACGAATCCCGGTAAACCGGGTTGACCGCCAAAGCGTGAAAAGTGGCGAGAACAAAAGGACTGACAGCAGCGTGAAAGAGGTATGAGTGGGAGCTACCTTGCGAAAGCCATATCTAAGTAGCATGGGAGGCGTGAGGTCCTATCCACGAACGGAATTTGTTTCGTGGTGTTATGAAAAATCTTTCATATTACACATTGTCGCTAAGCGGCGGAAAGGACAGCTTGGCATTATTCTTAAAGATTTTGGAGGAAGGCGTAAGGCTGGATGAAGTTGTAACTGTAGATTTAGGTGATGAATACCAAGCAACATACGATTCTCTTCTGTTTGCGGCAAGTATATGCTTGAAGGAGAGGATCAAGTTTACAGTCCTAGGCATACCAGAAACAGAAGAGTATCAGGGATACAGAGTGGCTACAGGAGCTGAGCTGAGTATGTTTGAGTTTATGGTATTTGAGCATGAAAAGAAGAATGGATGTAAAGGATATGGATGGTGCGGAAAGCAGCGGTGGGGAACAGCTATAAAAAGGCAGCTTTTAAATGGATATTATCAGTCATTAGAGCGATTTGTGATTGAGTATGTAGGCATAGCGGCTGATGAGGCACAGCGAATAGACATAAATCCTCATAAGAATTATGCGAAGTCATACCCATTGATAAAGTGGGGAATGATGGAGGCGGACTGTCTGGAGTATTGTTATCAGCATGGAGTGCAGTGGAAACAATCCGGAATCCGACTATATGACATATTGGATAGGGTAAGTTGTCAGCATTGCCAGCAAAAGAACCTAAAGGAGTTGAGGAATATCCGAAAACATCTGCCGGAACTGTGGAGCAGTTTCAAGGATTGGCAGAACAGGATGCCTTTTCCGTATCGGTCGGACGGTAGCACAATTTATGACCTAGATAAAAGGTTTGCATCCGAGAATATGCAGTTAAGTTTGTTTGATATAGGAATTAAGGAGGCGATGGAGTGAGAACATACGAATTGAACAGGAAAATGTACAAGGATGTCAAGAAGATGGACCACGGACAAATGAGTGCATTTTGCGAGGGCCTGTATAAGCGGGGGTATGAGGCGGGAAAGCAGGAGAATCCCAGATTGTCTGATGAAGAGGTCACGCAGGCGATCTTGCAGGTAAAGGGGATTGGAGAGAAGAAAGCAAATGATATTTTACAGGCATTGAGTCAGGCAAAGGGGGAAAAAGATGGATAAAAGAAAAGTATATTTAGAAATACCTCAATTTACCGGGGAGAATGTACCGGTGGCAGTAGCAGCTCGTGTTATGAAAAAAGACCAGCAGTTTATCCGTCAGGGAATTATTCAAGGGCTCCTGAAATTTGGAGTGGCATTCAAAAAGGAAGGAAGCTCACAATTTGATTATTATATATCACCATTGAAGTTTTGGGAGGAAACGGGATATATATATGATGGGGCAGAGGCATAATGATGGTATTTCCTACTGGATGTTGAATCGCAGACATAGTGAGACTGACTAAGTAAATTGAATATGCATAAAATATAAAGAAAGCTGTAGCTATTGTTGTTGCAGCTTTCTTCGGCTTTATCAGAGAAAAATTTGTTACCTGTGGTGTGTTACCTGTGTGTTACCTATACGTTACCTGCGGAGCAATTTTCAGGACATTTCACAGCAAATCTAGTACAAAATGGATAAAATAAAAAAGTACCGTAATCCTTGGAATTACGGTACTTTCAGACTTGTCAGCAAAAATGAATTTAGAACTTGCCTTCTTTCGCAGCTTCCTCAACGGAAACGGCAACAGCAACGGTAGCGCCTACCATCGGGTTGTTACCCATTCCGATCAGGCCCATCATTTCAACGTGGGCAGGAACAGAAGAGGAGCCTGCGAACTGTGCGTCAGAGTGCATACGCCCTAAGGTATCTGTGAAACCATAGGAGGCAGGGCCGGCAGCCATGTTGTCCGGATGGAGAGTACGTCCTGTACCGCCGCCGGATGCAACTGAGAAGTATTTCTTGCCAGCTTCGGTTCTTTCCTTCTTGTAGGTACCTGCTACCGGATGCTGGAATCTGGTAGGGTTGGTGGAGTTACCGGTGATGGAAACGTCCACATTCTCTTTCCACATGATGGCAACGCCCTCGGGAACGGAGTTTGCACCGTAGCAGTTAACCTTCGCACGAAGTCCCTCGGAATAAGACTTGCGCTCGATTTCCTTAACGGTGTTGGTGTAGGGGTCATACTCGGTTTCAACAAAGGTAAAGCCGTTGATTCTGGAGATGATCTTGGCGGCATCCTTGCCAAGGCCGTTTAAGATTACGCGCAGAGGTTTCTGGCGAACCTTGTTTGCCTTCTCAGCGATACCGATCGCGCCCTCGGCAGCGGCAAAGGACTCATGGCCTGCAAGGAAAGCAAAGCACTCGGTTTCCTCTTCCAGAAGCATTTTGCCAAGATTGCCATGTCCAAGGCCAACCTTACGGGTGTCAGCTACGGAACCGGGGATACAGAAAGCCTGAAGGCCCTCTCCGATAGCCGCAGCGGCGTCAGCAGCCTTGCGGCATCCCTTCTTGATGGCGATGGCAGCGCCTACGGTGTAAGCCCAGCATGCATTTTCAAAGCAGATGGGCTGAATCTTCTTAACCTGCTCATAAACGTCGAGTCCAGCGTCCTTGGTGATTTTTTCGGCTTCTTCAATAGAAGAAATGCCGTAAGAATTTAAAACGGAATTGATCGTATCAATTCTTCTTTCATATGATTCAAATAATGCCATTTTTACATTCCTCCTATTTTAATTATTCTTTTCTGGGATCAATGATCTTAACAGCATCATCTACGCGGCCATACTGTCCACAAGCTTTCTCATATGCGGTAGCTGCATCGTCGCCTTTTTTCATGAAGTCTGTCATTTTGCCAAAGTTAACGAATTTGTAACCAATGATCTCGTTGTCGGCGTCAAGAGCGATGCCAGTAACATAGCCTTCTGCCATTTCCAGATAACGGGGGCCTTTCTTCAAGGTTCCGTACATGGTACCAACCTGGCTCCGCAGGCCCTTACCCAGATCTTCAAGGCCGGCGCCGATAGGAAGTCCGTCTTCTGAGAAAGCGCTCTGAGAACGTCCGTAGACGATCTGGAGGAATAATTCTCTCATAGCAGTATTGATCGCGTCACATACAAGGTCTGTGTTTAATGCTTCCATTACAGTCAATCCGGGAAGGATTTCTGATGCCATTGCGGCAGAATGGGTCATTCCGGAGCAGCCAATGGTCTCAACCAGGGCTTCCTGAATGATGCCTTCCTTCACATTCAGAGTCAACTTGCAGGCGCCCTGCTGGGGAGCACACCAGCCGACACCATGGGTCAATCCTGAAATGTCTTCTACCTTTTTGGCCTGAACCCACTTTGCTTCTTCAGGGATAGGAGCACAGCCATGATGAACACCCTGTGCAACAGTACACATTTCTTCAACTTCCTTTGAATAAATCATGTGAAAACTCCTTTCAATTATGTAGATAATACTTACTGACAAAACCTTCTTTCCAATTGTGAATATTTTGTCATAATCATAGATTCTATTGTCGCATATCTTTTGCAAAAAATCCAGACCTTTTGGGAATTTTTAAAGGGATTTTTATTGGGCGGCAGGAGTAGATTTTCGTTTCTTGACACTGTCACGGCATACCGTTATAATCAGTAGAAAAAGAATCAGTAAAATGGAGAATAGAGAAATGGAATTGATGAATTTGTTAAAGGAAAAGCAGCTTTCGGTTTATCAGTGTGCTAAGGAAAGCCATGTACCATATACTACATTATCAGATATCGTGAAAGGAAAAACCAGGATTGAAAAATGTACGGCAGAAACAATATATAAATTAGCGAGGACACTCCACGTGACGATGGAAGAACTTTTGAGAGAATGTTTTAAAGAAGAGGAAAACGTTCCAAATTTAAGAGATTTTGAAATATATAAGAGTAATATTTGTCATTTAGTGAAAGATAAAGGAGATATTGACTTTATTGTTGATATTTTAAAGGAAAATCAGATAAGGACTTATTGGGAACGAAAATGGTATCGGGAAAGTTTTTACCTTCTGGCTATGGTGGACTACTTAAGTAAGGAAAACGGACTTCCATTGTGCAATGATTATGAAGATATAAGGAATTGTACGTTGCCGGAACCATTATATCCAAGGGGGATTATTCTTGCTTCAAAGTTGGATGATTCCCTTGATAGGAAGGAACAATGTCTGAAAGAAGCAATTCCGGAATTCCTGAGATTTAATATTATAGAAAGTGAGATAAGGAATGTCTGTTGAGAGCTTTATCAAAACAGGCAGTACTTCAAGTCCAAAAATATGAAATCCAGAGCTCTTTTTAGTATAAAACGGAACTTTTGCTCATATTTGGATATTCATATAAAATTTGGATAAAATCTTGAAAAGCCTAATGCAGAAAAATACAATTTGCATATAATAATGGGATGAACAGGCGAAAAAGCTGCCAATTATAACAAAATATATTTCTGATATACAAAATCCGGTGGCCAAATAATTTGCACTACATAGAGATAAAAGACTTGAATTTATTTCAAGATATAGTAAAATAAATCATATATGCACAGAAGGAGAAGTAATCCATGACAGCAGATGGCCTTACGGTTGCAGGGATACGCTTTCGCACCCGTGCGGATTATGAGGCTGCGTTACGTGACCAGAAGAAGATCAATTCGATCAGGGCGCGGGTCAATTTGGACGATCCGGGGGAATTGTTCAAATTATTCAGCGTATTGCAGAGCGGCAGCTACCGTTTTGAAACGCAGGTGGGGAACAACTTTGACGATGAGATATATGAAAAGGTAGAAAATTTAAAGAAGCAGGGAATCACCCCGGGCAGTGTGGGTAATCTTAACAAAACTTCGAAGAAAGGCGCCCGCCGTTTTGGCAAGTCCACCCAAAAGGCAGTGATCGTGGATAAGGAAAAGGATGTCTCTGCTAAGAAGAAAAAGGAAAACAAAGCACCAAAACGTGCTGCTGAAAGTAAAAAGACGGCCAGGCCTGCGCGGCTGGAAGATTTTGACAAGGAGATGCGTCAGCAGATTCTTGTTGAGATGAAAAAAAGCGAAAGGCGCAGGAAGCTGGTGGTCAGCCTTGCTTCCATAATAGCAGCAGGGAGCTTTGCTTATTTTGGCGTTTATTACTATTTCAGCGCCAGGACAGAGGCGGATTATGAGAGTCTCGCCTCTTTAAAAAACAGTACTGTGCTTTCGGAGAATCAGACGCGGAATGAGTTATCATTACATAAAACAGGAGAACTCCGGCTGCCGGATGTTTTGGACGAATATAAAACTTTATATGAGAAAAATAAAAAACTAATTGGATGGCTTAAAATTGACGATACAATAATAGATTATCCCGTAATGCAGACTGTAAACAACGAATATTATCTTGACCATAATTATAATCAGGAATATGATAAAAATGGCAGTATTTTTTTGGATGCGGAATGTAGCATTTATCCCCGTTCTTCTAATCTGATTATTTATGGGCATCATATGAAATCAGGGAAAATGTTCGGTCAGCTTCAAAAATACGCGAAAGAATCTTATGGAAAGGAGCATAGTCTGATCCAATTTGATTCCATATACGAAAAAGGAACTTATCAGGTAATGTATGTGTTCCGTTCGCAGGTATATAATGAGGATGATTTTGTCTTTAAATATTATCAGTTCTTTGACGCGAACTCGGAAGAAGAATTTAATTCTTACATGAAAGAGATGGCTTCCTTGAGCTTGTACGATACGGAAGTTACTGCAAGCTACGGCGACAGCTTATTGACCCTTTCAACATGTGACAGTTCGCAGGAGGACGGAAGATTTGTAGTGGTAGCAAAAAAAATAGGGTAACCAAAGGAGTGGAGTGTTACGATGGCTAAAAAAGTAACGAAACGAAAAAACATAAGAATGAGAAGGCAGATCCGTAAGACGGTAGGCTGTCTGCTGCTTGCATCTGCAATTGTGGTTGCTGCTGTTCCGGTTCCTGAGATGAGTGCGAGGAGCGACCAGGACATTGAGAGAGTGGCGGTGGTTAATTATTATGACACGAAAGATGCAACAGGAGGAAATCTTAGCGAGGATATAAAGAACAAAGTAGACCCCAAAACTGGTTATGAAAAAATCCCTGTTAAAAGTTATGCGAGTATAAACAGTACTGGTGCCACTCCAGCGCTTATGCGTGCCCCCCTTGCGTGGAGGAGTGATGTGCCTTATGTGAATTCGAGTGAGAAGATTTATACGACTGCGGACAAATCCCTTCAATTTGCGTACATCTATGATGGCCGGGAGTGGATTGCTATTATTTTAGGCCATAATATTAACAGTCTTCCGGATAACAAATTTACGATTCCTGCGGAAGTTGACGGATATCGGACGTATGATGTTAATGTGACGAATGGAGGCCTTTGTGCGGTCGGACGCAATGGGGAATTCCTTTATTATCGGGTGCCGGCAGAGTATCGGTATGTGCTGGATGGAGTCAGCCATCTGGTTTCGGATACGGATGCAAGCTTGGAAATGGGTTCTGATAGTAAGGTATACTGCCGGGCAACGAATGCTGCCGGAAAAGAAGAGTTATGTCTGGCGCAATTGGCCACACCGCAAAAATTTAATCCTTGCTACGAGAAGGATTATGATAGTTGGAAGGACATACCAGATACAGAATTGTATTATTTGCCTAAAGGAGCCAGTCCGGCACCGACTACGCAAAGTGCAAGTCTTTTTTCATGGTTTGGTGATTCCGCGGCAGAAGAGGGGACACCGATCCCTACAGAAACACCAATAGAGTGGGAGACAGCTACCCCTACGGAGACACCGGCAGAGGAGGAGACGCCTACCCCTACGGAAACACCGGCAGAGGAGGAGACGCCTACCTCTACGGAAACACCGGAGGAGGAGACACCTACCCCTACGGAAATACCGGTGGAAGAGGAGACACCTACCCCTACAGAAATACCGGAGGAGGAGACTCCAACCCCCACGGAAACACCGATGGGGGAGGGGACACCGACTCCTACAGGAACGCCGGTGAAAGATGAGACGCCAACAGAGATTCCGGAGGGAGAAGCATCAAAGGATAAAACGGATAAAGCCGAGGGAAATGTGCCTTCTTCTTTGCCAGAATCTGATGATGGGAAGGCAAGTGAGCAGCAGACAACAACGGCGCCTAAAGGGAATACTTCTTTTCTTCCATTGTATACCTCTGAGCCGGAAGCTGAGCCTGAGACGGGTAAAAACCAAGATCTACATTATGAAGTTGAAACGGTGGTAGTATCATCCAGTGACAGAGTGGTTATGGCATCTAATAGGGGGAGTCATTATGCTACAGGGAGTATTCTACATAATTCGGGCAGAATGATCACGATTGATCCAACCCCTTATAAACAGGTAAAAAATGCAGGCGCTGATTCGGATGGGTATATGAGACTCCATAATGCCGTCGTAAAATATATAGGGCGTCAATATTTAAGTGCGAATGTGACTGAAGGAACATGGAAGATTGCAGGCCCGGTAACCAGTAAGAACCCTGATCGGGGTGTGTTTGCCGGACTGGGGAATCTTGTAAATCTGGAAACGAAAGCAGGAGAAAACGGCGAAAGTACGCTGGTCGGCATTGGTGACTATGCATTTTATGGCTGTACCTCTTTAGACAGCGTAAATTTTGCTAATGGTTTGCGCACCCTGGGAAATGGGGCATTCGAGGGATGCAAGAATATGGTAAGCTTTAATATTCCTGTGGCCTCCAATATAAGAATACTCGGAAAGGATACTTTTAGTGGGTGCGAAGCGCTGAAGAGTATTACTATTCCTACCAATGTGGAAGCGATTGGAGATTATTGTTTTCAGGGTTGTATTAATCTTGAGACTATTAATATGGGCAGAGACGAGAGTGGGGATGGAAGCGGAGATGAAGGTGGAGATGGGAGTGAAAGTAATGACAGAAATGTTTCACTGAAAGTGATAGGGTATAAGGCTTTCCAGAACTGTGAGAAGCTCTCATCAATTACTTTCCCAAGAGGATTTGAGCAGCGATATCCGGCGGATGCTGATGTGCAGGCAGAATGCGGATCGGATTGGGAAGCTATAAAAGATGCTGAAAACGGAAAGATCCCGATCACATGGTTTGAGGGATGTAGGAGTCTGCAATTTATTAAGATTCAGAATAACACTCTGGATATTGTAGATGAAAAAGAAATGGTGGCAAATTATACGGAGCAGGATAAGACTCACTTTGGGGATAAAGATGACGATATCAATAAGTTCCTTGAAAATGTGCCTGCGCTGTTCTATTTTGAAGGCCCGGGAATAAATGCCAATATTCGGGAGACCGCAAAATTACACTCAGCAGCTTTCAAATATATGGATGAAGATAAGTATGAGAAGGTAATGTGGTGTGAAGCTCATGCAGAAGATCCAAATGGCTCCCATGAAGCGGTTTTTGCGGTTAATTCCAACAATCAATTGGTTGAGATGATATTGGATCCGGCGTGTGGGATTGTGGATATACCTGGACAGATTGGGGCCAGATATATAGATACCATTGGGGAGCATAGCTTTGATAAGAGCAAGTGCTTTTTGAAGAGAGTTACGATACCGTCAACGGTAAAAGAAATTGAGAAAAATGTATTCAAGGGCTGCCATAAGTTGGAGGATGTAATTTTCACTCAGGATGGTACTAATGGACCTTTAATAGGAGACGATGCATTTTTTACGCAGCAAGTAGACGGTATGCATAGTTCTGCTTGTGATAAGAAATCGACAGATATTTTGACCTTTACAGGAACAATTTCTCCTTCCTCTACGCCATTTTTGTATGCGATGGATCCGGAGAATAATTATAATAGTAGTGCTCAGCCAGAGAGTTATATTACATTTTACAGTGGATGGCCGTCTAACCTGATAGTACAGTATAATGCGAAAACAGATAAGAATGAGCTGATTAAATATCCTACAATAGCTGATCTGAAAAAATATACAGTGAAGAAGTATGACGGAGTAGCTACGGATCCTGATCAGGTTTTATGCTATCCATATCTTACAAAAGAGAATGCAGATGATGCTAACAAGGGTGCTGCAAGCTATCCTGACGGCTCCATGACAGGCGGACAGCAGGTTGCTGTTCAGGGAGCCTTAGATATTAACCTTCCGGCAGGAATAGAGTCTATTAAGCCAGGATTATTTTCAGGGACATATATTAACAGCGAGGATGGATCATTAGTGAAGGATGGTGCCCCTAATATGGATGTCCAGGCTGTTACAATGAATACGGTGGATACGGTTGAGCCTTATACATTTTCCGGCTGCACAGGACTTGAAAGATTTTATATGGCCGGCGGAAATAAGGTGGGAGATTATGTTTTCAAAAACTGTGAAAAATTAAATACTGTAGAGATTGGTGCAAGTATAGCAGAGCTGGGAATAAGGCCATTTGCCGGGTGTAAAGTCCTAGAGGATGTTAAATTTGTAGATAGTCCCAATTTTGTTTGCGACGGAAGAATCATATACGGCTTAAAAGATGGTGCCAAGAAGAGCCTTATAGAATGCCTGGAGACCAGGGATGAGCGGGTAAAAGCAGAAGAACTGGCAGGTGTTGAGAGTATGTCTGAAGAGGCATTCATGAACTGTAAAGAAGTTGATAATGTAGATTTTTCTGAAAGTTCAGTTGCTATTATACCGAAACGGGCTTTTGCAAACAGCGGAGTGCATGATGTTACGCTTTCCAGTGCAACAACAAATGTTTTGGAGGGGGCTTTCTGGAACACTGATGCTTTAAAATATCTGACCGTTAATAATCCGATTACGATATTGGATAATGATATTTTTGCTGATGCAAAAGAAAATGACGGAGATATTTTATATGATAAAGACGGAAAGCCAATATTGACTGATAGGACGGGTAAAGTAACTTTGGTGGTTCCGGAAGGATCGGTAGCGGAAAATTATGCCAATGGGAAACCGTATATCAATCTTGAGGTAAATCTTCCAATTGAATATTGGATAATACCTCCGGACGGAAGCGACAAACCTTTTAAAGCATATGACAGGACCACAACGAGAAGTAAATATGAGGATCCTGTTGCATGGGAGCAGGAGAAGGAGGATAAAGAGCCCAGTAGCAGCAGGGTCGATAAAGATCATCCCTATCCGGGATGGAAATTTGAAAAATGGGGTACTTATGAGATAAGCGGTGGTACAGGTATTAAAAAGCTGCAAAGTTATGCGGAGTTTTCACAGCTTGAAGGAACCAAATTCAGGGTAACGTTTTATGATGAAAGGCAGCCGGATGTAACGCTTAGAAGCTGGTATGTAGATAAGAATCCAGGTGAATCTCTGAATTTTGGCGATGTGAGAGACCCTTACGATATGGTCAACTTTGAAAGGTGGGAGTCCGACAACGGTACGGATTTGTATGATCCGGTAAATGCCAATGTAACTTTTTATGCGAAATATAAGTCAAACGGAAGCGGAACGGTTCCGACACCAAGTGGAAGTCCGAATGGTTCAGGTGGTAACGGCAATGGATCTAATGGAAATAATCCTAACAGTACACCGGGCAGTTCTCCATCAGGTTCGCCTACAGCAACGCCTTCGAGTTCCCCTTCAGCGTCCCCGTCAGGCTCGCCTACAGCAACACCTACGGCGACACCCGGAGATGATGTGGTTAAATATACGGTATCCGTATCCGGCGGAAGCGGCAGCGGCAGCTACCCCGCAGGAACGGTAGTGGCGATCAATGCCTATTACAGAGGAGAAGGCCAGGCATTTGACAGATGGACTTCTTCCACGGCAGGGGTAGGATTTGCCAATCCTGAGTCACCTTCCACCACCTTTACCATGCCGGCTGCCAATGTAGCGATTACGGCGACCTACAAGGCCGGAGGAGCAGGTACAGCAACCACCAATACCGGCAGCGGAGCCAGCGGTGGGGGTGGCAGTGCTGTTGGCACGGCAACTAATAATGGCACCAGGGTAGACGTCACCAAACCCGGAATCTCCAACACCAATCTTGCCGGAGCATCGGTAAGCGGTGCAACCGATAATTTCGTGGTGAAGGTTACGGAAGACCAGGCGGCGACCGATGCGGCAACCGCAGCTTTGCAGGCCAGATTCGGGGATCTCAGCAGGATTAAGTACTTCCCGATGGATATCAGCTTATATGATTCCACAGGGCGTACCAAGATTGCGGATACCTCGGGAATTTCCGTAAACCTGACTCTTCCTTTGCCGGATGAGCTGGTGCAGTATGCGGGAAATAACAAGATTGCTGCGATTGCAGGGGGAGCTCTTGAAGATTTGAATGCCAGATTTACCACAATTGACGGAGTGCCTTGTATCAACTTTACGGCAACCCACTTCTCACCTTATGTGATTTATGTGGATACGGCGAATCTGACGGAGGCTACCATTGACGCGACGCCCAAGACAGGCGACCCGATTCATCCCAAGTGGTTCCTTGCCCTTGGTATGGCATGCTTGTCACTGATTTTATTCTTCAAACGTGATAGGGTAGTTATTAACTCAAAGACAGCATAGGAGCTCCTATGAACAGAAAAATTGCAAAATCCCTGAGTGCGCTGCTGCTGGTGACAGCAGTAGCGGTTACTCAGGTACCAGTATCAGATGTGGAAGCAGTAGCGACTGCATCTGATTTTGAAATGGATGGAAATAAATTATTGAAATATTCCGGCACTGAGGAAGTAGTGTCTATTCCTGATGGGGTCAAATCCATTGGGGAGGAAGCTTTCGCCGGGAATGATCATGTGGTTAAGGTGGAGGTTGGCAATCAGGTGAAGTCAATCGGGTATCGGGCCTTCGCAGAGTGTGACAGCCTGCGCACTGTGGTCGTAGGGGACGGTGTGGAGGAAATTGATACGGCGGCTTTCAGCAACAATAAGGAGTTGGTGAACGTAAGCCTGGGTGCGGATGTGAAAAGCCTCGGAAGCGGTATTTTTGCAGGGGATAACCATCTGGAAAACCTGACCCTCTCAGAAGACAATAATCATCTGCATTATTCCAATGGTATCTTGTATGATGCGGAGGAGAGTAAGGTATTTGCCTTGATGCCCGCTTATGAAAAGGGGGCCTATACTCTCCCCAGTACGGTTCATGAAATAATGGGATATGCTTTTTGGGGAAATCCTTATCTGGAGAAGGTTACTCTCGGAAGCGGCCTGAGCGAGGTACCGGCTTATGCGTTCTCTAATTGTCTGAATTTAAAGGAAGTGGAGATTCCCATGGCAGTCCGTGGGATTGGTGCCAAGGCTTTTGAGGATTGCGTGAATCTGGCATCGGTTTCCCTGCCGGAAACCATGCTGAAGATCAGCGATTCGGCTTTTGACGGTTGCCCGAAGGTGGAATTTACCGCTACGCCGGGGACTTATGGGGCGGAATATGCCGCCTCCCGCAGGACCTCTGAGGTGGAAGAGGTGGAGTATGAGGATGTACAGGATGCCCAGGTGATTGATGCGGACGTGATTTCGGAGGAGACAGAGCAGCCTCCTTCTTCCGAGGAAACGCTGACTCCTTCTTCCGAGGAAACGCTGACTCCTTCTTCCGAGGAAACGCCGGCTCCCTCTCCGGAAGCCGACGCGCCCACACCGACCCCTTCCCCAGAGACAGAGATGAAGTCTGTCACGGAAATTATCAATAATAAAACCCTTCTTGGCCAGTCAAGCATCGTCTCAGGCAGAGCATTAATTTTCATTGATAACAGGCAGCAATCCGTGATCAGCGGAAGCGGGGCGCAGAGCGCGAGGAAAGTGGATTTATCCAGTATGGAAAATGCTGCCAGCCAGATGGGAGCGGTGTTGAGTAGCAGTGCGGCGGAAGGCGGGGCCGGGACAGGAGAAGGCGAAGCGACACAGGCACAAGATGCGGCTGCCATAGGGAATATCATGGCGGATAATGCCCAAAAGGGGAAGGATTTTCCCAAGTACACCATTGTGGGCGATCAAAAGATCGCTTCCCAGGCTTTTTATCAGGACAGCGGTTTAACCTCTTATGAGATAGAGGATGGAATTACGCAGATCGGGGAATTTTCTTTTGCAAGGTCGGGGCTTACCTCGGTGGCTATTCCGGAGGGAGTGACCCATATTGGTTATGGAGCTTTTTATCACTGTGACAGCTTGAGTGATGTGGAGATTCCGGATTCCGTGACGGATATTGCCCCGTATGCTTTTGACAAGACTCCCTGGCTTACGAAGCTTCAGGCAGAGGCTTTTGGCATTGTGGGGGACGGAATCTTGCTTACCTATTCAGGGAGCGATAGTGTGGTGAATATCCCGGAGGGAGTGAAGCAGATTGGCCCGGGTGCATTTAAGGAGCATATGGGAATCACTGCGGTAAATCTTCCTTCCTCTGTTGAGGTGATTGGGGAAGAGGCTTTCATGAACTGCCGGAATTTGAAGACGGTGAACGGCGGAGAAAACCTTGTGAAGGTTAAGGACAGGGCTTTCATGAATTGTCCTTTGTCGAAGGTGACGATTCCTGAATCCATGAAGGAAGTGGGGCTGGGGGCTTACGCGCTCTCGGGCGGTACGGATACGGTGGTGTTTATGGGAACTGACCTGCCGGCGCTTACCATGGAAAACACAGCCGGACGGCTTGCCAACGGGGAATACCGCACTTATGCCTTTGACAATATTAAGAATGCCATTATTCTGGAAGGGGCAGGGGATCTGGAAGGGACGGTACTGGAAACCGGTACTTACGGGTTCAGAGGAATCGTGTCCACGGAGACGGGGAGCCGGTCAGTAGATAATCAGTCAGGCGTATCCCAGGCAGAGGGCAGCGGTGTGAAGCTGGAGTTTAAGGGTACGGTGATCACGGAGGACGAGAACGTCTCAGCACAAATTCCCGGAAATGAGGATGCCTTTATTTTGGAGATCAGCGATTCGGATGAGGCGGCGGCAGAGATTGCGGCGGCCTATGGGGAGCTTTATGGGGGCAGGGAGCCTTCTAAGCTTACAGCTTTTGATATGACGCTTTACGACGCTTCAGGAACCGTTCCGGTCACAAGGCTTGGAAAGCAGTATCTCACCCTACAGGTAAAAATGCCTGGAGGAATTTCCGCAGAAAATCTGCATGTGGTTACCTTGGATCAGGATGGACAGTTGGAGGCTGTGGAGCACAGGGTGGTAGAACTGGAAGACGGAAATTACATCCAGCTTACGGTTAATCATTTTTCGCCCTATGGAATTTATCAGTATACGGCTATGAATGCCCAGGCAACAGTGTCGGACGGAAGGGCTGTGATAACCAATCCTTCCGGAAATAAGGATGATACGCCGGATACCGGAGACTTTCTTCATCCCAAGTGGTTTTTGGCGTTAGGGCTTCTGGCAGGTGCGGTGGCGCTGTTCTTTTACAGAGGAAAACCCAAGAGAGCAAATTGATTTCAGCAATGATGAAAGAGAACTGTTTTAAACTCCCGGCATATGATAATTAAAAAGCCGGGAGTTTTTTTATGCTTCGGGTAAGAGAACAGGTTGGATGCAGCGACGAGCTGATCAGTTCCTGCGGGGACAGCGGCGTGACCATAGCGGTGTTAGATACAGGGGAGCGTGTTATTATATTGTCAAGTTAGTGAAACCAGAGAAAATACAAGGGGCTTTGCTGATTTGTATTCTATATAGGACTGGATTGGCTTTCGGTTTACCGGCTGATGCAGTCCTATTCCTTTGCCCGGATGATAGGAAGCGAAGAAGGGCGGCCACCTCTGCATTAGAGAATAGGACATACTTAGTATGTAATATAATAGATAGCACGCTGATGCGTGCGCAGGTCGTAAGGAATCCTCCCATCTACGATGGGCCCCTCCCTGCGACAATATATAATATAATGCTGGAGGGTTTGGTATGTACTTGTCAAAGGAAGAATTGCAGAAGATGGAGCAGGCGGACTTAAGGGAGGCTGACCCGGACACCCTTGTGGATATCAGCGGGATAGAAATTGACAGGAAGAAGCCGGTTCCTGCCAGGGTAGAAGATTATGTACAGAAGGTAGGTAACCCCTTCCTTGTGAGGGTAGGGGAATATGTAGTCAAAATCGGTTACTCTGAGCAGGCCGGGACACTTAATGACAGGATGAAGCAGTATACAAGAAAAGTTGCCCAGATAAAGTATTAGCGAAAGCCTTTACAGACGGCAGGAACGGTGGCTTTCTGCAAGAAAAATAAAAATCAATACAATCCGAAGGGAGGCTGCTTTATTACGGAAAGTTATTTAATTGCAATCTATCTCCGCCTGTCCAAAGAGGATGATAAAGGGAAAGAAGAGAGCAACAGTATCGCCATGCAGCGCTTTCTCTTAAAAAGATATATAGAGCAGAATTTTACAGACTATGAGATAATCGAGTTTTGCGATGACGGTTATACAGGCACGAATTTTGACCGCCCGGGCATGCGGGAAATGCTGGAAAGGATAAGGAACGGTGAAATTAACTGCGTAATTGTGAAGGATTTTTCGAGGTTTGCGAGGGATTATATCGAACTTGGCGCTTACCTTGAACAGATTTTTCCCTTTCTCGGCGTCCGTTTCATTTCCATTAATGACGGCTATGACAGCACCGGCATTCAGGGCGGTATAGCTGATATGGATGTGAACTTCAAGAATCTGCTTTATGACCTGTATAGCAGGGATTTATCGGGCAAGGTGCGTTCTTCCCTTTCTATAAGGAAGAAAAAGGGGCAGTACGTAAGTGCAAACAGCCCTTTTGGCTATGAAAAAGACCCACAGGACAGGCATGCATTATTGATTGCTGAGGATGAGGCGGAAGTTGTCAGGAGAATTTTCGCCCTGACGCTGGAGGGGCGCACATCCGTGGAGATTGCGAAGCTGTTCAATGAGACAGGGGTAAAGACGCCGACCCAGTTTAAGATTGAGAAGGGGAAGATAAGCCGGATTCCGAAAGGGGGAAAGTTTTTATGGAGCAGCACCACCATATGCCAGATACTCCGGAATGAAATCTATATCGGGAATATCGTGCAGAAAAAATATGAGAAGGATTTTGTGGGTGGGAAAAACCACATAAAGCCCCGTGAGGAATGGCTGGTTACTTACGGGCACCATGAACCAATTATCAAAAAGGAAGCTTTTGACAAAGTGCAGGAGAGCAGGGGAAGCAGCAGGCGGCATACTCCGCAGACACCCTTT
This sequence comes from uncultured Lachnospiraceae bacterium, assembly GCA_949949005.1. GTDB lineage: Bacteria > Bacillota > Clostridia > Lachnospirales > Lachnospiraceae > Suilimivivens. Next base: position 33,169 of record CATLHM010000003.1, read on the forward strand.
ATGCTTAAGGGAAAACCACCTCAGCATAATCAGGCACATCCGCTTGTGGGAAAAATGGTTTGCGGCTGTTGTAAGAAGAATCTGAGTTACCGCAGGGGGCTGAACCCATACTTTACCTGTTCCCACCGCTATTCCAATACCATGGAAAACTGTGTCCGGAGGGTAAATGCCATGTTTGCGGAGCAGTATATCCTTTGGATGATGCAGGATAAGATGGAAGCGGAGGCTAGGTGTTCCACTGTGGAGAATGGCGGGGAAGAATATCCCGGGGAGACGTTTGCGGAGCTGTCTAAAGATATGATAGGGAGGTATATTGATAAGATTGAGGTTTATGATGAACAGCATATGGAAATCCGGTGGAAGGATAAATGAAGGATCTAGAAAGTATAAAAACAGTGCGTCCTCTTGCAGTAATTTTACATGGACAATTTTATTTTAAGGCAATGGTTTAACAGCAGACAGGGAAATGGAGCCATAAAGAGGTATAATCTTAAAAAAAAGATAAAAAAAGTCGTTGCAGATACTTGACAGGAGAGGGGGTGGCTATCCACCCCGATTTTGATAAAAGAATACTTGCATTTAAGGACTTCGTGAACGGAAAAAGGAATGCCTATGATGACAGCGGGCACGGTACCCATGTGGCGGGCTGTCTGTGCGGGAGCGGCCTGCTCTCTGAGGGCAGGTATAAGGGAATCGCACCAAAGAGTCGTCTGGTGGTGGGAAAGGTGCTGAATTATAAGGGAGATGGAAATGTGGAGGATATGGCGGCGGGAATGGAATGGATACTTGGGCATATCCAGGAGTATGATATTCGAATCCTGAATATCTCCATCGGGATGGACGAGAGTATCGACAGGGAGAGGATGGGGCAGTTGGTGGGGCTGATAGATAAAGCCTGGGAGGAAGGGCTCATCGTAGTATGCGCTGCCGGGAATATGGGGCCTGAGCCCATGACCATCTCGCCTCTGGGAGCCAGGAAAGAGGTGATCACGGTGGGGTGTCATGAAGGAGGGTATTTCAGAAATCATCCCCATCTGTGTGAGGATTATTCCAGCCGGGGGCCCAGTCCTTTTTCCATGAAAAAACCGGACGTGGTGGCTCCGGGAACGGATATTATCTCCTGTAACGGCAAGATTTCCAGAAGAGGCAGGTATTACAGGAATGCCTATATCAGCAAAAGCGGTACTTCCATGGCAACGCCTATCGTATCCGGGGGATTGGCACTCCTTCTTCAAAAATATCCTTATTATACAAATAGTCAGGCAAAACAGAAGCTGATGTATACCTCAAGGGATTTGAATGAACCCTGGAATAAACAGGGATGGGGAATGATTCAGATTGACAGGCTGCTGAAATGAGAAAAGGATGACTCTGGATAAGGGATTCTGTAAAAGAGGGATTGACAGAAAATAATCTATTGTATACAATAATACATGGTTTTGGTCAAATGTATTTCCTATAGATTGAAAGCCATGGGAGGAGGAGTTTACAGTGGAGGAAAACAACAGATATTTTACCAACAGACCGGTATCTTTGAATACCAAGAATAATCTGTTGGAAATCGAGGAGCACATGTACATATTGGATGATGTGGAAAAGCCCAATGTGTTCAGAAATATGTTCCCTTATTCGGAGGTGCCCAAGATTCCTTTTAATGACAGGATCGTGCCCCACAACATGCCAAAGGAAATCTGGATTACGGACACCACTTTCCGGGACGGTCAGCAGTCCAGAGCGCCCTACACTACGGAGCAGATTGTGAAGATTTACGATTATCTTCACCGTCTGGGAGGCCCGAACGGCATGATTCGTGCCAGCGAGTTTTTTCTGTACAGCAAAAAGGACAGGGACGCGGTTTGTAAATGCATGGAGAGAGGCTACGAGTTCCCGGAGGTGACAAGCTGGATCCGAGCCAGCAAGGAGGACTTCAAGCTGGTGAAAGAGCTGGGCATGAAGGAAACCGGTATTCTGGTGAGCTGCTCCGATTATCATATTTTTCTGAAACTGAAGATGACCAGGCGTCAGGCCATGGAGCATTATTTAAGTGTGGTCAGAGATTGTCTGGAGGAAGGGATCAGCGTCAGATGCCATTTGGAGGATATCACCAGGGCAGATATTTACGGGTATGTGGTGCCTTTCTGCCTGGAGCTGATGAAGCTGATGGAGGAATATAAGATTCCCATCAAGGTGAGGGCCTGCGATACCATGGGTTATGGTGTGAATTATCCCGGCGCGGTGATTCCGAGAAGCGTGCAAGGAATCGTTTATGCCCTGCATACCCATGCGGGCGTGCCTCACAGTCTGTTGGAGTGGCACGGGCACAATGACTTTTACAAGGCAGTGGTCAACTCTACCACCGCGTGGTTGTACGGATGTTCGGGAGTCAACACCTCGCTCTTTGGCATCGGCGAGCGGACAGGCAATACACCCTTGGAGGCCATGGTGTTTGAGTATGCCCAGCTTAAGGGGGATTTAAATGGTATGGACACCACGGTGATCACGGAGCTGGCACAATACTACGAGAAGGAGATCGGCTATCACATTCCGGAGAGGACGCCCTTTGTAGGGAAAAACTTTAATGTGACAAGAGCCGGCATCCATGCGGACGGACTCCTTAAAAATGAAGAGATTTACAATATTTTCGACACCGAAAAGTTTTTGAACAGGCCGGTGCTCTGTGCGGTTTCCAATACCTCCGGGCTGGCCGGGATCGCCCATTGGATCAATACCTACTTCAAGCTGACGGGGGAAGAGCAGCTTGACAAGAACAGCCCTCTTGTGGCGGAAATAAAGAAATGGGTGGACGAGCAGTATGAGGACGGCCGGGTTACGGTCATGACAGATCAGGAGCTTGTGCAGAAGATCGCGGAGATTCAAAGCGCAGCGGACTGATTTTTAATCTAAAAATTATTGGTGAATTTAGATTATCTTAAAAAAATGAAGGAAAATGGAGAAAAGGAAGCAATCGGGTTATGAGCGGTTATGATGTAAAGCGGGAGGTATCAGACCGGTACTCCCTGCGGGGCAGAGTGTTCCACCGTCTGAGGGAGGACATTCTCAACGGAAAGTATAAGGAGAATGAAGAATTAAAGGAGGTGGCCATCGGCGAGGAGCTAGGGGTCAGCCGGACGCCGGTGAGAGAGGCTTTCCGGCAACTGGAGCTGGAAGGGCTGATTCAGATCGTTCCCAACAAGGGCGCTTATGTGACCGGTATCACGGCCAAGGACGTGAAGGATATTTATATGATCCGCTCTTCCCTGGAAGGGATGTGCGCCCGGCTTGCCACGGAACAGATTACGAAGGAGCAGCTTGAAGAGCTGGAAGAGAATGTGTATCTCGCCAGTTTTCATGCTTCCAAGGGGCATATGGAGCAGATGGCGGAGCTGGATAACCGGTTTCACAACATTCTCTATGAGGCGTGCAACTCCAAAATGTTGGAAAATCTTTTACAGGATTTTCATCAGTATGTGATCCGTATCCGCAAGAAAACCCTTTCCACGAAGGAGAGGGGCATTGCCTCCAACGAGGAGCACAAGGCGATCATGGAAGCGATCAAGGCAGGAAAGCCAAAGGAGGCGGAGCGGGCCGCCACCTACCACATGGAAAAGGCCTATGATAATATTGTAAAGAGCGGGCTGTATGATATAATGGAGCATGAGAGATAGTGGAGAACGGAGGTAAATGATGGAAAAAATTAAGATGACCACACCCCTGGTGGAGATGGACGGGGACGAGATGACCAGGATCCTCTGGCAGATGATCAAGGAGGAGCTTTTGCTTCCCTATATTGACTTAAAGACAGAGTATTATGATCTGGGGCTGGCTCACAGGAACGAGACAGACGACCAGGTGACGGTGGACAGCGCCAATGCCACAAAGAAGTACGGTGTGGCGGTAAAGTGCGCCACTATAACCCCCAACGCGGCCAGAATGACGGAATACAATCTTAAAGAAATGTGGAAAAGCCCCAACGGCACCATCCGTGCGATTTTGGATGGAACGGTATTCCGCGCCCCCATTCTGATCAAGGGGATCGTTCCTTATGTGAAGAACTGGACGAAGCCGATCACCATCGCCCGTCACGCCTATGGGGATGTCTACAAAAATGTGGAGATCAAGGTTCCCGGCAAGGGGAAGGCGGAGCTGGTGTTTACCGCAGAGGATGGCACCGAGGTGAGAGAGAGAATCCACACCTTTGAGGGGCCCGGAATCCTTCAGGGAATCCACAACACGGAGAAATCCATTGCCAGCTTTGCAAGGGCCTGCTTTGGCTATGCCATCGACACGAAACAGGATTTATGGTTTGCAACCAAGGACACCATTTCCAAAAAGTATGACCACACCTTCAAGGATATTTTCCAGGAAATTTATGACGCGGAATACAAGGAAAAGTTTGAGCAGCTTGGAATCGAGTATTTTTATACCCTGATCGACGATGCGGTTGCCCGTGTGATTCGCTCCGAGGGAGGCTTTATCTGGGCTTGCAAGAATTATGACGGCGACGTAATGTCCGACATGGTAGCCACTGCCTACGGGGATCTTTCCATGATGACCTCTGTGCTGGTTTCTCCGGAGGGGGTCTATGAGTATGAGGCGGCTCACGGAACCGTACAGCGTCATTATTACAAGCATCTGAAAGGGGAGGAAACCTCCACCAATTCCATTGCCACCATTTTTGCATGGACAGGGGCGCTGCGCAAGCGCGGCGAGCTGGACGGCATTTCAGAGCTTGTGGATTTTGCGGATAAGCTGGAGAGGGCCTGCATCAAGACCGTGGAGGACGGGAAGATGACCAAGAGCCTGTCGCTGATCTCCACCTGCGGGAATCCGGTGATTTTGAACAGTCTGGATTTTATTAAGGCGATCCGGGAGACCTTGGAGGCGCTGTGAAAAACCGGACGGATGTATAGGTAAGAAAATTTAGTTTGTTAAAGTGGAAAGGGCTGTTTTATCGGATTAGAAAATCTGATAGCGGCCTTTTCTAGTTGGGATTTTCGATTGACCTAACAACATATATGTTGTATAATTTGATTGAAATAAGGATATCCTGTGTGACATGACAAGAATTAGATCAACGAAAGAGGAACAAAAATGAATAGAACATTTAAAGAGGTGCCATCTTTTACAGAAAAATGGAGAGCGCTTGGGCTGACGGATGAAGACTTAAGGGAGTTAGAAAATATATTGCTGCGAAATCCTAAATTAGGAGATGCCATTCCGGGTACAGGCGGTATAAGAAAAATAAGAATTCCAATAGATAACATTGGAAAACGAGGGGGAGGGAGAGTAATTTATGTAGATATAGAGGTAAAAGAGTGTATTTATCTCTTGAATATTTACATGAAAAATGAAAAAACAGATTTAACAGAAAAAGAAAAGAAGATGTTAAGAAAGCTTGTAGATGTATTGAAGGAGGAATGACTATGAGTTTTTATGAAGATATGGAAAAGAGTCTGTTGGAGGCTATTGCAATGGAAAAGGAAATGGTAACATTGGAAGAAAAAAAGGAGATGCCTGCACCGACTTTTGTTGTTTCCACAAAGGAGAAGGAACTGATTGACCAAATGGTTTGTCTCCGCAAAGAAAAAAACATTTCTCAGAAACAGTTGGCGGAAATAACAGGTAATAAGCAGCAATCAATTTCCAGAATAGAAAAAAATGAGCATAGCCCATCATTACAGACATTTTGCAACATTCTGAATGCATTGGGGTATGGGCTTACGATTGAAAAGAAAGTAATGCTTTAATATAATAATATCTGGGTGCTCACAAGCAGAAGGGGGAAATGGGGATGAACCAAAAGACAGACATCAGGCCGCCGGTAGAGGTGCGCTACCGCAGGGAACTTGAGGCGCTTAAGGCTTTGGACGGGGAGAGAAAGCCCTTAAACTGGCAGCTTTCCCCCAAGGCGGTGCGGACATTTATTCTGGGAAGCAGGCAGCCCCTGATCTGGGAAGGGGAGGAAATTCCCATCCGCAAAAAATATCTGGGAAACGACGCTCTGGTGGAGCGCTGCATCATAACCTTGGCGGGCAACCGGGGACTTATGCTGGTGGGGGAGCCGGGGACGGCTAAAACCATGCTTTCGGAGCTTTTGTCGGCGGCCATCAGCGGCGTCAGCACCAATACCATCCAGGGGACGGCCGGAACTACCGAGGATATGATCAAGTATAGCTGGAACTATGCCCTTCTTCTTGCAAAGGGGCCTACCAGGGAAGCCCTGGTGCCCTCGCCCCTGTATACCGGCATGGAAAAGGGAATCATCACCCGGTTTGAGGAGATCACCCGAACCCCGGCGGAGATCCAGGACAGCCTGATCAGCGTGCTCAGCGACAAGGTGCTGAACGTGCCGGAGCTGGGGGAGGAAGGGCTGCTCTTTGCAAAGGAGGGCTTCAATGTGATCGGCACGGCCAACACCAGGGACAAGGGCGTGAATGAAATGAGCAGCGCCTTAAAGCGGCGTTTTAATTTCGAGACGGTCATGCCGGTGAAGGATGTGGCTCTGGAAAAGCAGATCATCGTAAGCGAGGTGGAAGCCCTGGCAAAGGAGGCCCGGATCGCCATGCCGGTGGATGAGGATGTGGCGGAGCTTTTGGCCTCCACCTATCACGAGCTTCGGGAAGGGGTCTCATCCATGGGGCATCGGATCGACCGCCCCTTTGCGGTGATGAGCACGGCGGAGGCTGTGTCGGTTTACTACCAGACCATGATGAGCGCGTATTATTACGGCGATTCCCACATGGATTTGGGAAACCTGGTGCAGAATCTGGTGGGCGCGGTACAGAAGGAGAACAGCGAGGACATGGAAAAGCTGCGCAGCTATTTCCAGACGGTAGTGCGGGATAAGGGAGGAAAAGAGGGCGGACTATGGAACAGTTATTACGAAGCCAGGAAATACCTGCGGTAATTCCAGAAGTACCTGCGGTAAAATTTTTTCCTATCCGCCATCACAGCCCGGCCTGTGCCTTTCATCTGAAGAAAACCATAGAGGCTTATGAGCCGGACTGTATCCTGATCGAAGGCCCGGAAAATGCCCAGGAGATGATTCCGACGCTGGCCCATGAGGACACGAAAGCGCCCGTTGCCCTGTACTACTTTTACAAAGATAAAAAGGGGCTTCTGAGTGAGGAAAAGGAGGATTACAGGTGTTATTATCCTTTCCTGGACTGTTCTCCGGAGCTGGTGGCGCTCAGGGAGTCAAGGGCGCGGGGAATCACGGCCCGTTTTATTGATCTGCCTTATGGGGAAATCCTTCTGGGGACGAAGGAGCGGAAGGGAATCCGCCAAGAAGGCATTAAGGGTGAGGAAAAGCAGACTTACAATGATGATTATCTGCTCTCCCGCAGCCGCTATATCAAGCTTCTGTGCGAAAAGACAGGGCTGCGCAGCTTTGAGGAACTGTGGGAAAAGTATTTTGAGATTGAGGGTTTGTTTCTTTCCACAGAGGATTTTGTGGCGCGGATGCTGACCTATTGTAATCTTTCCAGGGAGCACACGCCCAGGGAAGAGCTTAAGGAGGATGGCTGTCTTTTGCGGGAGAGATACATGGCCGGCCGGATTGAGGAAGCCTCCCTTTCCTTCCGGCGGCTTCTGGTGGTGACCGGGGGCTTTCACACCGCCGGGCTTAAGGAGCTGTTACAATGCCGGGAGGAAAAGCTTGTATTTACGGGGAAAGCCGTAAAGCTCCATTCTTTCGGGGAGGGAGAGCAGGGGGTCTATCCTCTGGCCTATTCCATGGAAGCCACAGATGCCCTGAACGGCTATGCCAGCGGGATGCAGTCTCCGGGCTTTTATCAGCAGGTATGGGAGCAGCTTTCCGAAAAAGGAGCGAAGGAGAGGGTTTATGAGGAGGCGGTTTTGAACCAGCTTGTGAGGACAGGGCGTCAGGCCAGGAGGAAGAAGGAGAGCATTTCCTCCTATGATGTGATCTGTGCCCTTTCCATGGCAAGGGGGCTGGCAGCGCTTCGGGGCAAGAGGCAGCCGGGACTCTATGAGCTTTTTGACGGCGCCCTTTCTGCCTTTGTGAAGGGAGAGAACAACCCCTCCTCGGATCTTCCGCTTCGGATTCTCAGAGAGCTGAATACGGGAAGCCAGATGGGAGCCCTGTGCAAGGAGGCCACGCGGCCGCCCCTTCTTTCTGATTTTGAGCAGCAGTGCCAGAGATTCGGACTTAAGATCCAGTCCTCGGCGAGACAGGAAGCGATTTTAGAGCTTTTTTCCAAGAAAAAGCATTTGGACATGAGCCGGTTCTTCTACCGGATGGAGTTTTTGAACACAGGTTTTGCCCAGCGAAAAAAGGGTTCTGATTTGGTAAAACGCAGGGATAAAAGTCGGATCCGTGAGGTCTGGGAATACCGGTTTTCCGCCCAGGTGTTATCCACCTTAGCGGATGTGTCCATGGCAGGGGGAACGGTGGAGGAGGCTGCCCGAAGCCTCTTAATCCGGAAATTTGGCAAAAGCGTCAGCGGCCGGGAAGCGGCGGCTCTGTTAGCCAAGGGCTTTCTCATGGGCTTTTTGGAGGAACAGGCGAACATGGGGGAGCATATCAGGGAGGTGCTGCTCGAGGACGGAGATTTCTTTTCCCTGACAGAGGCCTTTTCCCACCTTCAGATGCTTTTTGAGCTTCAGGAGCTTTATCAGGTAGAGGACTCGCTGGAGCTGAGCGGGCTTCTCTCCCTTTCCTTCCGAAAGATTATCCAGCTTCTTCCTTCCATGGGGCAGCTGAAACAGGAGCAGGAAAATGCCTGCATGGAGAGCTTTCTGTCCCTTTACCGGATGACGGGGAAGCAGGAGTTTGCTCATTTCAGAGCCGAGCTTAAGCTGGCTATGGAGCTTCTACTGGAAAGAAGTTTCAAGGCAGACAGGGAGATACAGCCGGGAATTGAGGGGGCCGTGCTGGGAATCCTTTACGGTTATGAGAGCGGCTACGGGGAGCGGATTCGGGAAACTGCCGCAGGGTATCTGAGAGGGACGGAAAAGAAGCAGATGAAAAGCGCCGCCTTTCTTCGGGGATTGTTTTTTACCGCAAGGGATTTGGTGTTTGTCAGGGAGGAATTCCTTGCCATGATTCATGAGCTGTTGGCAAAGCTGTCGGTGGAGGCGTTCATGCAGCTTTTGCCGGAGCTGCGCCAGGCTTTTGGGTATTTTACGCCTCTGGAAATTGACCGTATTGCGGCAAAGGCGGCCCTTCTGTGCGGCATGGAAAAGGAGAACCATCCTTTCCTTGCCGGGGATTTTTTGAAGGGCCGAGTAGTGTCTGCCGAGGAATACGCCTATGGAGAGCTTTTGGATCATTATGCTAGGGAGGGGTTATCCTGATTTGCACGCCCGCCAAAGCGGGCAGATGGGAGCTAAGTTGAGAAAAGATCACGAAATCAATGGCAGCCAAATGAATCGGTGGCGGCTTATTCTGGGAGGATATGCCAGTAACCGGCTGGCATTCGGACAGGGAGGCGCCTTGGAGAACGGGATTTCCTGTATGGATTTGGAGGATGTGCTGGACTTCCTCTACAACAGGGAGCAGGGGGAGGACGTGCGCAGACAGGGGGGAACGGAGAGCAGTCACTTGACTGCGGCTACCTGGATCACCCGCATCAGGAAGCTTTTTCCCAAAGAGACGGTGGAAATTTTAGAACGGCATGCCCTGGAAAACTACGGGATGACAGAACTGCTGACGGATAAGGAGGTTCTGGAAAGGCTGGAGCCTAACCAGGAGCTTTTAAAGACCATTTTGCAGTTAAAGCATTTGATGAAGGGTGAGGTTTTGGAGGAAGCCCGTCGGATTGTAAAGAAGGTGGCGGATGAGATTGCGGAAAAGCTAAACCAGGATATCCGCCGCTCCCTCCTTGGGCGGGTGGACAGAAATGCGGGCAGTCCTGTTCCTTCCATGCGAAATCTGGATATCTCCAAAACCATACGCAAGAACTTAAAGCATTATGATCCGGAGCAGGAAAGGCTGGTGCTGGAAAAAGTATATTTTAACAGCAGGGTCAAGCGTTTCAATCGATGGCGGGTGGTTATTGCGGTGGACGAGAGCGGTTCTATGCTGGACTCCGTGATTCACAGCGCGGTGATGGCGGGGATTTTTGCAAGGCTTCCCATGCTGGATATTCGTCTTGTGATTTTTGACACCCAGGTGGTGGATTTGAGCGGTTATCTGGAAGATCCTGTGGCTACCCTGATGAGCATCCAGTTAGGGGGCGGCACCTATATTGCGGGGGCTTTGCAGTACTGTGAGTCGTTGATTGAAAATCCTCACAGAACTATGGTAGTGTTGGTGTCCGACCTGTGTGAGGGCGGCAGCGTCCAGGGGCTTTTGGCAGTGAGCCGTGGAATCATTGAGAGCGGCGCAAAGCTGATCTGTTTGACGGCTCTGGATAAGGAGGCCAATCCGGTTTATGACCGCCATACGGCCCAGCGTCTGGCAGATTTGGGCGCTCATGTGGGAGCCATGACACCGGAGGCATTGGGAGATTTTATGGGGAAGATCATGAACGGGTAGGCCAAAAGCCGCCTTATTGTCTGTGATAAAAAAGGGATGACGTATGAATACCTTAAAGGCTTCTATTGAAAAAGTGGATGATGATTACCTGACCGGCCTGAGCAACAAAGGGATTGTGAAAAGGGCCTATAAAGATTTGGAGCAGGAGACTCCTTCCCTGGTATGGCAGGGGGAGGAAGCCCAGGTGGGCCTGAAGGAGGAGACCTGCATTCTGCGGATGCCTCTGGGAGAGAGCACCTGTAGCTGCCCCTCCCGCAGTATCTGTAGGCATATCGTGACGGCGGTTTTGTGGATGAAGCGGGAGCTGGCTGAGGAAGCACCGACAGCCCAGGATGAGACCCCGGTACTTTCCGAATTTTTGAAGATGCCGGCGGAGCGGTTGAAGCGGGCCTGCGGTAACAAGTGTTATGACCGTTTTCTGGCACACATGCGATCAGGAGAGAGCCCTTCGATCGCGGAGAGCTCCATTGTGACCGTGACCATTCCCTGGGAAAAGGCCGTGGTAAAGCTCTTAGAGCCCGCAGAGTACAGCTCCTGTAGCTGCCACAGCAAGGAGCTGTGTACCCATAAGGCCCAGGCGGTGCTGGCCTATCAGTTGGCAAAGAAAGGGCGGACTCTGGAAGAGCTGGAGGCGCTGAAGGAGCCGGAGACTGGCTGGGATGGGGAGCTGGCCCGGCAGGCCTGTGAGGGGATTTGCAAAGAGCTCTGCCATCAGCTCTGTACCGGGTTATCCAGAGCTTCCAGGGAGGCCCCGGAGAGCCTTCTTCGGCTGGCGGTGATTGCCCACAGGGCCGCCCTCCCGGCTCTGGAGAGTTCCCTTCGGGAGGCCGGGGCCTGTTATGAGCAGTATTTTTCCCGTTCCGCGGCTTTCAGAGGCGATGATTTGATGGAAAGGCTGCTTCGGCTTTACCAGAGAGCCCGGCGGCTTTTGACGGCGGATCAGGAGGAAATGCGCTCTCTGGCAGGAACCTTTCGGGATGCCTATCTTCCGGTGGGAACCCTGCGGCTGATGGGAATAGGTGCCAGAGCTTTTTCCAGCAAGACCGGGTATGAAGGGGAAATCTACTATTTTCTGGAAACGGCCCGGAAACAGTGGTATACCTGGACGGATGCCCGTCCCACCTTCTATGAGGGAAGAACCCCTCCCAGACCCAGAGGGGAGAACAGCCAGGCGCCCTGGGGATTAAATTGCAGCAGAGAGCAGATGCAGAGCCTGGTTTTTGACCTTCAAAATGCCAAGGCTGCCTCTGGCAGGCGGCTGTCGGTGAGCCAGGAGACTAGGGGAGAGGCAGTGGGAGTCAGAAGCGGGGACCTGGAAGAAATCAGGGAAATGATTTATTGGGATTATGAGAAGCTGGTTTTGGATTGTCTGAAGGAGAAGGAAGTTGAGAATCCTCTGGCCCTGGTAGGAGCCCTGAGTTGGGATGAGGCTTCCTTTGACAAGATAGAGCAGAGATTCTCCTGGAATATGTACGACCAAAAGGGAAGGCGGCTGTCCGTTGCCTTGAACTACACCAGTAAGGAGGCGCTGGTCATCCGTCTGCTGGAGAGATTGGAACAGCGCCTGAAACGGCGGCAGCCGGGCGCCATTGTCTTTTTCGGCTCTTTTTACAGGGATCAGGAGGGAAGAGGGTGCCTTTATCCCATTGAGTTTTTTATAAGGGAGAAGGGGCCAGAGACTCAGGAGGCAAAGGGAGGGCCTAAAGAGGTTTCCGCACTCCCCTCGGGAGAGGTGATAAGCAGCATGGAACAATACTTCCGGGAGGCACAGGGACTGCTTACGGATATGTTTATCAGCGGCCTCTATTCTCTCCAGGAGGAAACCCTTTCCCAGTGCCGCCGTCTGGCAAGGGAAGGAGAGATGATGGGGCTGCATCAGGGAAGTCAAAATCTGACGGAGGTTTACAAGCTTCTGGAGGGCAGGCGGCATCAGATGGATTTTTCTCCGGAGCCTGTGATCAAGGGCCTTGGCAGGTGCGAGGCCTATATCCGTATTTGCCGGGAGCGGCTCTTAAGGGATAAGGCTCTTGTCTGTCTGGAACAGGAGAGGGATGAAGATAGAATATCCGGCTTTCAAAAAAGCCAGTGAAAAATAAATAAGGGGTGAAGGTATTATGAATTTAAGTGAAGAGCGCAATTATCAAAAGCTGATGGAAACTCTGGATGCCATGGAGCTGTCGGAGGAAAACCGTGGGCTCGCAGAGCAGTATCTGGATATGTCCCTGGAGGAAAACCAGGAGCTGCTGGGGGAGGCAAAGCGGCAGGATTTCTCGCAGTTGGCTCGGGAGAAGCAGCAAAAGGCAAAGGCCTACGTGGAGCATCTGCAAAAACGGGGCAGAACCCAGGAGCTTGGGCGTTTCGTCCGCTTTGGGGCGGCGGTGGGAGGCTCCACGGCCTGTTACGTGCTGATTTCCTATGGCTGGAATCTGGATAGATATAAGGACTATCTCACCGATGCCCAGAAGGCGGCCATCAAGGCGGAGGCCATTGCCTGGACCACCTGGCAGCTTCGGGAGGCGGCCAAAAACATTGACCAGAAAAATCCCCAGATCCTTCGGGAAGCGGCAAAGCTGTGTTATCACAAAAGCAGCAATGCACAGGTATTGCTTTTGGGACTCAGTCTGCGCTATGAGAAAAGCGGCAAGGATTCGGGAGGTTTCCTGAAAGGGCTTTTTTCAAAAATCTCTCAGGAGAAGCCAAAGAAGGAGATTACGGACGTAGTGAAGGCCCTGGAGGAGAATCTGACGGGAAGTATTGGCAATCTTTTTGGGGGGACAGCGCCTTCACAGGAAGATATAAAGCGGCTGGAGGACTTTGCAGCGAAGGCTTCTCCGGAAAAGGAGATCCCTGCGCAGGTATGGGGGATTCTTCGCGGGAAGCAGACCTCGGAGTATCTGGTATCCCTCCTTGCCGGGGCGGCTTTCCTGGGCATGGAATACTCCAAGGTGCTGGTGAATTTTCTTCGGCTTCTGGCGGCCATGGACAGGGAAGGCGGGCGCACAGCTGTGCTCGATACCTGCCAGAAGATTGGGGGAAGGCAGTGGTTTGAGGAACACATCGAGGCCTTAGAGGAAGTTCTGCCCGTGGAGGGAGATACTTTTGTGCTCTGGTGCCTGATCCATAAGGCGGAGGGCTCCTTAGGGCGCCTTATCAAAAAGCATCCGGAGGCTGTCCGGCAGGCCATGCCAGGGGTGCCTACGGAGTATTATGATTTTCTCATGACTAAGATTGGCAAGGAAAATCCTTCTCTTTTTCAGGAGCTTCAAATCTCCGGTAAGGCAGATTTCCGCAGAAGGCTGGCTGAGGAGATTACAAGCCGTTATGTTCAGACCCAGACGAACGGACAGGGGCAGCAGGAGGCAATCCGGTATCTGCTTGGGGAGACAGAGCTGGATACCATTTATCCTTTGGTGGGCGAATGGCGCAAGGGCTGGCATTATGACAATGGACGCAACCAGAAGATTTACCAGCTTAAGGAAAGCGGCAGAGAGCCTCAGCTTTACCGAAGGGCAGTGGTGCTGGAAGGGCTTTGCATGAGAGCGGTATTTTTTACCTCTCATTGGTATGGAAAGTATCACCAGATTGATAAGGAGGAGATTCAGGGAATCCTTGGGGTGTTTGAGGAGGAAAAGGTACACTTTTCCTGGCAGATGGAGGCTCTTGAGGGGATTTACAACGGTTTCTATCAGGAGAAGGATAAGACCGCTTTTGTGAACCAATGTGTGCCGGTGCTGGCGGGAAAGCGGCAGCAGTGGGAGGAAGAGTTTGTGAGGGCAGCCAGGGAAGGCTCCGCCTTTACCCGCTATGTGTGCATCCGTGTGCTGGATATTTATTGGAAGGAATACCGGGATGTGCTGCTCTCCTGTGCCATGGATAGTTCCAGGCAGGTGAGGGAGCTCCTTGTGGCTGTCTATGAAAGTCACAGGGAATGGGAGCCCCAGATCAAGGCCATGCTCACCTCCAAAAAATCCCAGGAGAGGGAGCTGGCGGTACTGGTTTTGCAAAAGTGGGGGGCTTCCTCCTATCGGGAACTGCTGGAGGCGGCTCTTGCCACGGAAAAGAGCAAGAAGATCAAGGAGCTTTTGGAATGCAGTCTGGGAATGGAGCCTCGGGAAGAGGCACAGGTTCAGGCCGGGGAAAAGACTACGGCAGAGCTTGTGAAGGAGATTTTAAAGGGAGGCAAAAAGCGCAAGGTTTCCTGGGCCCTGGAAGAGCCTTTAACCCAGGTGCATAAGGCGGATGGAGAAATGGCCTCGGAGGATGAGCTGGCAGCAGTTCTGGTGTGCTATGCGGATATGGGGATACCAGGGGTGAACAAGGACGCCGTAAGGCTGGCAGAGACTTTGGATGGGAAGGAGCTGGCAGGCTTTGTGGGCATGGTCTTTGGCAGATGGCTGGATGCAGGGGCGGAGGCCAAGAAAAAATGGGTGCTCTATGCCGCCTCCATCCACGGCGGGGAGGAAATCGTTCCGGTCCTTCATGCCCAGATTCAGGAGTGGCCAGGGGTGTCAAGAGGCGCTATGGCGGCGGAGGCTGTGAAGGCCCTTGCCCTGAACGGAAGCGCTACAGCCCTTCTTCTTGTGGATCAGATTTCCCGAAAATTCAAGTTCCGCCAGGTAAAGACTGCTGCCGGGGAGGCTCTTTCCTATGCGGCCAAGGAGCTGGGAATCACGAAAGAAGAATTGGAAGACCGTATTGTGCCCGATCTTGGGTTCGACGATCGGATGGAGCGCAGCTTTGATTATGGAAGCCGCAGCTTTAAAGTCGCCTTGACGCCTACTCTGGAGCTTTTGGTGTTCGACGGGGAGGGAAAGAAGCTCAAGAGCCTGCCTGCCCCCGGAAAGCGGGACGATGCGGAAAAAGCAGGAAAAGCAAGCGAAGCCTTCAAGCTCTTAAAGAAACAGCTTAAGACGGTGGTGGGTAACCAAAAGCTTCGTCTCGAGCAGGCGCTGAGCGCTGAGCGTTTGTGGACGGCTGCTAAATGGCGGGCTTTGTTTGTGGAGAATCCGGTGATGCATCAGTTCGCTATCGGCCTGATCTGGGGGGTTTACGAGAATGGCTCTTTGAAGGATACCTTCCGCTATATGGAGGATGGCAGCTTTAACACGGTGGAGGAAGAGGAATATGAGCTGCCGGAAGATGGCGCCATCGGCCTGGTGCATCCCATTGAGCTGGACGCTGAAAGCTTATCCGCATGGAAGGAACAGCTTTCCGATTATGAGATCGTCCAGCCCATCGAGCAGCTCCTTCGTCCTGTCTATCCTTTGAAGGAGGAAGAGAGGCAGCAGGAGGAGCTGACCCGCTTCGGCGGAAAACTGCTCAACGGCTTATCCCTCTCCGGCAAGCTTCAGACCCAGGGCTGGTACAGGGGAAGCGTCCAGGACGCTGGAGGTTATTACAGCTTTTACAGGGAAGACGGGGAGCTGGGCGTGGAACTGGAATTTTCCGGTCTGTTCGTGGGAGATGAAAACGAGGAAGTGACGGTCTACGGCGCTCAGTTTTACCGGGCAGGCACCGTGAAAAGAGGCAGCTATGTCTATGACACTGTGAAAAAGGAAAACCGCTTCCGGTTAGGAGAGGTAAGCCCCCGTTATTTCAGCGAGATCGTGTTGCAGCTTACCAGAGCTACGGCTTCGAGCACGGAGCAGGTGGCTTATCCGGAGTGTAAGGGATAGACAGCGGGGAGCGAGCCGCGGATTCGGAACGGAAAGAGTAGGGAGGTTAAAATTGGAGATGGAACAGGTAGCGAAGGAACCTAAACAACCAAGATATAGGAAAGAAAATGTCCATGGCGCCATTGCCATGGCATGGCCGGCCATTGTGGAGTCCTTTTTTACAGCCTTTGCCGGTCTGGTGGATTCGCTGATGGTAAGCTCCCTGGGGGCTTACGCGGTGGCTGCGGTGGGGCTTACTACCCAGCCGAAGTTTATCGGGCTTTCTTTGTTTTTTGCCTTGAATGTG
The DNA here is from genome assembly GCA_949949005.1 of uncultured Lachnospiraceae bacterium. Taxonomy (GTDB): domain Bacteria; phylum Bacillota; class Clostridia; order Lachnospirales; family Lachnospiraceae; genus Suilimivivens. The sequence goes on from CATLHM010000003.1 coordinate 49,631, forward strand.
TCAATCTCTGCGCTGGTGGCGAGGCGGCGGGGAGAAAATAAGAAGGAGGATGCTAACCGGATTTTACATACGGCACTGATCTTTCTGGTGATAGCGGCTGTTATTTTAAGTATTGTCTTGGTGGTATTGGCAAGCCCTATTATCAGTCTGTGCGGTTCCACGCCGGATACCCATAAGAGCGCGGTGGTTTACTTCCGTATTATTATGGGAGGGATGATTTTTAACTGTATCCAGATGGGGATCAATTCGGCCCAGCGGGGAGCAGGGAACACCAAGATTACCATGCGAACCAATATAACTTCCAGCACCATTAACATTATCGCCAATTATCTGTTGATTAACGGTCATTTCGGTTTCCCGGCATTGGGAATCCATGGAGCGGCGCTGGCTACGGTTCTGGGAACGGTGGTGGCCTGCGTGATGAGCATCCTTTCTATTATGAAGGCGGAGGGCTTTATCAGTATTCCCTATATGGTGCAAAACAAGGTGAAACCTGCATGGAAGGCTTTCGTGAATCTGGTTCGGGTGGGCTACAGTATCTTCTTTGAACAGATTCTTATGAGGATCGGTTTTATGCTCACCGCCGTGATGGCTGCCCACCAGGGCACGGATGCCATGGCAGCTCATCAGGTGGGGATGAATATCATGGGCCTTTCCTTTTCCTTTGGAGACGGGCTTCAGGCAGCGGCGGTGGCGCTGATCGGAAGGAGCCTGGGAGCCGGAGACAGGGAGCTTGCCAGGGAATATGGCCGTATCTGCCGGATGCTGGGCGGAATTATTTCGGTTTGCCTGGCGGTGGTATATTTCCTGGGGGCAAGGCCGCTCTTTGGGCTGTTCTTTGCGGAGGCCCATATTGTGGATATCGGCGTGAATATCATGCGGGTGATCATTCTGGTGGTGGTTTTCCAGATCAGTCAGGTGATTTATATGGGATGTTTGCGGGGAGCCGGAGATACCCTCTATACGGCGGTTGCCTCCACCATCAGCGTTACCATCATCCGTACTGCTGTGTCCTATCTGGGCGGTTATGTGCTGGGATGGGGGATTGTAGGGATATGGCTGGGGGTTTTGGGCGACCAGATTTCCCGTTTTATCTTTGCCTCCGTCCGTTTCAAAGCGGGAAAGTGGACGGAAATAAAAATTTAGCGATAGCAGATGAACTATTATCAAAGATCAGAAAATATTTTGTCAGATATAAAAAATATCATTGAAACTTCCCAACGGCAAGCCTATCATGCAGTAGATACAATCCTATCGCAAAGAAACTGGCTCATTGGATACCGGATTGCAGAGGAAGAATTAAAGGGTGAAAACCGTGCTGAATATGGGGCGAATATTATAAAAAGTTATCGCGAGAATTAACAAAATTGTACGGAAAAGGTTTTACAAAAACAAATTTATACAATTTCTATTCCTTTTATAAATGCTTTCCTGAGATTTTCCACACACTGTGCGGAAAATCTCAGAGAGTACTTTCATGGTCCCATTATCGTACATTATTGCAGGTGGCAGATTCCGCTGTACGAAGTTGGTATGAGAAAGAGGCATATGAGCAGACATGGAGTGTCCGCACGTTACAGCGTAATATTAATACGCAATATTACTATCGCATATTGCAGTCTCAACGTAAAGAGTTGGTGGAACGGGAAATGCTTGAAAAGACTTCCGATTTCCAGAATGATAAGTTAGAATTTATCAGAAATCCTGTTATAGCGGAATTTCTTGGGTTATCGTCCAATACAGATTTTACTGAAACTGATTTGGAAACTAGCATTATATCTAATATCCAGAAATTTTTAATGGAAATGGGAAAGGGGTATGCCTTTGTAGCCCGTCAGCAGCATATCAAGACAGAGAAAGAGGATTACTTTATAGACCTTGTATTCTACAATTACATTTTGAAGTGTTTTGTCCTGATTGATTTGAAAACAGGTAAAATTGCACATCAGGATGTAGGGCAGATGGATATGTATATACGCATGTACGATGAATTAAAGAAGGGTACAGACGATAATCCGACTCATCAAATATAGAGAATTTAGGAATATTTTTCCACCCTTGTCCATATATTATATAGAACATCATGAATGATCTTTTCTGATGTTTTAGACAACGTGATGTAAAAAATGAAATGCGGACAAAATGAGGTGGAACATGGCAAGAGGACAGAGAAAATCAATTGAAGAAAAAATTGCGGAGAAGGAGAAGCTGATACAGTCCTTAAAGACCAGGATGAAATCAGAACAGGCAGAGTTGGATACCCTTTACCGGGAAAAGCGGGACAGGGACTTGGAGGGCCTGAACCAGATTCTGGCAGATGCGGGGATCGACATTGACGAGGCCTCCGATATTCTCCAAAGCTACATCCAAAACAGAGAGGAAGATGAACAAAGCGCCTGAGAGACGGGCGCTTTGTTTTATGGTATTTGAATATATTGTGGGATAAATTTTCTTCTCATATTGTATAAAATAGATAAATGGTGTAGAATTAAGGTAATTAATCAGAAGACAGAGCAGGTTTGCCTGCCTGTTGCTGAGAGGTTATATGAATCTATGCAAATATGAGAAAGGAGAACGCTATGCTTGCAACATTGATTCCCTTATTTGATGAAGAAATGAGTGTTCGGGCCTACTCTTTGTTTACGCAGAAGAAGAACTTTTTGTTAAATCCCAGTTTTCAGGGAACCGGGTCCAATGACGGAGCGGCCCAGGTGGTGGGCCTTGAGGTGATCGAGAATATGGGACTTGAGAGCCTGTCCACGGATAAAGAGGTATTTGTGGCGGTTAATAATATTTCCCTGTTTTCGGATGCCCTGATGGAGAGCACCCTGCCCCATGAGAGGTTGATTCTGCTGACAGATAATTCCGTCACACCGAAGGACATATACATTGACAGGCTCCGCAGCCTGAAGGAGACAGGATATAAGTTTGCGATCCGTAAGCTTCCGGTACAGAGCTTTGAGGACTACCGGGAAATCCTGCTTCTCATGGACTATATCCTGCTGGATCACAAAAAAATTGACATCAGTATCGCCCAGATTTATTTTCAGAAGGTTTATCCTCATATTAAGCTCTGCGCGGGCAATATTCAGACACAGGAAATTTTTGAGGAGCTGAAGGCAAAGGGAGGCTATCAGCTCTATGAAGGGGAATTTTACCGGATGCCTGTGACCAAAGGAGAGACGAAGGTGGCTCCTTTGAAGGTAAATTATATCGAGCTGCTCAACGTGGTGAACGGGGAGGACTTTGAGCTGACAAAAGCGGCAGATATTATCGGAAGGGATACGGCCCTTGTGATTTCCCTGCTCAAAATGGTGAATAAGATGGCTGTAAATTCCGAGATCACCTCCATCCGCCATGCCGCCGCCATGTTAGGACAGCATGAACTAAAAAAATGGATTAATACGGCGGTAACAGGGAAACTGTACGCAGAGAAGCCCAATGAGATTACGAGATTATCCCTGATCAGAGCCAAATTTGTGGAAAATCTGGCCCCTCTCTTCGGGTTGGCACAGCAGGGAGAGCAGTTGTTCCTGATGGGACTCTTCTCCGTGCTGGATTTGATTCTTGAACAGCCTATGGAGGAGGCCCTGAAGCGGGTAAAGGTATCGAAGGAGATCGGCGATGCGCTGATTAGCCATAAAGGAGTGTTTGCCCCTATTCTCGAGTTTGTGCTGGATTACGAGTGTGCCGACTGGCAGGAGGTATCCAGGCTGATGATCCTGAATAATATTGATATGAATCCGGTATATGAGGCCTATGTCCGGGCTCTCGGATGGTATCGCGATCTGTTCTCTGAATAAATAACGAATGTAATAGTAATACAGAGGTAACAAACAACGGATGTCAGGCTTCGCCAGCCATCCTTATGTTAACAACGGGCAGCACGCTTCGCGACCTGTCCTTATGTTAATGGAATCCCCGCCTTTTATTGGGCGGGGATTTTTTCAGGCTTGATGGTATTCCTGACAGAAATTCCATTCACCTCCACATGGTCGCTGAGCTCAATCACCAGACAGGGCCTTCCGTCCACTGTCATGGTGCTCACAAGATCCGCCCGCTCCGGATTCACCTTCACCACCACATCCGGGGTTTTGACCTCAAAGGTTTTGGTGTTGGCCACATTGTCCACCAGAAGGGAAGTGCTTTCTCCGGCGGCGTTATCGTAAATTTTATCAAAATCCGTCAGCCTTTCTTCCTCCACACCGCTTTTTTCCAGAAGGTCTTTGACCTGCTTCTTGTCCAACATAAGGGGCTCGGGGATTTCCTTGTGCTCCTCAATCATTTCCGTCAGATTTTCATGAATGCTTTTGACGACCTCGTATTCCGCTTCCTCTCCCAGAGTTTCTTCGATCAGGGTGTGGAAGGTTTCCTTCTGGCTGCCTGCGGAAAGGGGCAGGACGGCGCCTAAAATTCCATCCACAAACTCGGGATGGGGTTCCTCCGGATTCTTGGTATAATACAGGGTGCCGTGAAGATCGGTGGCCCTGTCGTTAAAGGCCGGGAACAGAAAGCCGGTCTGGGGCATTTCCACGATCCAGTCCCGGATGCGGTTGTGGAACTCGTTGGCTTCCACGTCGTAGCTTAAGCCCGGCTTGGAAAGATTCACCGGACACAGACAGCAGAGCAAATACTCATATACCGTGTCAGAGGCGTCCTCCATGGTGAGCCCGTCGGTGGTCTTGCCGGGGACGTCGTAGGCATCGTGGATGATCAAAATCAGGTAATTGCTCACATATTCGTAGGAACCGATGACCCGGTCATAAAATTCCTCCACCAGGGCATCGTCCTTTAGCTTGCTGTCCCTGAGCCTTAAGAGAAATTCCTGGGTACCTCCTTCTTCCTCGCTGGCAAGGGGAAATTCCAGGTTGAGCATATTTTTGCCTACGGTGCCAGAGAGGGTTTTGCGCAGCAGCTCGAAATATTTAAAAATTTCTTCCTCGGGAAGGGAGAGAAAAGCCTCCTTAAACTCTGTTTTCTTATTCTTTTCCCCGTCCACGTAGCAGCCGCAGATCCGGGTGATGGAACAGTTCCTTGGGGTGTAGAGCCGTTTGATTTCATTTACTTCCTGTTTGATCATGAGAAAATCCCCCTGTTATGTTTTGATTTAGGTTTTTGTGGGCGGTGGAGAGCATCAGTTTGATCCTGTTTAGCTGGTTGACCTCGCTGGCTCCCGGGTCGTAGTCGATGGCAACGATATTGCTGGAAGGGTACCTTCTGCGCAATTCCTTGATTACGCCTTTGCCAACCACATGGTTGGGCAGGCAGCCAAAGGGTTGGGTACATACGATATTGTTTACGCCCTCATGGATCAGCTCCACCATCTCGCCGGTCAAAAACCAGCCCTCTCCGGTCTGGTTGCCGATGGAGACAATGGGCCTTGCGTATTCCACCGTCTGGTAAATGCTGGTGGGAGGGAAAAAGTGCTTACTTCTCCGGAAAGCTTTGGAAGCGGCCCTCCGCAGAAATTCCAGGGCACGAATGCCCGCCCGCGACACAAGGGCAGCCTTTTTGCTGGTTCCCAGCTCCTTGGCCTTGTAAATCTGATTGTAAAAGCAATAGAGCATGAAATCCAAAAGATCCGGCACCACCGCCTCGGCCCCCTCCGATTCTAACAGCTCCACCAGGTGATTGTTGGCGGCAGGGGCAAACTTTACCAGGATTTCCCCTACGATGCCTACCTTGGGCTTTGGCTCATCCGTGATGGGAACGGCGTCAAATTCTTCGATGATCTGACGGCACATTTTTTGGAAGGTGGAAAAGCGCATATGCTTTCCGGTGACAAAGTCCCGGCATTTTTTCAGCCATTTCTGATGAAGAGCCTCCACGCTACCCTTTTCCTTTTCGTAAGGGCGCATCCGGTAGATACAGCGCATAAAAATATCACCGAATACAGCGCCATAAGCGGCCCGCGTGAGCAGCTCAAGGTTGACATGAAAGCCCGGGTTGGACTCGATTCCTCCCAGATTCAGAGAAATAACAGGGATGTGGGCCAGGTCTGCCTTCTCCAGGGCACGGCGGATAAATCCGATGTAGTTGGTGGCACGGCAGCCCCCTCCTGTCTGGGTGATGATAACTGCTGTTTTTGAAAGATCATATTTTCCCGATAATAAGGCGTCCATGATCTGTCCCACCACGATAAGCGAGGGATAACATGCGTCATTGTTCACGTATTTCAAACCCATATCCACAGCCTGCCGATTGTCATTGGAGAGCACCTCAAAATGGTAGCCACAGGCATTGAAGGCTGGCTCCAAAAGGTCAAAATGGATGGGGGACATCTGGGGACACAAAATGGTGTAGTCCTTTCGCATTTCCTCCGTAAATTTCACTTTGTTGATGGCAGAGGAACGGATGGTACGGGTCTGTATCTTTTCTTCCTGATTCGAAAGTCCCTTGAGGTAATCGCAGGCCACAAGGCGGTTCTGTTCCCTGACCCTGAGTGCGGAGAGCAGGGAGCGAATTCGGATCCTGGCAGCTCCCAGATTGTTCACCTCGTCGATCTTTAAACAGGTATAAATTTTGTCCGAGCCGGTGAGGATATCGTTCACCTGATCGGTGGTCACCGCATCCAGGCCGCAGCCAAAGGAATTGAGCTGGATCAGGTCCAGATTTTCCACGGTTTTTACATAGCTGGCGGCGGCGTAGAGGCGGGAGTGGTACATCCATTGATCCGACACGATCAGAGGGCGCTCCGGCTTGGCCAGATGGGAGATGGAATCCTCTGTCAGCACAGCAATGCCATAGGAAGTGATTAGCTCCGGGATGCCATGATGGATTTCCGGGTCAATATGGTAGGGCCTGCCGGCCAGCACGATTCCCCGCTTGCCCGTCTGCTCCAGATAGGAGAGAACTTCCTCCCCCTTTTCCTGCATGTCCTTCCTTGCCCTGGCAAGCTCCTCCCAGCCGAGGCGGGCGGCCTCCAATACTTCCTCTACCGGAAGAGCCGAAAATTCTTTGGAGAGAGCTTCGGAGACGGTTTTTAAGTCACGGAAGGAGAGAAAGGGGTTGCGAAGCTTTACCTGTCCCCGTCCGATTTCCTCCACGTTGTTTTTGATGTTTTCGGAGTAGGAGGTGACGATTGGACAGTTATAATGATTGTTTGCCTCCTCAAATTCGTTCCGCTCATAAAAGAGAGCGGGATAAAAAATGAAGTCCACTTTCTGATTGATGAGCCAGCTCACATGGCCGTGTACCAGCTTGGCGGGGTAGCACTCCGACTCGCTGGGGATGGATTCGATGCCCAGCTCATAGATCTTCCGGTTGGAAAGGGGGGAGAGTACCACCCGGTACCCCAGCTTCTTGAAAAAAACAGCCCAGAAGGGATAATCCTCATACATATTCAGGGCCCGGGGAATCCCTACGGTGCCTCTGGGAGCTTCGTCGGCGGCAAGTGGTTCATAGTCAAAAATCCGTTTCAGCTTATATTCATACAGATTGGGAATGTTATTCTCATTTTTTTGCTTTCCCAGCCCCCGCTCGCAGCGGTTGCCGGAAATGTACTGACGGCCTCCCGTAAAACGGTTGATGGTCAGACGGCAGTTATTGGTGCATCCCTTACACTTTGCCATGCTGGTTTCAAACTGCAAGGTATCTATCTTTTCAAAGGGGAGCATGGTAGTCTCATAGCTTTCGTCAAAACGCTCCCTGGCGATCAGAGCCGCGCCGAAAGCGCCCATGATTCCGGCAATATCGGGGCGGATGGCCTTGCATCCGGCGATTTTTTCAAAGCTCCGAAGGACAGCGTCGTTGTAAAAGGTGCCTCCCTGCACCACGATATTTTTCCCCAGAGCGGAGGCATCGGAAACCTTAATCACCTTGAAAAGGGCATTTTTAATGACGGAATAGGCCAGGCCGGCGGAAATATCCGGTACAGAGGCGCCCTCCTTCTGGGCCTGCTTTACTTTGGAATTCATAAATACCGTACACCTTGTCCCTAAGTCGATGGGGTGCTGCGCAAAGAGCGCTGCCTGGGCGAAATCCTCAACGGAGTAATTTAAGGATTTGGCAAAGGTTTCTATGAAGGAGCCGCAGCCCGAGGAGCAGGCTTCATTGAGCTGTACGCTGTCCACGGTCTGGTTTTTGATCTTGATGCACTTCATGTCCTGGCCGCCGATGTCAAGAATACAGTCCACCTCCGGATCGAAGAAGGCAGCGGCGTAGTAGTGGGCTACCGTCTCCACCTCCCCGTCGTCCAAAAGGAAAGCGGCCTTCATCAAAGCCTCCCCGTATCCGGTGGAGCAGGAGCGGACGATGGCTACCTCCTTTGGAAGGAGGGAATAGATTTCCCTGATAGCGCGGATAGCGGTCTTTAGGGGGCTGCCGTCATTGCTGCTGTAAAAGGAGTAAAGGAGCGAGCCGTCCTCCCCCACAAGGGCCACTTTGGTGGTGGTAGAGCCCGCGTCGATGCCCAGAAAGCAGTTACCCCGGTAGGAGGCAAGTTCTCCGGCCCTCACATGGTGCCTGGCATGACGGGACTTGAAGCCCTCGTATTCTTCCTGGGAAGAAAACAGGGGCTCCATCCGCTCAACCTCAAATTCCATTTTAATGTCGGAAGAAAGCTTTCCGGTTATTTCTTCCAAAGCAAAAATGTTCTTTTCTTTTGCACTGGAAAAGGCGCTTTTTTCCTTTGACATGGTAAAGGAGCTTTTTTCCTCTGCGTTCATGGCAGAGCCGATGGCGGCAAAAAGGTGAGAGTGCTCCGTGTCGATGATATGTTCCGCATCCAGCTTTAAGGTGCGGATAAAAGCCGCCTTTAACTCGGAAAGGAAATGTAAGGGCCCGCCAAGGAAAGCCACGTGTCCCCGAATCGGCTTACCGCAGGCAAGTCCGCTGATGGTTTGGTTGACCACTGCCTGAAAAATGGAGGCGGATAAATCCTCCTTGGTAGCGCCGTCGTTGATCAGGGGCTGGATATCGGATTTGGCAAAAACCCCGCATCTTGCGGCAATGGTGTATAAAAGATGGTAATCTTTGGCATATTCGTTCAGGCCGGAGGCGTCCGTCTGGAGCAGGGAAGCCATCTGATCAATAAAAGAGCCGGTGCCCCCTGCGCAGATACCGTTCATGCGCTGCTCCACGTTGCCGCCCTCAAAATAAATGATCTTGGCGTCCTCGCCCCCAAGCTCGATGGCCACATCCGTCTGGGGAGCCATCTCCTTAAGGGCAGTGGCGACGGCGATGACCTCCTGAACGAAGGGAAAACCCAGGTGGTTTGCCAGAGCCAGCCCTCCGGAGCCGGTGATTACAGGGCGCAGCCTTATATTCCCAAGCTGGGCGTATGCCTTTGAAAGTAAATCGGAAAGTGTTTCTTTTATATTTGCAAAATGTCTTTGATAGTCTGAAAAAAGGATATGATGAGACTCATCTAATATGGCTATTTTGACAGTGGTGGATCCAATGTCAATGCCAAGTGCAAAGGATTGATTCTCCATGACCTACCGCCTTTCTGTTATCGCATTTTTTGACATGCGTAGATATTATACGACAGGGAATTTTAAAATGCAATTGTGCAAACCTAAACATTTTGTAAAGAAAAACAGGAAAAATTTTTTTAATGCTTAAAAATTCTAAAAAATAACCGGCTTTATTTACATTTGAAAATAAGAATGATAAAATATATGAAGTTTCGGGTTTGTTCATGTATCAAAGGTTGTGCCGAAATCCAACCCATTGTGACGCAATCTGTAAAAGGAGAAGCAGGAGAATGAAATTCACCGGTAATTTCGAAAAAAAGTTTGGGAAATATGCGATTAAGAATTTATCCATGGTACTGATTATCTGTTATGGCTGTGGGTATCTGATCCAGTTTACGGTTCCGGGAATGCTGAATTATCTGTACTTAAATCCCTATGAGATCATTTTTCACGGGCAGATCTGGCGGCTTATTACCTGGCTGATCGTGCCGCCCTCGAGATTTGATTTTTTTACCCTTTTGATGCTGTATTTTTATTATTCGCTGGGAACTACCTTAGAGCGGACCTGGGGGACCTACCGCTACAATGTCTATATCTTTTCGGGGGTTCTCTTTACCATATTGGGTGCGTTCCTTCTGTTTGGCTACACTGCCATTTTTCAGAACGAAGTGGATACCAGGCTGGCGCTCTACGCCCTTTGGGGAGTCCGGGGGCCTGACAACCTTGCGCTGGGATTCAGCACCTACTATGTAAATATGTCGATATTCCTTGCCTTTGCCAGCACCTATCCCAATATGCAGGTAATGCTGTTTTTCCTGCTTCCCATCCGGATTAAGATATTGGGCATAATCTACGGAGCGCTTTTGGTTTATCAGTTTTTGATGGGTTCCATTGCCACACAGTTTGTGATCGCCGCTTCCCTGATGAATTTTATCGTGTTTTTCTTAACCGGCAGGGGGCAGGTTCATATGACGCCCAGGCAGGCTAAGCGGAGGCAGGAGTTTAAGCGGGAAGTGAAAAAGACTACCAGGGTCACCCGGCATAAATGCGCCATTTGCGGCAGGACGGAGGAGACCAATCCGGAGCTGGAATTTCGGTTTTGTTCCAAGTGTCAGGGGAATTATGAGTATTGCCAGGATCACATTTTTACCCACACCCATATTAAAATGAAGTAAGCAAGGCGCTAAGGGTGTGGCTGGGATTGATTGAGGGGAGAAAATCGTTTATGGGAGAAAATCAGGAAATCCTTTTTGCAAAGACTCTGGAAAAGGTGAAAAAGCAGGCGAAGGAGCAGCAAAACTGTATCTCACAGGAGCAGGTAAGGGAGGCTTTTGCTGATTTGGCCCTGTCAAAGGAGCAGCTTGACCTTGTGTTCGATTATCTGAAAAAGCAAAAGATCGGCATCGGAGAGCCGGTGGATTTGGACGAATATCTCTCGCAGGAGGAGACCGATTACCTGGAAGAATACAAAAAAGGCATTCTTTACACCCCTTCCATCAGCGACGGGGAGAGGGAAGCGTTTTTCTTGTCCGCCATGGCGGGAGAGCGGCAGGCACAGCAGGAAGTGATCGCCCTCTATCTGCCCCAGGTGGCCGAGGTAGCCAAGCTCTATACGGGGCAGGGCGTCTTTTTGGAGGATCTGATCGGGGAGGGAAATCTGGCTCTGACCATGGGCGTTACCATGCTGGGGGCTCTCGAAAGCGCCACGGAGGCGGAAGGAATGCTGATGAAGATGGTGATGGATGCCATGGAGGATTGCATCGCTGAAAATCTTCAGGAGACTGACAAGGACAAGAAGGTGGCGGAGCGTGTGAATCAGGTGGCCGGGAAGGCAAAGGAGCTGGCCGGGGAGCTGCACAGAAAGGTCAGCGCTAGGGAGCTTGCCGCGGAAACCGGGATGAGCGTGGAGGAAATCGAGGATGCCATGCGCATGAGCGGATATACCATAGAGGATCTGGAACGATGAAAATAACGGAAAATGTTACCCGGTATGACGATTTTAAATATGTATTGCAGGATGTGGGGAGCCTCTATCTGGGAGCCGGTTTTTCCTATGAGGAATTGCTGGCCCAGGAGCTGGTTCCTTTTAAATTGAAAGCGATTGTCTCCCAATATATATTGAAGGAGGCTGCGCCACAGACCACTTTGGAGAGCCAGTTCTATTATCTGGAGGAGGGAACCTTTTTGTATGAGGTCTTTTCTCAGCTCAAAATAAGGATAAAGGTGCAGGAGCAGGTGCCGAAGAAGCAAAGGCGTCTGCCCTTGGGAGGTAAGAGCTCCGGCAGGGGGCGTGAGGAAAAATACATATATCAGGAAAAGGTCTATACCTTGAAGGAGCTGGCGGGAATCAACCTTGCCAGGAAGAAGGCCTGCGGGATTCTGGTTCGGGAGATTATTGTGTCCAAGCTGGGGATGATGACTTTTAGCGTTTAGAAGGGGACGGTGCTGGAAGGGATGAGGGATAAACATAAATAATGTTGTATTACTATCTGCCATACGACGGCAAAAATAAAATGGTCGTATGGCAGATATATTTTTATCGTGGAATCCATTGTTAAATAAGAAATAAATCATAAATTAGTAAAACGTAAATTAGTAAATTGCGATTGACTATACTTGATTGACGTGATATTGTATAGGTAAGATTTCGGAGGTGGAATATGTTTATCGGAAGAGAGCGCGAGCTGGCATCCCTCAATAAATTATATACGTCTGAAAGATTTGAGTTTGTGGTCATTTATGGCCGCCGCCGCGTGGGGAAAACCACGCTGATCAATCGGTTTATCAGAGATAAAAAGGCAATTTATTTTATGGGGGTAGAGAGCAACGCGAAGCAGAACCTGGAAAATTTCAGCAAAAATATCATAGAATTTGGCACAGGCATTCAGGCTGAGAGCGCCTTTGCCTCGTTCCAGGCCGCGTTGGAATATGTTTTTAAGCTGGCTGAAAAAGAACGCCTGATTTTGGTCATCGACGAGTACCCGTATGTGGCCCGTGCCTCCAAAAGTCTTGCCTCTACCATACAGCTCCTGATAGATAAAAACAAAGACCAATCCAAATTGATGTTGATTCTTTGCGGTTCCTCCATGTCTTATATGGAGGATCATGTGCTCGCCTACAAAGCGCCGCTTTATGGCAGACGGACGGCACAGATGAAGATAGCGCCTTTTGATTTTGCGGATGCCTGCCGGTATTTAAAAAATTTTTCCGCTGAGGATAAGGCGATGGTTTACGGTATGGTGGGAGGAACGCCTCAATATCTATTGCAAATAAATGACAGGCGAAGCGTCGAGGATAATATTAAAAATACCTACCTGAATCCTATGTCCTCCCTTTTCGAGGAGCCGGAAAATCTGCTGAAACAGGAAGTACGGGAGCCGGCGCTTTATAATGCCATTATCACAGCGATTGCAACCGGCGCTTCCCGTATGGCGGAAATTTCTACAAAGGTTGGGGAGGATACCAGTGTCTGCGCCACTTATCTGAAAAATCTGATTGCGCTGGGAGTGATTCAAAAGCAAACGCCTTATGGAGAAAAGGCATCCCGAAAATCCATCTATCTTATAGACGATAATATGTTTCGGTTTTGGTACCGGTTTGTACCGGAGAATCATTCGATTATTAGCCGTGGGGCTGCCGAATTGGCCTATAAGAGAATCGAGCCAAACCTGTCAGATTATATGGGAAAGGTATTTGAGGAAATAAGCAGGCAGTATCTCTGGAAGCTGTTGCTGGATGGCGAATCTTCCGTGGAGTTTAAGGATCTGGGACGCTGGTGGGGGACGGATCCATCTACCCGCACGCAGACAGAAATCGACATTATGGGCGAACAGGATAAAGATACAGCGCTCTTTGGAGAATGCAAATGGACAAACGAAAAGGTAGATGCAGGCGTTTTGGAAACCTTAGCCAGGCGAAGTCAGATGTTCCACTATCGGACAATACACTTGTACTTGTTTGCCAAAAGCGGATTTACAAAGGGATGTGTGGAGGCTGCCGGTAAAATGGGAAATGTTACGTTGGTGCAGTATAAAAATCTTTTGGAAAAAATTGTGCAGTAAAACGAACATTGCCGGTTGAGTCCGCGCCCCTGAATATCAACTTTTACGTCATTGTAAACGGCTCTTTTTCCAAAGTATAATACAGTTACAGGGAACATCATATGGAAAAATTTATGATGTTTTCTTATAGGAGTAAACAGACAAGGAGGCTTTTTATGATTGACCGTGAACAGATTGGAATCAGGATAGGGGCGTTGCGCAGGAAAGCGGGTATGTCCCAGACGGCGCTGGCCGAAAGGTTGGGAGTGAGTGCGCAGGCAATCAGTAAATGGGAAAGCGGCAAAAATCTGCCGGACATCGACTTGTTCCGGGAGCTGGCATGGCTTTTTAACATGACAATGGACAGTATTGTGGAGGGAGATTTGGCCTTTACACAAAAAAGCAGGGAGAGGATTCTTCCGGCTAACGTGACTGCTCTTGCACCCGAAGTGGAAAAGCAAAAGCTTCTGCTTGGCCTTGCGCCCTACTGTTCTGATACGGAGCTTTACAGCATTGCCAAGGAGTTGGCGGATGGAAATCTGGAATTATCTCTGGCCGCAGGAATTAAGAGAAAAGAAGAAAAGACGGAAAGAATGGTCTCTATTCCAACCGGCGCTTTGGGTGAGTGTACGCTGCGGGAGGTGGCGCCCTATTTCTCAAAGGCATTAGGAGAGATGATGGGAAATACGGAGCCGGGACTAAGGCGGATTGCGGGCATGATGAGCTGCCCTGTATGCAGGGAAAGGCTGCTGCTGAAAAATAAAGACGAAAACAAAAGATACTTTGAATGCAAAAACAGGCATCGCTATGAGCTTACGGATGGCGTTGTGCATTTTGGAACCCGTGAAATCCAGGGCGAGTTATGGTCTCTCTTTTTGAAGAATTATGAGGATTATCTCCTTCAGCACTATTATCCCGGGAATCCCCGCTATAATATGGGAAAGGTTTCCTCTAAAGAAGTGCGCTGGCAGGTTCTGAAAAAGCTGCGGCCGCATATTATCCTGGATATTGCCTGTGGCACCTGCAACGGGATAAAATATGATTTACAGCGCATTGACTGGCCCTGTCTTGTGATCCTCACGGATCTTTCCCACAGAGTCCTGAAATATGGCAAACGGTATTTCAGTGAGGAACTCGTCAATCCCTATGTGGATATTGTGTGTCTGGCATGTGATTGCGCTCACTTGCCGATTGAGGATAATTCCATAGACATGGTCGTTTCATGTGGCGGATTTGAGAGTATGCAGTCAAAAATGATGGACGGATTCAGGGAAGGGTATCGCGTGCTCAAGCCGGGAGGCCACGCAGTTTATGATTTTAGCGTAGTGGATGACCACAATTCGGAAAATACAAAAAAGTGGGAGCGGTTATACAGAACTTTGGATGAAACCTATCATTTGCATGAGCAGTTATATGAAATCGGAGAGTGGAAAGAAGTTTGCAGAAGAACAGGGTACTTGTCCACAGAGGCAAAAGAGATTTACAGAGAGCTCCCGGCCCCGGAAGACGAGGTATTCCCCTTTGAGAATGAGGTTTTGCAGTGGATGGGTGTGAGTGTGTTTGTTTCTGAGAAGTAGGCCGATAGCATCCATTTAACAGGAAAGAGGTAGGGCTGATGCGTAATGTGAAATGCTGTATGACAGGCTAAAAAAGTAGCATTTATTTTTAAATTTTCTACTTGCAATTTCCCCCAATTCATGCTACACTATTTTCAGTCGGACATTAAATGTCGGCTATGATTTCGGTAAAATTCCCCTTTTACACTGAGCGGGCTGGAGACTTTGTTTCCGCCCGTTCTTTTATTCGCACGCTTCTTGTTGTCAAGTATAAGGCCCTTTGGTGGAGCCCTAAATCCGCTATCTACGGAAACAGGGACGCGAGGTAATATTGTTATAGTAAACGACAAAATAATTTGTCGTTTACTATAAAATTGGATATACTTATTACAACATATAAAAATTTATAGGGAAGGAAATAAAAAGATGGGCAGAGAGGTAGAAAGCATAAGCGCATATCAGGTATTGGAGAGGCGCAGGATCAGCGACCTGAATTCAGAGGGGTATGTGCTCAGACACAAAAAGACGGGGGCGGCTCTGACGCTTCTTTTGAATGACGATGAAAATAAGGTGTTTTATATCGGATTCCGCACGCCGCCCAAGGACAGTACGGGAGTGGCCCATATTCTGGAGCACTCGGTGCTGTGCGGTTCCAAGAACTTTCCGGTAAAGGATCCCTTTGTGGAATTGGCCAAGGGGTCCCTGAATACCTTTTTAAATGCAATGACCTATCCGGACAAGACCGTCTATCCTGTGGCAAGCTGCAACGACAAGGATTTTAAGAATCTGGTGCATGTATATCTGGACGCGGTTTTCTACCCGAACATTTATCGGGAGGAGAAGATTTTCCAGCAGGAGGGCTGGCACTATGAGATGGAGGAGGAAGGGGACGACCTTACCATCAATGGTGTGGTCTATAATGAGATGAAAGGGGCTTTTTCTTCTCCGGATGATGTGGTGGAGCGGGAGATCATGAATTCCCTCTATCCCGATACGACTTATGGTCTGGAATCAGGGGGGGATCCGGATGAGATTCCGGCGTTGACCTATGAGGAATTTCTGGCATTCCATCAGAAATATTATCATCCCTCCAACAGTTATATTTATCTGTATGGGAATTTTGACGCCGAAGAGTACCTTACCTTTTTGGATGAGGCCTATCTGGCCGATTTTGAGGCCCTTCCAGTAGATTCCCAGGTGGGAGTTCAAAAGCCTTTTGCTTCGCCCAAGGAGCTGGTGAAGGAATATCCGGTGATGGAAGAGGATTCGGTGGAGGAAAACACTTATCTGACCTACAACGTTTCCATGGGAAACAGCCTTGACCCAAAGCTTTATGTGGCTATGGAGGTGCTGGACTATGTGCTCTGTTCCGCGCCGGGAGCGCCGGTGAAGCAGGCGCTGATCGACAAGGGCATCGGCAAGGATGTGTACAGCTCCATGGAAAACGGCATTTACCAGCCTTATTTTGCCGTGGTGGCCAAGAGCGCTAAGGAGTCCCAGAAGGAAGAATTTGTGGAGACCATCCGGCAGGTTCTTGCCGGGGCGGCAAAGGAGGGCCTGGATCAGAAAGCCCTTGCCGCAGCCATCAATTATTTTGAATTTAAGTACAGGGAAGCGGATTACGGCGCTTATCCCAAGGGACTGATGTTGGGCTTACAGGCCCTTGACAGTTGGCTTTACGATAAGGAACGGCCCTTTATGCATATCGAGGCCAACGAGACCTTTAAGGAGCTTAAAAAAGCCATAGGCACCGGATATTTCGAAGGGCTGATCCGCTCCTGGATGCTGGAAAATCCCCATAAGGCTTACCTGACCGTGAGGCCTGTGCCGGGGCTTACCACCCAGAAGGACGATGCCCATGCCCGGAAGCTGGAGGCTTTCAAAAACACTCTTTCCCCGGAGCAGATCCAAGAGATCGTGGCACAGACGGCGGCGCTGCGGGCCTATCAGGAGGAGCCGGACAGCCCGGAGGCTCTTATGACCATCCCCCTTCTTAAGCGGGAGGACATGAAGAAGGAGGCGGCAGGCTTTGTAAATCAGGTGCGCTCTGCGGAGGGAACCACCATTCTTTTCCATGATATTTTTACCAACGGTATCGGATATCTGAATTTGGTTTTTGATCTGGGAAAGGTGTCGAAGAGGCTGTTTGCCTATGTGGGCCTTTTAAAGAGCGTGCTGACCATGGTAGATACGGAACATTTCGGCTACGGGGAGCTGTTCAACGAGGTCAATATCCACACCGGGGGCATACGGGTAATCGCCAATACCTATACCAATGCAGGGAACCTCAAAGAATATAAAACCACCCTGGAAATCCGTTCCAAAGCGCTCTATGAGAAGAGGGACAAGGCTCTGGAGCTGATGAAAGAGATTCTTCTCACCTCCAAATTTGAAGATACCAAGCGTCTGTATGAGATCATTGCGGAGACAAAATCCAGGATGCAGGCCACCATGACCAGCGCGGGACATTCCGTGGCCCTGATTCGGGGGCTGAGTTATTTTTCGCCTACGGCGGCGGTGTCGGAACAGATCAGCGGCATTCCCCAATACCGTCTGCTGGAAGAGCTGGAAAAGAACTTTGAGGCCAGGAAGGAAGAGGTAGTCGGGAACCTGAAGGAGCTGTGCCGGATCGTTTTCCGCCCGGAAAATCTGCTGGTGGACTATACGGCCAGCGAAGAGGGCTATCCGGGATTGGAGCAGGCCATCTGCGAGTTCAAAAAGGAGCTGTATACATCGGCGTGCTGCCAGGAAGGCTATCGGCCTGAACTGATTCAGAAAAACGAGGCTTTTATGACGGCAGGACAGGTACAGTATGTCTGCCGCACCGGGAATTTTGTGGATAAGGGGCTTGCCTATACCGGCGCTCTGAAAGTGCTTAAGGTGATGATGGGAATGGATTACCTCTGGAACCGGATTCGGGTAAAAGGCGGCGCTTACGGCTGTATGTGCGGCTTTTACAGGAACGGGGACGGTTATTTTGTGTCCTACCGTGATCCCAATCTGGAAAAGACCATCGACGTCTATGAGCAGGCGGCAAAATACATCAAAAACGCCGAGCTTGACGAGCGGACAGTGACCCAATTTATCATCGGGGCAGTCAGCGAGCTGGATACGCCTATGACGCCTGCCACGAAGGGGATTTACTCCCTGGGCGGTTATCTCACCGGCCTTTCCATGGAACAGGTACAAAAGGAGCGGGATGAGGTGCTTGACGTTACGGAAGAGACCATAAGAGGGCTATCCCGGTATGTGGAGGCCTTTATGGAGGGGAATAACCTCTGTGTTGTGGGCAACGGGGATAAGCTGAAAGAGAGCAGCAAACTGTTTTTGCAATTGGATCAGCTTTTCCATAATTAAGTGTGAAAAAGTCAAAAAGTACCATAAATATCTTTCCTTTCATCCGTATCATTGTCAGGATCGAAAAAGAATCTGACAGGGAGGGATTACAATGAAAAAACGGAGTTTGGTTACCGAAAACATGGTCGTTTGTAACAGAGTTATCAGAAAGCCGGTTGCCGGGAAGAAAACAGGAAACTGGCTGTCGGGAAGAAAAAAAGTGATGGGGCAGGCCCTTGCGGCAGTGGTTATGGCAGGGCTTCTGCTCACCGGCTGCGGCTCCTCCAAAGGCTATTCTTACGAGTCGGCGGACACGGCGGCAGCGGAGCCTGCCATGGCACAGGAGAGCTACGACAGCGGCGGCGGTTATCTGGTGGGGGATGGAGTTGACACCAATGCGGTCACGGAGGAGATCGCTGAGGCCAAAAGTGAGCTGGCGGAATTTGACGAGGCTGTTGCGGAGGAAGGCGGCGCTGCCGAAACCCCACAGGTGCAAAAGACGACCCGAAAGCTCATCAGAAACGTGGACCTTGAAGTGGAGACGGAGACCTTTGACGATCTGCTCACCGCTGTGCGCAGGCGGACAGAGCTGATGGAGGGCTACATAGAGGAGAGCTACACCTATAACGGCAGCAGCTACAGCGGGAACCGTCTGCGCAATGCCAACCTTACCATCCGGGTTCCGGCGGAGCATCTGGATGAATTTCTGGAAAATATGGCGGAGGTCTCCAACGTGATCAGCCGCAACGAGAGCGTGACGGACGTGACCCTTCGGTATGTGGATTTGGAGAGCCACAAGAAGGTGCTTTTGGCAGAGCAGGAAAGGCTGCTTGCCCTGCTTGAAAAGGCGGAGACCATTGAAGATATCATCAGTTTGGAGCAGCGGCTCTCGGAGGTGCGCTACCAGCTTGAGAGCATGGAGTCCCAGCTTCGGGTGATGGATAATCAGGTTTCCTACAGCACCGTTTACCTCTACATTAACGAGGTGGTGAAGCTGACCCCGGTGAAGGAGCAGAGCGTATGGGAGAAGATTTCCACAGGATTCGTGAACAGCCTCTATGATGTGGGGAATGCTCTGGCGGACTTCGGGATCGGGTTTGTGATCGACCTGCCCTATATCTTTGTGTGGGCCCTGATCATTATTCTTGCCATAGTGATTTTCCGATGGATTTTGAAGAGGGTAAGGAGAAAAAACCCGGAAAAGAAAGAGCGCATTTCCCTGAAAGAAAGGCTGAGGCGGGGGCTGCGCATCGAAGAAAGCACGTCCAAAAAGGAAAAAGGAGAATAAAGCGGGCAAAGCCCGCTTGCAAGTTTGCTGCGCAAACTTGGAATACGGGCGCCTGAGGGCGCGGTGAAGGAGAAGAAGATAAATGAATGACCAGTATAAATCCGGCTTTGCGGCGCTGATCGGAAGGCCCAACGTAGGAAAATCCACCCTGATGAATGCCCTGATCGGCCAGAAGATTGCCATTACCTCCAATAAACCCCAGACCACCCGCAACAGGATTCAGACGGTGTATACCTGTGAAGAGGGACAGATCGTATTCGTAGATACGCCGGGGATCCACAAGGCGAAAAACCGTCTGGGGGATTATATGGTGAATGTGGCCCAGAGGAGCCTGAAAGAGGTGGATGTGATCCTGTATCTGGTGGAGCCCTCGGATTATATCGGCCCGGGGGAGCGCCATATCATGGAGCAGCTTGGCAGCCTGCAAACGCCGGTGATACTGGTCATTAACAAGATTGACACGGTAAGAAGAGAAGAGCTCTTGGGCTTTATCGACACTTACCGTAGGGAGATGGACTTTGCGGAGATCGTTCCGGTGTCGGCTCTAAAGAGCGATAATTTAAGTGAGCTGATCAAATGTATCATGCTCTACCTGCCCTATGGGCCGGCTTTCTTTGACGAGGACACCGTAACCGACCAGCCGGAGCGTCAGATCGTGGCGGAGCTGATCCGGGAGAAGGCGCTGCGCAGGCTGGAGGAGGAGATTCCCCATGGCATCGCGGTGACCATCGAAAAAATGAAGTGGCGTAAAAATATTGTGGATATTGACGCCACTATAATCTGTGAGAAGGATTCCCATAAAGGCATTATCATCGGAAAGCAGGGAGGTATGCTGAAGAAGATCGGCACAGACGCAAGAAAAGACATCGAAAATATGCTGGAAAAGCAGGTCAATTTACAGCTCTGGGTGAAGGTGAAAAAGGACTGGAGGGACAGTGATTTCCTTCTGAAAAATTTCGGCTATAATCAGAGGGATGGCGAATAGAAAAACGAAAAAAGTAAACCCTAATAGCAAAGGTTACTGGCTTGTAGCTTTTAACTTTTAGCTGTCAGGGGGCATAAGATGAGAGTTTTAAATTACTGGGAACAGTTTTTAAGTACAGGAAGCATAAACGACTATCTGGCTTACCGGAAGGACGAAGGGGAGCCAAAGCAGGACGAGAGAGAGGGCAGGGGTGAGGGATCAGGTCAGTGTTACAGGGATGATTTTAAAAACGGAACCTGTCGGGGAATATGACAGACGGGTGGTATTATTGACAAGGGAGAGGGGAAAGATAGCGGCCTTTGCAAGAGGCGCCCGCAAACAGGGCAGCAGGCTGCTTGCTTCCACCAATCCCTTTTGCTTTGGACAATTTTTGCTCTATGAAGGCAGGAGCGCTTATGGAATCACGGAGAGCAATATCAGCAATTATTTCGAGGGCTTTCGGGAGGATTTTGAGGCGGCCTGCTACGGTATGTATTTCCTTGAGGTTATGGATTACTACACAAGGGAGAACAATGACGAGAAGGAAATGTTAAAGCTTCTTTATCAGTCCCTTCGGGCTCTTCTGCATCCAGGGCTTTCCAATGAGATGGTGCGCTACATATTTGAGATTAAAGCGGTTGTCGTAAACGGGGAATATCCGGGGCTGCCGGTACGGAAAACTCCTTATCTTTCATCTACCGCCTATGCGGTAGATTATATTGTGGGCTCTAAGGTGGAAAAGCTCTATACATTTACGGTTACAGACCAGGTGCTCTCAGAGCTTTGTGAGATTGCCCAGGCGTACAGGAAGCGTTTTGTGGACAAAAAAATGAAAAGCCTGGAAATTTTAGGTGAAATTCCATGTTGAAAAACAAAGGTAAGTCATATATAATGATGAGATAAAATGGAGGGTGGAGATAGGCATGAGAATTTTCCGAAAAATGGCAACGGCTTTTATGATCCTGGGAATGCTGATCTTTACCGCCTGCGGCAGTGACGAGGGCGGGGGCGGCGAGGCGGCAGTCTCTTTTACCAAGGAGGGAAAGATCCGCACCACGATCAGAGAGAGCTTTGAGCAGAGCTATTATGACAAAGAGGAGCTTAAGCAGACGATACTGACGGAGGTTGCGGATTATAACCGCATGGCGGGAGAAGAGCGGATTT
The DNA here is from genome assembly GCA_949949005.1 of uncultured Lachnospiraceae bacterium. Lineage (GTDB taxonomy): Bacteria > Bacillota > Clostridia > Lachnospirales > Lachnospiraceae > Suilimivivens. The sequence goes on from CATLHM010000003.1 coordinate 71,395, forward strand.
CCGTCGAGAAGGTGGAGGTGGAGAATGCCGTGGCGGAGGTTGAGATGACCTACGCGAAAGCGGAGGATTATGCGTCCTTTAATCAGACGGTTTTCTTTACAGGAACACCCGCCCAGGCCGAGGCGGCCGGGTATGATCTGAACGTAGTATTGAGCAGTGTTAAGGATGAGAATGAAACTGTGGGTAAATCCGATATCCTTGCCATGAAGGATGTGGTGGTTCTGATCACGGATGAAAAGCAGAGCGTGAGTCTGGACAAAAAGGCCTTGTATGCCAGCGATAATGTGGCTGTTTCTGAGAATGCCAGGGAAATCCGCATGGCTGGAGAGGGAAAAGAACTGGCATACATTATTTATAAATAGATCAATCAACTATCATTTATGAGCGAGAGGTAGAGAGACAATGGAAAAAACAATGGAAAAAATCGTGGCACTGGCAAAGGCAAGAGGGTTTGTGTATCCCGGCTCCGAAATCTACGGCGGGCTGGCCAACTCCTGGGATTATGGCAATCTTGGGGTGGAGCTTAAAAATAATATCAAACGAGCGTGGTGGCAGAAGTTCATCACGGAAAATCCCTATAACGTGGGTATCGACAGTGCAATTTTGATGAATCCCCAGACTTGGGTGGCTTCCGGCCATCTGGGCGGCTTTTCCGACCCTTTGATGGACTGCCGGGAGTGCCATGAGCGTTTCCGTGCGGATAAGCTGATCGAGGATTTTGCCTCGGAAAATAACATTACCTTAGAGAGCTCCATAGACGGATGGAGCCAGGAAAAAATGAAGGATTTCATCACGGAGCACCAGGTTCCCTGCCCTACTTGCGGCAAACATAATTTTACGGATATCCGTCAGTTTAATCTGATGTTCAAGACCTTCCAGGGCGTCACGGAGGACGCCAAGAATACCGTTTACCTGCGGCCTGAGACGGCACAGGGTATTTTTGTAAACTTTAAAAACGTACAGCGTACCTCCCGGAAAAAGATACCCTTCGGAATCGGCCAGGTGGGTAAGTCTTTCAGAAACGAGATCACTCCCGGGAACTTTATCTTCCGTATCCGGGAATTCGAGCAGATGGAGCTGGAATTCTTCTGCGAGCCTGACACGGATCTGGAATGGTTTGCCTATTGGAAACAGTTCTGCATCGACTGGCTTAAGAGCCTGGGCATGAAGGAAGAGGAAATGAGAGTCCGCGACCATGATAAGGAGGAGCTTTCCTTCTATTCCAAGGCCACCACGGATATTGAATTCCTGTTCCCCTTCGGTTGGGGCGAGCTCTGGGGCATAGCAGACAGGACGGACTACGACTTAGGCCGCCATCAGGAAGTTTCAGGCGAGGATCTGACCTACTTTGACGACCAGAAAAATACGAGATATGTGCCCTATGTGGTGGAGCCTTCCCTGGGTGCCGACCGGGTATTGCTTGCCTTTTTGTGTTCCGCCTATGACGAGGAGGAGCTGGAAGGGGGAGATAAGCGGACGGTGCTTCATTTCCATCCGGCGATTGCGCCTGTCAAGATCGGCGTTTTGCCTCTATCCAAAAAGCTGGGGGAGGGCGCGGAGAAGATTTACGCACAGCTCTCCAAAAAGTTCAACTGCGAGTACGACGACAGAGGCAATATCGGCAAGAGATACCGCCGTCAGGACGAGATCGGAACGCCCTTTTGCGTGACCTATGACTTTGACTCCGAGACCGACGGCTGTGTGACCGTCAGATTCCGGGATTCCATGGAGCAGGAGAGAGTGGCCATCGCCGACCTGGACGCTTATTTTGCGGATAAAATGACGTTCTAATTTGAGAAGAGTCTAAAAGAGTAAGGATTTTAGGAGAACCAACCGGCCCGTCTGCTGACGGGTTTTGGTTCCTTTGGAGAAAGGGATAGGTAAGGAACATGAAATCATACGGCGTAAACGAACTGCGCAGAATGTTTTTGGAATTTTTTGAGAGTAAGGGGCATCTGGCAATGAAGAGCTTTTCTCTTGTGCCCCATAATGACAATAGCCTGTTGCTGATCAACTCCGGAATGGCGCCTCTTAAGCCCTATTTTACGGGACAGGAGATTCCGCCAAGAAAAAGGGTGACGACCTGTCAGAAATGTATCCGCACCCCTGACATAGAAAACATCGGAAAGACGGCCAGACACGGCACTTTTTTCGAGATGCTGGGAAATTTTTCCTTTGGGGATTATTTCAAGCATGAGGCCATTGCCTGGACTTGGGAATTTTTGACCCAGGTGGTAGGACTCGATAAGGATCGGCTCTATCCTTCTGTCTATGAGGAGGATGACGAGGCTTTTGAAATCTGGAATAAGGAGATCGGCATTCCCGCAGAGCGGATCTACCGTTTTGGCAAGGAGGATAATTTCTGGGAGCACGGCTCCGGCCCCTGCGGCCCCTGCTCGGAGGTCTATTATGACAGAGGGGAAAAGTACGGCTGCGGTAAGCCGGACTGTCAGGTAGGATGCGACTGTGACCGCTACATTGAGGTGTGGAATAATGTATTTACCCAGTTTGACAATGACGGTAAGGGAAACTACAGTGAGCTGGAGCAGAAGAACATCGACACCGGAATGGGATTGGAGCGTCTTGCCGCTGTGGTGCAGGATGTGGACTCCATCTTTGACATTGATACCATCTGTGCGCTGAGGAATAAGGTAAGCGAGATTTCCGGCAAGGAATACAAGAAGGAATACAAATGGGACGTGTCCATCCGGATCATCACCGACCATATCCGTTCGGCCACCTTCATGATATCCGACGGCATCATGCCCTCCAATGAGGGCAGAGGCTATGTGCTGCGCAGAATTATCCGCAGGGCGGCCCGCCACGGAAGGCTTCTCGGCATTACGGGAGAATTCCTTGCAGACTTGAGCAATACTGTGATTGAGGGCAACCGGGACGGCTATCCGGAGCTGGAAGAGAAAAAGGCTTTTATTTTTAATGTGCTCACACAGGAAGAAAATAAATTTAACAGAACCATAGACCAGGGCCTTAGTATTTTAAGCGAGCTGGAAGATGCCATGATCAAAGAAGGGAAAAAGCAGCTTGCAGGGGCCGACGCCTTCCGGCTCTATGACACCTTTGGGTTCCCTCTGGATCTGACCATGGAAATCTTGGAGGAAAAGGGACTTACGGTGGATCAGGAGGGCTTTGCCGCCGCCATGCAGGAGCAGAAGGAGAAGGCCAGAAAGGCCCGCAAGGTTACCAACTATATGGGGGCTGACGTGACGGTTTACGAGTCCATCGACCCTTCCATCACCACAGAGTTTGTGGGATATGACCGTTTGACACACGATTCAAAGATCACGGCTCTTACCACCGAGACAGAGCTGGTGGAGGCCCTTGCCGATGGGGATATCGGAACCATCATTGTGGAGGAAACGCCTTTTTATGCCACTATGGGTGGACAGTGCGCCGATACGGGGCTGATTACCTGCCCGGCGGGAGAGTTCCGGGTGGAAGATACCATAAAGCTTCTGGGAGGCAAGGTGGGCCATGTGGGCAGGGTGACAAAGGGAATGTTTAAGATGGGGGATGGAGTTACCCTTCTGGTCAATGAGGAAGGAAGGGCCAATACCTGTAAAAACCACAGCGCCACCCATTTGTTGCAGAAAGCCCTGCGAACCGTCCTGGGAACCCATGTGGAGCAGGCCGGTTCCTTTGTAAACGGAGAGCGGCTTCGGTTTGACTTTAATCATTTCACGGCTATGACCCAGGAGGAACTGGATCAGGTAGAAAGGATTGTAAATGAGCAGATCGCCCAGGCATTGCCGGTAGAGACGAAGATCATGAGCCTGGAGGAAGCCAGGAAGACAGGGGCTATGGCCCTGTTTGGAGAAAAGTACGGGGAATCTGTCCGGGTGGTTCAGATGGGGGATTTTTCCACCGAGCTTTGCGGTGGTACCCATGTGGATAACACGGCCTCCATATTACTGTTTAAGATCGTGTCGGAGAGCGGTGTGGCGGCAGGAATCCGCAGGATTGAAGCCCTGACAGGGGCGGGAGTGCTTGCTTTTTACGCGGACATGGAGGCAAAGCTTAAGGAAGCGGCTTCCATCGTAAAGACCTCCCCCGGAGAACTTACGGTAAGGCTGGAACATCTGATGACAGAACTGAAAGAGCTGCGCAGCGAAAATGAATCCCTAAAGAGCAAGGCCGCCAGAGAGGCTCTGGGGGATGTGATGGATCAGGTGAGGGAGGTAAAGGGCGTAAAGCTTTTGGCTTCCAGGCTTGAGGGGGTGGATATGAATGGCCTGCGGGATCTGGGAGATACGTTAAAGGCCAGGCTGGGAGAGGGCGTGATTTTGCTGATCTCCGAAAAAGACGGCAAGGTGAACATGGTAGCCATGGCCACCGGGCAGGCCGTGGAAAAAGGGGCCCATGCAGGAAATCTCATCAAGGGAATCGCTTCCCTGGTAGGGGGCGGCGGCGGCGGACGGCCAAACATGGCCCAGGCCGGAGGAAAGAATCCTGCCGGGATAGGACAGGCTCTTGCAAAGGCGTCAGAGGTTCTGGAAGGGCAGATTCAGTGACAGGATTAAAAAAATTGTTAAAGTTCTAAAAATAAATGATTGACGTTAGCTGATTTTGTGGTATAATTTAGGGTATGTATGTAAAGTACAAATAGAAACCCAATCAGTCAATGTTGCTTGGAAGGGACTGAAGGGAGGTTAGGGTGTAGGATGTCAAACGTAATTGTTAAAGAGAATGAGACTTTGGACAGCGCGTTACGCCGCTTTAAAAGAAGTTGTGCAAAGGCTGGAATCCAGCAGGAGATTCGCAAGCGTGAACATTATGAGAAGCCTAGCGTAAGACGTAAAAAGAAATCTGAAGCAGCAAGAAAACGTAAATACAACTAAGTTACTTAGTGTGCAATGAAAGTCCTTGGTCTTCTCAAGGGCTTTCTTGTCTCATAAGGACTGCACACTGAAACATTGCTTCGCTAGTAAACTCTTATTATAATTTTATATAAGAAATGGTAGATTTATTATGAAGGGGCTGGGTGAGTATATGTGGACGAGGGAAGTATTTGGGACAGATATTTATCATCTGATTGCGGCTTTCATTGTATACAGCATTATAGGGTGGCTGGTTGAATCCATTTATATGTCATTTTGTAATAGGAAATTGACGAATCGAGGTTTTGGAAGAGGCCCCTTTTGTCCGATTTACGGATTTGGAGGGGTTCTGGGGTATTTGATTTTACATCCTTTGAGTAACCATCTGGTTGGGCTGTATCTGGCAGGCGCGGTCCTTGCCACGACCTTTGAATATCTTGTGGGCAGGCTGATGCTCAAGGTGTTTGGGGAAGTGTGGTGGGATTATAATGATAAGCCGTGCAATTATAAGGGGATTATCTGTCTGGAAAGTACCATTGCATGGGGATTTTACGCAATTATCATTATCACTTTCTTACATAGCAGGATACTTGGGTTGGTTGACCGGTTCGATATGGGCTGGGGAATCAGGGCCTGCAGGCTGATCCTTCTTCTTGTGACAGTAGACTATCTGCTGAAGCTGATGCATATTTTCCACATCAGCCTGAAGGAACAAAAAGATAAGATTGTGGATGCTTATCGGGCTTTTCGGATGAGGTGGTATTAGCCTTGTACAGGGAGCCGCATCCGGCAAAAGGGATGCGGCTTTTTTCGTGGTATAGGGGCTTTGCTCCCGGCTGCACACAACTCCTCCGGAGGATGTGTGCTGAGCGCAGCTATAGGGAAGCACTGCCTGTCGGAAAACCGGATAGAATCGAAATTGTACGTGCATTTTAAAAACGAATAAAACATATCCATAGTAATAGAATACATAAGGGGAGAGTAAATACGTGAAGAAATATTGTAAAGCAACCCTGTGCTATGTGATGTGTTTTATTTTTGTGTTGATGATGCCTATAAAGGCATATGCCGTTCCCGAGGTGGAGGCCCCTTCCTATATTTTGATGGAAGCTTCCACAGGGCAGATCATCTGCGAGCAAAATGCCGGGGAGAGGCGCAGCCCTGCCAGTATCACAAAGATTATGACGCTGCTGGTGATTTTTGACCATCTTGGCACGGGAAGGGTGAAACTTGACAGCGAGGTGGTTACCAGTGCCTATGCCAAGTCTATGGGCGGCTCCCAGGTCTTTTTGGAGGAAGGGGAGGTTCAGACCCTGGAAACCATCATTAAGTGTATTGCAGTGGCCTCCGGAAATGACGCCAGCGTTGCGGCGGCGGAGTATATTGCCGGAAGCGAGGCGGAGTTTGTTAAGCTGATGAACCAGAGAGCGGAGGATATGGGGCTGACTGACACCCACTTTGAGGATTGTTGCGGCCTGAGTGACTCGGATAATCATTACACCTCGGCAAAGGATGTGGCGGTAATGTCTCGGGAGCTGATCACCAAATATCCCCAGGTGTTGGATTATACCCGTATCTGGATGGAGGATATCACCCATGAGACCCAGAAGGGAAGCAGCAACTTTACCCTATCCAGCACCAACAAGCTCCTGAAAATGTATGAGTGGACCACAGGCCTTAAGACCGGTTCCACCAGTAAGGCGTTGTACTGTCTTTCCGCCACGGCCAGTAAGGATCATATTGACCTGATCGCGGTGGTAATGGGTTCGCCCATGAACAAAACCCGTTTCCAGGACGCCATGGCCCTTTTAAACTACGGTTACAGTGTCAGCGCCCTGTATGAAGACCCAAATGAAGAGAAGCTTCCTTCCCTTCCCGTGAAGGGTGGTGTGCAGGAGAGCGCGGCGCTGACTTATCAGAAGCCCTTCCGTTATCTGGATATTCAGGGGAGCGACCTTAACAGCATCGAAAAAACCATATCCCTTCCGCCACAGCTAAATGCCCCTATAAAGAGGGGGGACGCAGTAGGAGAAGCGATTTATAAGCTGAATGGGGAGAGAATCGGAAGCGTTTCCATTTTGGCGGATGTGACAATAGACAAGGCGGAATATAAGGACTATCTGATGAAGGTGTGGAGACTGTTCTGCAGCCTGTAACAAGAGCTAAAGAGAGGAAAGCGTAGATTGGTGATTTTGATTTGTCTGGCCATACTTGCCATATTTTTTCTGGTGGTGATGGTCGTGGACTGCAATCGTTTTGTGGTCAGGACTTACAAATGCAGGATGGGGAAGCTTAAGAAGGATGGCAGGGCTGTCCTTCTTTCCGACCTGCATAACAAGTCTTTCGGAAAGGAAAATGAAAGGCTCCTGGCGGCCATTGACCGGATTCATCCTGATATGATATGGATTGCCGGGGATATGTACACCTGTGAGAGAGGCACCGACGCCCATACGGCGGCAGCCTTTGTCCGCAGGCTTTCGGCGAAATATCCGGTCTACTATGGCAACGGAAATCATGAACAGAAGACCGAAGAGCTTTCGCAGGATTTCGGGGATGTCTATTCGGTTTATTTTGATCAGATGGAAGAGGCCGGGGTCAGGCACTTGGTCAATGAAAAGGTATATCTGCCGGAATTTAATATGGAGATCTATGGCTCCGAAATCAGCCTTGACTATTACGGGAAATTTAAGTCTGCCAGGATGGATGTGGACTATCTGGACAGGCTTCTTGGCAGGCCGGAGGATTCCAGGGTTTCGGTTTTGATCGCCCACAATCCGGATTACTTTCCAGTCTACGCCAGGTGGGGAGCCGATCTGGTGGTTTCCGGGCACATCCACGGAGGACTGATGCGCGTTCCCCTTTTAGGGGGTGCTATTTCCCCCTCCCTTAAGCTGTTTCCGGAGTTTGACGGGGGAGAATTTAAACAGGGGAAGGCGACGATGATTTTGAGCAGGGGGCTTGGAACCCATACCCTTCCCATCCGGATCTTCAATCCCGGAGAGCTGGTAGTGATTGAGTTTTGCAGACAGTGAGTGCGCTGCCTGTACGATGCCGCCGAAATAAGCGGCGGTGGTGGCGAAAGCAGAGCATTGCAGGCAAAAGCAAAGTGTTGCTTTTGTCTGAAAGAGGAGTCAGAACAATGGCAATACCCGTCAAATTAGAGAATTTTGAAGGCCCCCTTGATCTTCTTTTACATCTCATTGAAAAAAATAAAGTGGATATCTACGATATCCCTATTGTGGAGATCACGGCTCAGTATCTGGAATATATCAAGGCCATGGAAACCGAGGACATGAACGTGATGAGCGAGTTTCTGGTGATGGCCGCCACTTTGCTGGAGATCAAATGCCGGATGCTCCTTCCCAGAGAGGTGGACGAGGAAGGGGAGGAGATCGACCCCAGGGCGGAGCTGGTGCAAAAGCTGTTAGAATACAAGATGTATAAATATATGTCCTATGAGCTCAAGGACAGGCAGGTGGACGCGGCCAGAACTCTTTTCAGGGAAAAAAGTCTTCCCAAGGAGGTGGCGGATTACCGGCCTCCGGTGGATATGAGGGCCCTTTTGGGGGATGCGGATCTGGCAAAGCTTCAGTCCCTTTTCAAGATGGTGATGAAAAGGCAGGAGGACAAGATCGACCCGGTCAGGAGCCGGTTTGGAAATATCGAGAAGGACGAAGTGGACATGGACGCCAAGACCGATTATGTGGAAGGGTTTTTGCGGCTTCACAAAACCTTCAGCTTCCGGGAGCTTTTGGAAAAGCAGAGAAGCAAGATGGAAATCATAGTCACCTTTCTGGTGATACTGGAAATGATGAAGCTGGGGAAAATTTCCATTGCCCAGGAAAATACCTTTGACGATATTATTATTACCTCAAAAGAATAGTGGGAGGCAGAAATTTGGACAGGCAGAAGGAAAAAGCTATATTGGAAGCAGTTCTTTTTACCATGGGAGAGTCGGTGGAGGCGGAGCGTCTTGCGGCTGTGATCGAGCGGGATCAGAAGTACACAAGAGAGCTTCTTCTGGAAATGAAAGAGGAGTTTGAAAAGCAGGAACGGGGAATTACGCTGATGGAGCTTGAGGACTCCTTTCAGATGTGTACCAAGGCGGAGATGTATGAATATCTGGTCAAGATCGCCAAAACGCCCCGCAAATATGTACTAACAGATACACTTTTGGAAACCCTCTCCATCGTCGCCTATAAACAGCCGGTTACCAAGGCGGAGATCGAGAAGATCAGGGGGGTGAGCTGTGACCATGCCGTGAACAGGCTGGTGGAGTTCGGCCTGATCATGGAAGTGGGGAGAATGGACGCGCCGGGCAGGCCCCTGTTCTTCGGCACCACCGAGGAGTTTTTGCGCAGCTTTGGGGTGAAGTCCTTAGAGGAGCTGCCGGAGCTGTCGGCGGTGCAGATAGAGGAGTTCAAAATCCAGGCGGAGCAGGAGGCCAGCCTGCAGTTGGATATATAAGTTCTTGTATAAAAACTGGCCTTAGAGGCTGTATCTTAAAAGAATCTGTTTGAGACACCAGGAAAAATCAATGGCGGGAACATCGTTTTGTGTGACGATATATTCCACCTTATATACCTCGCCGCCTATCAGGTATTTGATGCTGCCTACCTGGCTTCCGGCGCTGACCGGAGCGGTGAGGGTATCTTCCATCTGGAAATCCACTTCAATCTGTTCCCCTTTTTTTAGGAGAAAGCTCATATCCGTATCTTCTTTCCGGTCGATCTTCACATCGGCGTGGGCAGTTGCATTCAATCTGTCCGTCTGTCCGTTCAGCACCTTCAGGGGCTTTAATTTGCTCTCATCATAGGCCGCCTCAGAGAGACGGTGGTACTCAAAATTTTCCAGCCCATAATTCATAAGGACTTTTGTATCGCTCCACTTATAGGTTTTATTGTTGGGCCAGCCGCAGGCCAGAAGAGCCACCACATAGGTCCGTTCGTCCCGTCGCAGGGCCCCCACATAACAGTAGCCTGCAGAGCCGGTAAAGCCGGTTTTTCCCGAGAGGGCGCCTTCCATCATGGAGAGAAAGGCGTTGTGGTTATTGCAGTGAAAACTCCTGCCGCCAGAGGTCATGGCCCCGTCCTTCTCCCGGTAGTTTTCAAAGCTATAGGCGGGAGTGCGTGTGATGGCCAGAAATTCTTCCTTTTTGGGGGAGTCCGAAATACAATAGCACATGATCCGGGCAAGATCGGCGGCAGTGGTGGAGTGGGCCTTTACAGTGCCGTCGCTGGCAGTGGCTGTGGCGTCAAGGCCGTTGGGAGTGATGAAAAAGGTATCATAACAGCCGATATCCCTGGCCTTTTGATTCATCATATCCGCGAAAGCCTGGGTGCTTCCCGCAATGTGCTCCGCAATCACCACAGCGGCGTCGTTGTGGGATTCCAGCATCAGGCAGTAGAGCAGATCGCCCAGCTTATAGTATTCATTGGGGGAGACCCCCAGCTTTACCTTGGGCATACTGGCGGCGTAGGAGGAAACCAGGGCGTAATCCTCCAAATTTCCGTATTCCAGGGCAAGGATGCAGGTCATGATCTTGGTGGTGCTGGCCATAGGCATAATCTTATGGCCGTCCTTTTCATATAATACGCGGCCGGAATCGGCATCCATCAAAACCGCCGACTGGGCGTAGAGCTTTAAGTCAGGATCCTTTTCGGCCGCATGGCCTAAGAGGGCAGTGGCAGGAAGGGAAAAAAGAGTGGATAAAGACAGGAAAAGGCTCAGGGTAAGGGCAAGGATTTTTTTCAGAGTGTTCATATAATTTTCCGTCCGGATAGGAGGCTTTTCTTTATTTTATGTGGGGGAAATGGGAGAATATGCTTGATATAATTGCAGGGATTGCGTAAACTGATTGTAAAACTAAAAGGGAGCCATGATTATGAAAAAGATACTGATAGTCCTGACAGGGGGAACCATAGGGAGCCAGGTGGTGGGAGAGTGCGTAAACGTGACGGATGCCTCCCCCTATCAATTGATCAGGCTTTACAAGGAAACCTATGAAAAAGAGAAGGACGAGGAAGAATTTGAAGTGATACAGCCCATGGCAATCTTAAGTGAAAACATGGGTCTGGAAGCCTGGAGCTGTCTTTGCAGGGTGATGTGGGACATCCCCTATGAAAAATACGCAGGGGTGATCGTAACCCACGGCTCTGATACCCTTTCCTATACGTCGGCGCTTTTGGGGCTTTTGCTCAGCCACGTGGAGATACCGGTGGTACTCACCGCCTCCAATTATCCTCTGGGGGAGAAGGGGAGCAACGGGCTTACCAACTTCCGCAGTGCGGTGGAGCTGATTCGCACCGGACTTCTTCGGGGCGTGTTTACCGTGTACCAGAACCGGAAAGGGGAAAACACCGTATATCTGGCTACCCGGCTTACGGAAGCGGACGGCTATCTGGATCAGTTCGGCAGCTTTGGCGGTGTTGCTTTCGGGCGGGTGGAGGAGGGAAGGTTCCGCTATATTGCCAATGCCATCAATCCGGGCCTTTCTCAGCTAATGGAGAAGCGGAACCCGATCGCAGAGCATTGCCCTGCATTTGAGAGAAGCATCCTTTTCCTGCGTCCCTATCCCGGCTTTGACTATGAGACGGTGGATCTGTGCAAAAAGCCTGCGGCAGTGCTTCACGGCCTGCATCATTCCTCCACCGCCTGCGTGGCAGGGGAGACGGGGTCTCTTTTATGGCTCCTGGAAAAATGCCGGAAGATGGGGATACCCGTTTATGCGGCCTCAGTGAAGGATGCTGTGGGAAGAAATTATGAGTCCGCCCGCAAGCTCTTAGAAGGGGGAGCCATCCCCATGGAAAATATTTCCCCGGAGGCGGCCTATGCCAAGCTGCTTTTACTCTACAACCTATATGGAAAGGATGCCAGAGGGAGGGTGGAGCAGGTTTTTTACTTTGAAAATCTCCCAAAGTGTGTAAATATTTTGTAAATTTTGAAAACTTTGCTCTATGCGTTTTGTGTCATTTGTGGTATACTTCTATAGACAAATTATGGGGATACTATGTCCCTGTGAATAAAGTTATGATTTATTTAATATAAAATGGAGGGCTGAAACATGAGTACTACTTCACAGGCGAGTCAAAGAATCACAGCTTTACTCGATGAAAACAGTTTCGTTGAAATTGGTGCGCAGGTATGTGCAAGAAGCACCGATTTTAATCTGAAACAGACCCAAACTCCTTCTGACGGTGTGATTACCGGGTATGGAGTCATAGGCGGCAGCCTCGTGTATGTATACAGCCAGGATGCCTCCGTGTTAAACGGCAGTGTAGGCGAAATGCATGCAAAGAAAATTGCAAACCTCTATGATCTGGCGCTGAAGACCAAGGCTCCGGTGATTGGACTGATCGAGTCTGCCGGCCTTAGACTTCAGGAGGCCACAGATGCGCTGAACGGGTTTGGAGAGATCTACCAAAAGCAGGCGCTCAGCTCCGGTGTGATTCCTCAGATCACGGCGATCTTCGGAACCTGCGGCGGCGGTCTTGCCCTGATTCCCACCCTGACAGACTTTGCTTTTATGGAAGGAAAGAAGGCTAAGTTGTTTGTAAACGCGCCCAACACCTTAGACGGGAATGAGATCAGCAGATGCGACACTTCCGCAGCGGATTTCCAGAGCCAGGAGGCGGGAATTGTGGATGTGGCGGAGGATGAGGCTTCCCTTCTTGCTAAGATCAGGGATCTGGTTGGTATGCTTCCCGCATGTAGCGAGGACGGCCCTTACTTTGAGGACTGCACGGACGACTTAAACCGTTCCTGTGAGCAGATTGCGGCCTGTGTGGGCGATACATCCATTGCTTTGTCCCAGCTTGCGGACGACGGCGTGGTATTCGAGACCAAGGCTGCCTACGCAAAGGAAATGGTGACTGCCTTTATCCGCTTGAACGGCGTGACCATCGGCTGTGTGGCAAACCGTAGCGAGGTTTACGGGGAAGAGGGGACGGTAACCGACAAGTTTGATCCGGTTCTGACTCCTGCAGGCTGCGAGAAAGCCGCAGATTTCGTGAATTTCTGTGATGCCTTTAATATTCCGGTTCTTTCCCTTACCAATGTAAAGGGCTTTAAGGCAGATAAATGCTCCGAGAAGAGAATCGCCAGAGCGGCGGCAAAGCTTACCTATGCGTTTGCCAACGCCACGGTTCCCAAGGTTAATGTAGTGATCGGACAGGCGTTTGGAAGCGCTTATGTAACTATGAACTCCAAGGCCATCGGCGCTGATATTACCATTGCATGGCCGGATGCCCAGATCGGCACCATGGATGCCAGGTTGGCTGCCAAGATCATCTGCGACGGACAGGGAGCGGATGCCATCGACGCATGTGCGGCAGAATACGCGGCATTGCAGACCAGCGCACAGAGCGCAGCCAGGAGAGGATATGTAGATCAGATCGTGGAACCGGAGGATACCAGAAAGTATGTCATCGGCGCCTTTGAGATGCTGCTTTCCAAGAAAGAAGACCGCCCTGCAAAGAAACATGGTACAGTTTAGAAAGGATGCTTACTTAATATGAAAAAATGGTTATTGATATTAGGTATGATTACCTGTATGCTTGGCCTGACCGCATGCGGCGCCCAGAAGGAAGCGGAAACGCCGGTTTTATCTGAAGCAGAAGCAGATGAGTTGGGAAGGCAGATCGTGGAGGATGTGAACCAGTATGTGGTCATGGGGGCTCAGGCCCAGGCACCGAACCAGTTGATCATAGACGCTATCGCAAGCTGGGAATCTTCTGCCGACGATATGGGTGATTATGTGGAAGTTATAAGCACCACATCCGAGATTGATGGGGATGAAGGTGTGATTGATGTGAGAGTGAAAGGCTCCGTCCGGGAGGCAATCGTTGAGATTGTTATAGACAAAGGAGCGATCACCAGCATTTCCACCAACGTGGAATATACCTTTGGTGAGAAGATGGAAAAGGCAGCCCTCAATACCCTTCTCGGTATGGGAACCGTATTCTGTGTGCTGATCCTGATTTCTTTTATCATCAGTCTTTTTGTATTTATACCAAAGATTCAGGAGAAGTTTGCCAAAAAGCCGGCAGCAGCTCCCACAGCTCCTGCACCTGTTGCAAAGCCTGTGGTAACTGAGGCGGCAGAGGAAGACTTAACCGATGATTTAGAGCTTGTTGCCGTTATTGCGGCGGCTGTTGCGGCAAGCGAAGGCGCTGCTTCCACAGACGGATTTGTGGTAAGGAGCATCAAGCGCAGCAAGAGGATTCAGAGAGCATAAAATTTAGAGATCAAAAATTCAGGAGGATTTTAAAATGAAGAACTATACAATTACCGTTAATGGCAACGTATATGACGTAGTAGTAGAAGAGGGTGCCTCCAGCGGAGCACCTGCCCCTGCGGCTCCCAAAGCAGCGCCGAAGGCCGCTCCCAAAGCAGCCCCTGCAGCGGCTCCCAAGGCAGCCGGAGCAGGAAGCATCAGAGTAGAAGCCGGAGCAGCCGGTAAGGTATTCAAGATCGAAGCAAAGGTTGGCCAGGCGCTGAAGGCCGGCGACGCCGTTGTGATCGTGGAAGCAATGAAGATGGAAATCCCTGTTGTGGCTCCTCAGGACGGTACGGTAGCAAGCATTGACGTAGCTGTTGGCGATGCTGTTGAGGCTGGCGCATTACTGGCAACTCTCAACTAATTCCCAGGAGCGGTCGGTTTTTGTGTGGTAGTGTGCCGTTAAAAGGCGCATGCCAGTCTACTGAAAAAACAACAGGAGGTAAAAGAAATGGATTATATCGTAACTACACTGTCCAATCTGATCCATCAGACGGCTTTCTTCAATCTGACAGTCGGCAACTATCTGATGATCGTGGTTGCCTGTGTATTCCTTTATCTTGCGATTGCCAAGGGCTTTGAACCACTGCTTTTGACACCTATCGCATTCGGTATGCTGTTGGTTAATATCTATCCGGATATTATGATGAGTATTGAGGACTCAGCTAACGGTTCCGGCGGCTTACTGTATTATTTTTATCTCTTAGACGAATGGGCAATTCTTCCCTCCCTGATCTTTATGGGGGTAGGCGCTATGACGGACTTTGGTCCCCTGATTGCCAATCCTAAGAGCTTCTTGCTGGGAGCCGCAGCCCAGTTCGGTATCTTTGCGGCATACTTCGGAGCGATTGCAATGGGCTTTAATGACAAGGCGGCAGCGGCAATCTCCATCATCGGCGGCGCAGACGGCCCGACCTCCATTTTCCTTGCCGGAAAGCTCGGTCAGACAGCCCTGCTCGGCCCCATCGCAGTGGCGGCCTATTCCTATATGTCACTGGTTCCCATTATCCAGCCGCCAATCATGAAGCTTTTAACCACAGAGCAGGAGAGAAAGATCAAGATGGGACAGCTTCGCCCCGTTTCCAAGTTGGAAAAGATCCTGTTCCCGATTATCGTTACCATCGTGGTTTGTATGATCCTTCCCACCACGGCTCCCCTGGTAGGTATGCTGATGCTGGGTAACCTTTTCAGAGAGTCAGGCGTGGTAAGACAGCTTACAGATACCGCTTCCAATGCCCTGATGTATATCGTAGTTATCCTGCTTGGTACTTCCGTAGGTGCTACTACAAGCGCAGAAGCATTCCTTAACTGGGATACGCTTAAGATCGTGGCTCTTGGTCTGATCGCCTTTGCCTTTGGTACGGCGGCAGGGGTACTGTTCGGTAAACTGATGTGCATTGCCACCAAGGGCAAGGTGAATCCTTTGATCGGTTCTGCCGGTGTGTCCGCAGTGCCTATGGCGGCCAGAGTTTCCCAGAAGGTGGGAGCGGAGGCTGATCCTACTAACTTCCTGCTGATGCATGCAATGGGGCCTAACGTGGCGGGCGTGATCGGTACGGCTGTGGCAGCCGGTACCTTTATGGCAGTGTTTGGAGTATTTTAAAAAGATAACGGATGTCCGGCTTTGCCAGACATCCTTATGTCTGACAACGGATGCCAGAGCCTGCTCGCCCGGGCATTCGGAGAGTGAATAAACAAAAATAGGAGGAATAAAAATGTCAGAACAGGCTAAAAAACCGGTTGGAATCATGGAAACCGTTCTGCGTGACGCGCATCAGTCCCTGATCGCTACCAGAATGCCTACCGAAATGATGCTTCCGATCGTTGAAAAGATGGATAAGGTTGGCTATCATGCAGTTGAGTGCTGGGGCGGCGCTACCTTTGACGCTTCCCTGCGTTTCCTGAAGGAAGATCCCTGGGACAGGTTGAGAAAATTAAGAGACGGTTTCAAAAATACAAAGCTGCAGATGCTTTTCAGGGGCCAGAATATCTTAGGATACAGACCTTACGCAGACGACGTGGTGGACAGCTTCGTAGAGAAGTCCATTGCCAACGGTATTGATATTATCCGTATTTTTGATTGCTTAAACGACCTGCGCAATTTGCAGGAAGCGGTAAGCGCTACCAATAAGGTGAAGGCAAGAGAGGGCAGGGGCCATGCCCAGGTAGCTCTTTCCTACACATTAGGCGATGCCTATACCATGGAATACTGGATGGATATGGCTAAGAAGATTGAGGAGATGGGTGCGGACTCTATCTGCATCAAGGATATGGCAGGCCTTTTGGTTCCCTATAAGGCTTCCGAGATGATCTCAGCCATGAAATCCGCAACCAAGCTGCCCATCCAGCTTCATACCCATTACACCTCAGGCGTTGCCAGCATGACCTACTTAAAGGCTGTTGAGGCAGGGGTGGATGTGATCGACTGTGCAATCTCTCCGTTTGCATTGGGGACATCCCAGCCCGCTACGGAGGTTATGGTGGAGACCTTCAAGGGAACCCCTTACGATACCGGTTATGATCAGAGCCTGCTGGCTGAGATCGCGGACTACTTCAGGCCATACAGGGATGAGTGCCTGGCAAGCGGCCTTCTCAATCCCAAGGTGATGGGCGTGGATATCAAGACTCTGCTGTATCAGGTTCCCGGCGGTATGCTTTCCAACATGGTGAGCCAGCTCAAGGAGCAGAATGCGGAAGACAAGTACTATGACGTGCTCAGGGAAATCCCCGAGGTTAGAAAAGACTTAGGTGAGCCTCCTCTTGTTACTCCTTCTTCCCAGATTGTTGGTACACAGGCTGTGTTTAACGTGCTCATGGGCGAGAGATACAAGATGGCAACTAAGGAGACCAAGGCAGTGCTTCGCGGCGAATATGGCCAGACCGTTAAGCCTATGAACCAGGAGATCATCGACAAGGTTATCCCCGGTGAGAAGAGAATCACCTGCCGTCCTGCCGACCTGATCGAGAATGAGATGGATAAGTTAGAGGCAGAGATGAAGGAATGGAAGCAGCAGGATGAGGACGTTCTCTCCTATGCTTTGTTCCCTCAGGTGGCAACTGACTTCTTCAAGTACCGTCAGGCGCAGCAGGAAAAAGTAGATATGACCCAGGCAGATACCAAGAATGGAGCTTATCCGGTTTAAATATCCTTAAAAGATAAATAGGAACCCCTTTCTCCGCGACTGAAAGCCGAGAAAGGGGTTTTGTCAATCGGTGAGGCGGACTCAAAAGCCGCTTGGCGGCGGAATGGAGATTAATATGGATAATAAGCGTTTTGCCCTGCTTATAGACGCAGACAATATTTCGGCCAGATATATCGGTGATATCTTGGAGGAGCTTTCCACCTATGGAATCACCACATACAAGAGGATTTACGGGGATTGGACCAGTACCCAGGCCACCAAGTGGAAGGGAGAGCTGCTTGAAAATTCCGTGATTCCCGTGCAGCAGTTCAGCAATACGGTGGGGAAAAACGCAACGGATTCCACTCTGATCATAGACGCCATGGATATTCTCTATACCGGAAACGTAGAGGGGTTTTGTATCGTGTCCAGCGACAGTGACTTCACCCGTCTTGCCAGCCGCCTTCGGGAGTCCGGCATGGAGGTGATCGGGATGGGGGAGGAAAAGACGCCCCGCTCCTTCCGGGTAGCCTGTACCCGTTTTGTAAACCTTGAAAATCTGGGCAATCAGGACGAGGACGCAAAGGACACCCTTAAGGATAAGGACAACTCCATCAGCCGGGAGACCATCTATAACGCCATCACCAATATTATCAATGAGAATGAAAATAAAGGCAAAAGCGTGGAGCTGGCGGCAGTGGGGAACCGTCTGGTGAATATGTATCCGGATTTTGATGTGAGAAATTATGGCTACAGCCTGCTCTCAAAGTTTGTGGAGGATGCAGGTTTATTCCTTCTGGAAAAGAAGCAGAATGTCCTCACCGTCTATTTGAAGGACAATGAGCAGTCCCAGGAAGAAATCCGAAACTGTGTGAAGGAGATGATCCATAAGGCAGGCAGCCGGGGGATCGGGATCAGCGAGCTCAGCAACCGGGTGTACAGCAAGTATAGCACCTTCAACGTGAAAGATTTCGGTTATAGCCAGTTCTCCAAATTTGTCCAGGGGATTGAAGGGGTGGAGCTGTATCAGGATAAAAATGACAGGAAAAGGGCAAGAAAAAAATAGCGCTTTTGGATAAAGCAGGCCCTTTTATCTGTCCTGGTCTTCTTTTTGAGAAGCTTTTGGGGAATTCCCCGAAAGCTTTTTTGAAACATAAGGATGGCTGGCGAAGTCTGGCATCCGTTGTTTGTCTAACGCTTCTGATATTTCACCTTCATAAAGGTCAGGATGTCATCCTGATCCCGTGCATCCAACAAAAGATAATAAAAAAGAAGTCTGCGCTCCTGACGGTTTAGAAACTTAAATTTTTTGCTGTTTTCCGGAGCATTGATGAACTCTAAAAAATAAGATAAATCTTCTGTCATATCAGTTTGATCCGTCTGTGGCTGATGAATAAAATCTGTATTAATGTGGTAGGTTACTACAAGCTCTAAAAAGTTTTCCACAGGAACACCATACAATTTTGCAAGATTGTACAGAGAATTCACTGGCGGAGTGATCCTGCCGGTTTCGTAATGAGAATAGGTCTGTCTGGTGATGTTTAAATGAGAAGCGACAAATTCCTGAGAATAGCTACAGGACTTTCTTAGATCTTTGAGATATTGCTCCAAAGTTTTGTTAGCCATATTTTGTACCCCATGTATAAAAAATCAGCTATTACATATTTCTAAATTTTATAGCAAAAAATACTTGAAAATATAAGACTAATAGCATATACTCTTAAAAGAGCTATTAATAATAACATTGCCTCCATATATGATAGCATGGATAGCATGTGTATAGCTTCTCTAAGGCGGTTATTCCGGAAATAACCTAAAGATGTTCCCGGGCCGTAAATAAAATTTATAGGAGGAGAGAATGATGAAAGCAAGTATCATCAAAAAGATGATGACTGGTGCATTGGCTGTTTCACTGGTGATGGCGCCTGTGATGAGTGTAAGTGCTACTACTACCACACCCACCACGCCCTCTGTAGTGGAAGAGGCTGTTGCATCCAGCACATCAACAACTACTTCAAGCTCTTCGGCTTCATACAGCACATCCAGTGCTTCCAGTGAAAGCTCAGTAGTAGCTGAAGTACCCACCACCAGCTCTGTAGCTGGCGTTAAGACATCGGTAGCAGGTGTTTATCTGGCATCCAGCGTAAACGGAACTGCAGTTACCACAGGTCTTAACACAATTGCACAGGGATATGGATTGACAGGAAGCGAGAAGCCTTACGGCAAGTTCTCCAATCTGGATCCCAAGAAGAGCCCTCTGGCTAAGGCTGCAATCGATGCTGCCGCCGCTTCCCAGGGAGCAACAGTTGGCCCTATGATCAATATCGAGCTTGGAAAGATGAGCGCTGGAAAGTACAGCCTTCTTCCTTCCGATGGTCCTGCGATCAGGATTGCATTCGGTATTCCCAAAAATTTCGCCAAGGCTGACGCTACTTATGCCGTTGTATGTGTACGTGCAGGCGGCGTTGTTTCTATCCTGCCTGATGTAGACGATAATGCTAATACCATTACATTTGATACTACAGGCGGCGCAGGCGCATATGCAATTATCAGATATTAATTGATTTGCACACACTGGACAGAAAATGATGATTGTGAAATCAGGTTATAGTCTGGCGGTTATGGGAGGGCAGCTTTAAGGCTGCCTTCCTCATGGAAGAATGATGGAAGTTTAGGAGCTTTATGCACAGGATAAAGCGGGAATATTTATACGGTACGTTTTTAATCTTAATTATTGTCTGTATATACCAATATGGAATTCAGAAGATCTGCGGGTTTACCATGTATCCGGATGAGTTCGGATACTGGGCAAGTGCGGCTAAGACAGTGGGATATGACTGGACAGAGGTAGCCTCCCTTGGTTCCTACTATTCTTTTGGGTATAGCCTGCTCCTTACACCTTTGTTAATGCTTTTTGGCGGGGGAGTGGAGGTATACCGTGTGGCAGTAGCGTTAAATATGGTTCTCATGTGTTTCGCAGTTCCGCTGCTTGGAAGCATCATTAAAAAGCTGTTTCCGGAAGTAAATTCTATGCTGAGGTTGTTGATCAGCGGAGCGGCAGTACTGTATCCGGCATGGATCTTTTATATGCAGATGACACTGGCGGAAGCCCTGCTTACCTTTTTGTTCGCAGGTGTTTTTGCCCTGTTTCTCAGATTTATCCAAAAGCCGGGATTGGGAAGTGGTGTGGCACTGGCGTTGTTATTGGTATATATGTACTGTGTCCACATGCGTACCGCTGGCGTTGCCATTGCCTGTTTGCTTACACTGATACTGTGGGGATTGACAAATCCGGCATGGAAAAAGCAAATGGCCATAATGCTTGGCGTTATGGTTATAGCAGGTCTGGCGGTTATTGCTGCCAGGAAAAATATTATTTTGTCCGTCTTTTCTATGGCGGATCCGGAGACATTGGAAATAAATGGCTTTGCAAGCCAGATGTGGAAAATTCGGGAGATTTTAAGTCCGGAAGGAATCTGGATATTCATAAACGAGATCCTGGCTAAAATTTTTTATCTGGGAATTGCTGGGTGCGGGATTTTTTATTGGGCGATGGGATGGTGCGGCAGGAAAAGCCTCCGACTGATACATAGAAAAACCCAAACTGAGAATGATGCCTGTGACATCCGGCAATGGGCCGGTCTGTTTTTGTTTTTATCGGTAACAGGGGAGGTACTGATCAGCAGTATTCACATGCATGGATCGGTACAGACAGACAGCCTGATATACGGTAGGTATAACGAGTTCCTCATGCCGGTAATAATTACCGTAGGGATTCCGGCAATGCTGGGCGATAAAGGAATATTAAAAAAGGCCCTGGTGCTGGTGGCTGGAACGGGAGTGATGGTTCCCCTTATCGTGTCCGTTATAGAAGCGGAGGGGATGGAAGGAATCCGTGGGTATTTTGTAATAGGGCTTAGCTGCCTGATCAAAGAAGAGAGCTTCGAGCCTTCTGCTTTTTTTAGAAATGCATGGCTTTTAGGGGCCTTATTGATGTGTCTGACGGCAGGGGTTATCCGGTTCATAAGAAATAAGGAAAATATGGCGTGGCTTTTGGGGATCCTGATTGCGGTGGAGATTGCCTTTGGGATCCAGGCGAGCGCGCATTACACATATAGAGTCAACAGGATAGGATTTGAAAATTTAAAGATTGCTGAAAAGATTCTGGAGAATAAGTCCGAGGAGATAAAGGTGGTTTACCTGAATGAAGGAGGGCCTGAATTTATTGATTTCCAGCAGATGCAGATGCCTGAGATACCGATTCACGTGATCCAGGGGAATGCAGTGGAACAAAAGGATGATCTGGGAGATTTTTTAATTGCGGATTGCAATACTGCCCAGGAAGAAGAACTGAGCCGGATTTATGACAGATATATTAAGACAAGCACTTTTGTCCTGTATTATAACAGTGAAGGAGTCAGGAAAGATGAGTAAGATCAGAGTATTGGCAGCGCTAATGTCAATGATTTGTTTTTTTGGCTTAACTGAGTTGTCAGTGAAAGCAGCGGAGGGTGGAGCTTCCATAACAGAGATGAATCAGGTAATGACTGTACAGACAGCCTGCGATGCCAGGGAGACGCCGGATGAGAATTCCGGGATTGTTATGAGCTATGAAGCAGGGGCTTCAATCTGGGTGACCGGAGAGGTCCCGGGGGGATGGTACCGAGTTTCCTACCAGGGAAAGGAAGGATATGTCCCCAAAGAGGCTGTTATAGAATTGCAGGTGCTGATAGAAAAAGGTTCGGGAGAAGGGATTAGTGCCGACGAAGCCGGTAACGATAATGCCGCACAGGCCACTGCCCCAACGGAAGCCGCTACTTCGGCAGAGGACGTCACCACGACAGAAGCCGCTGCTTCTACCGAAAGCGTCACTTCGACAGAAGGCGCTGCTTCTGCCGAAGGTGTCACCACGACAGAAGCCGTTACCCTGACAGAAGCAGGACTTGACACAGAAATGGCAGCATTAGAGGCTGAGAATGAACTGATCGTGGAAGAAGTGGAACGGATGCGCAGTGAGGCTAAGCGTTCCCAGATTTGGAAAGTCGTAATTGTGATCCTGGTAATCGGGATTTTTGTGGCAGGTATTTTTACAACAATGCAGTCAAAGAAGAAAAAGAAGGACGGTGTGCAGGAGGCAGACAAAGACGAAGATTCCCTGCAAGGGAAAGACTCTCTACAGAGGGATGACGATGCAGATATAATTGACCTGGATAAAGATGAGGAATAATGTTTTATGAAGCTGATTATTCAGATTCCCTGTTATAACGAGGCTAATACGTTGGAGGTTGCCCTCAACGACCTGCCTCGGCAGCTTGAAGGGATTGATGAAATTGAATATCTGATTATCAATGACGGGAGCAAGGACGCTACTGTTGAAGTGGCGGAGAACTGGGGCGTTCACCACATCGTAAATTTCAATCAGAACAAAGGCCTTGCCAGAGGTTTTATGGCAGGGCTGGACGGGTGCCTGAGGAATGGGGCGGATATCATTGTCAATACCGATGCGGACAACCAGTACTGTGCGGAAGATATTCAGCGCCTGATCCAGCCCATCCTTGACGGGGATGCGGACATGGTAATCGGTGCAAGACCCATAGATGAGACGGAGCATTTCTCTTATCTAAAAAAGAAATTACAGCACTTTGGAAGCTGGGCAGTAAGGCAGGCCTCCAATACGGATATCCCTGACGCCCCCAGCGGCTTTCGGGCCATGACAAGGGAGGCAGCCATGCATATCAATGTGATTAACGATTATACCTATACATTGGAAACCATCGTGCAGGCCGGAAGGGATAAGATCGCTGTCACCAGCGTACCCGTACATACGAATCCGGATCTGCGTCCCTCCCGGTTATTGGAAGGGATATGGCCTTACGTAAAGAAATCTATTGTGATTATCCTGCGGGCCTATATGATGTACCAGCCGCTGAAATGCTTTACTTATCTGGCCTGCGTGCCTCTGATCGGCGGCTTGGGGATTGGCTTCCGGTTCCTGTATCTAATAGCGATAGGGGAGGGATATGGCCATATCCAGTCCCTGATTTTGGGATGTACGCTGATCGTGGTAGGGTTTCTTACATTTATGATCGGTCTGGTGTCGGACTTGATGGCAGCCAACCGGAGGATTCTGTCCGATACCCAATACCATATCAGAAGAATGGAGTATGATTCCCTGTCAGAGAAGCAGGCAGGGAGGGAGAGCTCCGCTACCGGCTGGGAGCCTTACGTAGTCACGGAAAAGGGTACAGTGACAGAGGGAAAAGGAAAAAGACGGAAAGTATACAATATGTGCTGAGTAAAAGGGGATTCCGGGGATGAGATTTTTCAGGGAAGTGAGGAAGTATTGGAAATTTGCGGTGTATGCTGCCAAGTCTGACCTTCAGGAAGAGGTGGCCAACTCCTATCTGAACTGGCTGTGGTGGATATTGGAGCCTACGAGTTCGATGCTGATATTTGTATTAATATTTGGAGTAGTCTTTCAGACAGATGAAATGTATTTTCCTATTTTTGTATTTATTGGGATCACAGCATGGGATTATTTCAGTAGGTGTATTTTGTCAAGTGTTGACCTGATCAGAAATAATCAGCATATTATTTCTCGGGTATATATTCCTAAATATATTTTGCTAATCCAGAGAATGTTGGTATTGGCATTTAAAATGTTGATCTGTTGGGGAATTGTTGCGGTAATGTTGTTTGTTTATAAGGTACCAGTGGGAATTAATTTAATTTATATGATTCCAAATCTGATAGTTTTTTTCTTTTTTTGTTTTGCGTGTAGTCTATATTTTGTACATTTTGGGGTATATGTAACTGATCTTTCCAGACTGATCGCAATAGTGCTGAATTTGATGTTTTATATGACTGGTATTTTTTATAATATTCAGAAAAGCTTTCCAGAGCCGTATGGCTACTTACTTCAGCGTGCCAATCCAGTTGCCCATTTGATATTTTGTATGCGGAAATCACTTATCTATAATGAAGTACCATCAAGGATTATGCTTGGGGTATGGTTTGTGATTTCAATCCTTCTGGCGGTGGGAGGAATTCGATTGATCAATAAAAATGAGAATAACTACGTGAAGATGATATAAGAAGGGAGAACTACCCAGAAGCATTCGAAAGGAGCAGGGATTGGTAGTGGGGAGATGAAGGAAGTAGCGATAGATGTCAGAGATGTAAAGATTATATATAAGCTTATGAAGAATTTTTCCATTCAAAGGAATCTTTTGCGGAGGGATGGAGAAAAGGCAGAAGAGTTTGAGGCAGTAAAAGGAATGTCTTTTCAGGTGGAAAAAGGAGAAATACTTGGGATTGTAGGAAGGAATGGGAGTGGTAAATCTACATTGCTCCGCGCAATTGCAGGTGTATTTAGTCCTAATTCTGGAACAATAGACTTAAAAGGAAATTCAGTTTCGCTACTTTCATTGGGAGTAGGTTTTAAGGATACATTGACAGGAAGAAGGAATATTTATTTGTCAGGAATGCTTCTGGGATTTTCAGAGAGGGAGATTCGGGAGAAGGAGCAGGAGATTATAGATTTTGCAGAGTTAGGAGAATTTATAGACAGGCCTGTGAAGACCTATTCCAGTGGTATGTATTCGAAATTGGCATTTTCCATTACATGTAACCTTGAGACGGACATTATGCTGGTGGACGAGGTACTGAGTGTGGGGGATGAGGGGTTTCAGATGAAAAGTCTTGCGAAGATGGAGTCTTTGATACAGGATAAAGATAGGACAGTAATCATTGTGTCGCATAGTATTGAAACCCTGGAGGATTTGTGCGATAGGGTCATGTGGATGAATGATGGGATTGCAGTGGAGATTGGGGAACCTGAAAAGGTATTGAAAAAGTATCAGGAATACATGACTTTAAGAACCGAGTAGAGATGACCATATGAAAGAGCTTGTAATCAAAAGTATTGTTTATGCGCTGGAAGGAAGGATTATCTGGATATTATTAAAATGGAAGTTTAGACGTTATAAAAGATTTATTATCTTTCCGAAAGACAAGCTGGACTACAGTGTATGGGGAATGGTGATGTTGCCTTCTTATTTGAAAAAGGAAAATCTGCTTGGGGCTGTTATTATAGCCTGTAATAGAAAAATGGAAAAAGTGATTCAGTTTATGGAACTGGATAATATCAGGTATCAGGCTTTAAGTGAAGAATCTATAAACAAGATGATGAAATATTATGCTTTGCAGGATCGATCAAGGGAATGGACGGTAGTCTCCTTAACAAATCCTTATGATACAGGTGCAGAGAGATTGTTGGGAAAAAAGGGGATTACTTATAGAGAACTTGTTTATTATGATATTTACAAATTTTCCAATTTAAATATAGAAAATGAAATAGGTGAAGGACTTCAAAAGGTAAAGAAGATTGAAATTATTCTGGGGGGATAGACGTAAACTGAAGATGTTGTTCCGTATAAGACAGTTTATAAAGCATATTTCGAATTTTATTGATCCGATGTGGGAGATGATTTATCGAGTATTAGTTGGTGTAAACTTACTTCATCAAATGAAGGAAAGGATGAGGGGAGAGACTCATTTTTTTTTGATAAGAGGTGCAACGGGGGATGCCTATATTCAATTAATGCTTTTGAATAATTGGATACGTGAGAATAGAATAAAGTCTTATGTTTTACTTGGAGACGCAACTGGGATAGAAGGACTGACAAAGATATATAGAGATGCCAACTTCATTCATATATCTGGTTATAGGGCAGAGTGTGTTGAAAAGGCATATATGTTATTGGGAGGAGAAGTCTTAGATCTGACAATTATGTTTCCGTGGGCAGAGGGTTTTTATTTCAATAGATGCCGTGTAAGGATGATTGAAAGATTTAACTTTATTGATACATATAAATGGTATGTTTTTGGACTGAAAGAAAATATAGAATATTCGGTTCCCCTATTCAGAAATCTTGATGAAAAAATGAGAAGCGAGTTAATTGAAATGGGAATTGTCGAAAAAAAGACAGTTATTATTGCCCCAGAAGCTAATTCAGTTACGAGATTATCTGAGGAATTCTGGAATGAAGTTATTATAGAACTTAAAAAAAGAGGATTTGCAGTCTATGTAAATTGTAAAAATGAGAACACATTTTGTGCTGAAAGTATTTTTTTTACTTATTGGGAAAGTGTGCCGACAATAGATTTTGCAGGTTATTTTATTGCAATTAGAAGTGGCCTATGTGATATTGTGTCTTCTTCAAAGGCGAAGAAAATCATTATTTATCCTGAAAAAGGTGATTTCATAGATTATGGAGAACATCGTTCAGAAATAGATTTTTGTGGCTTAAAAGAGATGGGGATTACAGACATGAAAAGTGACCTGATAGAAATAGGTACACCACTAATACAAAATATAACTCAATCGCAAAATGGTTTCTATGATGATGAATACTATAAAAGAGAAAGTTGTGTTCTAAAGGATAAAATTTTAGTTCATTTTAGGTAGGAAGGATACAGGGATGAGTATAGATTACATAGTTGTACAAGCAGGAGGCAAAGGCAGCCGAATGGGCTATTTAACATATAATAAACCTAAAGCATTGATCCCAATTGATAATTTACCAATGCTATTTCACCTATTTAAGAAGTTCCCTGAAAAAAAATATATTATCATTGGTGACTATAAATATAGTGTTTTGGAGAAATATCTTAAAGTTTTTTGCAAGGTCAATTATAAACTGATAAATGCTAAAGGTAAAAATGGAACTTGTGCCGGTTTGAGAGAGGCTCTTACATATATTCCAGAAGGTCAGGCGTTTATGCTTGTATGGAGCGATTTAATATTGCCAAATGAATTTGAAATGCCGCAGGAAAATAATAACTATGTTGGAATAGCCAGGGATTTTAAGTGCAGATGGCGGTATGAAAATAAAGAATTCCTTGAAAATTCAAGTTATGACAAAGGGGTAGCTGGGTTATTTATTTTTATTGCTAAAAAGTTTTTAAAAGGTATTCCTGAAGAAGGCGAGTTTGTTAGATGGATAAGTAGTCAAGGGATAGAATTTGAAGAACTTTCTCTTCTCAGAACAAAGGAGTACGGACTATTAGAGGAATACAAAAAGATACAACAAAAGAAGTATAGGCCATTTAACAAAATTACGATAAAGGATGAATTTGTTATAAAGGAAGGTATTGATGATCAGGGAAAAGCTTTAGCAGTTCGAGAGGTTGCGTGGTACGAAAAATTATGTGATCATCATTTTACCAATATTCCTGAAATTTACGATAAAAATCCTTTGAAAATGGAGAGGATTGAGGGAAAAAATATCTATGAGTATAATTTGACTTTTGAAGAAAAGAAAAAAATATTAGAACAAATAATCAATTGTATTAAAAGTATTCATGATTTAGAAAAATGTCCAGTAGATAAGTTGAGTTTTTACGAAGCTTATTTAGGCAAAACCATAAAACGGTTGGAGAAAGTATATGATTTGATCCCTTTTGCACATGATGAAAGTATCAGAATTAATGGAATGGAATGTCCTAATATCTTATTTCAAAAGGAAAAGATAGAAAGGCTATTCAGTAAATATATTCCGAAGGAATTTTGCTTAATTCATGGAGATTGTACATTCAGTAATATATTAATGAAAAAGGATATACCTATCCTGATTGACCCAAGAGGATATTTTGGATTTACAGAGCTCTTTGGTGACCCTGCTTATGATTGGGCAAAATTATATTATTCTATTGTTGGAAATTACGATCAATTTAATTTAAAACGATTTGTACTTAAAATAGAAGAAAAGGAAGTTCTTTTAGATATTACATCTAATCATTGGGAGGATATGGAGGAGACTTTTTTTGATTTGCTTGATGATGCTATATCAGAAAAACAGATAAAATTAATACATGCGATTATTTGGTTATCACTTACGACATATGCATGGGAAGATTATGATTCTATTTGCGGGGCTTTCTATAAGGGGCTATTGGTTTTACGAGAAGTTTTAACGTAGCAATTAAAAGGTTTTATTTCAGAACATATTATACTATTTAAAATCAATCGGGGATGAAGTGTAAAAATGCTCAGTTATTATGAAAATGTGATAGAGGTAATAAAAGATTCTGTTAGTTCTATACCTGAAAAAGAATATGAAAGATTATTGAATGACTGTACTGATACTATAAAAAGAAATGGGAAAATAGTCGCAAGTGGATTAGGAAAAAATGTTCCTATTTGTGAAAAATTTGTAGGTACTATGAATTCAATGGGGATAGATGCCCGTTTCCTTCACACTAATACGGCTATACATGGGGATCTTGGGATAGTAGGAGAGAATGATCTTGTATTATTACTTTCGAAGGGTGGGAATACAATAGAAACCGTACTGTTGGCACAATACTTAAAAGAGAGAAAAGCAAATACATGGCTTATGACATTTACGGAAAAATGTAAAAGTGCTGAGATTGTCAGTAAGCAGCTGATTTTGAAGTTGCAAAATGAAGGGGATGAATGGAATATTATGCCTAATAATTCTACCAGTGTATATTTGATTATTTTACAGGGAATGGCCATAGAAATTGGTAAAAGGTTAGGCATAACATTAGATAATTTTCGGGTGAATCATCCAGGTGGTGGAATAGGAGCAAAGCTGAGAGGAGAGAATTTATGGTAATAGAAATGTCGGCTATGCCTAAGACATGGATTTTAGATTTGGATGGTACAATTGTGAGGCATAATGGTTATAAAATTGACGGAAAGGATTCGTTATTAGAAGGGGCAGAAAGATTTTTGTCTCAGATACAAGAAGAGGATACGGTAATATTTGTCACATCAAGGAAAACAGAGTTTAAAGAGATAACGGAATCCTTTTTGAGGGAGAATAAAATTAGATTTGATCATATCATATATGATATTCCATATGGAGAAAGAATCTTGGTGAATGATAGAAAGCCTTCCGGATTGCAGATGGCATATGCAGTAAATGTTGATAGGGATACTACTGCACAAACTGTGGTTATAAGAAATTCTGAGCTTTGAGATAATGGAGAAATAGAAATTTTCAAGCACAGTTTAGCATATAAGAATATTTTATATGGGCAGAAGAATGTTCAATGATTAGATATAAATAGGGATGAAGTCTTATGAATATAGAATCAAAAGATATATCAGTAGTTTTACAGGGGCCAATAGATAGCGTTTATACACCTGAATGTATAAAAAGTATAAGGAAAAATCTACCTGATTCAGAAATAATTGTATCGACTTGGGAAAACGAAGATGCTAAAGGGTTGGATTATGATAAAGTAATTTTTAATGATGATCCAGGGTGTTCTTATGATGATTGGGATAAAACAAGAGCCTTTAATATCAATCGCTGGATAGTTTCTTCTAAAAATGGGGTAGAGTGTGCAAACAGGAAATATATATTAAAATGCAGATCTGATGTTGAAATTGTAAATACGGATTTTCTTAATTATTGGGATCAATATGAGAAGCGGGAGCAGGAATTATGTGTTGTTTCTCATAAAATTATTATTCCGAGTCCTTATACATTGCAGTATTTAGGTGATAAAAAAAAGGAAGCAATTATCCCAACTCCATTTCACGTTTCAGATTGGTATTGTTTTGGATTGAAGGATGATGTTTCAAAGTTTGTTGATTGTCCGCTCATAGAAGAACTGAAAAAGTTTGCAAGATATTATGAGAAGAGAAATTATGATATTCCTTATAATACCCGTTGGTGGATGCAGAATTGGCTAAGAAAAATGGCACCTGAACAATATATCGGGTTGTGCCTGGTACAGAAGAAGTTCCCAGATATTGATATTTGTAATGTTTTTACTTTCAGAAACTTTGATCTGGATTTTGCAGAGAAATTTCTCATTAATAACTTTATAGTTCTTGATCCTAAACAGTATGGGATTATTTTAAATAAATATGAATATTTCTCGAATCATATATACATATTAGAAAATCATTTATGGGAAGGTATGTACAGAAATTATATTTATGAAAAAAAATATTTTTTATATTATGAAAGATACCATACAAAAAAAATAGATGTTCAAGATATTTATCATCGATTAAATAGATTTAAAAGTAAGCTGGAAGGAATAACGCGTAGACAAAAAGAACGTATTTGGATAATTAATGAAAAACTTCATAGATGGGTAGATAAGAAGCCGAAAATACATATCGTAACTTTTTCTTTATTGCATGTGAAGCGTGGAGAACAGGTATATAAAGAGATTCAAGGAAGTTTTGGAAAGGATAAAGAGATATTAGTATGTCCATACCGTGGAACAGGCGATTCTTATATTGTAGGCAATTATTATAAACAAAAAAAGGATCTAAGTAATTATATTTTTACTGTCCCAAGGGAGTTAAACAAAAAGATTCTAGAATTATTCGGGATAAAAAATGTAGTAATATTATCTCCAAAAAAAAATCAATACCTACAGGAATTCCAAAGGATAATGCAGATGAAAGATGTCAAAATTCTGCATTATGCTCCCCAATATGAACAGGGGAATGTGGGTTATAATTTAGCAGGTTATAAAAAATTAAATTTTGCAGACTGCTATGATTATATCGTTTTTGGAGAAAAGGCTCCCATTTTATACCATAAGATAAGCTCCTTAAATGGAGAGGTCGATTATACTAAAATTTTTGGGATTCCCAGAGGAAAAACAGTGCTAATTGCACCTTATTCAGATTCGATTGATAGTTTTGACAGAAAAGAGTGGGAATATATAGTAAAAAAATTAAATGAAAAAGGTTATACAGTAGTAACAAATTGTGGAAATAAGAAAGAGAAGCCAATAAAAGGTAGTCAAGGAGTAAATATAGGCTTTGAGCAGATTGCTGAATTTGTGGAATGGTGTGGTTTTTTCATAAGCATCAGAAGTGGCATATGTGATTTTGTGTGTACCTGTAGATGTAAAAAAATCATTTTTCACCCTAAATATATAAGATATCGCTATGGAAGATATATCGATTTTTTTACATTGAATTTACCGGAAAGAGGTTTGGAAGCAGAGGAATATGAGTATTATAGGAATGGGAATTTGAAGATAATTAAAAAAATGTTAAATACATTTGGAGCAATAGATACTACAGGGGAAGCATAAAAATGATTAAAAATAGTATAGCTGCATTGCGAGGATATAATATTTGGAAGAGGATAACTCAGGAATATGATTTGACGATAGATAACTTTTTTTTTGTATACCCTGGAGAAGAACATTTAGTTAAGTATTCTAATAAATATTTGTATGAATATATGTTCGAGTTTAAGGCTGTCAGGTGTATTTTCATAACAGTTGATACCATTATTAAAAAAGAGATATTAGATTATTTCAAAGATAATTCTAACATTGATGTAAAGGTTATTACTAAGGAAGAGGCAAATTACCTGATAATGGCATATTGGTTTAATGTATTAGAAGACAAATTGTTAATAATTTCCTTAAAAAACTTATATGGAAGAATGTTGGAGAATTTAATTGGAGTTAACGAAATTACAGAAGAAGAATTAATGGTTGCAGCTTTGTTAAATTTGAAAACACAAAAAATGGGTGGAAAGCTTGAAAACAGAACTAAATGGTCATTCAGGGTGCGGACTTAAACTATTTAAACAGTATAACACGGTATATGTGAAAAAGAGCTCTAAAGAAATAGAATATAATGAAAGACTAAAAGCTCAGTGTAAAAAACAAAAAGAATATAAAGCAGATAAACTAAAAGTGGTCAGTGTTCTTAGAGAAGGATATGCCAATGGATTGTTTTATTTTGATATGGAGTATATTTCGGGAATTACCCTAGCTGAGTATATGAGGAATATAAGTTTGTCCGAGATACAGAATTTAACTAATCTTCTGATGGAGCATCATAGCCGACGGAATTTCTATGATAGGCAGGCAAAAAAGATATTTCTGAAAAAAATTAAAGAAATCGAGCAGAAAATAGATTTAACAAATAGTAGCATAAAAGAAGCGGTAAAGATTCTGGAAGAATATGATTGGTCTTATGTAATACATTCCAATTGCCATGGTGATTTTACTTTAGAAAATATGATAATGGCCAATAATTCTATTTATTTAATAGACTTTTTAGATTCATTTTATGACAGCTGGCAGATTGACTTTGCGAAAATGTTACAGGACATAGAATTATATTGGCATTATAGAAATGAAAAAGAAATTGATATTAATTTAGCACTGAGACTATTGATTTTAAAGGAAAATCTTATAGATAGGGTTTTAGAAATGGATGAAGGGGAGCATTTGTTAGAGACTATTTACCATATTCTTTTGCTTAATGTTTTGAGAATCTTTCCTTACACAAAGGAAGAGAAAACATGGATTTTTCTAATTGCTAAATTGGATTATGTGAAAAATATTATTATTAAAAAGGACTGGCTATGATTTTGTGACGAGGAGGAAGAAGCAGTGAAAACATTAATAGTACCATGTGCAGGGAAATCTTCCAGATTTCCAGGCATGAAACCTAAATATCTTTTGACTTATCCTGATGGAAAATTAATGGTAGAAAAAGCAATAGAGGGTATAGAATTACGAGATTTTGATCGGATTATTATTACTATTGTCAAAGAGCATGAAGAGATGTATGATGCTCGAATTATCTTGGAGCAGATATTTGGAAACCAATCTAAATTTGAAATTGTTGTCTTAGACAGTTTTACGTCCAGCCAGTCGGAAACAATTGCTTTAACGTTGGACAAGGCAAAGGTTGAAGGAGAATTTTGGGTTAAGGATTCTGATAATTATGTAAAAGCTCCAATTGGGGAGGCAAATGCAATTGTAGGGTTAAATATTGGAACCTATGATCATGAAATTAACAGATTAGGTACTAAAAGCTTTTTGATAGTAAACGAACAGAAGAATATTGTAGATATCATTGAGAAAAAGATAACCTCTCAGTATATTTGTATTGGAGTATACGGTTTTGAGGATACCTCAGTATTTATGGATGCATATATGAAATTATCGAAAGAAAAAAACGGGATGGGAGAAATTTATATTTCGCATGTGGTTTCTTATTTGATTGGAAGAAAAATATGTGTATTTAAATATATTGAGGCAAACGAATATGAGGACTGGGGAACGGTAGAAGACTGGAAGATTGTGCAAAAGAAACATGCCAGTTATATAGTTAATTTAGATGGTGTATTAGTCCATAATAGAAGTAAATATGGAATTATGAATTGGGATAGTGAATTTATAACCATTGATAGTAATGTAGAACGACTAAAAATGCTTTCTGATGAAGGCGCTCAGATAATCATTACATCTACAAGAGATGAAAGTCAACGGGATAGAATTTGTGAATTATTGAAGCAAAATGGGATTTTGGTTCATCAGTTAATATTAGGGTGTAATTTTTCCCCTCAAATAGTTATTAATGATTTTTCGGCTAGTAATCAATATCCAAGTTGTAGTGCAGTAAGTATACCAAGAAATGGAAACTTAAAGGATTATATTTAATACTATGGAAAAAGAGTATTTAGTAATGGTGGATATGGACGGAACCTTGTTTGATACGTCAGAAGTTAATTTTTATGCATATCAAAAAGCTTTAGCGGAAATCAATGTAAAGCTTGAACTTGATTTTTATAAGAAGAATTGTTTTGGAAATCATTATAAGGATTTTTTAGGATACATTTTAAATGAAGATTTTTTGCTAATTGAACAAGTTCACGAGCGTAAAAAAATTTTATATAGTGATTATTTATATATGGCAAGGCAAAATACAATGTTGCTGATGATATTAAAAAGTATTAAGTCAAAATCTAATATCGTATTGGTAACAACCGCTTCTAAAAAAAATGTGTTACAGCTCCTTACCAGTTTTGATTTGGAGGGTTTTTTTGATAATATTATTTGCCAAGAGGATGTAAAAGCTGTAAAGCCAGATCCAGAGTGTTATAGGAAGGCAATTGATTTATATAATGGTGTTGAACCTGAAAAATGCATTATCTTTGAAGATTCTGAGATGGGAATATTGGCGGCAAAAGAAGCTTGTAAAACTGTAATAAAGATAGAAAGGTTCTGATCCTTTTGTGAACTGTATTTTATAAATTTAATGTGTTGATTTTGAATTGCAAAGGAACATATGAAAAAATGGAGAAATCAAAAAGAAAGATAATATTTAAAATAATTTTTTTGGGTGGGATGGGATTACTTTTTCTGTCGAAAATCCAGAATCTATTGGTGCCTAAATGGTATTATCCCAGTGAGTTTTTAGAAGGGGTTACCAGAACAATAACTGGCTTTTACGAAGAACCTTCAAACTCAATAGATGTCATTGCCTTAGGGGCAAGCGGAATGCATCAGGGATATTCACCGTTATATGTATATGATAGATATGGTATAACATCGTATAATCTTGGTACGAGCGGACAGCCAATACAAGGTTCTTTTTATTTGTTGAAAGAAGCATTAAAAACACAGAAACCTCAGGTGGTAATGATAGATGCATTATCTCTTTTTTTAGAAGATACGGGCGAAAATAGTTGGCGTTTTATAATTGATAATATGCCGTTAAGCTTGAATAAAATACAGTTTGCCCATGAAGCCAGCCTGTATGATCAGAACATGGACTTTTGGGGGATGATTTTTCCAACATATAGATATCATGGTAGATGGGAGGAAATATCAGATATAGACTGGACAGATAGTATGAGAAATAAGTCATATTATACCAAAGGCTATTTTTTGCATTCATTCCAAAATCCATCACATACATCTGTCGAAGAAATGAACAATTGGAATGAGAAGCGAAAAGAAAATACAAAGAAAATTACAGAAAAATATATTAATGGCCAATATTATAGAACAGAAGATAAAAGTGATGGTGAAATAAATATACCTCAGGTTAATTTAAAATGGTTATTTAAAATAAAAAAACTATGTGAAGAGAATAACATTAATTTGTTGGTAGTTAGGATCCCGGAAAATACTTTTTATAATGGGTGGACGCTCATGCAGTATCAAAAGGTTAGGGATATGTGCTTGAAATATGACATAACATATCTGGATTTAATGTATGATGTAGATGTAAATATTGATTGGGATACGGATACATCCGATTATGGTTTGCATTTGAATATTTTGGGAGCGCAAAAAGTATCAGAGTATTTGGGGGAGTATTTGGTGTCCTACTATGGTATAAGTAAAAAAAACGTTGAGAAGTGGAATAGTGATTTAAGCCTTTATATAAAAATAAAAAATTTGGCGTTGTTACAGCTGGAAGATGATTTTACAGAATATATAGTAGAATTGAAAAAGATGTATTTGGATAAAAATATATTTATTGTTGCAAAAGACGATTTTTTTTACGGATTAAGCGAAGATGATAAAATTGTTTTAAAAGGATTGGGATTACAGTTTGATTATGTGGATGCTTATAGAAAAGCGTATTTAGCGGTAGTTGAGGGGGGTGAGGTAAAATACGAATCACTTTCTGATGAAAAACTGGTTTATGAAGATGTTACCAGTAATGGACACAAGTATAATTTATTGAGTTCAGGATGGCTGGAGGGGGCTGATGCGCAAATACAAATTGACGATGTCCAATATGCTGTAAATAGTCGCGGATTAAACATTGTAGTTTATGATGATGACTTAGATATAGTTTTGGATAGTGTTTGCTTTGATACCCATGCGGAGAGACATGCTAGATTACATGATGGAAGATCCAGTCTAAACTTAAAAGAATATGAATATTTATTAACCTTTACATAAAGTTTATAGGAGAATAAAAATGCAATCAAACATTACATACCGATTAGACGAAACATCTAATCGTTTTCCGAATAAAGAAGGATATATTGATGAAAATCAGAAATTGACATTTGGGGAAGTCCAGACAAAAGCACTAAATTTAGCCTCCATTTTGGTTGAAAAAAAATATTTTAAAATGCCCATCGCCATATACATGGAAAAAAGCGTAGATGTAATTGTATCTTTTTTTGCGTCGGCTTATAGTGGAAATTTTTATTCGCCCATAGAT
This sequence comes from uncultured Lachnospiraceae bacterium, assembly GCA_949949005.1. GTDB lineage: Bacteria > Bacillota > Clostridia > Lachnospirales > Lachnospiraceae > Suilimivivens. The sequence continues at coordinate 107,632 of CATLHM010000003.1, forward strand.
GTTACCATGCCGGAGGCCAGGATCAATAAAATTATGGAAATATTACAGCCCAAAGTGATCATAAGCAAAAGAGAGCTAAAAGATAGTCTTGTCAACTTTGCGGGTGAGGCTGAGATTATTTTTATAGATGATATAGATATGGAAAAAAGGAATTACACAAATGTATATCAGCAGAGAGACAAGACATGTGATACGGATTTGTTGTATGTGCTTTTTACATCTGGTTCTACCGGGATTCCTAAGGGAGTAACGATATGCCATCGTTCTGTAATAGATTACATAGATTGTATACAGGATATTTTTGGGTTTACAGAAAAAGATTCCATAGGAAATCAAGCGCCATTCTATTTTGACAATTCAATTTTAGATATTTATATTTCTATGAAAACAGGCGCAACTATGTATATTATACCGTCGAATGTGTTTACATGGCCGATACCACTTTTGCAATATTTGGACGAAAAAGAGATAACGACAATATTCTGGGTGCCTTCTGCTATGACTGCGGTTGCAAAACTGGGTGCATTGAAAAAAGTTGATTTGCGAAAGTCATTGAAAAGAATCCTGTTTTGTGGGGAAGTAATGTCCAATAAGATTCTTAATATATGGCGGAAATATATTCCGGATGCGGTATATGCTAATCTATATGGGCCGACGGAGATTACAGATGCCTGTACTTATTATATAGTAAACCGTCAGTTTGCCGATGATGAGCATTTACCTATTGGTAAGGCAATGGACAACACAGATATATTAGTATTAAATAACGATAATAAACCTGTAAAAACTGGAGAAATCGGAGAACTTTGTGTCAGAGGCACATCCCTGTCTATGGGATATTATAAAAGTCCGGAAAAAACTAAAGAGGTGTTTGTTCAGAACCCTCTTAACAATGAATATCCAGAAAGAATATATCGGACGGGGGATCTGGCGAAATATAATGAGTATGGAGAGCTTATTTATTTAGGAAGAAAAGATTTTCAGATTAAGCATATGGGGCATCGGATAGAGCTTGGAGAGATAGAGATGGCAGTATCTTCATTGTCGGGGATATCTGTAAACTGTTGCTTATATGATGATAAACGAAATAAAATAGTACTTTTCCTAGAGGACAAAATCGAATTAGAGGAGGTGAAGAAAAGACTGGAAACATTAGTACCAGAGTATATGCTGCCAGGAAGGGTGGTATATGTGGAGCACATGCCTTTAAATGCAAATGGAAAAATAGACAGAGTAAAGCTAAAAGAACTTATTTAAAAAACAAGAATACTATCTACATGATTGAAAGAAAAGGAGAGCGTAAAAATGGAAGAATTAATGAGAATTTTAAAGGAAGTGAAGCCGGGGTTAGAGTTTGAGGGAAGGACAGATTTGGCCACAAGCCACGATCTGGATTCTTTTGATATTATTTCGTTAGTTTCAGAGCTGAACGACCAGCTTGATATTGATATACCGGTGGAAGAGATTGTGGCAGAAAATTTTGATTCAGTAGAAGCAATTCAAAAGCTGATTGAATCCTGCGAATAAGCATAGAGGTACGTGTAGAACATGGACAAGTTTCAGAATGTTGAAGAATATAATAATCTCGTGAATGGGGTGAGAAAAGAGTTTAAACCAACACTTACGAACTGCTATTTATATCCAGAGGAGGTAGAAAGATATATAAGTCAGGGGCGACTCTATTATGAAAAATATGTAGGGGAGTTGTTGATTTATTCTGATGAGATGACTCATTATCGAATCTATTATTATTGGAATCAAAATTATCCTTTCTTGGTTTATAAAAAAGATAAAGTATGTGCGGTTGCCAATATTTACAGAGGGGCGGAAAAAAGCGAAAAACTTTTAAAGGCAGAAGAAGCGCTTTTGGGAGCGGGATTTAATCAAGGAGACAGGATGCGGCATATTGAGGCGGACTGGGAAGTATTCCAAAAGCAGTTAAGGAAATTCTTGCCCCCGGCGGAAAAGCTTTTTTTAGAAGCTGGGCTGAAAGTGATGAAACCGACGAAGGAAATGTGCCCCAAGATCAGAGAATTCCAAAAGCATATGGAAACAATCCCTTTTTATGAAATGCAATATATAACAGATTCTGAGATGTGTGAATCAGGAAAAGTAATTTGCATCGTGAATCAGGAAGGTGAAGTATGCGCAGTCGATAGCTGGGGAAATCAGGGGTGGAAGGGGATATTAGAGGAATATAGAAAAAGTTGTGGAATCTCTCTTATCCAGTGCAAGCTTTTAGCGGAACATTTGCAGGAACGTAAAATAAAAAAATTAACAGGAATGATTTCAGAAACAAATGTACAGTCTATTAGATTCCATTTTGCGCTTGGATATCATTGGGTGGATCGATATACGGATTTTTGGCTGTTGGAATCATAATAAGAAGAAATGGCGGGTTTAACGGGAATGTCTTTTTTGTCAATATCTTTTGGAATATTTTTATTGGTTTTGGTTCTAGCTTACTATGCAGTTCCTAAGAAATTGCAATGGCGTATCCTGTTGGTGGGAAGTATAATATTCTATTTATTTGCAGGGTATAAGACATTCATTTTTATAGTGGTGACCATAACATTGACTTATATAACCGCCATCTATTTTGGCAAGGTGAATGAGGAACATAGCGCCTGCCTGGAGCGAAACCCGACGATGACCAAGCAGGAAAAGAAGGCCGTCAAAGAGAAATACAATGCCAGGAAAAAAGGCCTTTTGATAATAGTTGTATCTATTTGCTTTGGCATATTAATTGTATTGAGAGCTTTTAAAATTATAGAAGGAATCGGGCAGCTTTTTGCAGAGATCTTTCATGTGAGCAATATATTCAATGGTGTTTCCGTGGTAGTTCCGCTTGGTATTTCTTATTACACTTTTCAGGCAGTTGCGTATCTGATTGATATTTATAGGAGAAAATATCAACCGGAAACTAATTATGCAAAATATGCTTTGTTTATATCGTTTTTCCCACAATTAGTACAAGGCCCGATCAGTAGATATAACGAGTTGAATACTCAGTTATATGAGGAGCATTCATTTGACTATGAAAATATAAAGGATGCATTGTTGTTAATGCTGTGGGGGTATTTTCAAAAGTTTGTCATTGGAGTACGTCTGGAAATAGTAGCCAGTACTATTATGAAAGATACCACCCAGTATCAGGGGCTCTATATTATATTTGCAACTTTGCTGGGATGGCTGAAGCTGTATATGGATTTTTCGGCGGGGATTGATATTGCCAGGGGGGCGGCGCAGTTATTCGGTATTATCTTGCCAGAGAATTTCACGCAACCTTTTTTTGCGGAAACAGTTGGAGAGTTTTGGTATCGTTGGCATATCACTTTGAACAACTGGTGGAGAGATTATATCTTTTATCCTTTGACGACGTCGAAACCGCTTAATTCATTGCGAAAAAAATGTAGGCAAATATTTGGGGATGATATTGGGAAAAAATTGCCAACGTTCCTGGTTTTGATAATTGTTCGGATCATTAATTCCATATGGCATGGCGCGACATTTACGGCATTGGTGGGGGGAATATACCATGGCCTTATGGTTGGGTTCGGGTTTATGCTGGAAGAGAAGATAGAGCGGCTGAGCAAAAAGCTCCGCATTAATACCGAATGTTCCAGTTGGAAGCTATTCCGCATGGTCAGGACATATCTTATTATTTCTGTGCCTGAGGTTATGTCGAATTGCAGAGGGCCACAAGATGTTCTACTTCGGCTCAAAAGTTTGTTTTCAGTTTGGAATCCATGGATACTATTTGACGGTTCTTTGAGTAAACTGGGAATTACCGCGAAAGAGTGGAATGTTGTTATATTAGGATTAATAATTGTTTTATTAGTAGACATATATAAAGAAACAGGGAAATCTGTGCGGGAATGGATAAGCAAGCAAAATATTGTGTTTCGGTGGCTCTTTTATTATGCGTTTATTTTTTTCATACTTATATACGGAGCGTATGGGCCGGGATATGATGCGGCAAGTTTCCGGTATGCGCAATATTGAGTGACTTCTGTAGTATCAGGTTGATATTTATGCAACATAAAGTAGGTTGGCGTATCATAGGCAAGAGGGAAATTAGGAGTACAAGAACATGTATGGGAAGATACAAACAGGATGGGATCCAAAGCATAGAGAGCAGTTACAGAAGAAAAGGGATGAAATATATACAGGCGGTGGAGAAAAGAAAATAGCCAGGCAGCATGGGGCAAATAAATTGACTGCAAGAGAGAGAATTGAGTATTTGTTTGATAAAGGTTCTTTTTCAGAAATTGATGTATATGTAGAGAGTCAGTCTGTGGACTTTGGCATGCAAAGCAAAAAACGGCTTGGGGATGGAGTTGTAACAGGTTATGGAATGATTAATGGCAGACAAGTGTTTGTAGCAGCTCAGGATTTTACGGTTATAGGCGGTACATTTGGACAGGCCCATACGGATAAAATATGCCATATACAGGATATGGCATACCAGATGAAATCACCGATTATCTTTCTTAATGACAGCGGGGGAGGAAGGATTGAAGAGGGAGTATGTGCGCTTTCAACATTGGGAAAGGTATTTGCCAATAATGTGAAATGTTCTGGTGTGATTCCACAGATAGCTGCAATATTAGGCCCATGCGCCGGTGGGGCCAGCTATTCGCCTGCCTTGTGTGACTATATATTGATGACGGAGAGCACAAGTAAAATGTTTATAACAGGCCCCGGAGTAGTAAAGGAAGTAATTGGCGAAAAGGTAACAGCAGAAGAGCTTGGCGGAGCACAGATACATGAAACAAAGACAGGTGTAGTTCATTTTGTATTTGAGAATGACTATAGTACGCTGGATGGCGTAAAAACGCTGTTATCATATCTGCCGCAAAACGCAGGCGAAAAACCTCCCAGGGAGGAAGCAAAGGCGATTGATTTATGCGGAGAGATAGAGCAAAAAATCCCTGATAATGGAAGAAAAATATATGATGTTAAAGCAATTATCAACACTTTTATAGATGATAGTTCTTTATTGGAAATACAAAGTGAATATGCGCAGAATATAGTAGTAGGATTTGCACGGCTGGACGGAGATGTTATAGGCATTGTGGCAAACCAGCCATTACATATGGGGGGCTCATTAGATTGCATGTCAGCAGAGAAGGCGGCAAGATTTATCCGTACTTGTGATTGCTTTAATATTCCGATTATTTCTCTCGTGGATGTACCAGGTTTTTTCCCAGGAAGAGAGCAGGAACAAAGCGGAATTATCCGGCGTGGGGCTAAATTGTTGTATGCTTATGCGGAAGCAAGAGTTCCTAAAGTTACTTTGATAATGCGGAAAGCGTATGGTGGGGCATATATTGCGATGAATAGTAAAGGAATTGGAGCTGACAGAGTTTTTGCGTGGCCAATTGCTGAGCTGGCTGTAATGGGGGCGGAAGGAGCTGTAGATATTTTATTTAGGCATGAGATTGAAGGGGCGCCTGATCCTGAGCAGTTGAGAAAGGACAAAATAGAAGAATATTCGGCCAAATTTATGAACCCATATTCGGCAGCATCAAAAGGATATGTGGATGAAGTGATTTTTCCTGAAGAGACACGTAGTAAGCTTTGTACTGCTTTACAAATGTTACAGACAAAACAAAGAGGGAAAACGCAGAAAAGGCACGGAAATATTCCATTGTAGTGAGAGGGGGACACAATGAAGATCGCATTTATTTTTCCAGGGCAAGGAGCACAGACTGTAGGAATGTTTAAAGACTTATATGATACTTACAAGGAAGTATCTAATGCTATGGATAGAGCAGATATAATCCTCAAGCGCAGTATTACGGGAGTTTGCTTTAACGGGACACAGGAAGAATTGAGTCTTACACATAATACACAGCCATGTTTATTGGCGACAGAGCTTGCGGCAGCAGATTTATTATTGGCACATAATGTGATACCTGAGGCGGTGGCTGGCTTTTCTCTCGGGGAATATGCAGCGCTTACTGTGGCGGGAGTTATCTCGAGGGAAGATGTTTTCCCACTCATTCAGTATAGGGCGGATATCATGCAGGAGGCAGTTCCGGAAGGGCAGGGCGGTATGGTTGCGGTTATAGGTGCAGAGCAATCATGGCTGGAAAATATATGTGAAGAGATAGGACATGAAAAGCTGGCAATTGCGAACTATAATAGTCCACAACAGATTGTTCTGGCAGGCACGATAGAGGGCATAGAGGAAATACTTAACATTACTAAAGAAAAAAGAATTAGGGCGATGCGCTTACCGGTAAGTGTGCCATCTCATTGTACGCTTATGAAGGATGCAGCAAAGCAATTGGGAGATCGATTATCCGAATGTACATTTGATTATCCTCAAATACCTGTTTATATGAATTATAATGGGAAAAAGTTAGTTGATTCTGATAACATAGAAGAATTTTTGGCGTTGCAATTATCAAATGCTGTTCAATGGGTGAGAACTCTAAATAACATGAAAGACGATGGAATAGACACTTTTATAGAATGTGGGCCGGGGAAGGTACTGTCAGGATTAGTCAAAAAGAACTTAAAAGATGTGAATGTTTTGCATGTTGGGGATATGGGGTCTTTTAACCAAACTTTACAAGAATTAAAGAAGTAGGGGACAGAAATAATGAGAACGGTTATAGATTTGACAGAGAAAAAAATTATAGTAGCCGGAGCTTCTTCTGGGATAGGAGAAAGGACAGCTATTGTACTAAGCGAATTGGGTGCAAAGGTGATTTTGATTGCAAGAAGGGAGAATAAATTAGAAGAAGTAATTAGGAAACTGGCAGGAGAAGGACACACGTTTTATGTCAATGACCTGAATGAAATCAATAATATAGAATCACTCATTAAAGCCATTGTGGAGAAAAATGGGAGGTTAGATGGATTAGTGTATACAGCTGGAATAGCGCCTTCTATACCTTTGTTGCAGTCAACACCCGAAAAAGTAAAGAAGACTTTTAATATTAATTTTTTTGCTTTTGTGGAAATGGTAAGACAGATATCGAAATCAGGTAGATTTAATAAAGGTATGCGTATAGTAGGGATTTCTTCTGTTGCGTCATTGCGGGGGGATAAAGCGAAAATGATCTATTCCGCTTCAAAAGCTGCAATGGATGGAGCAGTCAGATGCATGGCGAAGGAACTTGCAATAAAAGGAATTTGTATTAATACTGTTGCCCCTGCAATGGTTAATACTAATATGTATGATGGATATATAAGAGTGCATGGAGAAGAATCTGATAGTAACCGTGATTTGCTAAAAAGGCAATATCTAGGGATAGTCCAGTCAGAGGATGTGGCGAATGCAATTGCCTTTTTACTGAGCCCAGCGGCTCAGTTTATAACAGGTATTACATTTCCGGTTGACGGCGGAACAACATCATCATAAGGAGAAAGAAAATGTATAGTAAAATTAATAATATTGAGGTCATCGGAATTGCGGCAGCTGTAGCTGAAAAGTGGAATTCATTAAAAGAAATATGCGATGAAGATCCTAAGTTCGTTGAGGGATTCATTAAAAAGACAGGTGTTGAAGGACGGTATTCTGCTTCTCCCAGGCAGACCACAGCTGATTTTTGTTATGCTGCCGCAAAAGAATTACTAGAACTTAAGAAGATAGATAGAAAGGAAATTGGGGTTTTGGTGTTTGTATCGCAAACAGCGGATTATAGAGTACCTGCTACAGCATGCGTATTACAGCATCGGCTGGGATTGGATGAAAATTTAATTGCTTTTGATGTTAACCTAGGGTGTTCTGGGTATGTATATGGATTAAATATTGTTTCTTCATTGATGCAAACTTCAGAAGCAAAATATGGAATTCTTTTAGCAGGGGATACATCGGCAAGAGAAAGGACAATACATAAACGTCAAAAAACGAATCATTCCTCTTCTTTATTGTTTGGAGATGCAGGTACTGCTACACTCTTGAGAAAAGCACAAAGCGGTGAAATGCATTATGCGTTGAATACTGAAGGAGAAGGGTATAAAGCAATTATCTCGCCTTATGGGGAATGGAGAAATCCGGATGAACCTGAAGAGTTGCTTAATAGTAGTAATATGGATGATATAGGTGTATTTACTTTTGCTACGAATGATGTTCCAAAGCAGATTAATGAATACATGGAGAAAATGGGGACATCCCCGGAGAATTATGATTGCTTGGTATTACATCAGGCTAATTTGATGATAATGAAAAGAATTGCCAAAAAGACGGGATTCCCCATTGAAAAACTGCTTATTTCTTTAGACAAGTTTGGAAATACATCTTCAGCAAGTATTCCTATAACCCTTGTTAAAACTTATGGGGGGGGGTATAACGAAGAAAATAGAAAGATTAATGCCTTATGTTGTGGATTTGGAGTGGGGCTCTCGTGGGGAACAGTTGCTATAAAACTAAAAACATCAGATATTATTTCACTTGTTCATACTGATGAGTACTTCGCTGATGGATATAATATTAATGATCAATTATAGGAAATTTGGATATATACGAATTCTAATTTTGGAATAATGAAGGGAGAAGCGGAGGGCAAACTTTACTCATGTTGGTTTTACATGTAATCAAATGTAGAGGAGAGCAGATATGTCATATTTTCATGTAAGTGATATAAAGATCGAAGGAATTGCTACAGCAGTACCAAAAAACAAAATAAACTATACAGATTTTTATGATCAATTCGGAAAAGAATATATGGATAAATTCGTGAAATCTTCTGGGATAAAGTCATTGTACAAGACAAAGGAATGGCAGACAGCTAGTGATTTGGGATATGCTGCTGCACATTATTTATTTGAGAAACTTGGCTTTGATAGTAAAAATCTTGGTTTATTGGTATTTGCCACGCAGGCTCCTGATTATAAAAAGCCGGGTAATTCTAGTATATTGCATTATAGAATGGGGTTGCCAAAAGAATGTGCTTGTGTGGACATGTACGCGGGGTGTTCCGGATTTGTGTATGGATTACAGACGATAGGAGCAATGATGCAGAGTATGGATATGGAATATGCTTTATTGATCGTATCGGATACAGCCAGTAAACAGATGTGTGAAAATGACAGGTCTACCGTGGTATTAATAGGGGATGCCGGAGCGGCTATTTTATTGAAAAAAGAAAAGAGTAGCGAACCGAGGGTGACTTTATTGGAGGCAGATGGAAGCGGGTATAGGACACTTATAATACCAGCAGGTGGAGCACGGTATCCGGATGCATCCCATGATGTATTTCATTATGCAGATGGTGTGGAAAGAACCCTATACCACTCACATATGGATGGAATGAAGGTATTTACATTTGCTATTCAGGAGGTACCTCGGGCTATTAAGGATTATTTTGCGTATACAAAAACCAGATGTGAAGATTATGATGCCCTTTGTTTGCATCAAGCGAATCTTTTTATCATGAATCGGGTGGCAGACCAAATTAAATTTGGCAGGGACAAATTACTTATCAGTATAGACAGATATGGTAACACGTCAACAGCCTCTATCCCTCTTACATTATGTGATTATTATGGGGATAAGCAGGGAGAGTTTAGAATATTGGCAAGTGGCTTTGGAATTGGGCTAGCTTGGGGGGTAACTTCTTTGCAAGTCAGTGCAGAAAATATATTCCCTATTATTGAAACGGATGATTATTTTAAAGAAGGAAAGATTCAGTTAGGAGAATTATAAAGGGAGATGGTATATGTTTAATTTGGTTGATTTAAAAGATAAGAAGATCTTGGTAGTAGGGGCGTCACAAGGAATTGGGGAACAGATAGCGATTACTCTTAGTAGATTAGGGGCACAGATTGTTCTTGCATCCAGAAATGAAGAAAAATTAAAAAATGTTTTGCAAAAGCTGGAGGGTGAAGTCGATCACCAATATGTTTGTATTGATATAAAGGAGTTAGATCAGATAGAAAAATTTATAAAAGAGATTGTTAATAAAATTGGTTCATTAGATGGAATGGTTTATTGCGTAGGTATAACGAGTGATAGACCTTTAAGTATGAGTAATATATCTGCTGTGACTGAAGTCCTCCAAGTGAATTTACAAGGGTTTATAGAAATGGTTAGGTGTGTGACCAAAAAAGGAAATTACAATATGGGGATGCGAATTGTGGGAATATCCTCAACATCATCGTTGAGAGGTGGAAAGGCACATACGGCATATTCGGCATCAAAGGCCGGTATGAATGGAGCTATAAGAAGTATGGCGGTAGAGCTCGCAGAAAAAGGGATTTGTATTAATTCAGTGGCACCTGCTGCTATTAGAACCGAAATGTATGAAAAATATGCGAATGGAGTTGGAAAAAGTGGCGCAACAAATAAATTAAAAAGACAATATCTGGGGATTGGAGTACCAGAGGATGTGGCAAATGCTGTAGCCTTTCTAATTAGCCCTGCCGCAAGGCTAATAACAGGAGTTTGTCTACCTGTAGATGGTGGTTACTTGTCAAATTAATCTGTTAATAATGGAAAAATCCATTAAAAATAAAAGGAGGAAGAAAAATGACTTTAGAGGAAAAATTAGCTTTATTGGAGGAAACAATTGAAGCGGAAGAAGGGACATTAAAACCTGAGATGGTACTTGATGATGTGGAGGAATATAATTCACTGACAAGTTTGGGTGTAGTTATTATGCTGGAGGATGATTTTGGCAAAAAAGTCAGTGGGGCTGATATGAGGAAACTAAAAACAGTGCAGGATCTTTTGGATCTGATGCAGTAGACATTTTATAAGAGAGCTTAGAGGGAGTAGTTGTGGAAGAGAAAATATTAACTTTGCTATCCAAAGAATATCCAGAAATTGATTTTTCGGCTTCAGAGGCATTGGTTGATGATGGTATTCTGGATTCATTAACAATTACGGGTATTATTGCAGCATTAATTATGGAATTTGGAATTACAATTCCTTATGAAGAAATTATTGAAGAAAATTTTAATTCTGTTGTAGGAATGGCAAGAATGGTAGAAAAATTGCAAAAATAGGAAAGGCAACAATATGGAAATGTTAAAGTTTCATGGGCAATTCCTGAAAAAATATTCAACTGAAGAGAGTTCTTTATTAGATAGTACGGAATATATTATTCAACAGGTTGAAAGTCGCGATACAGATCGAGTGATAGATTTATTGAAACAAAAGTATGAGTTTCATGAGCGATTTCTTTTTATGGAGATTGTTTTAAAGGCTACCGAAAAAGAACGTAATAAGGTAAAAATAGATTTGCCAGGAATTTTTTTTAAAATGAGTTATGAATATACAGAAGATTTATATAAGTTAGCTTATGATTCTTTCGAAGCAGATAGACGTTTCCATCTTGAACAGCAATTTGATCAAAGCAAGGCGAAGTATGTAAAGGAATCCTATATCAATCGGTGCAGAGAGCAGGGGATGCCTGTATTCTCTGCACATAAAGATAAGGAGTTGTTGGGATATATAATTATTGATTTACATCCTAACAGAGAGAATAATTGTTTTCAAATTATGTTGGGTGTTACAAAATCAGGTATAAAGGGGAAAATGATAGCGTTTCCATTATAATGAGCTGTTAAATAGAATGGTTTTATCGGAAAATGGAGGTTATACAAAATACTGTGGATATATTTCGTCTGCTAATATTGCTTCTATTAATTTGCATCATCATTTGGGGGCAAAAGTGGTTGAAGTGATAGATGAGTATATATATAGAACAGTAGAAAAAGAAAAATGAAAGAACAATCTTTGATAGACTTACTGATTAATAATGTTTTACATCAACTCCCTGGACAGGTTTTTTCGATAAAGAAAGTTATGGGAGAATGGACAGAAGAAGAAAAAATTCGATTTGAGATGGAATTGCAATATCTCATTGATAAGTACTCCATGGAAGAAGTTGTTGATGGTTATGTTTTTTATACAAACAGTGTTATGGAGGAAACGAAATACTTTAAGGAGCATAACGATTATCGCTGTCATAGTTTCGCAGACGTAGATACTTATATATATGCAGACGAAGAACGAATGAAGTTATATATGCTGGGATTATCGGTAGCGGAGTTCCTTTGGATGACAGTTTTAAAAATCCATCGTTTCTTTGAAAAATTGATATGCCATATATCTGGAAAACACTACCTTGAAATTGGTCCTGGTCATGGGAAATACTTTCTTGAAGCATATAATCAACAGAAGTTTCTAGAATATGATGCTGTTGATGTATCAGAAACCGCAATTGCAATGACACGAGATTATTTACAATATTATATGGTTAAAGAAAGTATGAGGAAATATCATTTAATATGTCAGGATGCTACTTTGCTTTGTGATGAAGAGAAATATGATTTTATAGTGATCCAGGAGGTTTTAGAGCATATCGAAGATCCGATCAGTATGTTAAAAAGTATTTATCGTATGCTGACTTCAGAAGGAAGAGTATATGCCCTTTTTCCCATTAATGCACCTTCACCAGCACATATTTTTTTATTCCATAGTATAGATCATGTAAAGGACATTGTATCAGAGGCGGGGTTTGAAATTGTAGAGGAAGAATACATTATTGCAAATGGAAGAACGATTGAGCAAGCTATGATAAAGAAATTGCCCATTGATGCTTGTTTAATATTAAGAAAATGTAAGTAAACATTTGCTGAAGTGTAACTGAGGAGATAATTGTAATGAAAATTCTTTTAAATCGCTTGATAGACTTGTCAAAGGCATATCCTGAAAAGCAAGCTGTTATTTACAAAAAAGAACATCTTACTTATTGGGAATTATGTGCTAGAATTGCTGGTATGACAAAGTTTTTGAAAGACTTTGGTTTAATGCAGAGAGACAGAGTTTGCTTTTCTGCGGTATCTAAACCAGAGATGATAGTAACCTATATGGCAATCCAGGCATGTGGTGCAATTGCTGTGTTTGTTGATAAGAACGCCGCTCCTGAAAATATTGCGTATATTTATAAAGAAGCTAGAGCAAAGATGTTATTAACCGATAAACCAATGAAAGAATATGCTGAAAATTGTTGTGTATTGTCTTTACGTGAATATTACCAGAAAGCAATTACATGGAGTCAAGATGCTTCAATAGATTTATATGCAGCTATACAGTCGACGAGAATATTTCCAAAAGAGGACGAAATTTCAGAATTATTGTTTACGACAGGTACTACAGGTAAACCCAAAGGTGTTATATTATCCTATAAATCAGTGTGTAATATTTTTTTGAACACAATCGAAGGTATAGGTATTACAAAAGAGGAGAGACTTTTGTTACCTTTACCTCTTAACCATTCTTTCGCACTTCGGGTTCTCAGAGCGGTACTTTATCAGGGGGCTACTGTAATACTTCAAAATGGTTTTACATTTGCAAAAGAAGTAGAAAATAATGTTGTTAATTTTGAGTGTACTGCTTTGGCGGCAGTACCGACTTCTTATGAGATTATGAAATCTCAGATGCAGGATGCTTTTGTAAACGTACTAGGGAAGATGCGCTTTATTGAATTTAGTGCAGGTTCTCTTAGTATTCGACAAAGAAAAGAAATTACTACGCTGTTACCAGAAGTACAAATTTATAATACATGGGGGAGTTCAGAATCTGGTGGCGCAATTTTTTGTAATGTGTCGGAGGTGGCCAATGACTCAATGAAAATTGGTACTCTGGGGAAAGCGCTTCCTTACGTTCAGGTTAAAGTTATTGATGAGGAAGGAAATGCAATTAAGAGTGATGCTGCACATCCAGGTAGAATGGCATTAAAGGGTGATATGCAAATGATAGGTTATTGGAATAGTCCAGAACAGACAGAAACTACACTAGTAAATGGTTGGCTTCTTACCGGGGATATGGTATATATGGACGAAGATAACTATATTTATATGATGGGGCGAGCGGATGATATTATCAAAGTTGGTGGAGAAAATGTTTCTCCAATTGAGGTGGAAGAAATTTCAGGACAGTATGAATATATTCGTGAATGTGCTTGTATTGGTGTAGAAGATCCGGATAGAATTCTTGGACAAATTCCTGTGCTGTTTATAGATGTAAAAAATGGTTATGCAGAAAAAAATTTGATAAAGTATCTATCGGAAAATATGGAAAAGTATAAAGTTCCTAAACGATTTGTAGTTGTTGACGCAATTCCACGGAATAAAATGCAGAAGATTGATCGAAATAAGCTACGAGAGATATGGGATAATAGAGAGTGCTTAGATTTAATGAATCCAGTTATGCAGGTAATTTTATCAAGGAGAAGTATTCGAAAATTTAGTGAACAGAAAATACCACAACCAATTTTGGAGATGATTTTAAAAGCGGGCTATTATGCTCCAAGTGGGCATAATATGCAGAGTTGGAAGTTCACCGTTATAACAGGGCAGGAAGAAATTTGGCTTTTAAAAGAGAATACGAAAATGGCAGCGGAAAGTAAAAAGGTCTATTTTTATGGGTGGGAAAATCCCAATGTACTTATTTTGATTTCAAATGATGAAAGAAATCAGGATGGTTGTCAGGACGCGTCTTGTGCAGCAGAGAACATCATGCTCGCGGCTTGGTCGTATGGTGTGGGATCAGTGTGGTTAAATCCATTGATGACTTTGCGGCATGTAGAACCAGTAAAAAAAGTATTGGATGATTTTGAATTGCCAGAGAATCATATTGTATGGGCGGTGGTAGCGCTTGGCTATCCGATAACGGATGGGATGGTACTAAAGAAAAAAGAGAATGTTGTGAAATATATTGTGTGATATGAAGAGAAGAGGTGCAAGTTATTCAAAATATATTTATACAAAGAGTATGAAATTTTAATTGCTATGAAACTGGGATAATAAATATGGGGTAAATAATTTTGTGTTTTATGTTTTCCTCCTGTAGGGATTCTTACTCATTTTAACTGCCTAAAAATCCAGTATTTGTTTGGCTTCGTGGAATCTTTCCATACCCGATCTCTGGAATTAGGATGAGTTCAGAGACATGAAATTAAAGACATTACCTATTGAAAATGACAATCACACTATGTTACAATACCTTACAAAGCAAACGATTTCTTCCGGCAATAACCACATACACTGCCGCGTCTGAAAGAACAGTCTGTTCTCTATTTCTTGAAATCCTGCTTTTAAATCCAAACAACACAAATACAGCAGGAAACGGGGAAGAACAGACAATGTTCATTCAGGCGTGTCAATAAAAGTCTGTCCTTGCATTTTCCTATAGAAAATTTGCAATGAAAAAATTTCTACGAAAAAAGGAAATATCCTGCACACAAAGGCAAAGGAGGAAAATGTATGGGAAACAATGTGGTCACGAAGCTTCAGGATTTAAATCTGGTGGACAAGTTTCTATTTGATGAGGTTATGGAGGACACGGAGTCCTATGAGGCCCTGATTAGTATTCTTCTGGAAAATGAGATTCATCTTCTCACTAAACCGGAGACAGAGAAGGAGCTGCGAGTTTCGCCCCAGCTACGCCAGGTGCGCCTGGATGTGGTGAGTATGGATCGGAGCAAAAAAGTCTACTATACAGAAATGCAGAAGACTGATACCGGAAACCTAAGAAAGCGTAGCCGCCTATATCAGGCACAGTTGGATGTATCACTACTGGAGCCGGGGACGACGAATTTTAATCTCCTGAACAACAGTTGCTTTATATTGATAGCACCCTTCGATATTTTCGGGAAAGGGCTTTACCGCTATACCTTTGAAGGAACCTGCCGGGAATGTCCGGAGCTTAGGATAAACGACGGTGCGATCAGGATTTTTATTAACACGGAAGGAACCAATGGGGAGGATTTCTCACAGGAATTTTTGGATTTGATGAAATATGTTACGGAATCTACGGATGTAGTCTCGCAATCCTCGGACAGTACGAGGCTTAAGCTAATTCATAAGAACGTAAGAAAGATCAAGGCGTCTGAGAAGATGGGAGTGAAGTATATGCAGAAGTGGGAAGAACTGGCCTATGCCAGAGAGGAAGGAAAAGTAGAAGGACGGGTAGAAGGACTTGTCGAAGGAGAGGCGAAAGGTGAGAAAATATATTTAATCAAGTCAGTCTGCAAAAAACTTACCAAGGGCAAAACCGTGGAAGTCATTGCTGAGGAATTGGAAGAAGATGCAGAGGTCATTGCGGAAATTTGTAAAGCGGCAGAAGACTCTGCAACGGATTATGACTATTCTCAAATATATGAAAAATGGTGTGGATTTGTTAATGGATGATGTGTTTGATATTTATGAAAGGACACAAAAATGGTTATCAAAAGAATTGTCAGTAAATATCTCCAATCCAACATGTATCTGCTGATGGACAACGACAGAGCCATTATGATAGATCCCTGTATTTCAGAAGATACATACCAGTATATCAGGCAATATAATATTAAGTTAGATTACATATACCTTACCCATGAGCACTATGACCATATTAGTGGGGTAAACTGGTGGAAAGAGCGGACTGGCGTGGAATTGTTTTGCAGTAGGAAATGTGCGCAGAATATTGCCGACAGTAAAAAGAATATGTCCCATTATTTTGATATTTTCTGTTTCCTGCAAACGTGGCAGGCAGTAGAAGAAGAGGCTCACACTTCAGATTATGTATGCACTGCAGAGCGGACTTTTGAGGATCAATATATAACCAAATGGATTGAACATGAATTTCTGTTTAAAGAATTGCCGGGACACTCTGCTGGTTCCAGCGCATTAGTGATTGATGGGAAATTACTTTTTGCCGGGGATTCTCTTTTCAGAGACTACGAAACGGGACTAAGGTTGCCAGGAGGGAGCGAAAAGCTTTGGAATGAGGTCAGTAAACCATGGCTATGGCAATTACCGCAGGATATGATGGTCTATCCGGGACATTTTGAAGAGTTCAGGCTGAGCGAGTATAAACTATGGGGAGATAATCGTAAGGACTTATGATAAAAAGATTTATTGAAGGAACGACAAAATAATTATTGATATACCAATCACACTATGTTACAATACCTTACAAAGCAAACGATTTCTTCCGGCAGTAACCACATATACTGTCGCGTCTGAAAGAACAGTCTGTTCTCAATTTCTTGAAATCCTGCTTTTAAATCCAAACAACACAAATACAGCAGGAAACAGGGAAGAACAGACAATGTTCATTCAGGCGCGTCGATAAAAGTCTGTCCCTGCATTTTCCTATAGTAGATTTTTATCTGAAAAATTTTCTACGAAAAAGGAAATATCCTGCAAGCAAAGGAAAAGGAGGAAAATGTATGGGAAACAATGTGGTCACGAAGCTTCAGGATTTAAATCTGGTGGACAAGTTTCTATTTGATGAGGTTATGGAGGACACGGAGTCCTATGAGGCATTGATCAGTATCTTGCTGGAAAATGAGATCCACCTTCTCACCAAGCCGGAGACAGAGAAGGAGCTGAGAGTATCGCCCCAGCTACGCCAGGTGCGGCTGGATGTGGTGAGTATGGACCGGAGCAAAAAAGTCTACTATACAGAAATGCAGAAGACTAATACCGGAAACCTAAGAAAGCGTAGCCGCCTGTATCAGGCGCAATTGGACGTATCGTTGCTTGAGCCAGGGACGACGAATTTTAATCTCCTGAATAATAGTTGCTTTATATTGATAGCGCCCTTTGATATTTTCGGAAAAGGCCTTTACCGCTATACTTTTGAAGGAACCTGCCGGGAGTGCCCGGAGCTGAGGATAAACGACGGAGCCATCAGGGTTTTTATCAACACGGAAGGAACCAACGGAGAGGATTTCTCACAGGAGTTTTTGGATTTGATGAAATATATTACGGAATCTACGGATGTAGTGTCGCAATCTTCGGACAGTACGAGACTTAAGTTACTCCATAAGAACGTAAAAAAGATCAAGGCGTCTGAGAAGATGGGAGTGAAGTATATGCAGAAGTGGGAAGAGCTGGCCTATGCCAGGGAGGAAGGAAAAGCAGAAGGGAAGGCAGAGGGAAGAGAAGAAGGAAGAGAAGAAGGAAGAGCAGAGGGAGAAAAAATATATTTAATCAAGTCAGTCTGCAAAAAACTTACTAAAGGTAAAACTGTGGAGGCTATTGCAGAGGAATTGGAAGAGGATATCGTGGTTATTGCAGAGATTTGCCAGGTAGCAGAAGAGTTCGCACCGGACTATGATTTTTTCCGTATCTATGAAAAATATGTTAAATTTATAAGTAATAAGTAATTATTGAAATACATCAGGAAGGGCTAAGGTAATGAGAAATATAAGTAAAATGATATTTGACAAGGTTGCTGAGAATAAATTTTGCATTCAAATTGAGAGAAGCCGGGGTAGGGGAGCTAATGAGTCGATGTTTTTGGATGTAGAAACGGTTATGCAGCCAATTATTAAGATGAAAAGTGTGTTTAATGAATGCGATGATGATTATGTGCCGGATTTGTCTTTTGTACATGAGAGATAGTTGCATTTGACAATAACAGAGCCGTTATAATAGATCCCTGTATTTCGGAAGATACAATTTAAAGAAAATAAACAGCACTGCCAAAGAAATGAAGTAGGTCGCTTTGACAAGCAAAAGGAAGCAGAGGTCAAAAACTTTGATTTTACAAAACATATTGATTAATTGGGAAGAAACGGAAATTTCGCCGCTATACACCAGACAGACCGGCAGCATAAAAAAAGGGGAAGAAGCCTTGGTCTTTGGCGAGGGTGCCTTGCTGGCTACGGATACATATTTCAATATTTTTTCCATAAATAAGTGGAAGAGATACTGTGATTTGGACGCCGTCCTGCTCAGTCTATCGTTTAAGGGTGATTTTTTGTTACAAATGATCAATGCCTACTGCGTTGATACTGAGACCATCCATCACGTAATATTGGAGAAAGCGTTGCATACCTCCGGCGGGAGGGAGCTGGCCCTGGAGGTACCTGACTGTCAGAGGGGCGTTGTATATTTTACATTAAAGGCGCTCACGGAAGGATCCAGCCTGAGAAGGGCCCGATATATAAGCCGGGAGGAAGCTTCCAAGGAAGTGAAGCTGGCCTTAAACATATGTACCTTTAAGAGAGAAAAATATCTGTTAAGAAATCTGTCGGTTCTCAGAGACAATTTCCTGGGTGATCCTGATTCAGAATTATACGGCCGGGTGGAGATTTTTATTACGGACAATGGAAACACAATAGATATTGCGTCCGTCGCCGATTCGGGAGTCCATATCGTCCATAACCTCAACCTGGGAGGGACAGGAGGATTTACCAGAGGATTGATTGAGATTTTGAAGCTTAAGAAAAGCCTGGGTATCAGCCATGTGATCTTTATGGATGACGATGTGGAAATAGAGCCGGAAAGTCTGGTTCGTACTTATGCCATGCTTACTTTTCTGAGGAAGGAGTATAGCGGAGCATTTATTGCTGGCGCCATGCTTCGCCTGGACAGGAAATATATACAGCACGAGAACGGGGCTCGCTGGGAGGAAGGAAAATGCAAATTTTTAGGCCGGGGAGTGGATCTGAGGAATTTTTCTGAGGTGGTTCGCAATGAGGAGGAGAAGGATCGGGATTATGCGGCATGGTGGTATTGCTGTGTCCCGGCAGAGATTGTGAGGGCAGACAATCTGCCGGTTCCCTTCTTTATTCATGAGGATGACGTGGAATACAGTCTCCGCAATGCAAAGCATATCATTTCCTTAAATGGGATAGCCATCTGGCATGAGGCCAATGAACACAGAAGGGTTTCCTCCAATGAATATTATAATCTGAGGAATATGTTGATCGTAAATGCCCTGCATTGCCCCCATTATTCCATTGGAAAGGTGAGGCGGCAGGTGCTAACGGCACTTTTGGTGGCAATGTCCCGGTTCCGCTATAAGGATATGTATTTGATTGCGCAGGCGGTGGAAGATTTCTGCAAAGGGCCAAAGTGGCTTCTCAAGGTAGATGCCGCAGGCTACCATCAGGAAATACAGCGCAGGGGCTATTCCTTTCAGGAGATTGGAGATCTGCTGGGGAGTGCGGTCATGAAAGCGCCTGGCCAGAGAAGTTCCCAGGAGGGATTTAAGTATCAGATCAGCCATCTTGGTTCTGTCAGAGAAATTTGCGGCCTGGCGATACAGATTCTTTCATTAAACGGGTATTTGCTACCGCCGGATAACCGGCTGCAGGCTTATTACATGAACGTTCATCCGGTTTCCCTGTATCGGGCAGGAAGGCTGCTGCTGTTTGATGATGCGGATGGAAAGGGAATTGTTACAAAGCGCAGTGTGAAGCAGCTACCTGTTATGTTGAGAATATATGGCAGGCTTCTTGTATTACTGCAAAAAAAATATAAAAAGAGTTGCCGGGAATACAGAGCCTGTTTTAAAGAGTTAAGGTCGGTTCGTTATTGGAAAAGGGCATTGAAGGTTTAAGTATGGAAGAGAAAAGAGGAAGCGGCGCACATCCAAGGCTTTCGGTCATCATACCTGTATATAAGGTAGAAAGGTATTTAAAACGTTGTCTTCACAGTGTTTTGAAGGGGATAAAGGATGAGGAAGCCGTGGAGGTATTGATTATAGATGACGGTTCACCGGACAGCAGCGGCAAGATTGCGGATTCCTGCGCCCGGAAATATTCCTTTGTCCGGGTCATCCATAAGGAGAATGAAGGCGTTGCGATTGCGCGCAATACGGGGATCCGCCTGGCAAAAGGGGATTGGCTTTATTTTGCAGATTCGGATGACTGGCTGGCGGATGGAGCAGTGGATATTCTGCTCGAGAAATCCAGGGAGAGTAGGGATGCAGATATAATTATGTTTGATGCCTGGAAGAATACGGGGCAAAAGCAGTCTGCATGGGAGCATTTTCCGCAGGAGGCGGTTTGGACGCAGAGAGAGCTTATCCGCAGATTGCAGAGAGGGGTATTATATTTTCAGGCTGCCGGGATGGCCACTAAGGTTCCGCTTGCGGCGCCCTGGGACAAGATGTACCGGAGAAATTTTTTGCAGGAGAAGGGAATCTGTTTTCAGCCGCAGCTAAAGGTATTAGACGATATGGTATTTAATATGGCTGCTTTTGGAAAAGCGGAAAAAGTGGCGTACTATAAAGAAAAAATTTATCATTACCGATATGTACCGGAGTCGATCACGAACAGCTATAGTCCAGAAAGGGTTGCTTTAGACCGGAAGGTGTGGGCTTATCTGGAACACTATATGCGCCAAAGCTTTCGGGAGGATGGGTGGGAGACAGAGGAAATGGAAAGATTCATCCAGGCGTATTATTGCAGGATCGTTAAATCCTTCAGTATTTGCTGCCGGCTTATGTTTTTCCATCCCCAGAATAAGAAGGGGCTTTTGGGTAAGATGAAATATGTAAAAGAGGTATTGGGAACAGAACCTTATAATACAGCCTTTCACGGTATTGTGATGAAAAATGCGGAATGGAGATTGAAAGCCGTGATTCTCATGGGGAGGCTGAGATCTGCGGGGGGAATCTATTTGCTGCATAAAGCCCAGAGCATAGCGGCATTAGGCAGATGATTTTTCAAAAAAGGCAGTGATGGCATCGGCAAGAGCCCGGGGATTTCCCATTTCCACAAAGATCGTGTCAGGAGCCGGGATAAAAAGCTCATGGTTAGCGGGATTATCTCCCAGAATCATGGGCTTTTTCATTGCCCGGTAAATATAGGCTTTTCCGGGGATTGTCCGTTTGGCTTTCTCAATGGTTTTGCTGAAATGGCCTGCAAGGCACAAATCAGATTGGCCGATCAATTGTGCCAGCTCTTTTTGAGGAAGCCATGGAATATACCGGATGTTGGAGGACTTTGGGCAAAGTTCCTGCAGGGATTTGTCTTTGATAGGGCCCACAAAGTAGAAAAAGAAGTTTTTCTTTTCTGTAAAAAATGACATTGCCTTGAGGACGGTATCCGTTCCCTGTAAAGGAAGAATACTGCCAAAATAGAGAACAATATTTTTATCCTCAAGCTCTTTGGGCTTTGGGGTGGAGACAGGATAATAGATCTCAGGATCCGCCTGTAAATACAGAGGATGAAACAGGGAGGAAGGCAAACGAAATTCTTCCCCGAAATACCGCCCATGTGTAATCGTATCGCAGATAACGCAGTCCGCAAGGGCGAGGGTATAACTGTCTAATTTATGAAGGAAATGCCCGGGGACAGAGTGTGGCTTAAATTTTTGACGATCCAGACAGAAGGTATCATAGAGGGAGATGAAAAAGTCGATGAGAATATATTTTTTTCGGAATTTTCTCCGAAAGAAGGGAAGAATCAGCTGAGGGGAAAAACCGACAAAAACAGTGTCATATTTTGAAACAGAACAAAAAAGTAACCGCAAAAATACGGATAATACTCTGAAAAGGTAGCGGCTGCTATAGGAACCGATTACGCGGCAGGAGGTGGCATGCTTCCTAAGCAGGTCAATTTCCTGCACATTCCGGATATAATCCAGATTCTTTGTGGTTATAAACAGTACTGTCTTTCCAGAAATAGCATCTGTCATGGGACACTCCTTAATTTGAAAATCTGGTAGCTCATCTACTTAAGATTAAGATACTACCGTCAGTCATTTTTTTCAACTCTTATTTGAGGCAGCCCTGTGGCAAGATTAAGAAAAAATTAATTTTCTTTTAAGCATTTTTAGAGATTCATTTGATATAGTAAAATCGGAATTCGAGACACAAAGGATGAGGTGGGATGGAACTAAATGTGATTGATTTGTCCAGAGAAGATTCCTGGCAGCAAAGAGGTGCCGAAGCAAGACAAAAGTCTGATCTACAGGTAATCGGAGGTACAGAGGGCAAAGCGGTAAGAAGAGTGCCGCGGGAGTACATGTCTCAGGAGATGCTATTGGAGGACATGCCTCAGAGGTCTCCCCAGCGCAGACCGAAATCAGATTCCTACGCCAGAAGGGCGCCAGGTTCACAGGTCAGAAAGACCCAGGCAAGGCCCAGGCCACGACAGGAGGTCTCCAGGCCAAGGGCGCCAAGAAGCTATGAGGATCCCTCTTTGGTAAGACGGCAGAGGATGGCGGATGCAAGGGCAAGGCAGGAGCGGCTGCGCAGGCGTAAGAGGAGACGCAGGAAACAGCTTGCGGCAAGGCTTACGGTATTACTCTTTTTAGCAGGGATGATTGCGCTGCTGGTTTTTGCATTGGTACGGCTTGTCACCGGGACGGATAAGACCGACCGGGTGGTGGAAACCTTTCGGCATAACCCGAAAGAGCAGGAGATTCCCAAGGAAGAGGAACGGACGTTAAAGCCCTTTATCACGGAGGACTTTTTGACGGTTAACGAGTATTCCAGGCCGGGTGAGGCATTGGAGGAAGTCAACAATATTTTTGTCCACTATACCGCAAACCGTGGGACAAGCGCCGCTCAGAACAGGAGTTATTTTGAAAATCTGGGTACTACGGGAGAGACCTCGGCCAGCGCTCATTTTATCATAGGCTATGACGGGGAAATCATACAGTGTATTCCCCTTGACGAGATCGGCTATGCGGTGATGGGACGGAATTATGATTCCATCTCGATAGAGTGCTGTTACCTTCAGGATGACGGAAAATTTACAGAGGAAACCTACCAGTCGCTAATCCGGCTGTGCGCATGGCTTTTGGATGAATATAAGCTGACGCCGGAGGATATGATGCGGCATTATGATGAAGGCGGAAAGAAATGCCCTCTGTATTTTACAGAGCATGTGGAAGCCTGGGAACAGTTTAAACGGGATTTGGGACAGTATATAGCAGAGCAGGCTAAGCTGTAAAACAGATCATTATTATCATAGAAACAGGCATAAAATAGACGGTTCGCAAGGCGCGCCGTCTATTTTACTGTTGACAGAATATAAGATATATTGTAGAATAATAACATATGTTATACAAAAGAAGGGGTGAATGATATGGCAAGAAAGGAAACCATTACGAAAGATGCGATTATCCAGGCCGCCTTTGCTCTCCTGCAGGAGGAGGGGATCGAGCAGGTTACGGCCAGAAAGCTGGCGGCAAAGGCGAATTGTTCGACACAGCCTATTTTTCGGTTTTATAAGAGTATGGATGAGGTTACGGCGGAGCTGGCGGAAAAGTCCTGTGAGTTTTTCCAGGATTACTATGACCGGTTTCAGCGGCAGACGGTGACGCCCTTTGTGAATTTAGGACAGGCTTATATCAAGTTTGCCGGGGAGCATAGGGAGCTGTTCAAGTTTATCTTCCTGTCTCCGGACAGATGCGGAAGAAGTATGTACGATATTCTAAATGGCAGTAAAGGGAATGTTAGCAGGGAAATTCAGTCCGCAACGGCCCAGGGGAGCAGGAATGCCGGGGATTTATTTACCAAAATGTGGATTTTTATTCATGGGGCCGCCTGTATGTCCCTTACAGGGGACTATGATCTGTCAGATAATGAGACCATGCAGCTTCTGCGGGATTCCTATCACTCCTTCAAATAGGGGATGAACCTGCACCAGCATAGGATATTGGTTTTTAACTAAGGAGAAGGGAATGGAACAGCAGGAACACGATATTATTACCAGGATGAATGATAAATACATGAAGATGAGCAAGGGCCACAAGGCAGTTGCCGCTTACATATCCGATCATTATGAACAGGCAGTTTTCATGACGGCGGCAAAGCTTGGGGAAACGGTAGGAGTCAGTGAGTCTACCGTGGTTCGTTTCGCTTCCGGGCTTGGATATGCCGGTTATCCGGAGTTCCAGAAGGCTTTGGAGGAATGGGTGAGGAGTAAGCTTAATACCGTGCAGAAGATGGGGGCCAAGTACGGGAAAAGCTCGCAGGTTGAGATTCTTCATTCGGTTTTGGGCTCTGATATCGAGAAGATACAGGATACCATCGTTAATTTGGATGCGGTGGCCTTTGAGGCGGCGGTGGACATCATTCTGGAGGCCAGAATGGTTTATCTTGTAGGGGTCAGGAGCTGTGAGCCCTTGGCGGATTTCCTTCATTTCTATCTGAACATGATACGGGGAAATATCGTTCTCGTGAAGACAACAAGTGTTACGGAAATCTTCGAACAGATGATACGCATTGATGAGGAGGATGCCATTATCGGGATCAGCTTTCCCAGATATTCCATGCGCACCTTGAAGGCCATGGAGTTCGCCAACGACAGGAATGCCAAGGTGATTACCATCACGGACAGCATTCACTCGCCCATGAACCTGTATTCCTCCTGCAATCTGCTTGCCAGAAGCGATATGGTTTCCATTGTGGACTCGCTGGTGGCGCCTTTAAGTGTGATCAATGCCCTGGTGGTGGCCCTGTGTCTAAAGAGGCCCCGGGAGGTCAAAAAAAATCTGGATATGCTGGAGGAAGTGTGGGATAATTATCAGGTTTATTCCAACGATGAAATTAATTTTATAGACGAGGAGCCCATGCTGCAATATCCTCTCAAATAAGGGAAAACTTATTTTGGTATGAAAATGGAAAAAGAAAGAAAACATGTGGTGGTGATCGGCGGCGGCGCGTCAGGAATGATGGCGGCCGTGGGCGCGGCGAAGGAGGGGGCCAGGGTCACTCTTCTTGAAAAAAATGAAAAAACCGGAAAGAAAATCTATATCACAGGGAAAGGCAGGTGCAACCTGACCAATTCCTGTGAGAAGGAAGCTTTTTTTGAACATATAGTCAGTAATGGGAAGTTTCTTTACAGCGCTTTTCACCGGATGGACAATCAGCGGGTGAGGGATTTCTTTGAATCCTCTGGCTGCAGGCTTAAGCAGGAGCGGGGGAACCGGATTTTTCCTCTCTCAGACCATGCCTCGGATGTGATTTCAGCCCTGAACAGACAGATGGAAAAGGAAAAGGTCAGGGTGTACCTGCACGCACAGGCGGCGGAAATTCTGTTTAGTCAGAAGGACGGGGGCTCTCCTAACCGCAAGGTTATGGGGGTAAAGCTGGTAAACGGAAGGACGATTCCTGGGGATGCGGTGATCGTGGCCACAGGAGGGAAATCCTATGCGTCCACCGGTTCAAGCGGAGAGGGCTATGGCTTTGCCATAGAGGCGGGGCATACCGTCAGGGAGCCTAAGCCTGCGCTGGTTCCCTTTACAGTGAAGGAGGACTGGCCCAGGGCTTTGCAGGGGCTTTCGCTTAAGAAGGTTTCAGCGGTTCTGGCAAATGAAAAAAAGAAAATTTACGAGGGCTTTGGGGAAATGCTTTTCACCCATTTCGGGGTAAGCGGGCCGCTGATTTTGAGTGCAAGCAGTTATTATGTAAAGAAATATAACGGTATTCCGGTACGGCTCTGCATCGACCTTAAGCCTGCCCTTGACAGGGAGCAGTTGGATAAGAGGCTGCTGCGGGAGTTTGAGCGAAACAGGAACCGTCAGTTTAAGAATGCCTTGGATTCTCTTTTGCCATCCAGGATGATACCTGTTATCATCGAGTTGTCGGGAATTTCCCCTGAAAAAAGAGTGGGGGAGCTGACAAGGCAGGAGCGGGAGAAGCTGATTACCTGTCTGAAGAACCTTACCATGACGGTCACCGGAACCAGAAGCTTTCAGGAGGCGGTGGTAACCCAGGGCGGGGTCAATGTGAAGGAGGTCAATCCTTCAACCATGGAGTCCAAGCTGGTAAAAGGGCTCTATTTTGCAGGGGAGGTTCTGGATGTGGACGCTCTGACGGGAGGCTTCAATTTACAGATTGCCTGGTCTACCGGATATCTGGCGGGGGTAAGCGCCGCCAGGGATGATGAACTGCCCGGGAAAATATCAAATATTTAAATTAGGAAGGAATGAAAAGGTGAGTTATCAGATTGCAATCGACGGGCCTGCAGGGGCAGGAAAAAGTACCATTGCCAGGAAGGTGGCAAAAAGCAAGGGATATATCTATGTGGACACGGGAGCCATGTATCGGGCGATGGCTTATTTTCTCTTAAGGGAGGGGGTAGACCCGAGGGATACGGCTGCCATCGCAGAGAAGTGCCAGGAGGCGGATATCACCATACGCTATGAGGACGGTGAGCAGGTAGTGCTTTTGAACGGGGAAAACGTAAACGCTTTTTTGCGCACCGAGGAGGTGGGGAACATGGCCTCCCATCACAGCAGCGCCAATCCCAAGGTGAGGGAGCGCCTTACCGCCCTGCAAAAGGAACTGGCAAAAACCAATGACGTGGTGATGGATGGCCGGGATATTGGAACCTGCGTGCTTCCTGGTGCGGACGTAAAGGTCTATTTGACAGCCAGCACCCGGGTAAGGGCCAGGAGGCGTTTCGATGAGCTGCAGGCAAAGGGAGTGAGCTGTGATATAGGGCAGATCGAGAGGGATATTGCCAGCAGGGACGAGGAAGATATGAACAGGCCCATTGCCCCCTTAAAGCAGGCCGAGGACGCAGTGCTGATTGATTCCTCTGAGATGGGGATCGAGGATGTGGTAAAGGCGATCCTGGATTTGTGCCAGGATAAAAAATGACAGGGATGCTCATTGGCATAACGGGAATGTCCAATCATATAAAAGGAAGAACGGGTTATGGAAGTCATACTTGCAAAGAGCGCCGGCTTTTGCTTTGGAGTGGAGCGGGCGGTAAATAAGGTTTACGAACAGCTTGAGGGCGGCAAAAAAATATACACTTACGGGCCCATTATCCATAATGAGGAAGTGGTCAGGGATCTGGAAAAGCGGGGAGTTATCATGATCAAGGATGAGGAGGAGCTTTCCCATATCCATGACGGGGCGGTGATCATCCGCTCCCACGGCGTACCAAAGAGGATTTGCGATCTCATCGAGCAAAACGGGCTGGAGTGCATTGACGCCACCTGCCCCTTTGTAAAGAGGATCCATACCATTGTGGAGAAGGAAAGCCGGGAAGGCAGACAGATTGTGATTATCGGCAATGCGGGACACCCGGAGGTGGAAGGGATTATGGGATGGTCAAAAACCCCGGCGCTGGTGGTCGGAACGGAGCAGGAGGCGGAAAATTTCAGCATTGACCAGGGGAAAAACCTGTGTATCGTATCCCAAACGACATTTAACTACAACAAATTTAAAGAATTGGTTGAAATTTTTCAAAAAAGAGGTTACAATGTTACTGTTGTAAATACTATCTGTAATGCAACAGAGGTTCGGCAAACGGAAGCCGCGCAAATTGCGGCGAGAGTTGATGCGATGATAGTGATTGGTGGCAGGCACAGTTCCAATACGCAGAAGCTATTTGAAATCTGCCATGAGAAATGTGACGCTACATATTTCATACAGACACTGGATGACTTGCATTTAGAACTGCCTAAAACTGCTGCTTTGGTGGGTATTACTGCGGGGGCTTCCACCCCTAACAATATTATTGAGGAGGTTCAAAATCATGTCAGAATTAACTTTTGAACAAATGTTGGAAGAATCATTAAAGACAATACATACGGGAGAGGTTATCGAGGGTACGGTTATTGATGTTAAACCGGAGGAGATCATACTCAACATTGGCTACAAGTCAGATGGCGTGCTGACCAGAAGCGAATATACCAATGAGTCAAACGTGGATCTGACTACGGTGGCGAAGCCGGGCGATACCATGGAGGTAAAGGTTCTCAAAGTCAATGACGGCGAGGGACAGGTTATCTTAACTTATAAGAGATTAGCGGCTGACCGCGGAAATAAGAGAATTGAGGAAGCTTTCAATAATAAGGAAGTCCTTACTGCCAAGGTGGCAAGGGTTCTTGAGGGCGGCCTCAGCGTTGTGATAGATGAGATCAGGATTTTTATTCCTGCAAGTCTGGTGTCTGATGTTTACGAGAAGGATTTGACCAAATATGCCGGTCAGGAGATACAGTTTGTAATCAGTGAGTACAATCCTAAGAGAAGAAGATATATCGGCGACCGCAAACAGCTTCTTGTTGCCGAGAAGGCTGAGATGCAGAGAAAGCTCCTTGAGAGTATCCAGGTTGGCGATGTGGTGGAAGGTATCGTTAAGAATGTGACCGATTTCGGAGCATTCATCGATATCGGCGGGGCAGACGGCCTCCTTCATATTTCAGAGATGTCCTGGGGACGGGTGGAGAATCCCAGGAAGGTATTTAAAGTTGGCGATCAGGTTAAGACCTTCATCAAGGATATATCCGGTACCAAGGTGGCCCTCAGCCTTAAATTTGAGGAGGACAACCCATGGAAAAATGCGGATGAGAAGTATGCAATCGGAAATGAAGTGACCGGCAGGGTTGCCAGAATGACTGATTTCGGTGCGTTCGTGGAGCTTGAACCGGGTGTGGATGCACTTCTTCATGTGTCCCAGATTTCCAAAGAGCATATTGAAAAACCTTCCGATGTTCTCAAGGTTGGGGATGAAGTTACTGCCAGAGTGGTTGACTTTAAGAGTGAGGACAGAAAGATCAGTCTGAGCGTGAAAGCACTTCTGAATCAGGCCCCTGAGGAAAAAGCAGTGGAGGAACCTGTGGCGGAGGCTGAATCGGAGGCAGTCAGTGCGGATGTGGAAGCTGAAGCTTCTGGCGCAGAAGAATAAAAGCAGGGCGGATTTTGTATGGCTTATGAGTATGAACAGTTTAAGAGCGCTGTATTCGGACTTACGAAGATAGACTTAGATGCTTATAAGGAACAGCAGATGAAGCGCAGGATAGATGCGCTTATCTCCAAACATGGTATCATAGGCTATGAGAACTATATGCAGGTACTTAGGACGGACAAGGCCAAGTTTGAGGAGTTCGTAAATTACCTGACGATTAATGTATCAGAATTCTACAGGGATGCTGACCAATGGCAGATTATGGAAAGGACTGTTATACCGGAGCTGATAGGTAAATTTGGTAAAAATCTCAGGATTTGGAGCGCCGCTTGTTCCACGGGGGATGAGCCATATTCCCTTGTGATGGCGTTATCAAGATACATTCCTCTCTATATGATACATGTGGTTGCTACGGATTTGGATAAGCAGGTAATTGCCAAGGCTCGAACCGGACTCTACAATGAGAAAAGCATTGCAGGGGTTCCGGCGGATTTGAGGAATAAGTACTTTACTAAAGTAGGGCTGTCCTATCAGATCTCCAATGAAATTAAGTCAAAGGTAGAATTCAGGGAGCATAATCTGCTGGGGAATGATTTCCCCAAAGCTTATTATCACATGATTGTGTGCCGAAATGTTCTGATTTATTTTACTGAGGAAGCAAAGGATTCGGTATTTAGGAAATTTTACCAGTCCCTGGCACCGGGCGGAATGCTTTTCATCGGAAACTCGGAACAGATTCTCAACTATAGAGAGATCGGTTATACACGCAAGAACGCATATTATTATGAACGTACGGTTGTTTAGCGTTAGAAAAGGGTATTCCAAAAGGGTACCCTTTAATTGAATAAAAACAAGGAGGCATATAAGGGATGGATACCCGGATTGAGTGGCAGGAAGCGTATAATATTGGCGTTGACAGGATTGACAGGGATCATCAGAGATTGTTTAAAATCATCAACAGGATCTTTTCGTTTAAGGATGACGAGGCGGGGTACCGCTGGGTATGTCAGGAAGGGATTAAGTTTTTTAGGGGACATGCGGTACAGCACTTTGCGGATGAAGAGTCGTACATGATCTCTATAGGCTATAGAGGTTTTGATGAGCATAGAAAGATACATAGAAACTTTCGGGAGAATATGCTTCCCGCATTGGAGCATGAGCTGGAAAGGACAGACTATTCCAGGGAGGCAGTGGAACACTTTCTGGGTGTCTGCGTTGGGTGGCTGATCGGACATACGCTGACGGAGGACATGGAAATTACAGGAAAGCCTATAAGAAAATGGGAGAACCTGCTGCCGAGAGAAGAGATTCAGGCCACGGAAGAGATCATTATGCAGCTTGTCCGTGAACTGTTCCGTATGGATTCCCGGATGATCAGCGACACTTATGGCGGAGAAAAATTCGGAGAGGGAATTTACTACGATCTGATCTATGGTACCGGGGAAGAGGAAAAAAAGCAGGAGATCATTCTGGTTTTTGAGGAAAGGCTGCTGATCAATACCGTAGGGAAGGTGATGGGAAGCCATAACGATACCCTGGATACCATGTTGGTTCATGCTACCAGATATGTAGCCAAGCAGTTTGTGAGAAAAATCATGGAACATTTTCCGGCTATGAAGGCCTATGAGCTGAAAGGAGAAAGGCTCTTGTCCTATGAACAGTTTCAAAAGGTTCTGGGAAAAGAAAAAATGCAGATCAGCCTGCTTTTCAGTGTGGAGGATGCAGGCTATTTTGCCTATTGTGTGATCGCCCCCCATTTGCTGCAAAAGGGCCTTGGCAGGTCGATTGAGGAAGAAGATACCGCGACGGACGAGATAGACCAGTATCTCCTGATGCGAAAAGAGCAGGAAGAGAAGGCAAAGAAGAAAAAGATATTGGTGGTAGACGATTCCATGACGGTCCGGCAGAGCATGATCGAGCTGCTCGGCAAGGACTACGAAGTGGCGGTGGTGGAGTCCGGGGTGGACGCTATCCGGGTCATCACCTTAAACAGGCCGGATCTGATCCTGCTGGATTATGAGATGCCTGTCTGTGATGGAAAGCAAACCCTGGAAATGCTCCGCTCAGAGAAGGAGTTTGCTGATATTCCGGTTATTTTCCTGACAGGGAGAGGGGATGCCCAGAGCGTAAAAAATGTGTTGGATTTAAAACCGGCGGGGTATCTTCTGAAATATTTGAATCATGAGGAAATCAAGAGGAATATTGATGATTTTTTCAAAAAATAAAACTGCTGCGGTGATTGGAAAAAGCACATATGTATATAATAACTAGAACAAAACCATATGATTCCTTTGCTAGGGAGGCCAATTAAATGGCAAATAAGCTAATACGTGATTTGTCCATTCGCTTGGTGTATATCATTTGGGAAAATTGGCTTTTTCAGGATTAACTCATAATATTGCTGTCGAAAGCTTCTTTTATCTTTACACGTCAAGGAAAATGGAACCTGATGACAAATTGCAATTAATTAGTTTTTTGAAGAAGCAAGTAAAACAATTATAGAAGGCCCGAATAAGAGCACCAGCCAGAAATGGCTGGTGCTTTTGTCTTTTTAATTCAATTTTAGGTCGATTCACGAGAATCCTCTCATTTTTAGGTGGTGACGTGTTAGGCTAGTAGATAGAAAAAATTGTTTATTGATTAATTATAGAAATAATGATATGATAAGGTAATGTTTTTGTACTTTTTTGTCACTATTTTCCAACCAGGTATCCTGATTCATTGTTAGACTGTTAAAAATGCGGAGGATAAGTATGATTAATATAGAAGAAATGTTGCTAAGAGCGGCCCGGGAGGGTGCCAGCGATGTACATCTTACAGTAGGGCTCCCGCCTAAGATGCGGGTGAACGGAGGCCTGATTTCCATGCAATACCCGGAGCTGACGGCTCAGGATACCATGGAAGCGGCAGAGTATGTGATGGACAATGAGAGGAAGGAACAGTTAAAGCAGCGCGGGGAGTGCGATTTTGCTTATATGATTCCGGGTAAGGGACGCTACCGGGTCAATGCCTTCAAACAGAGACAGGCCATAGCCCTGGCCTTTCGTTTGGTGGCATCCCAGGTTCCTGACCCGGAGCAGCTTGGCGTTCCGGCCTCTATCATAGACCTTTACCAGAGGAAAAGGGGGCTGGTGCTGGTGACAGGGCCTACGGGAAGCGGTAAATCCACGACGCTGGCGGCCATTATTGATAAGGTGAACCAGCACAGGGACGCCCATATTATTACCCTTGAGGATCCGATCGAGTACTATCATCCCCACAAAATGTCCATGGTAAACCAAAGGGAGATCGGCATCGACACGCAAAGCTATGCGAATGCCCTGCGGGCAGCCCTGCGGGAGGATCCGGATGTGATTCTGGTAGGGGAGATGCGGGACTATGAGACGATCAGTGTGGCAGTCACGGCAGCGGAGACAGGACATTTGGTGCTTTCCACTTTACATACAATAGGGGCGGCCAGCACGGTGGACAGGATCATTGACGTCTTTCCCACCCACCAACAGCAGCAGATCAGGGTACAGCTCTCCAACGTGTTGGAGGCGATTATCTCCCAGCAGTTGATTCCCCGGGCGGACGGTAGAGGGAGAGTTGCGGCCTTTGAGGTTCTGCACGCCAATACGGCCATACGCAATCTGATCAGGGAGGGCAAATCCCATCAGATCGCAAACATTATGCAGACGAACCGCAGAATGGGAATGATCACCATGGACGACGCCATCGTGGCGCTTGTCCGGGAGGGAATGATTACGCGGCAGATGGCAGTGAGCTTTGCCCAGGATCCGGATTCCATCCAAAATAAATTTTAGCCGATAAGCCAGGTTGTTACAGAAAGAAGGAATGATAGGGCTTTCGAACGGTAGACTACCGCTGTGAGCTATAGCAAGAGAGGCTACAGCAGGAGAGAGAGGCACGTAAGTATGAAAAAATTTGGCAATAAGGGCTTTACCATGGTAGAGCTTATCGTAGTTTTGGTGATCGTGGGTATTTTGGCGGCTATTGGAATACCTACGGCCACGCATTTCATACACTTGGCGGAATTCCGCAAGAATGAGGAAAACGCCAAGACGGCTTATCTTGCGGCGGAGTCGGCTCTTACCTGGTATCGCAATTCGGGAGAGTGGGAAGAATTTAGTAAGAAGGTAGTTGATTGAGGGACACCCAATAACACCTTTGGTGAGGGAGAGGAAGAGAAAAACGGGCGCATTTACGCTTTGTCTCTCAACAGCAGCGATCAGAAGGACACGGCAATGGAATTGCTGGATGGGGGGATTTCCAGCAAGGACTTTTTTGATGCCGCAATTACCTTAGAGATCGACACCAAAACCGGGCAGATATATTCAGCCTTTTACGCTACCAGGAGTGAAAGGCTTGCTTATGATGGAACAGATACGGACGGCGTGCTGAATATCAGCGCAGCGGGAGATAACCGCGCATACGATAACCGGAGGGGACGCCTTCTGGGATATTATTCCGCGGAAGATGTCGTCAATGTGGTTGAGCTTAAGCCTGTGCGCCTGAAGGTTACCACACTAAATCTGGTAAACAGCGAGACCTTGTCCTTGAACTGGGCCAGCAATTCCCGGCACGATAACCTGGACGTGAAATTTGCCATTACTTTTTACAGCAACAAGGACGGCAAGGAGCTTTTTTCTACAGAAATTAAAGGGAAGGATGTAGACCGAAAAGGGATAACTCAGGGACAGAATGTAGTCAGCCAGATGCTGGATCTGGAATTAATGCGGCCAAAGGGAGAAAGTACTACAGAAAAAGAGCCCATAGGGAGATGGTCATTTCCGCTCAATTATCAATCCACAGCCAGTTCTGGAGGCAGCTTTTCTCTGGTGTTGGACGGGATGATGACAGCGGAGCTGATGGAACTTCTTAAGGCAGAGAGCGATGATGACCTTGTAGCACAGCAATACAGTACTAGTATTACACGTCTGGGGAAAAATGTGCCTGCCCTTAAAGAGCCGCTGGATATTTACGCGACGATTCAGGTGGTGCCGGATTACACCGAAACAAAAGGAGAATTTACGGAATACAAGTCCAGCGGTGTGGTAAAATCCAATGTGGAAAATACTCTGTACGCTAAGAGCAAAGAAAAGGGGAGTGGGATAGAAGCCGAGATCGGCAGATTCCGCCATCTTTCCAATATTCGTTATTATGACAAGGATGATAAGAGCGCGGAGTTTACGCTGACGGCGAGAAACCTTGACTGGCTGAGCGTGGGCGTAGGAATGTATGGTATGGAGAATTCGACGGAAGAGGGGACATCTGGCCGTATGGGGTTCCAAAAGCTGACGTGGGACAGCGTGACGCAGGGGAATGAAAAAGACGCTCTGGATTTTCCCTCCATAGAATTACTGCACGCAAATCATACTTTCCAGGGAGGCGCCTTTACCGCTATTTCCAATCTGAAGCTGGGAGCGGCTTCTGTGACGGACAACGAGCTGACGGGAGAACTATATAAGGATTTGACACCTCAGGAAAAAGAAAAGCATATGGCGAGATATCTGGGACTGTTCTGCGAGATAGAGGGCACCGTAAAAAATCTGACGCTTTCCAATCCCACCTTAACCCTGGCTTCCTCTGCCGGAGAAGGGGCAGGAGCGCAGCAGGAGCCGGAAACGGCGGAGAATGCAGGAGTGCAGCAGCCGGGAGCGGTGAAAAATTTTGACTCCCTCTACGGCGTGGGGATTCTGGCAGGCAGAAGCGAGGGGACGCTGGAGGATATCTCCATCAAAACCACGGAAAAAGACAGGCGGATACTTACCGTATGCCTGAAAGACAGGACAGAGCAACAGGAAGCTCAACCGGCGGGAATCGGCGGTTTGGTTGGTGTGCTTGCCGGAAAGAAAGATGGTGGAAAAACACTGGAATCTTTAAATAAAGACGCCTCCCATCCTCTCATCAGCAACTTGACGGTGCAGGGCGAGGTGGTCGGCAGACTGCCTGCACCTGATGCAGGCATATCCCAGACGGAGGGAGAGACAGGTGAGCCGGAAGAGAAAGCTGTGGACTATACATATGGCATTGGCGGAATCTTTGGCTATGTCCTGCTCGGGAAGACGGATCCTGCTGCGGCTGCGGACAGGGCGCAGATTGAGAAGTGCGTCAACCATGCCAGTGTGACAGGAAATCTGTTTACGGGCGGACTTGCGGGTTATATCAGGGATAATATAGAGGTAGCGAGGGACGAGGCCGGAAATGTAACCGGGCCCGTGAGCGTGAAAGAATGTAAGAATGATGGGCTGATCCTCTGCTCCGCCAAGCATGAGGACGAGGAAGAGGTACTGGAAGGAAGATATTTTGGCGGGCTTCTGGGCTTTGGTCATAAGGTTCAAATTAATGACAGCATCAGCGCTTCGGGCCGTGCCAAAAACTACAGTTATGGCTACGAGCAGAAGGACGCAGTGCTTCTGGGACAATATGTAGGAGGGATTATCGGCTATGGAAGCAGCAGCCAGCTTGCCGGGTGCAAAACCGAAAAGGGCGGTTACGTGCTTGGAAGCGATTATGTAGGCGGCATTGCGGGAGGACTGTCCAACGACGCATATAAGGCGATTGTGGGAAGCGCGGGCATAGCGGTGACCACCAATGCAGGCTATGTGATTGGCAATTCCTATGTGGGCGGCATTGTGGGCAAAAATGATGGCGATGAGAGGACTACCATAACAAATTGTATCAATAATGGTATTGCCGCGGGCTATGAGCGTTATATCGGCGGTATCGTGGGCTATAATGGTGATAAGGGATATCTTCTGGACTGCGCCAGCTATATATCTGACTACAATGGGGCACTTTTGAATACCATTGTGAAGGACTGGAAGGCCACCGGCGACTGCTCCGGCGGGCTTGTGGGCTATAATAACGGAGCAATTAAGTTTACGGAAGATAGCCAGAGTATTACCGTAAAATCCGTATCCAGTATCGTGGTAGGTAAGGATTATGTAGGCGGCGTGATTGGCTTTAACGATATCAAAGGTACTCTGGATGTGAAGTATACCCTGATTGGCGGGCAGATTCAAGCGGACGGAAATGCGGTGGGCGGCTGTATCGGGTTGAACGCCTCCACAGAGCTGCTTAGCCAGGAGCTTTCCATTAAACCCGTCAGCGTCACAGGAAATTATTGCGTGGGCGGCTGTATCGGCGCAAACGTGGTGGATTTGGTGAAAAGGACGAGAGAGGATACGGACGGGAATGTTATCGAAAAGGAGGAAAGCGGGCCTTCGGACGTGGCAATGACTGCCATTAAGGCTGATAACTCTCTGGGGAAGATTACGGGGAAAGCCTTTACAGGAGGAGTCATCGGCTATCAGAGGACATATACGCAGGCACAACTGAACCAGGCGGCTGGAATCAGCGGAACAGGCGAGAATATTTCCCTTTTGAAGTATCTGGACGGGGCAAAGAAAGGGGAGCAGGAAAGCGGAGCGGACGCAGGCGAAAAGAAGACGAAGCAGGGGACGTTTACACCTCTTTTGCCAGAACTGGACGAGACCCAGGTGGAAGGAGAGGCTGTCAATATTCCTACACAGGTGATGCGTTCAGTCAATACCTGTGTGCTCACCATAGGAGATAAAGATAATACAAACGAACTTTTTACAGCTAACAATATCCCGGTTTACTGCGATCTCTATACGGGCGGCATCGTGGGGTATTGCGAGCGGGACAGCGAGCTTGTGATTGTAAACTGCAGAAATTCCGCCCGCCTCTCCAGAAAAGAGGAGACGGAAGACGCCAGGAGCGCGGCCAGACAGGTATCGCTGAAAGCCTATCTGGAAAGCGGGGAAGTGAACGCCGACGTATCGCAGATTGAGAAGGATATTAAGGTGTCCATTGGCGGCGGCATTATCGGCGCGAATCTGGATCATCAGATTATCGATCATTGCGAGAACACAGGCATTATGAACGGATTTATCGGTCTGGGCGGCATTGTGGGCTTCAACGCGGGCGGCGTGTTTAACTGCGAGCTTTCCGGGAACTTTGGAAACGCCGGACTGAACTACATTGGCGGCATTGTGGGGCTGAATGTGCAGACAGATTCCGCGGAAGAAAAGACGGACGGCAATGGGCAGATTCTGACAAAAAAACGTCTGTATCAGGACGTCAATAATAAAAACTGGGAATACGCTTCGGGGATGATTGCGTCCTGCGCGACCCGGGAGGGCATCGGCGTTTCCGGACAGAGCTTTGTGGGAGGTATCGCGGGCTATAATCTTTCCGGAGCGAAGTTGCAAGCCAATATTAACCGGGCAGATATTACCGCCGTGGGAGATTACGTGGGCGGTATCGCGGGGGCGAACCTCGGAGAAATTGATATACCGGACTGCTCTGCGGATAAAATGGACGGCGCTACCGGCGAGTATACCGTTACCGGGAAAAGCGGACAGGGAATCGGCGGCATTGTGGGCTGGAACCGCGCCTACATAAAGAAGGGCGGGGACGGGAAAAACGCCGCCATATCCGGCGTCCTCAATGTAACCGTGGACGCGAACGAGATTATCAAAAATAACGAAGTGACAGCTATCGGCGAAAAGGTAACCGTTATCGGACAGGAAAAAGTAGGAGGAATCATCGGCATCAACGAGGGGAGAATAGATACTTCCCAAAGCGACGGAACGCCGGGATATTTTCTGGTGTGCAAGGCAAAGCTTGTGCAGGCGACCAAAGACTGCGCGGGAGGAATCATCGGAGAGGCCCGGGTAATTGCGGGCGGAGACGATTCCGGAATGATCTCGCGGGCTATCAACAGAGCGGAGAGGGTGACTGCCGACAATGGCCGGGCAGGCGGTATTGTGGCCGTAAACCAGCAGGGCTTTACTTTGCAGGAATGTAAAAATGTCGGGGACGTCAACAGCGATCACGGCTACGCGGGCGGAATTACGGCGGAAAATTACGGGGTGATTCTCCTGTGTGAAGTGGGGGATGAAGACGGCGTTAAGGATGTTGAGATCAGCAGCCAGGGAGCGGACGCCATAGGGGCTGTCTGCGCGGTCAATTATAATAAGATATGGAACAGCGGACCCATAGCCGACTATGTTGGCGAAGAACCAATAACGAATGTTGTTTTAAAGGGAAACGCCGGTCTGATAGGCGGTATTGCGGGTAGAAACGCCACTTTTGCGGGAAATGCGGATTTGGGCGTGGAAGCTTCAACCGGAGAAATCGGAAGGATGAAAGAACTGGCGGGCGGCGAAAAGGTCGTTTATATGCCGCAGGTGGAGGTGAAAGCCGTCGCTCTGACGGTGGGAGGTGTTGCCGGACGGAACGAGTGGAGCGCCGGACAGAAGGCAAAAATCTCAAATCTCATCGTTGAGGGCCTGCGGTTTGAGGATTTTAAAGATTACCGTTATTTAGGCGCTGTAGCGGGAGAAAACCAGGGCAATGAGGACGGCGCTAACCCGTCGGGCGCGGAGATTGCAGACTGCTTGGTCAGCGGCGTGACAATAAAGCAGGAAAGCGGCAGCGAAACGGGCAACTGCTACGGCGGAATCGTGGGCAAAAACGGCGGAACGCTGGACGGATGTACCATCGAAAAGGTGGACATTGATATTACAGGCGTTTATACGGCGACAGCTACCAGCACGGCGAAAGAAAAGGAAGATTTTTCCAGCCATCTGGGCGGGATTGCCGGAAAGAATGAGAAAAGCGGGGAGATTATCCGGTGCCTGATTGCCGGGAACACGGGCGCAGAAAATACCATCAGGGCGGCCAGCGGGATGGCCGGCGGAATTGCCGGATATAACAAGGGCGTTATTCTGTTATCCGGAGACGCGGTGACGGAAAATCTGATGCTGAAGGATCCCAAGAGCGACATTCGGATCAATGGTGTGGGTGATTTGATTACAAAGGCGAAAGAAGAAAGTATCAGAGCGGACGGCGGTTATGTGAACTGGAGAGACGCTTCCCCTTTGGAAAACCAGACGTTCAGTAACAACAATAGGGTTTCTGTCAGTGCAAACAGAGCCCTGTCTCTTATCGTCTCCGCCAACGGGAACCTGGGAGGGATTACGGCGTACAACGCTCCCACAGGGAAGGTGGATTACTGCGCTACGGGCAACTGGTACCTGAATAATAAGTCGGAAACTCTTGGCGTGGGGACCGGCGGCATCATCGGCATGAATGAGTCGGAAAATAATTTGTCATTCCTCTTAAACCAGGCTTTTGTAGGAAGAGAGCTTATCACTGCAAGTACAGACCGGTTCGCGGGCGGTATTATCGGCAGCCAGAATAATACCACGGTCAGCGGATGGATCCTACAAAGCTGCGTCAACTATGGGACGGTGTACTGCCGGAACACCCATTATTCGGGCGGGATTCTCGGGCAATGGACGGGAAAGGGCGGCAGTATAGAAAACTGCTATAATTACGGTAATCTGCAGACTACCTATGCAAATCCGGAAGGCTATAAAGGCGCGGCCGGAGGCATTGTGGCGCAGCTCTACCACGCCTATGAGGGAAATGAGTATAATATTACCGGCTGCGGGAATTTCGGCAATATTTATGGAAGGAGTGGGAGAAATACGAATACCTGCGCGAATGACAGTGCTGGGATACTGGGAAACGTGACGGCATACACGGTTACAAACGCCGCGAACGGGCAGAAATATACCATTAATGTCACCGACTGCGTCAACGGTGCGGGAGTGGAGATTTATTCCAATTCTATGGCTTCCGGCATTGTGGGATTCTTATCCTGTGACAAGACATCCAATTCAAATAATATCGATCCGTCTACGGCCAATATTACATTAAATATCGAGAGATGCCGTAATTATGCAGCAGTATTAAATGGGGGGACATTTTGTGCGGGTATTTTTGGAGAGCGCTATGGGGCAAGCGGTACAGGGAAGACTACTCTGCAATATTGTTTTTCGGTAAATTGTGCCGGTGATTATAAACCTGAAGATTGCCCGATTATTTCCTATAAGGTTCTTGGCGTATCTAATGCGATAAACGGCGGCGTCTCAAAGATTTATAATTATTTTCTGAGCAATAAAAAGATTGCGAGCTTTAAGGGTAGCAATGACCAAATTAGGGATAATGGAGCAAATGCAGATTTACAGAGAGCAAATTCGGGCTGGGTCTACAGTTTTTCCCAGAACGGTCAGAGGTATTTTATCTATCTGAATCAGGGACAAAATAGCATTAGTATAAAAGATCTGAAGCTGCCGGCGGAGCCGGGAGGAAATGTTACAACTGGTAGAAACAACACAGTAGTGGGACGTCTCCTTTTTACCGCTCCCACTGACTATAGTAGTGTGGCCAGCGTAACAGGGAATACCGACAGGGCAAGGGAATTTGACAGCTATGTGCGCGCCTTCTGCTTTGCAGCGTCAAACATGACGCTGGCTCCGGAAAAGGTGACGTTGACGAAAACGGAAAGCGCCGATCAGACGGGAGGAGGCAATCCGTTTACCATCGAGGTAGTTCCCCCTGCTTCCCTTAAGGGAACGGTCGACTATGTGGCTACGGTCTGGAGAAAAGGCACGAACGGAGCGGGCGATACGATAATTCCCATTGGAAATATCCAGGGAGATGGTATTACGCCGGTTAGA
Source organism: uncultured Lachnospiraceae bacterium (assembly GCA_949949005.1). Lineage (GTDB taxonomy): Bacteria > Bacillota > Clostridia > Lachnospirales > Lachnospiraceae > Suilimivivens. Next base: position 148,544 of record CATLHM010000003.1, read on the forward strand.
GGTTCCGGGGAGGAGGCAAATGCCTTTAAATTCCCGGGAGCCGATACCCCGTCTCCTGTGAAAGTCGTTTTCAATCTCTCAGAGACGGAGATCACCGCAGGAGGAGAGATTTTTGTCAAAGTGCGGGCGGAAAAAACGGGAAGCGATCCGTCGGCATATGTACCTTCCAATCTGGTGGCTATCGGCAATACGCTGCCGGCGCCGGAAATTAAGCTGGAACTGATAAATAATGGCGGCAGCTACGCGTACCGCGTGGCGCTGACGGAAGAAAGCCGGGCGAAGTATGACTCCTATATAGCGCTGAATCCCAATCTGAAGGTATCCGTGAAATTAATGGACGGTACCTTGAAAGAATTTGACGTGGACAAATGGGAGTCTGTCACCCTCCGTGAGGGGGCGTCTTCTCTGCAGCAGCTTGTGGTTCAGGTAAACAGCGCGGACAACGTGATGGCCTCTTCCGAGGTATCCGTTCCCGTTTCTCTGCCTGCCTACAAGCCGGAGATTTCATTGGATAAAGCGGAACCGACATATACCGTATCGGGAACAAGCCTGGATAATCTGAGGATCCAGGTGACGATTCCCGGAAGCGGGGACAATATCACCACGCCGCCCGTTTACCGCGCGGAGCTGATTGGTACCTGGAAAAACGGCGCGGAAAGCTATCCGGATACCGTATTCCAGAGCGCGGATATTCTCACCACGGCCAGCGGAGAAGCCACAGCGGTCTTTACGGATCTGCCGGAGTATATGGCCACGGCAACGGATTTCAAGCTCCGGGTATGGTACGCCGAGTCCGGGTTGGGACCGGTATATACCTATTCCAATTTGCGGGCTGACGGTACGCCCGTCGCGAATGGGAACGCCAACGTAAAGGAACTGACGGTGACACAGGAGCCGAACGACACATTAAAGCCGGAGTGGAAGTACTCCTATACCCCGGTATTAGCGGATGACTATTTCGCAAATTACAGATGGACGAATACCGGGACGTTGCTCACCCTGCTTCCGCCGCCCGATCTGATGGATAAGCAGAATGTCCTGAATCCGGACACGGACACGGACGGGCGCCTGCAGTACACCTTTACCTGGGATGAGGGGAAGGACGATAAGGGACAGGATAAATATCAGAAGGGATACAAATATGTCGTTTCCCTGACAGGAATTATCAGGGACGAAAACGGGGAAATCACTGGCCGCGTTTCCCTTCTGACGAATCAGGAAATGCCGAAGAAGGAAAACGGAGCGGAGGTGGAGCCGGGCAACTTGCTTACGGTAGACGCGGAGAACTGGTCTTACGGCGAGGTAGAACTTTCCGTGACGCGAAAGGGCGATACCGGCAATCCGAACAATATCCAGATCGGACTGACCTCCACGGAAATCTACAGGGTGAAGCGCAGGCTGCCTCAGCCCGCTCAGCCCAGCGTGATAAATCCGGACAGCAACGAGCTGAATTATGAGATAAAATGGGCGGCAATCACGCCGGAAGACGGCTGCGGGTATTATGAAATTTATGTGCGGCCTTTTGGGGACGACGGAAAACCGGGCGTAAGCGAAAAGCTGCCGGAGGATATTCCCGTGCTCGACGGGGACAGGAAGCCTGTCGCGGTGAACGGCGTCTATGAAACTCTCGTCAGCCTGGAAAAATACGCCGGGGAGAAGATACAGGTTTACCTGAAAGCGCAGCCTGCCCCGGAATACGAGGAATCCTATGTCCACAGTATCGACGGCGTGACCTTCGAGCTGGAAGTGCCGGAACGTCTTGCTCTTAAGGAGGAGGACGTGGAATGGAAGAAAAACTGGAATCATGATAAGGACAACGAAGGAGAAATAAAGACCATAGAGGAATTTGAGGAAGGCGGCCTGACGGTAGGCGTGACGGCGAAAGTTGTCCCGCCCGGCGGAAGCAGTTATCTGATAAAAGCGTACGTATTTGATACGGAGGCGGAAGCGGAGGCGGCGAAAGGAAAGCTCGCCGATCCCGACACCGTGGCAGACAGGGAAGAACTTGGCGCTGTGGCCGTTTATCCGGCCGCGACCGAGGAGGGAGAAGAAATCCCCGCCTCCATGGAAGCCGTGGGAACCGACGGAAAGGAATACAGACATGACCTTTCCGGGCTGTCAGCCGAGTACGCGGGCAAGTACATTATTTTCCGTACCAGAATTTCTTCCGGTCAGGGTAATGTCAGCTCGCCGTGGGTAACAAATCCCGATATCTGGCGGCTGCCGTACGTGCAGCTCCCGACGCCGGAGATAACCTCTGCGGACGGAAGCTACGAAATCGACGTAACGCTGATGCTCAATCCTGACGCGGACGGCGGCGCATCAGGGAAGTCTTCCCTGAAGGCTCCTGCCAGAAAAGAAGCGAAGGAAGACGCCGGGGAGGAAGGAAAGAAGGACGCTGAAAAGGCGGAAGACCTGAAAAACGAGGCGGGCGACGCTTTGGAAGATGGAAAAACGGAAGAAGACGGCGCAGACGACGGCAATCAGGGAACGGAAGAAGGAAAGGATCCCGGCAAGGACGAGACGGAGGAAGGAAAAGACCCCGGCAAGGACGAGTCAGGGGAAGGAAAAGATCCCGACAAGGACGAGACGGAGGAAGGAAAGGATCCCGACAAGGACGAGACGGAAGAAGGAAAAGACACCGGCGAGGATAAATCAGAGGAAGGAAAGGATCCCGGCAAGGACGAGACGGAAGAAGGGAAAGATTCCGGCGACGCCAAAACGGAGGAAGGAGACTCCTCCGGCAGGGAAAAGGACTCCGAAGAAAGAAAAGCTTCCAAAGAGAGCAAAACGGAAGGCGGAACGCTTTCCAGCACGGAAGTTATCCGGCTCTCCACAAGAGGCGCGGGGAACAGGGTATTACCCTATGTGGGAACAGGAACCTTAAAGGAACGCCTGCTGTCGGCGGCGGCGGGAATGTACCGCAAGGACGTTTTCATACGGCTTGTCGCGGAAAATGCCCTGTCGGAGAAATCGGACGACAATACGCCTGCGGACGGGACGGACGATATTCTAAGCGATGCTTTGGATGATCCGGACGCTGTTTCCGAAGGCAAGCCGGGAGGCGGTTTGAATGAGGCGGACGCTATTTTGTCAGAGGAGGCGGACGACGCGTTCTCAGACGGACTGTCGGAAGACGGGACGGATGACGAAGAGCTGATAGAAGCCTACGCGGACGGCGGCACGGAAGAGAGTAAATGGACGGCAGGCGGTATCGGGACTTCCCTCACCTGGGAAAGCGTCCTGTATGCGGACGCCTATCAGATAGACGTGACGTCGGAGGAGGAAACCCAGCCGGGAACCCTGGAAGAAGTGAAACGGGAGTTCAGAATCCATGAAAATCCGGAAGGCGCGGCGGAAAAGATAACGGTATTTTGGAATGACAACGGCACATGGGAAGAGATAAAAATCAACGAAGAAACCGGAGAGTATGAGCTTTATCAGCATTCTGTGGAAGGAATGTATCAACGGGCAAGTGATTCCGAGGTGCCTTACGAAACAAATTTGAAAGCCAGGCTCAGGGTGGAGGAGATTTTGGACGAGGAAGGCGCTACAGGCAGATTCCGCTATACTCTGGTTTTACCTGACGCTGACAGCCTGACGCCGAAAGACGGCGGAAACGAAATCAAAAATGACGAGTACAACAGGCTGCGATTTACCAGGAAGGTAGAGATTTATTCGGATCTTCAGGAAAATGAAGAGTCGCCCGAGAGCGAAGCCTATGTGCGCTCGAAAGCCGCGACGATGGAATATCAAATTAATTAAACTGAGATTTAATAATGTATCAAACAGAAAGGAGGGCAAAATGTATCACCGGGAAGGAAAGCGGACACAGGATAGGAAAATAGAATCAAAAAAAGGCGCATCCCTTGTGATTGTAGTTTGTGTGTCGGCATTTCTGGTGGCATTTGCCCTCGCAATGGTTTACACAGCGGGTATGATGCTTGCTCAGGCAAATAAAAGGCTGAAGCAGGAGCGGTGTTACCAGATGGCGAAAAGCTTCGCTCAGGTGTTGGATGAAGAGCTCGCCCGCTATCAAAGCCCGCAGGATGCCAAAGATAATGGCGGTCAGGACAGTTTTTACCGGTTTGCCTGTAAGTTCCTGGAGATGAAAACCTATCAGAATTATAGTCCGGATTTTTCGGATACGGTATATTATTATACGGCAGGGGAAAGTCCGGCGGGAGAAGGCCACGGGGAAATAGAAATTGCCCTCTATAAGGAAAACGACTTGCCGGACGGTAAAATTGCAGGGAACTCTCGTTTTACCGATAATCCGCCGGAAATCGTGACAGGCGGAGCGGGAGTGGCCCACCACACCTTTACGATAAAGGTGACCGCCAGGCTGGACGGCGTAAACTATACCTACAGCACGTCTTATAACCAGAGAGCCACCTATGCCCCTGATGCGGTAACTTTTAAAGATAAAAACGGAAACTACGTCTACTGGAAGGATTCGGGATGGGAGAATAATGCGGGGGCGCCATATGTACCGGAGGATTCGAGTGCGGAAGTTTTTACCTATGAAATTACCCCCTTCCAGTCGGAAGCGGAACTCGATAAGCTTACCGGCTGCGGATTTACCAAAATCATTCCGGAGAAAGGGGAGTCGGGTGCCAGCGGCGGAGAGGAGACAGGGCCATGAAAAAGTTAAAAAATCATAAAGATGCCGGGGAAACCCTGGTGGAAATCATGGTGAGTGCCGTTCTGTTTTTGATGATGATGGCGGTGATGCAGGGAGCCATATCCTTCTGCACTAATGCCCAGCACAAGAGTGAACAAATCCGGGCATCAAACGCTAAGATTTGCCAGAAAATCCGGGAATCGGGAGGTAGCCCTGCGGGCAGCGACTCCTATATGTATATGTTCCGCTCAAAATCCGGCTCTTCTACGGTTTTTAATATAGGTGTTAATTTAGAAAAACAGACAGTCGAAAGCGACGGGAAACAGGCCGTATTTTATCTGTACACGCCGCAGACAACGGGAGGTGGTTCTCCTTGAAAAAATTTCGAAGGCACCGTATAGAGAGCCGCGCGGGAACCACGCTGGTGGAAACCGTGGTGTCGATGCTGGTTTTTGGCATTGTGATGACTATGGTAGTGGGAATCTTAAGCCCTGCCGCGAAGCTGTTCCTTCGGATGGAGCGGCTGCAGCGGGCGCAGGTGATTATGGATAATATTATCTGGGAGCTTTCTGCCATGGCGGAGGACGCCTCCGGTTATGTGAAGATTTATCCCTCGGGAACGACGGAGACGGCGTATGCGGTGGGAGGGCAAAGCGGCCCCATACTGGAATTTATAGGCCGCGAGGGCTATGCCACGGTAATTTCCGCACAGGGGTGCGGAGGGACAAAAATTATAGTGGGGGGAAATGAACAACTGGCGCAGGCGGATCCCATAAAACCTGGCCGACTGCTTACACGCTATTACTATGTGAAGAGTACCGGTGAAGGCGAATATGAGTACCAGTGCAAAAATGATGCCGGGGAACCGGCAGCCCGGGCGGTTACGAAAGCTTTTGGGGACGGCTATTATATGGGAAATTATCTGAAAATTGAGTTTTCCTTTCCGCCGGGCGTAGCCGACGGGGGCAAGGTTACCAGCCTAAACGCCGACGTCAGCCTGTACGAAACGAACAGCGATGGAAGCATAGGGAGACTCGTCGCGCAGGAGGAAGAAGTGGCGCTGTATTTCCGGTACGCGCTGGTGAGAGAGAATGGTATTACCGCAAAGGCCGTTTTGACGTCGCCCTGACGCTCCGGCATTTTGTCACGGAGGTTGTGAGCGGGGCTTTACATAGGGATTCACAGGCTGATGGATCTGAGAAAATGAAAAGGAATATAGGTGTGTTTTTTCTGCGGACAGCAGGCGGAATGCATTTATAGATACAGGAATGTCATGGATTTTTCTATATGACGCTTCCAAAAATGTGGACCGGCCCGTCCGGAAATTTTCCGGCCGATGGCAGTAAATATTTCGTAACGGGTGTTACATATGACAGCTTTGCATTGCGCGCAATACCGAATAGAAATACTTCACGCACACAGGCCATCGGAGGGCAGGGACGCAAAAGAACAGGCGAAAGCCAAAACAAGCTTTTAAGAAAAAGGAGAAAAAGAATGTTAAACAAACTGAAAAAGAACAACAAAAAGGGCTTCACGCTGGTTGAGCTGATTGTGGTATTGGTTATCCTGGCGATTCTGGCCGCACTGCTGATTCCGGCGTTGACGGGGTATATTGATAAGGCGAAGGAGAAGCAGATTATTGCGGAAACCAGACAGGCAGTGATGGCGGCTCAGACATTAGTGGATGAAAAATACGCTACTAAGGCAGCAGGAGGCACGATATCAATAGGTGGTTCTTCTGCCGATGTGAACACAGATGATATTAAAGCATTAGCGGAAGTAACAGGAACTCTTGGAACTATAGAGGTTGATAAGGTAGAGATTACCAGTGGAAGTGGTCTTTATAAAGTTATTATAAAGTCATTAGAATATACGAATAATAGTAAAAAGTGTACTTATACTGCAGCGGCAACCGACAAATATGCAGTTACAGCAGCTCCATAATCTATGACCAACGACCAACCAACCACCCAACCCTATAACCAAACAGACAAAACCAAACGGTCAGTAAAATTCCTGTCCGTCCTGGTTCTTATCCTGGCGGTGTTGACGGCAGCCGTTCCGGGGACGCTTACTATTATGCGGCGTGCGGACGCACAGGTGGCGCTTGGCAATGCCAAGTCCTTGCGCATTGCGTTGCAGGTGGCGTCCACGGAAGCCTACGGCGCAGGCCGTCCTTTCCGTAGCGCTTCCCAGGAGGGAGGCGTTACGGAAGAGGTCTGGCGGAAGGTGCTGATGGACAGCAAGGCGCCGGGAGACTTTTGGGTGCTGCAGACCGATGAAAGCGGCTATGAAGTATTGCGCTTTCTTTACCGGGAAGGGGACTTTACCGTGAACTACTGCAAGGAACCTCTTTCTTACGAGGTGTACTATCAGCAGTCTTATATTCAAACAGAATATCGTGCCGTATACTGAAACAGGGTGTGTGCCCCTGTCATGTAACGGCAGCTATGTCTTATAAAAACTGTCTGCAAGTCTGCGGACATGAAAAAGGAAAAAAGAATGATTGTGGTGTTGTCGGGGATTTTGTGGCTTTTGCGCTTTACGGTGGGAGCCTGTGTGTTTAGTTTTTTTAATGTGGTAATCTGTCGGCTGCCTGTCGGGGAAAGCGTGGTGCGGGGGCGGAGCCATTGCCCCTCCTGCGGGAGAATCCTGACGGCAAAGGAACTGATTCCCTGTGTCAGCTATCTCTGGCAGCGGGGGAAATGCCGCGGATGCGGCGGGAAGATTTCAGGAAGGTATTTTTGGATGGAATTTACGGGAGGGCTTTTGTTTATCCTCTGTGGAGTTTCCTTCGGATTTGGAAGATCGGGGCTTTTGTCCTTTCAGGGCCTTTTGGCCTTTGCTTACCTGGGAATTTTGACCATGGTTGCATGGATTGATTGGGATACAAGGACGATTTATGATCGTTTTCACATAGGGATTGCACTGCTTGGGGCAGCTTCGCTTTGGCTGTTTCCCGGGCATTTATTGGCCGACCGTTTCATAGGGGCGGTGGTGATAGCGCTTCCCATGCTGGCGCTGGCGCTTCTCATAGAGGGGGCTTTCGGCGGCGGCGATATCAAACTGATGGCAGTCAGCGGCTTTTTGCTGGGCTGGCGGGCCGTGGTAGTGGCAATGTTTTTAGGACTGATTACCGGCGGAGTTTATTGTATTTGGATGCTGGTCAAAAAAAGGCTGGCAAGGGGAGATTCTTTTGCCTTTGGGCCTTTTCTGGCAATTGGTCTCGGCGCGGCTTTTTTCTGGGGAGATAAGCTGGCGGATTGGTATCTGGCGTTTTTATGGCAGTAGAGGCCGGGCCAGGAAAGGAGTTTTTTATGGCAAATTTCCGATATGTTGCTAAGAGCATGGACGGAAAAATTCACAGAGGTTCCACAGAGGCGGCGGGAGAGGCGGCCCTGCAACAAATATTGAAGGAGCAGGGGCTGTTTTTGGTCAGCGCCAGGGACAGCGCCCAGACTAAAAAGCGGCGGATGCTCTCCGCCAGGCAGTTGTCTGACTTTTGCAAATCCCTTTCCACTCTCCTGGCCTCCGGCGTCAGCATTGTGCGGGCCCTGGAGATCATTGCGGATGAAGAGGGGATTTCACCCGTGACCAAGTCTCTTTATCTGGATATTCTCTCGGATTTGCGCAAGGGTCTTGCCCTGTCCGAGGCCATGGAGCTTAAGAAGTGCTTTCCTCAGTTGATGATCGGGATGATCCGGTCGGGGGAGGGGAGCGGCAATATTGATTCCGTGATGAACCGGCTGGCCCTTCACTATGACCGTGAGAGCCGCCTGAAAAGACAGGTGCAGTCCACCATGACCTATCCGGCGGTTTTGCTGGTGATGTGCGTGGTGGTGGTGATCGTGATCGTCACTTTTATCCTGCCTCAGTTTGAGGAGCTTTTTTCTCAGATGGAGACCTTGCCTGCGGTTACGGAAATTTTGATGTCGGCTTCGGACTTCCTGGTGAATCAGTGGTATGTGGCGCTTCTGGTGTTGTTTATTCTGGCAATTATCCTGAGAGTGGTAGGCAGGATCGACAAGGTGCGTTATGGCATCGACTATCTTAAGGTGCATATGCCTGTAATCGGGAAGCTGAACAAGGTGATTTACACGGCCCGTTTTTCCAGGACTTTAAGCAGTCTTTATTCCAGCGGTATGCCCATTGCGTTGGCCTTGCAGACGGCCGGGGAGACGGTGGGAAATTTGTATGTGGAGCGGCAGTTTGACAAGGTGATTGCCATGGTGCGCAGCGGGATTCCCCTTTCCCAGTCTTTGAAGGAGGTGGACGGGTTTTTGCGCAAGCTTTCCAGCACCATTATGGTGGGGGAGGAGAGCGGACGGCTGGATGTGATGCTGGACTCCATTGCCATGACCATGGAAGAAGAGGCGGAGGAGGCCACCAAGCGGCTGGTGACGCTGTTAGAGCCGGTGCTGATCTGTGTGATGGCGCTGCTGGTAGGATTTATTATTATCGCGGTAATGCTTCCCATCTATGAGTCCTACGGGGCCATCGAGGGAGCGGCGTAAACCGTATTTGAGAAGGAGGAAAAAAATGAGTCGGACGGTCATTGTGTTTCTGGAAGACTGTATCCTGGCAGCGGCAGGCAGAGAGGACAGGCACCCGAAATTTCAGAGGATGGAGCGGATCAGGCTGCTGGGCCAGGGCGATCCTTTTGAGCGGTGGCAGCAAGCCCTTATGGGCCTTTCTGCGGAGTGGAAAACGGGACAGGTGCAGCTTGTGCTTCCCGTGAGCACGTGCTCTTCCAGGGTATTAAAGATCCCTTTTGCAAAAGGAAAGCAACTAACGGATATGGCCTCCAAGGAGGTGGCGGATAACTTCAGAAATGAGGTGGCCGACTATTCGATCCTCCGCAGCGATAAAAAGGATGGGATCGAACTGTGTGCCGGAGGTGCGGACGCCGGGCAGCTTACCCGGTTCGAGGAAATCTGCCGGGAAGCAGGCATTACGGTAGGCGGCATGACGGTTCCCATGGAGGGGTATCTGAGTATTCTGCGCCTGCTGGCAAGCTATTGGAATGGTACGGGGATCTATCTTTTCTTTGAGGAAAGCAGTATGGCAAGCATCCTCTGCCAGGATGGCCATTATCTGTACTCCGGCCGCAGCCGTCTGTTCAGCGAGCCCGGAACCCTGGATTTCGGCACGGAGATTGTGCGAAGTATTTCCGGTATTTTGCAGTTCTATGCCTCCGCCCAGAAGGACGCGCCCATAACGGATGTGTATTATGCGGGCTGCCCGGAGGAGGATTTTGAGGTCAGCATGGATGGAATCGGCGCGCTGGGGCTGAAAGCCAGCCCTTTTACCCCGGATGAAAAGATTTCCATGCCCCCTGGTGAAAAGAGTGAGGACTGGATTCCCTGTATTGGCGCGATGATCAGCGAGGGGAAGAGGGTCAAGCATATTAACCTCTATCAGGAAAACAAGAAGCAGGCCCAGAAGGAGGAAAAAAATGTCGGCATGTGGCGCCATTTGATTCTGCCTCTGGTGGTGTTTCTCTTGTGCCTGATTCCCACCATTTTCGTGGCTGTGCTCAATTTCAGAGTGAGCCGTGGGATTTTGGAGAAACAGGAGTGGATCGCCTCTGCCCAGGTCAGGGAGCAGTATGAGCATGCCCTTGTGCTGGAAGCGCGGCTGGAAGGCATTAACAGCAGCATTGCAGCCGTGGAGTTTACCGGCCAGAATCTGGCAGGTTATCCCAGGATTACCGAGGACGTGCTGCGGGGAATTGAAAATGCAGGCGGCGCGGATATCACTTGTCAGATCACCGGTTATGACGCTTCCACAGGGGTTCTCACATTTGAAGCCAGCAGCCGACAGGTAATCGACGTTCCCTCTTATATTCTTAAGTTGCAGGAGAGCGGACTTTTTCACTTCGTGGATTATCTGGGATATGATTTTCAGGACGAATGGTACACCCTGATTCTTTCCTGTGCCATGGAAGGAAGGGACTTATCGGGAGGTGATGCACAGTGAAGCTGGAACTGACAGAACATGATATTGTTTTATTGAAATTGGCGGTCAGCGCGCTGATTGCTTTTCTGATGATCCGGTTTCTCCTTATGCCCGGAATCGGGAGCTTTCAGGAGAATACCATTCAGTATGGGACATTGGAGGAAAAGGCAGCCGAGATCGAGTCGGCTATTGAGAGTATTCCTATACTGGAACAGAGCATCGAGGCCAAGGAGGCGGCGCTTGTGGAGGCTTCCGCTGCTTATTACCCGCGGATGGAAAACCGTCAGGTGGACGAACTGCTCACGGGCATTGCCTTAAAGCATGGGCTCTTTCCGGTTTCCCTTAACATAGAAGGGGCGGCCCCTTCCCTGCCGGAGCCCTATCTTTACAGTTCGCCTGCGGAGCGCACAGGGGTTCTTTCGGAGTACTATATGCAGGTGGCAGCGGGACGGATGGTGCTGAGTGGGGACAACGGCAGCCTGTTTGCCTTTCTGGATGACGTGGCAGAGAACTATCCCGCAGTGCGGCTGCGCTATCTGCGAAGGGATGAGTGGATGTATTTTGATCAGGATTGGAATAGGGTGGAGCAGCCGGATTTGAGCTGTGAGCTTGAGGTATATATGTATGATCCCAACGCCTCCGGCATCAGGCCCACGAACCCGGAAGAGGAATCCTTGGGCGAGGAAGCAGGGGATCTGATGGACGAGTTGGAGGCGGAGACACCATAGTTTCGGTTTAGAGAGAGTTTCGGTTTAGAGAGGGGAAAAAGCGCGTGAAGACGAATTTGAGGATAGGCGAAATACTGGAAGAGCGAGGATATGTCAACAAAGAGCAGATGGAACAGGCCCTGGCCTACCAGAAGGAACACCGGAATATGCGCCTGGGGCAGATTCTGATCGAGCTGCAATTTGTGACAGAGCAGCAGGTTTTGGAGGCATTGGCCCGAAGACTGGAATTGGAGATCGTGGACGTCTTCAGTCAGCAGGTGGATCTGGAAGCCGTTGCCATGGTGAACAAGGAGCTTGCGGAGAAGAACCTGTTTCTCCCTCTTGGCGTCAAGAACCGCACCATGACCCTGGTGACCAATGATCCTCTGAACTACTTCGCCCTGGAGGAAGTTCGTCAGCAGACCGGATGTTATCTGCAAATTATGCTCAGCGAGGAAAAGCCCCTGCGGCAGGCCATCTCCTATTATTTTGCCGAGGTGGGTGCAAGGCGGGCGGCTACCCAGGCAAACGCGGGATTCGTGACGGAGGAAGAGGACGATCTGGATCTGATGGAGCTGGACAATGTGGAGGAAGAGGCTCCCATCATTCACCTGCTCAACAGCCTGGTGGAAAGGGCCATCAAGAGCAACGCCAGCGATATTCATATCGAGCCCTTCGAGGGAAATACCAAGGTTCGGATGAGGATTGACGGCGTGATCATGGAGTACGTGCTTTTGCAGAGGAATGTGCATCAGCCCCTGATCGCCAGGATTAAGATCATGGCCAATCTGGATATTGCGGAGAAGAGGATTCCCCAGGACGGCCATTTCCGGGTGCGGACGGAGAACGGCCATGTGAACATCCGTGTCTCCCTGATGCCCACTGTGTTCGGGGAAAAGGCTGTGCTTCGTCTTTTGAATGCATCCACACAGTTAGACTATGCCCAGCAGTTCGGCATGGACGACGAGAGCTACCGCCGCTTTTTGCCCCTGCTTAGCAGCACCAACGGCATTATCTATATTACCGGCCCCACAGGAAGCGGGAAGTCCACCACCCTGTACATGATACTGGAATATCTCTCCAAAAGGATGGTGAATATTTCTACCATAGAAGACCCTGTGGAGAAAAATGTGAAGGGCATCAACCAGACCCAGGTGAACCCCATAGCGGGGCTGACCTTCGAGGCAGGCTTAAGAGCCCTGTTGCGTCAGGATCCGGATATCATCATGGTAGGGGAGACCCGTGACGGGGAGACCGCCGAGATTTCCGTGCGTGCGGCAATCACGGGCCATGTGGTGCTCAGCACCCTTCACACCAATGACGCGGCTTCCAGTATCGTGCGTCTGGAAGATATGGGGGTGGAGAATTATCTTATCGCCAACTCTCTGGTGGGCCTGGTGGCACAGCGACTGATGCGCAAGGTGTGTACCAACTGCATCCAGGAGATGGAGGCCACGGAGTCAGAGCGAAAGCTCCTGGGGGAAGAGGTGAAGATCATCCGCAGAGGACGGGGATGCGCCCAGTGCAACAACACCGGTTACCGAGGCCGGATCGCCGTTCATGAGATCATCGCCGTGGATTCCAAGCTTCGCCATATGATAAGCGACCACGCCTCCATGGATGAGATCGTGGATTATGCAAGGAAACACCAGGGGATGCGAACGCTGAAGGAAAGCGGGATAGAGCTTGTGCGCAAGGGAGTCAGCACGCCGGAGGAATTGCTTAAGATTGCGTATGAGTAGGAAGTGCGATATTCTCCATGAGAAGAAGAGAATTTATGTCATGGGATGACAGTACACTTTTTTCTTGTTTAAAGTGGTGCTATACTGTATAATATTTATAAAATAGACGGAATTGCTATAATGGATTTTGGGATCAGAGGGTGACAGTATGGCACGCACGATAGGCATAGGAAAGCAGGATTTCGAGGATATAAAAACAAATAATACTTTTTATGTCGATAAAACGGATTTCATCAGGCAGTGGTGGGACCGCGGCGACGCGGTTACGCTGATCACGCGCCCGCGACGTTTTGGCAAGACGCTGAATATGAGTATGACAGAGAAGTTTTTTTCTGTCAAATATGGGGGGCGGGGCGATCTTTTTGAAGGGCTTTCTATCTGGAAAGAGGAAAGGTATCGCCGCCTGCAGGGAACCTATCCGGTCATCAGCCTGTCTTTTGCCAATGTGAAAGTAACTGGCTACAGAGGAAGCAGGAAGACAATTAACCGGATTCTGGAGGATATTTACAACAAAAATATTTTTTTGCTGGATAGCGGCCTTTTGTCGGAAAATGAAAAGACTTACTTTCTAAGTGTGAACTGTGATATGGAGGATGAGACGGCGGCTTGGGCGCTTCACAGGATGTCGGATTTCCTTTTCCGGTATTATGGAAAAAGGGTGATTATCCTGCTGGACGAATATGATACGCCGATGCAGGAAGCGTACGTAAACGGATTCTGGAAGGAAATGGTTGCGTTTATCCGCAGCCTGTTCCATTTTACATTCAAGACCAATCCTTTTTTGGAGCGGGCTATCATGACGGGGATCACACGGGTCAGCAAGGAATCTGTTTTTTCTGATCTGAATAATTTAAAGGTGGTGACAGCGACATCAGAAAAGTATGCGGATTGTTTTGGCTTTACGCAGGAAGAGGTGTTTGCTGCTCTGGATGAATTTGACCTGTCGGCTCAGAAAAACGTGGTAAAAGAGTGGTATGATGGTTTTTCCTTTGGGAAAATAACGGATATCTATAATCCATGGTCCATCATCAGTTTTCTTGATGAGAAGAGGATTGGCATCTATTGGGCCAATACCAGCAGTAACGCCCTGGTGGGGAAGCTGATCCGGGAGGGAAGCCCGGAAATTAAAATGACCATGGAGGGGCTGCTGCGGGGCGAGACATTCAGAACAAGTATTGACGAGCAGATCGTTTTTGACCAGTTGGATCAGGGGGACGACGCGGTATGGAGCCTTTTGCTGGCAAGCGGTTATCTTACGGTGGTACATTATGATTTTAATATTGCGCGCAGAAAGGCGGAATTTGATTTAAAGCTTACTAATCTGGAAGTCCAGGTGATGTTTGAGCATATGATCGGAAGATGGTTTGAAGGCTGCCGCAGGGTAAATAATGCGTTCCTTCAGGCATTGATGGACGGAGATGTAAAGGGAATGAACACCTATATGAATAAAGTCGCTCTACAGTCCTTCAGTTATTTTGACACGGGGAAAGCTCCGTCGGAGGAAGAGCCGGAGCGTTTTTATCATGGATTTGTGCTGGGGCTGATGGTGGAACTGTCCGACAGGTATGCGATCACCTCCAACCGTGAAAGCGGATTTGGGAGGTATGATATTATATGTCGTAAGGAGGGACCCATCGAAGATGGGAGGATTCCTTGCGACCTACGTGCGCATCAGCGCACTTCATCTGATATGTTGGAACCTAGGACGGAATCGGAAACAACTGCCGGAGCAGCGGAGCAGGATGCGTTTATTATAGAATTTAAGGTGCAGGACGAGGAAGAAAAAGAGTTGTCTGACACGGTTCGGGATGCGCTTCGGCAGATAGAAGAAATGAATTATCAGGCAAATCTTGTGGCAAAAGGGATTCCAGAGGAACGGATACGGAAATACGGGTTTGCTTTCTGTGGGAAAAAGGTGCTGATTGGCGTGGGATGAGCAGAAAACAGAATAATTTTTCATTGAAGTTAAGCGAAAGCATCAGCCGGAAATGGCTGATGCTTTCGTTGTTTTGGGAAAGTAATCCTAGCATTTACACCTGTCAAACTCCGGGTTAAACGCATAGAAGTTTTTGGAATCCAGCTTATCCTGGACGATGCGGAGGGCTTCGCCGAAATTAGCAATTTAAGTAAGTGGGCGGAAAGGCAGTGTTTATCAGGGCAATATTTATTTGTGAGGAGGTGTTTTTGTGGCAGCATCAAGTATTTTTGCTAATGTAAGGATCACAGATCCACGAGCGGCGGAAACTTTTGCAGAAGCATTGGATGCATCCGCTAAGGAGGCTGAAAGAATGCCATCTGCACCTGTGATTCCGCTTGTAACTAATATAGATGAGATACGGAAATTTATGACAGGTGAGGATATGTAAAATGATTGTATTTTAAAATGCTGCATACTGTAATCAAGATAAGGAAAAGGCAAGTAATACGATGGATTGGAGGAAGAAGCAGAATATGGGGGTAATAAATATTGTCAGAAGTAAATATTCTGATTATTGCATACCGGAATATATTGAAGAGGATATTGATAAATATGTTTCACTGCGAAGCGAATATCAGGATAATTCGGTGCCAGAAAGGCTGTTGCTGTTGAAAATACGGTTTGATGATGCATATACATCTATCAAACATGGAGTGATCAATGGATTCTATCCGGATTGTGAGATGCAGCGTTTATGGGCTGAACTGAGGGAGTATTGAGATGGAAGATTTTAGTATTGTGGATGGTAGAAGAATTTGTTTTTCGCAGTATATTTTGTCTATGAAAAATCCGGCTCTTAACGAAGCAGTGAAAAGAATATTTCCAAGGATAGATAGGAAGGCAATTGAGAAAATAATAGAGGCAGTAGATTGTATTTCGGAAAAAAGAAAAGGTTTTTATAAAGATCTGATAAGGATAACTCTCGAACAGACGCTTAAACCTGCGTTTAACGCGGTAAGCTCTGGCAAAAATATATGAAAGAGATGGGGATTTGGAAATGCTGTCCACCGAAGAGAGGAGCCAGTTTTGGAATAAGCAGCGGGCCATGGAGAAATTACAGGAAAAGCATGCAGATTTACAGAAAGGGCAGGAGGCGAAGCAGAGAAGCGCCCCATGGTGAACATACCCATATTGTCAGGGGAAATCCAATCCGGACTTATGAGGGGGAGCGGTTTGTCCTGAAAAACATCGGGAATGATATGGCTGTTCTGAAACGTATGAGATACCTTCGTAGCGATATATTATAATCATGATACTATAGTGTGATCCCCGTGTCGGTTTCGGCACGGGGATTTATTACAATAAGCTGGCCTGCAAAGAGTGACAGCGCCTATAGCTGTTTCTTTCCGTACAGCAAAGAGGGAATCCTGAATTTGTCATGCCGTTTACCATAAATCATGAACTTTACTGTGACATTACACATATGATAATAACAGACGCAGTGGATTTGGATTCCAACACAATTCCCCTTTGCGGGGCAATGTAGGAGGGCACGTATGGCTGATTTGACAAAGGAATACACAGACATCAGGAATATAAAGCATAAAGTGGAGCACCTGACCGTATTGAATGAGGAAGAGAATAGCAGGGAGAGGGTTCTTGAAGAGTTGTTTTATGCATTGTCGAAAACGGGCAGGCGCAAACCGGCTTAGCAATTATGCACAAAATCAGCCAGGGAGGGAGGTGATAGGTTGAAGATAAGCCTGATGGCCTATTTTCAACCGGCAATTTGTGCCGCAAGCGGCCCTAATTGGATCGCAGATGCGAAACCGCCTACGCGGATTTCGCATCGCGTTGCCGCAAAAACGCGGCATGGAGGTTAAAATGGCGATTGTTCTTTATGCACGAAAATCCATAGAACGTGAAAACAGTATCAGTTGCGAGACACAGATTGAATATTGCAGGTCTGTGATCAGGCTGGATGAACGGGATGAAAAAGTAATAACATTTGTGGATAATGGGTTTTCCGGTGGCAATACTGACCGTGACGGCTTTCAGAAAATGATGAAGCTGGTCAGGCAGGGAAAGGTCAGCAAGGTGATTGTTTACAGGCTGGATCGTATCAGCCGCTCCCTCCCGGATTTTGTTAATATCCTGCAAGAGTTTAAGGCCCATAAAGTCGAATTTGTGTCTTCCCAGGAGGCTTTTGACACATCGTCTCCTTATGGAGAATTGATCGTAAAGATTTTGATGGTGTTCGCAGAGTTTGAGAGGACATCTACGATTAACCGTGTAACACAGGCGTATGCTCATCGGAGTGAGATGGGATTTTATATGGGAGGCAGACAGCCCTATGGGTTCGAGCTTGTGCCCACTGTCATCCACAATATAAAGACGAAAAAGCTAAACCAGATTCCATCGGAGGCCGAACAGGTGAGGTACATATTTGAGGTATATGCACAGGAAAATGTTTCTCTGCGCAGACTCCTGGATATTCTGGTGGCGGAAAATAAGAAGCCGCTAAATGGAAGCGGCTGGTCAACCGCGAAGCTGTCCACATTGTTAAGGAACCCTATTTATGTCAGGGCTGATGCGGATATTTATGATTATTACGACAGGCATGGCGTTCAGATGATATCCGATGTCTCCATGTTTACAGGGGAGTATGGGGCACAACTGTATGGACATACAAAGCACAGGCCAGAAGATCCCGACTGGTCAGATATGAAGCTGGTGCTTTTAACGCATGATGGCATTGTGGACTCTGACATTTGGCTGAAATGTCAGAAAAAACTGGAGAAGAATAAGCAGATAGGGAACAGCGCCAGTAATCGCACCAGTTGGCTGTCCGGCAAGGTAGTCTGTGAAAAATGTGGGCACACGATGACCACAATTAAAGGAAAGATCAATAAGGAAGGAGGGATACGCAGATATTTTAACTGTACAGGAAAGACCCACAAGAAAATCTGTACAGGAACGAAAGTAAGCGTCTATGCAGAGGATCTGGAAAACATGATTTATGAATGTATTTCCGAAAAGCTCCTGGAATTAAAAGAGGCGGAACATAAAGGAAGAAATCATACTGCCCAAATCAATGACCTTAAACTGAAAATAAAAGCAATTCAGAAGTCGGAAAACCGGCTTCTGGACACAATGTTGGCAGGAGGAGTCAATGATGATCTGTTGGCGCTCGCGAACCAGAAGGCCACACAGCTTAAGAAGGATAGACTTGCATTGGAGGAACGGATCGAAGAACTGAAAGGCCTGAGTGAGGAAACGGACGTTGTGGTCAATCTTTCCAAATCATGGAAAAGTGCCGATTATAACTGTAAAAAGGCAGTAGTATCCATTATGATAAGTAAGATTGTGATCAGTGAAAACGGCGATACAAAAATAATATGGAATATCTAATGGATGCCAGGAGGAAGACTTCTTGCATCTTTAGGCGCTGAGGGTTGCGTATTCTGTGTCAGGTAAGCATTGCTTTTAATGATTGAAATGGATATACTGTAATTACTAGATAAGTTCTTGGCCTTGTGCTACAATATAAATATTAAGGAAAAGAAATTTAATTTCCGTTGAAAAAAGGAGTGATGTATAAATGAGTACATTGGAATATACAGTATCATTACTGGAAACAATGCCTGAGGAAAAAATAAAAGAGATCCAAAACTATATCCAATATATTATTTTTAGAGATGATGTAACTATGCCATTTAAACCGCTTAGGGAAGAAGAGATTGTTAAGGAACTTGCGGAATCCATGAAAAAAAGTGATATGGGTGCAATAACACCGGCTGATGTGGTGTCACAGAAGATGAGGGAAAAATATGCGATATAATGTATATGTATCCGACTTGGCATATGAGCAGTATGACAAGTTTTTAGATTATATTTATCATACATTATTAAACCCACAGGCAGCCGACAGTTTGATGCAGGATTTTGATGCAACAATAAGCATCTTGGAAATGCAGGCGGAGAGTTTTGGATATTGCAAAAGTGAACATTTAAGAAATCAGGGATTTCATAAAATTCATTTTAAACGACACAGGTATTTGTTTGTGTACAGAGTAAAGCTGGATAATGTAATTGTTGAAGGCATGTATCATGAATTACAAGATTATGAGAATGCGATAGGATAATGGTTATAAACAGGGTGAAAGCAACCGCCGAAAACGGCAGGGCTTTCACCCGAAATTTTACTTAAATCAGTACGGTTCGGTTCTCCAAACCTCTGGAAGTGAACAATCTCCCTTGCCCGCAGGAATTTGATGGGTTCACACACGTCGCTGTCATGGACGAGGCGCAGGATGTTGTCGTAGGTGGTGCGGGCTTTTTGCTCTGGTGCGATCTTATAAGAACAACTTTTAGTTAAAGCAGACGCCGCCGGAGGCATCCCATTGTGCAATAAGCCTGCGGAATCAGAAGATCCAGTCATGGAATCAGAAATTCCAGTGAATTTTAATCGGAACGTCCCTTGTCCCCGGTATGCGTTTCCCGACAGACACATAATCAATCAAAATTTCCACCATTTCACGGGTAAGGTGCTCTGGGTTTGTGTATTGCGGGGGGAGGCTGCGGCCATTACCGCTGGCCGTTGCCGCTGTTTTTTCTTCCATTTCAAATAACTGTTTTTTTCCGCCAGCAATCATGCGCTCCAAACGCTGGCGCTCTGTGGTAAAGTCCTTTGACATTTCCTTATAATCGCTTTCGGACAGCAAGCCCTTTACCTTGTCCAGGTATAGCTCCCGGATACCTTTTGCATATTCCGCAAGCCTTTTTTCATAGACTGTCAGCTCGGAAAGCAGGCGGGCTTTTTGTTCCTGTAAGTTATCACAAAATTCTATGTTCCGCTCTAACTCATCCTTATCAAGATATTCTACGGCTAAACGGTTAAGCTCGTGGGTGACAAGTCGCTCCAACTGATCAACGGCGATAAAGGAGCCGATACAGGCGTCCTTCGCCACATGGCGGTTGGGACAGCGCAGATAATGTCTGTCGTGATTTTTGGAGGAACGCATTGTGTAACCGCAGTGAGTACACCGGGCTTTTCCTGCGAACAGGCCTATTGTGCCGGTGGTAAAAGGCTTTGCTTTCTGGGAGATTAGCGACTGTACCCTGTCCCATAATTCACGGTCAATGATCGGCTCGTGGGTTCCCTCGACGATATACCATTCGCTTTTAGGGCGGGGCCTGTTTTGCTTTGTCTTATAGGAGACGCTGCCGTATTTGCCCTGCACCATATTCCCGATATACATTTCGTTTGTCAGCATATCGGAGATCGCAAAGTATTTCCAGAGCGTGCTGTTTTTGGTTTTGGGCTGCCGGTAGCGCAGGCCGTGCAGACGTTTGTACTCCGTCGGATTCGGTATGCCCCGGTCATTGAGCATACGGGCGATTGCGGTTTTTCCGTATCCCTGTGAAAACAGGGTAAACACCTCACGGACAACGGCGGCGGCTTCTTCGTCGATGATCAGGTGTCCTCTCTGATTGGGGTCTTTTTGGTAGCCGTAAAGGGCAAAGGCGCCGATATGAAAGCCGTTTACCCGCCGGCTTGTCAAAACGCTGCGGATGTTATCGGACATATCTTCCAAGTACCATTCATTGACAAGTCCGTTGATCTGGCGGGATTTTTTGTTGCCTTTGTTGGCGGTGTCCGCGTTGTCCACAATGCTGATGAAGCGAATTCCCCAGGCCGGGAAAAGGCCATGTATGTACTTCTCTACCAGTTCAAGTTCGCGGGTAAAACGTGACTGCGTTTTGCAGAGGATAATATCAAATTTATGCTGCTCCGCATCATTTAGCAGGCGGTTAAACTCCGGGCGGCGTCTGTCTGCCCCGGTATAATCGTCGTCGCTGTAAATGTTGTAGAGTTCCCACCCCTGCTTCATGGCATATTGCAGCAGCATTGCCTTCTGGTTTTGGATGCTGCCTGAGTCGTCGGCTTCGGACTGCTTGTTTTTGTCCTCCTCGGATAAGCGGCAGTAAATAGCTGCTTTCAGACTCATTCGCTTTCACCCCTCCTGTTTTTTGCTTTTAACATAAGGACAGTTCGCGAAGCGTGCTGTCCGTTGTTGACATAAGGATGTCTGGCGAAGCGTGCTGTCCGTTGTTTTTTCAAGCTGGTTGATAAGATGGATCCACGCTTTGGTGAATTTCTCTTTGGAAGTGGCGCTTTCGCCATCTTTGAAAATGCTTTTGCATATGACTTTAGAATCCGTATCGGACATGGCATTACCTTCTTTTGGGTTATATGACAGCGTATGTGGAATTGCCTGTACGTTATGTGGGTAAAAAATCTTTTATTGCTGATTGGCCGGATTGTTGGTATGATAAAAGACAGTGACAGGCAGCATGGCGGGAAAGGGAAGCGGTGCCGCGGTTAGAACGATGAATCATATGATGAGGAGAAAATGAAATGATAAAGCAAGTAGTCCATCCTACGGTATCCGATATTTTTGCGATTAACAACAATGTGGTTTATCGAATACCGAAATATCAAAGAGAATACACCTGGGGGATCAAAGAGTGGGACGCATTGTTTAATGACGTAACCGAGAATGACTTTGGGTATTTTCTAGGCTCTTATATCTGTGTCAACAGCGGCTCACTGAGCGGAACAACGCTTGAGGTGATTGACGGTCAGCAGAGATTTACCACGATTATGCTGCTTCTTGCGGCTCTGTATGAAAAGCTGAATGCTTTGAAAGGACAGATGGATGAGGATGAGTGGACTGACCTTGTTAATCTGCGAAGCGAACTGGCCAATAAAAAACAGACATACGCTTCCGATGGCACAAAGAAGACGGAGTATATCCAACGGCTTATCCTTCAAAAGCAAAACATGAATGACGAGGACTTTTCATATGTTCTCGCTGATAAGGGCATTATTACCGGGCAAAAAGCTCATCCGAGAAACTTCGGAAATCGGAGGATTTCAAAGGCATATAAACACTTTGGCAAGCTGATTGACGAAGAAGTCTCTGATGTTAAGAAAGAAAATCCCAACATCAGCGATGTCGGAGCATTGTTTGGAATTGTGCGGAAATTTGAGAATGCTATTATGGTTGGAATCGAAGTTGATACCAACAAAGATGCCTATATGCTTTTTGAATCCCTCAACCACAGGGGCGTTCCTCTCTCTGCGCTTGATTTGATCAAGAACACTCTGATTGCATCGGCGGAAAGGAATGCAGATGCGGACAATAGCTATGAAATTTGGAAGCAGATTCTTTCCAATGTAAGCTACGATGATTATTCGGTGCAGGAGCGTTTCTTCCGCCAGTACTATAACTCCTTCAGGGAGGAACTGAATGCGCCGTACACGAGTTCGGATAAAAAATATTACCTCGGTTACCTGGCCACAAGGACGACTCTGCTTGACATCTATGAGAAGATGATTAAGAGTGATTACAAATCGCTGCTGGATGACCTTTTGAAAAAATCGAAGATTTACGCCCTGATTACGAATAACAGCGAGGACGAATTGATTTACAGCCCGGCTCTGGCTGACCTCGAAAGAATCGCCGGTGCGCCGTCATACATTCTGCTGCTGTATGTTATGTCGGAACAGAGAGAATTCGATCTGACCGATGGGAATCTCGATGAAATCATAAAAACGCTTATCACCTTTTTCGTCCGCCGTAATGTTACAGACGTTCCGAACACGCGCAAGCTCACACAGCTCTTTATCGACATCGTCAGCGAGGTCAAGGCGTTGCGTGGCGCGGATGTGGTCAGCGCCATTCGGAAGCGGCTGAAATCTGTTTCCGCACCGGACGATGTGTTTGAAAACAAGCTGCGCGGCCCCCTTTATGACGAGAATCCTGAGGCGACAAGGTTTATCCTGTGCAGCATTGAGGCACAACATCAAACCAGGGAAATCTACTCTGACCTCTGGGCCCGCGATCACAGCAATAAGTATGTATGGACGATTGAGCATATCTTTCCCGAAGGAGAAAACATTCCAGATGCCTGGGTGAAGATGATTGCCGGCGGCGATAAGGAGCTTGCAAAGCAGTATCGCTCTGATTATGTGCATACCCTTGGAAACCTGACGATCACGGGATATAACCAAAACTTGTCCAATATGTCTTTTGAACAGAAGAAGGAGCGCAAATCGAAGGATAAGGCAAAGGATATAGGATACCGAAACGGACTCTACCTGAACCAGACTGTTGTAAACGAGGATTCCTGGACGATAGACAAGATGAAATCCAGGACGGATATGCTTGTGAAAAAACTGAAAAGTATGTATGCGTGGTAAGCTTTTCAGAGTTTACATACTTTTGGGTGATATTAAGATGTCGGTATAAGGTGAAAATATGAAGAAGCATTTGCTGATAGGAAACGGTTTTGACATACAATTTGGTGGACCTGCATTTACCAGTCGCTTTATTATTCAGCGAATAAAGTATGGAGCACAAATGGGGGTATATGACTCACTTTTTGAGAATACAATAAGTGGCTAGATGGTCAAAGTGATAAATATCAATAATATTTTGGAATGTTGCAGATTTGGAAAAGACATTATTTTTACGGAGGATTTCCAGCTGTTCTTCAATTGTCTTAAAATCCTTATCTGCCATATCATTGCTCCTTATAAACAAAACGCCCTCAAGTGTGCGTGTGTTTCCACAGAGGCCTGAGGGAGATGTTAAGTAAATAATACCACAAAACAGAAAAATGTCAATGAACATATGTTTTGTCTTTAAAAATTCGGGAGACGGAAATATGATTTATGAAAATTATTTCAGTCTCAAGTCAGTCTCATGCAGTCTCAAACGGTCTGGAACCGCTTTGAGACTGACTTGAGACTTAAGGAGTTGATCCGTTGATGGATTCTAAAATGAAGCAGGCCTGTTTTATCATATTTTTTCATGTTGCTCTTACAAAATCGCCCCATCTGCTGCCATATCCTCAAACAAATCCGTAATAGCGTCCCCCTTGGACTGGAATTCACAACTGTTAAACGGAATGCCGCCTGCCGCCATAGGCCAGATCGCGATGGTATGGTCTACATAGTAGTTAGCGAAACCGGATTCTTCGATCTCTTCCATGGAAAGATTCTTGGTGAGCTGGTGGACGATGGTGGATACCATTTCCAGATGAGCCAGCTCTTCCGTGCCGATGTCGGTCAGAATCGCCCCTACCTCCCGGTAAGGCATGGAATAACGCTGTGAGAGATAGCGCATGGAGGCCCCAAGCTCCCCGTCGGGGCCGCCGTACTGGGACATGATCACCTGGGCGATCTTGGCATTGGGTTCCTTGATATTTACCGGAAACTGTAATCTTTTCTCATAACTCCACATAGCTTAACATCCTCCTTCCCAAGGCCATGGCTGAGTTGCCCATTCCCATTCTTTGCGGGGGCATCCGTCCGCATCGGAAATCCTCAAAGGGCCATATTTCATGGCATATTCCCGCATGGCTTTATTCTGCATGCGTACATAGTGGTTCAAATACTCCATGGCTTCCCGGTCAGTGGGATGGGTATCCAGATATTCATTCATTTCTGTTACCACGAAGCTGATTACGCCGATTTCATGGAAAAGTCTGCGTTGCTCGTTGTCTGTCATATTCATTTCACGCATCTCCTTCCTGTAAAGGGTTTTTCCAGCTCAGGGAAGATAGTGCCTGCTTTATAGGCTTCGTCGAGGTTTTCAAAAACGCTGGTCAGGTGCTGCCAGGGAACATAGGCCATAGCCAGCGGAAAACGGTCAAAACGTTCGCTAAAACTGTAATCTTGCATGATTTTCCTCTCATAAAATGGAAACTGATTTAATAATATAGTATGTCAGGGCAAATTTCAGGTTCCCCGAAAACACGCAAATTTCGTTTTTCTTTGAAATCCGGGTGTAATCAGGGACAGACATTTCGTTCCGTAACTAGAAAGCCGAAGACGAAATAGCTACAAAAAAGAGTGGAAGATTACCGCTTGCAAAGACTTCTTCACTGTGCTTTAATAAAAGTGGATTACATCATATTTTTACAAAATTAGAAAAAAGAAGGGATGAAAATGTCGCTTTTTGAAGGCATAAAAGGAAATCGGTATGAGATCAGGGGTCTTTGTGTGGAGGAGGCTCTTACCCGCAGGCTCCAGGCCCTTGGGCTGAATGAGGGGACGGTAGTGGCCGTGTTAAACCGAAAGAGAAGCGGAGCGCTGATTATTCAGGTGAGAGGTACAAGACTTGCCATTGGCAGGCATATCTGTCAGGGGATAGAAGTGGAGGCGAGGACAGATGAAGTATGAGGAAACCGTCCATGTGGCGTTTGTGGGTAATCCCAACTGTGGCAAGACCACGCTTTTTAATGCCATCACCGGGGCGAAGCTTAAGGTAGCCAACTGGCCCGGGGTGACGGTGGAGAAGATCGAGGGGGAGGCGGAGTATGAGGATGTACATATGACGCTGGTGGACACGCCGGGAATCTACTCCCTCACCAGCTATACCATAGAGGAAAAGGTCACCAGAAACTGTGTGATGGACGACGACATTGAGGTGATTGTCAATGTGGTGGACGCTTCCAGCCTGGAAAGGAATCTGTATTTGACGTTGCAGCTTTTAGAGCTGGGAAAGCCGGTGGTGCTGGCCTTAAATATGATGGATGTGGTGGAGGAGCGGGGGATGGAAATCGACCTGCACCGTCTGCCGGAGCTTTTGGGGGACATTCCGGTGGTTCCGGTATCCGCCGCCAGGCGAAAAGGTCTGGACATCCTGCTCCATGCGGTGATTCACCATTATGAGGAGGGCTCTAAGGGAGATGTGTTCCACTATAGCGAGGACATTGAGGAGAAGCTTACGGAGCTTACCAGGATGATGCGGGTAAGCTATCCCACCCATTCCTCGGCCAGGTGGCATGCCATTAAGCTGTTGGAGGGGGACGAGGATGTAAAGAGCGATCACCCCATTGAGGTGGGGCACATCGTGGACCGCAGCTATGAAAAGGAAATTATTCAGGCCAAATATGGTTTTATAGAGAGTATTATCAAAGAAGTCCTTTTTTACAGAAAAAAGAATAAGGGCGGTACGGACAGGGCGGATGCCCTTCTCACCCATCCGGTGTGGGGCGTTCCGGTTTTTCTGTGTATTATGGCGCTGGTGTTTTTCATGACCTTTGCCATTGGGGACTGGCTGAAGGGGTATTTTGAGGCTTTTCTGGAGGTATTTTCGGGGCAGGTGGGCCGTCTGCTTGGGCTGATTCATGCGGCGGACTGGCTGAATTCCCTGATTGTGGATGGGATCATTGCTGGGGTGGGGGGAATCCTTACCTTTATACCCAATATTGCCATTTTGTTTTTGGCCCTGGCGATTTTGGAGGACAGCGGATATATGTCCCGGGTAGCTTATGTGATGGACGGCATTATGGGGAAAGCAGGGCTTTCCGGCAAGGCCTTTTTGCCAATGGTTTTGGGCTTTGGGTGTACGGTGCCTGCGATCATGGCCTCCCGGGCGTTGGAGACGGAGAGGGACAGAAGGCGAACCATGATCATCACCCCCTTTATGTCCTGTTCCGCAAGGCTTCCGGTTTATGTGCTTTTTTCTGGCATGTTCTTTGGAAAATACGCCCATATCGCCGCTTTTTCCATGTATGTGATCGGTATGCTCTGTGCGATTCTGGTGGCAAGGGTGCTGCACCTGAGCGAAAAGCGGCGGGGTGTGGGAGAAAACGAGAGCCTTCTGATCGAGCTGCCCGAGTACAAAAGGCCCAACGGACGTACCATCCGGATTTATGTGTGGAATAAACTAAAGGACTATCTCTCCAAGGCGGGAACTACGATTTTTATTGCCTCCATCTTTATCTGGGCGGTGTTAAATTTTGGCCCTGGCGGCATGATCAGCGACCCGGGGGAGAGCTTTGGGGCTATCCTGGGAAGATGGCTGGAACCTGTGATGCGGCCCGCAGGGCTTGGCATGTGGCAGATCATTGTCTCCCTGATTGCGGGAATCTCCGCAAAGGAGGTGGTGGTGTCCAGCTTTTCCGTGCTCTTTGGGGTAGGCAATTCTGAAGCTGCTTCCAGTATGGAGCTGGTGCTCAGTAACCTGAAGAGGATTGATCCCTCCTTCGGCCCTTTAAACGCCTACTGTATGATGCTGTTTGTGCTGCTCTATGTGCCCTGTGCGGCGGCCATGGCAACCATACGCAAGGAAAGCGGCTCCACCGGCTTTATGGTAAGGCTTGCGCTGTTCCAGATTTTGTTTGCATGGACGGCGGCAACTCTGGTATTTCAGATTGGAAGCTTGTTTTTATAGTTAACATTTTAATAATAAACTTCCATGCGCCGCTGACGCGGCGCACCACCATGACGTGAAAGACGATTGATCCAGGAAACTATCCTGCCCAGGCCAGAGAGCCTGGTGCGGGCACAAATACATGAAATAAGGAGGAATAGAGCGAATGAAAAGCGCGGTTTTTTACGGAAAGCATGATATGAGAGTGGAGGAGAGACAGACTCCAGAGCCGGGGCCGGAGGAAGTGCTGATTGAGGTCAAGGCCTGCGGAATCTGCGGCACCGACGTACACATTTACGAAGGGGACAAGGGTGCGGCACAGGTGACGCCGCCAACGATTCTGGGACATGAGTTTGCCGGGGTGATCGCCCAGGTGGGAAGCCAGGTGAAAAATTTCAGGGATGGGGACAGGGTCTGCATCGACCCCAACTGCTACTGCGGAGCCTGTGATTTTTGCAAAAACGGACAGGTACACTTCTGCCAGCATATGATCGGATATGGGACTACGGTGGACGGCGGTTTTGCTCAGTACTGCGTGGTCAGGGAAAGCCAGGTTTACCGTTTAGGAGAGCACACCAGCTTTGCCCAGGGAGCCATGACAGAGCCTGTGGCCTGTTGTCTCCACGGAATAGATATGTGCGATATCGAGCCCGGCCATCAGGTGGTAGTGATCGGCGGAGGGATGATCGGCCTTTTGATGCTCCAGCTTGCAAAGCTGGCCGGGGCCACAAAAGTGGCCTTACTGGAACCGGTGGAGAAAAAACGTGAGGTGGGAAAACGCCTGGGAGCGGATGTGTGCATTGATCCCCTTAAGGAGAACGTGGAGGAGCGTCTGAAGGAGGCAGGGATGAGCTGGATTCGCTGTGTGATCGAGTGCGCAGGTCTTCCCTCCACCATGGAGCAGGCCATTTCCCTGGCGGGGAAAAAGGGAACGGTGATGATGTTTGGGCTGACCAAACCGGATGCGGCCATTTCCGTAAAGCCCTTTGAGATTTTCCAGAAGGAGCTGACTCTTAAGGCCAGCTATATCAATCCCTGCACCCAGCAGAGAGCCTTGGCGCTCATTGATTCCGGCAGGCTGGATGTGGAGAGTATGGTGTGCGCGGAGATCGGTCTGGAAGAACTGGCGGCGGTGCTGTCCGACCCGAAGCGCAGAGCGGAGGGAAAATATATCGTGGTTCCGGCGTAAGCGGCCGAATCGCCAAATATCTTTATATTAAGGAGGAGAGGGAGACTAAGGCTAGTCTCCCTCTTCCATACGGTAGCCGATACCGATTTCGGTAAAAACATATTCCGGCGTGGCCGGATTTTTTTCGATTTTACGGCGGATATTTGCCATATTTACCCGTAGAATCTGATTGTTATTGTCAGTGTAGGGGCCCCATATTTTTTCCATCAGGTAAGTGTAGGTGAGCACCTTGCCGGAATTTTTGGCAAGGAGGGTCAGAAGCTTATACTCGATCTGTGTCAGATGGATGATTTTTCCTTCAAGGGTAACCACATGGTTTTCAAAATGGATGGTAAGGTTTTTGCAGTGGTAGGGCCTGGGCTCGGTGGAGGAGAGATCCTGCATCTGGCGGCTGTGGCGCAGGGAGGTGCGTATTCTGGCAAGAAGCTCTACGGTGCCGAAGGGCTTGGTGATATAATCGTCCGCCCCCCAGTCAAGGGCCCGGGCCTTTTCGTGCTCGTTGGTGCGGGCGGAGATGACGATAATGGGTACCGGCGTCCAGGAACGCAGCTTTTTGATGACCTCCATGCCGTCCATATCGGGGAGACCCAAATCCAGAAGAATGAGATCGGGGCACAGGGAGGCCGACAGATGAAGTCCCTCTTTGCCGCTGGAAGCAGCGGTGATCTTATAGTTCTGGTTTTTCAGGGCAGTGGCGATGAAGGATTGGATATTTTCTTCATCCTCAATCAAAAGAATACTTTTTTTGGAAAGATTTTTGGTCATGTGCAACGCAACCTCCTGTAATAGGGTAAATCTTCTCACCTGCGGAGAAGATCTTCTCACCTGGGTAGAAGAAAGAAAAATTCGCAGCCGTCTTTTAGATTTGCGGCTGTGATTTGGCCGCCGTGGGCGGTGATGATGGTCTTACAGATGGAGAGCCCGATCCCCATTCCCCGATGGCCGTCGGAGCTGCTTTGGGGATTGTAGCTGGAACCGTCAAATATGGTGGAGAGCTTATCGGGGGCTATTCCCACCCCATAGTCCCTGACGCAGAAAGCGGCCTGGGCGCCTGAGCAGGTCACAGTCAGCTCTGCGGGCAGGCGGCTGCCGGAGTGTACCATGGCGTTTTCCAGAAGATTGATGATCACCTGCTCGATCAGCATGGCGTCCATGGGAACCATGAGCAGCTCATCCGGTACCTGAACCTTCACGTCCGCCTCCGGGAATCTTTTGTGGAACCGTATGAGGGCCTCGGAGACCACCTCCTCCACGGATTCTAAGGAGGTGGCGATCTTCATGGAGCCTTCCTGGATGCGGGTAACCGACAAAAGATTTTCTACCATATTAAGAAGCCAATTGGAATCTTCATGGATGTGGGCCACCAGCCGAAGACGTTCCTCCTCGGTGAGGGAGGCGTGGTGATCCAGATAAGCGGAGCTGTTGCCGATGATGCCTGTAAGGGGGGTGCGCAGGTCATGGGAGACAGAGCGGAGCAGATTGGCCCGCATTTTTTCTTTTTCCGCATCCATCAGCAGCTTTTCCCGCTCCACCAAAGTGTCGGCCTGGGCTTTGATCCTGGTAGTCATGGTGCTCACCATCAGGGAAATAACCAGGGTAAAGACAAAGGTTACCGGATAACCGGTGAGGGTGAAATTCACCTGAAAATAGGGATAGGTAAAGAGGTAATTGATGCCGATCACGCTGACCACGGAGGCGGCGATCCCATAAAGATATCCCTGGGTAAAACGGGCGGTAAGCACCAGGGCAGTGATGTAGACCAGCGCAATATTCGCCGAATTTTCCGGAACCGTAACGAAGAACCAGAAGGCGGTAATGGTTGCGATGATTAAAATCAGGGCCGTGAGAAGTACATCCCACAAACAAACCATGCTTTGTCCTGTTGTTTTCTTAAAATTCATAGTTACTCCTGTCCGCTCACCTCTGCTGTATTTTTCATTTTGCCATTTTTATTGATTATACCTTTTTCTGTCCCGGAGAGCAATTTTTTGCCCGTGGAAAAGCGTTAAAAAGCTGTTAAGATTAACCTTTTTAAAAGCAGTAGCCACGGGCTCTTTTTTAGTCTATAATATACCCAGAACAAGGAATACAAATCAGGAGCGGGTCTGGAAGTAAAGTTCCAAACTTAATATTGATGCAGTATCCCGGGGATTGTCTGGGATTGGCAGGGGGTTAGGTTGAAAATAAGCCTGATGGCTTATTTTCAACCGGCAATTTGTGCCGCAGGCGGCCCAAATTGGATCGCAGATGCGAAACCGCCTACGCGGATTTCGCATCGCGTTGCCGCAAAAAATGCGGCATGGAGGTTATGATGAAAAAGAACAGAGGAAGAAGAGGAAATTACAGAGAGCCTTCTTTTGACAAGGAGCTGGATTGGGACAGGGGATATGACAGGAGGATGCTCTGGGGGATAGCAGGCCTGGGAATCCTGCTGGTTCTTGCAGGTATTCTTGTCTTTTCCTTGTTTTTAAGAAACGGCAGGAGCCGCCGGGAGGCCGTGGAGGCACAGATCAGCAGTGAGATAAACCTGCCGGATCCCCAGCCGGTAGAGGAAGAAAAGCCAGGGCAGCCGGAGCCTGAAGAGGGGCAAGAGGCTTCTTTGGATGGAAATACCGACAGCTCTCAAAAGGGGACGCCAGGCGCCCCTGGGAGTGGGACGCAGGAGGAAGAGAATGCCGGTCAGGCAGATCAGGGAGAGGAAGCCTCGGGTCAGGCAGGCCAGGGGGAGGAAGCTTCGGGCCAGGCAGGGGCCTCTCAGGGGCAGAGTGGTCAGAGCCAGGGCGAGGTTGCGGTAGGGGCCCTGGATGATGAGCAGGATCCCCAGAAAAGCGGGGCGGCCGGAAATGAGGGCAGCGGCGCCCAGGTCATGGTGGCGCCTATCGGCAAGGATGAAACGGCGGATGTGACCATGGGGATTGATGTGTCCAAATATCAGGGAACCATTGACTGGAACAAGGTGAAGGAATCCGGGGTGGAGTTTGCCATGATCCGGGTGGGATACCGGGCAAAGGCCACAGGAGAAATTTTTGAGGATCCCACTGCCAGATACAATATGCAGGAGGCCCAGGCCGCAGGGATCAAGCTGGGAGCCTACTTCTTTTCCTCGGCGGTGACAACCCAGGAGGCCAGGGAGGAGGCCGCCTTTACCAGGGAGATTATTGCCAGATATAAGATCACCTATCCGGTGGCTTATAACTGCGAGGATTTCCTCTCTGCGGACAGCCGGCAGTACGGCCTGGATAAAGAGACCCGTTCCGGCCTTGCCTGCGCCTTTTTGGATGAGATTTCCGCCGCAGGCTATACCCCCATGTTTTATGCCTCTAAGGGGGAGTTGGAGAACAGCGCCCAATGGGATACCCAGACCCTGGCGGGAAGGTACAAAATATGGGTGGCCCAATACCCGGCCCAGGCTTATCCCCAGACGAAGGCTTCCGATTATACGGGAACCCACGCCATGTGGCAGTACACCAGCCAGGGAACGGTGGCGGGCATTTCCGGGAAGGCGGATGTGAATATCGCCTATTTCGGCTATACCCAGGAGGCTGAGGCGAAGGATGAGACCCCGGCGCAGAAGGTAGAGGCCAACCCGGAGGTGGGAATCATCTTTACGGAGGTCAACGAGACGGTGACCGCCAAGCAGGAGATCAATCTGCGGACGGAGCCCAGCACCTTAAACGACTCCACCGTGGCGGTGAAGCTGATGCACGGAGATACGGCCACCCGGACAGGAATCGGGCATAACGGCTGGTCCAGGGTGATTTATAACGGACAGACCTACTATGCGGTTACCAGCTATCTGACCACGGATATGGGGGATACCGGGCAGCAGGCGCCGCCCCAGGGGCCCATCTACACGCCGGTGAATGAACGGGTGACAGCTAAGATCGAGACGAATCTGCGATCCGAGCCCAGCACCGCAAGTGAGGATACGGTGGTGGGGCTTCTGCACAACGGGGAGGTGCTCACCAGAACCGCTATCGGGGATAACGGCTGGTCAGAGCTTGACTATAACGGGCAGAGGGTTTACGCAGTCAGCAGCTTTTTGACGGCGGCAGAGTAAGGAGCCTTTTTATGCAGATACAAAATAATTATAATACCTATTCCAGTACAGAATATCACAAATCCCATACTCATCAGCGTGCGGAGAGCCCTTATGACCAGGAGGAACTGTCCCGGGAAGGGGCAGGAGAGGCTCAGGGGAAGGAGAGCCTTTCTGCCTGGGAGAGGTCTCCCAAAAGCCAGGGGGAACAGAGAGACTTTTACGAGCATGAGGACACGACCTCAAAGCAGGATGAGGTACAGAAGAGGGGAAGGAATCTGCTTAAGCAGTTTTGGGACTCCATGGGAGAAGAAGAGAGTCAGGAGAGCCTCTCTGCTGCGGAACGGGAAGGCCGGGGAGAGGGAGACGGCAGTAAAGGCATCCATGCCGCCGCGGCAGGGATCAGACACCTTTTTCCCGCTTATATCACAGAAAAATGGGAGACGGTCAGGGATCGGGTGAAGGCAAAAGCGGGAGCTGCTTTCCAGAGCTTTGATAAGAAGAAGGACGCCTTTTTGGCCCTGTCCGATTTCGGAAGACGCTTTGGGGGAAGGAAAGAAGGAAGGCCCAGGCCGGGAAAAGCCGCCAGACGTCCCAGACCGGAGATTTTGCAGGATACTGCCACCACCCATCTGATGGATTCCTACAGTAAAAAGGGAGAGTATTGCAGGCTGGACGATAACCTTTCTTACCGCAGACAGCGCCATGAGGAGAACCGAAGGGCCTTTTCGGAGAGGGAAGGGGAGGAGGCGCCTGCAAGGAGGGAAGAAAGGCTTGATAAACGCCTTTGAAAACGATATACTTAGACTGTCAGCGTACACGAAAATAAAACAGATTGGGAGAGGGTTACTATGGGCTACGATACAATACCTTACGAAAAAAGAATTAAAGAAAATATTAAAAACTATTCGCTTTCAAATCTTTATGACATGGATACCATCAAGAACTATCTGGGAAGCCTGGCGGAAACGCTGAAAATCAGCATCCTGCTGACCGACCGCCACGGGGAGAAGGAGGTAGTTATCGGGGACGGCTTTGCAGGCTTTCACCCGGATGTGGTGGGGGAGCCGGGAAGGAAGCTCCGCATCAAAAACAGGACGATTGGCCATCTCTATGTGAAGCAGTTTACGCAGGCAAAAGAGGACAGACTGACCGATGAGCTGCTGGATGGCACCATCTCCATCCTGAGCAGGCTTGGGGAGGAAGCTTATTTTCACAGAGAGAGCAGTATCTATCTGGAAGAGCTGGAAAGGCAGTTGGAGGACAGGAAGCATATCGTTTCCAACAATGAGCGGGAGGATATTCTGACGGGAGTGTACAATCAGATTTATTTTGAGAGCAGGATGAAGCTGATCGACCGCTCGGAGGTGATTCCGGTAGCAGTGCTGAATGTGAATATCAATGACTGGAAATTTGTGAACGATCACTTTGGAGATGAGGAGAGCGACCGGCTGATCCGGACGGTTGCCAATATCGTGCGGGAGGAGGCAAAGCCCGACTATGTGGTGGGAAGGATTGACGGCGATGTCTTTGGCGTGTTGATTCCCATGGCGGAAGATGGGGAAGCGGAAGCGTACAGGGAGCGGATCCAGAGAAGGTGTGAGGCTTTCGACGATCCTGTGCTGGCGCCCTCTGTGGCAGTGGGTATGGTATATAAGACCAATATAGAGGAAACCATAGAAGAGCGGCTCTCAGATGCGGAGTATGAAATGTTCAACAACAAGTTTGAGATCAAAAATGCCCCCGGGTATCGGGAGAGGCTGGAAAAGGGTATAAAATAACGGAAGGGCTGGCCGAAAGGTCAGTTCTTTTTATAATTCTAAACTGTTTATTAAATCCTCTTTTTGGCATGAAAATGAGAAAACAAAAGAAAAACAAAGATATTGAGAGAAAGTGGAAGATATTCCTAAAAATACCGTTGTAGAACCATTTGCAAAGGAACGGATATGAAATTAATATATGCTGTAGAAATTAGCACTCAGTACAAATGAGTGCTAACAAGGAATTAAGAGAATAGGCAACTAGAAATAAGGAGGCATTCATAATGAAGTTAGTACCATTAGCAGACAGAGTTGTTTTAAAGCAGTTGGTTGCAGAAGAGACTACCAAATCAGGCATCGTGCTGCCGGGACAGAATAAAGAGAAGCCCCAGCAGGCAGAAGTCATCGCGGTAGGCCCTGGCGGTGTGGTAGACGGAAAAGAAGTAAAGATGGAAGTTAAGGTAGGCGATCAGGTAATCTACTCCAAGTATGCGGGAACAGATGTGAAGGTCGACGAGGAAGAGTACATCATCGTTAAGCAGAGCGACATCCTGGCAGTGATCCAGTAAGGAACACGGCGGTGATCCAGTAGGCAACAAGAAAAGCGGCGCGCAGCCCGGCGGCTGGAATCAGACCGGGGCGGCAAGGCGCGGCTGGGAAGTAAAACAGTTCGTAACATCAGTAATGATAGAAAATCAGGAGGCATAAAAATCATGGCAAAGGAAATTAAATACGGGGAAGAAGCCCGTGCAGCACTGGAATCAGGTGTAAATCAGTTAGCAGATACCGTAAGAGTAACCTTGGGACCTAAAGGAAGAAACGTAGTTCTGGATAAATCCTTCGGAGCTCCCCTCATCACCAACGACGGCGTTACCATCGCCAAGGAAATCGAGTTGGAGGATGCTTTTGAGAACATGGGCGCACAGCTTGTGAAGGAAGTTGCCACCAAGACCAACGATGTGGCCGGTGACGGCACCACCACAGCTACCGTTCTGGCACAGGCAATGGTGAATGCAGGAATGAAGAACCTGGCAGCAGGGGCTAACCCGATTATCCTGAGAAAGGGTATGAAGAAAGCAACGGACTGCGCAGTGGAAGCCATCGCAAAGATGAGCTCCAAGGTAAACGGCAAGGAGCACATCGCGAGAGTGGCAGCCATCTCCGCCGGGGATGACGAAGTAGGGCAGCTCGTAGCTGACGCTATGGAGAAGGTTTCCGGCGACGGCGTGATCACCATCGAGGAGAGCAAGACCATGCTCACCGAGCTTGACCTGGTAGAAGGTATGCAGTTTGACAGAGGCTATATTTCCGCTTATATGGCAACGGATATGGATAAGATGGAAGCAGTTCTTGAAAATCCCTATATCCTGATTACAGATAAGAAAATTTCCAACATTCAGGAGATTTTACCTCTGCTGGAGCAGGTGGTACAGTCCGGCGCGAAGCTTCTCATTATCGCAGAGGATGTGGAGGGTGAGGCTCTCACCACATTGATCGTAAATAAGCTGCGCGGAACCTTTAACGTAGTGGCTGTCAAGGCTCCCGGTTATGGCGACAGAAGAAAAGCCATGCTGGAGGATATCGCAATCCTTACCGGCGGTCAGGTAATCAGCGAGGAGCTTGGCCTTGACCTCAAGGAGACCACTTTGGATCAGCTTGGACACGCAAAATCCGTTAAGGTTCAGAAGGAAAACACTGTGATCGTTGACGGCGAGGGCGATAAGGATGCTATCTCCGCAAGAATTAATCAGATCAAGGGCCAGATCGAAGAGACCACATCTGACTTTGACAGGGAGAAATTGCAGGAGAGACTCGCCAAGCTGGCTGGCGGCGTAGCCGTTATCCGCGTAGGCGCTGCTACCGAAACCGAAATGAAGGAAGCAAAGCTTCGTATGGAGGATGCTCTTGCAGCTACCAGAGCAGCAGTGGAGGAAGGCATTATCTGTGGCGGCGGTTCCGCTTATATCCATGCGGCCAAGGAAGTTGGCAAGCTGGCAGAGACCTTAGCTGGCGACGAGAAGACAGGCGCTCAGCTCGTTCTCAAGGCACTTGAGTCCCCTCTGTTCCATATTGCAGCCAATGCAGGCTTAGAGGGCAGCGTGATCGTAAACAAGGTAAGGGAGTCCGAGTCCGGCGTAGGCTTTGATGTCCTGAAAGAGGAATATGTGGATATGATCGAGGCAGGTATCCTTGATCCCGCCAAGGTTACAAGAAGCGCTCTGCAGAACGCAACCAGTGTTGCTTCCACCCTCCTCACCACAGAGTCCGTGGTTGCCAACATCAAGGAAGACGCACCCGCAATGCCCGCAGGCGGCGGAATGGGCGGCATGATGTAAGAACCGGGCACCGGCCGATAGTACAGTTTTCATACAAAAATTTAAATAAGATTAGAGGATTTAAGAGCAGGTATGCTATAATAGGGCATATCTGCTCTTTTGGTGGCGGATGGAACAGAACCTTCCTTGCCGGCTGCCAGCGACATATTTTAGGAAGCACATTTTTAGAAACATATTTTAAGGACGGGGTACTGAAATGAAAGGTATCTTAAAATACATAAAACCATACGGCCCTTTTATGCTGCTCACCTTGTTTTTAAAGTTTGTGGCGGCCATGATGGATTTACTGATTCCCTCCCTCTTAGCCAAGATCATAGACGAGATTGTACCTACCGGGCAGGTGCGTCTCATTTTTCTGTGGGGCGGTATTATGCTTCTTTGCGCGGTCTTTTCCGTCACCACCAATGTCACTGCCAACCGCATGGCGGAGGTTTCCGCCGGAGGAATGACCAAGCAGCTCCGGCATGACCTTTTTGCAAGGGTGACCTATCTGAGCGCCAGACAGATGGATCACTTTACGGTGTCCTCTGTGGTTTCCAGACTGACCTCCGACACCTACAATGTGAACCGGATGCTGGCAAGGATGCAGCGTCTGGGGGTAAGAGGGCCGATTCTTTTGATTGGAGGGATCCTGATCACCATGACCATGGAGCCCAGGCTGACGCTGGTGCTGGCCACGGCGCTGCCCTTCATTATACTGATCGTCTGGATGGTGACCAAAAAGAGTATTCCCGTCTACAGCAGGCAGCAGAAGGTGCTGGATGAGATGGTGCGTGTCCTTCAGGAAAATATTACCGGGGTGCGGGTGATACGGGCTCTGTCCCGGACGGATTATGAGAAGGAGCGGTACGACAGGGTGAACGAAAACCTGGCGGAAATTGAGCAGAAGGCAGGGCGAATTTCCTCTGTCAGCAGTCCGCTGACCACGCTGGTACTAAACCTGGGGCTGACGGCGGTGATTCTCACGGGAGCTTACCTGGTACAGAAGGGGGAAGCAGGGCCCGGCGTGATCATTGCTTTTTTGAGCTACTTTACCATTATCTTAAATGCCATGCTGGGAATTACCAATATCTTTGTCATGTGTTCCAAGGGGCTGGCATCCATGCGGCGGATCTTTGAAATTCTGGAAGCGCCGGAGGAAATGCCGGTGCATTGCCTGGAGGAAGCCGCAGGCAGCAAAGGGACAGCGGCAGACGGCAAAGAGACAGCCGCAGAAGAAAAGGCCCTCTCGGGGAAGCCATCCGGGGAAGAAGCCCAGGCGCCGGAGGATGCCCCTCTGGTGGAATTCAAGGATGTGACCTTCTCTTATAATAAGAAGGGAGATAATCTCTCCCACATCAGCTTTGCCCTGAACAAAGGAGAAAGCCTGGGAATCATTGGAGCCACGGGAAGCGGCAAAAGCACCATTGTCAATCTGCTCCTGCGTTTTTATGATGTGGATCAGGGTGAAATACGGATTGATGGAAAAAGGATTGACACCATTCCCTATCCGGAGCTTCGGAAAATGTTTGGGGTGGTATTCCAGAACGATTACCTGATGGCTGCGTCCATGGAAGAAAATATTGACTTCTTCCGGGGGCTTTCCGGGGAAGAGATTGCCGAAGCTGCTGTTCATGCCCAGGCGGAACAATTTATCCGGGAAAAGGAAGGCAGGATGGATGCCAGGGTTGCGGTGAGGGGCAATAACTTAAGCGGCGGCCAGAAGCAGCGGATTATGATTGCAAGGGCCCTGGCGGCAAAGCCCCGGATTTTGATTCTGGATGATGCCTCCTCTGCCCTTGACTATAAGACGGATGCCCAGCTTCGAAAGGAGCTGCATACCTGTTTCAGGGAAACCACCACCATCACCATTGCCCAGCGTATCAGCTCCATTCAGGGGGCCGACCATATCCTGGTGTTGGAGGACGGAGCATGTATCGGCTACGGGAACCACAGAGAGCTTCTTGCAGCCTGCCGGGAGTATCAGCTGATCTATGAGCTGCAGATGGGGGAAGATTATGAACAGGAAAACTAAGGGTAAAAAATATCTGTTGCTTCGGTTATGGCGTTATCTTGGGAGATACTATCCGCTTCTTGCGGCAGGCTTTTTTCTGATGCTGATCTCCAATGTGCTGGCGCTTTTTGGACCCAAGCTCTCCGGAAAAGCCATTGATGCCATCGGAATCAGGGCCGGAGGGGTGGACTTCGATAAGGTATTTTATTATGCGGGATGGATGGCGGTTTTTTATGTGCTTTCCGCCTTCTTTTCCTATCTGCTGTCTCTCCTTACCATCCATCTCACAAGGAAGGTCATCTACCAGATGCGCAGGGACGTGTTCGAAAATATGGCGAGCCTTCCGGTGTCCTTTTTTGACCGTTATCAGACCGGAGATATTATCAGCATTATCACCTATGATATTGACACGGTAAACCAATCCTTATCCAATGATTTTCTGCAGATCATGCAGAGCGTGATCACGGTGCTGTTTTCCCTGGTGATGATGCTCTCCATTGCCCCGGTGATGGTGCTTATCTTTGTGGTGACGATTCCCATTTCCGCCATGCTCACCCGTTTTATCACCAGCCGTTCAAGACCCCTATACCGGGTAAGGTCAAAAAAGCTGGGAGAGCTGAACGGGTTTGTGGAGGAAATGCTGGGCGGACAGAAGACCACCAGGGCCTATGGCAGGGAGGAAGAGGTGATCAGCGCTTTTGACCGGAAAAACAAGGAGGCGGTGGAGGCCAACACCAAGGCGGAGTATTATGGGACGCTGGCAGGCCCCTCCGTGAACTTCATGAACAATACTTCCCTTGCCCTGATCAGCGTGTTTGGCTCCCTTCTCTATCTGGGGGGCGGAATCGGGATTGGGGATATTTCCTCCTTTGTTCAGTATTCCCGGAAATTTTCCGGGCCCATCAATGAGACCGCCAACATCCTGGGGGAATTGCAGTCGGCCTTTGCAGCGGCAGAGCGGGTATTCCGGCTCATGGATGAGCTGCCGGAGACGCCTGACGATGAGAAGGCCCACCTCCTGGAGGAAGTGTACGGTGAGGTTACCTTGAAGGATGTTTCATTCGGCTATGAGCCGGGAGAAGAGATTTTAAAGGATTTTGATCTTCACGCCAAAGCGGGAGAGCAGATCGCCATTGTGGGGCCTACGGGGGCCGGTAAAACTACGGTAATCAATCTGCTGATGCGGTTTTATGATATCGACAAAGGATGTATTCTGCTGGATGGGGAGGACACCTACCGGATTAAAAGGGACAGCCTGCGGGGAGCCTACACCATGGTCTTACAGGATGCCTGGCTGTTCCATGGAACAATCTATGAAAATCTGGCCTACGGGAGAGAAAATATCACCATGGAAGAGGTGGAGCGGGCAGCAAAGGCAGCCATGATTTACTCTTATATCCAAAGGCTTCCGGAGGGCTTTCAGACCCAGCTTACCGACAATGGCGTCCATATTTCCAAGGGACAGCGCCAGCTCCTTACCATTGCCCGGGCCATGCTCTCCGATGCCCATATGCTGATTTTGGACGAAGCCACCTCCAATGTGGATACCAGGACGGAAATGCAGATTCAAAAGGCCATGCGCAGCCTCATGGCCGAAAAAACCTGTTTTGTCATTGCCCACAGGCTCTCCACCATACGGGGAGCCGACCAGATCCTGGTTATTAAGGACGGCCGCATTGCCGAGCGTGGAAACCATGAGGAGCTGCTTGAAAAGAAGGGGGTGTATTATCAGATGTACCATGCCCAGTTTGAGGGGAGCTTTACCTGAGAAGAATTTGTTATTATTGACGGCTCAGGAATGCGCACTAGCTGCGCATTCCGTGAGAATATGATACAAGGGTGAGGGGCGATTTTTGCGTAGCAAAATCTGGAATATTGCCCCGAACGTTACTATGAGCGGCCCCGGCCGCGAATAGTAACAGGAATTAGGAAACGGCACGTTGACGAACCCGTCAAAAAAATATATAATAGCTTAAATAAGCGAGAAAATGTATACAAAAGGTAATAGCAGCGAATATAATATACTGGCGCTCAAAAAGACTGGCTGCTCAGTAGAAGGAAGCTTAGAGCAGGCCACAGAGTAATAGATTTGTTCGTGTATCTGAGGGTATTGCTATATGACGGAAGAAAAAGATACAAACCTTGCAAAAAGTGAATTAGTGATTGATGATGGCAGGATAGAGGCCATTGAGGAATTCCAGAGTCCCGAACAGTTGTACAGGGACTTGGTTTTGCGTGTCCGAAAATACCACCCTTCAGACGACATTTCTTTGATAGAAAAAGCGTACAATCTTGCCAGGAAGGCCCACGAAAACCAGGTGCGCAAGTCCGGCGAGCCATATATCATCCATCCCTTATGCGTGGCTATCATACTGGCTGACCTGGAAATGGATAAGGAAACCATA
Organism: uncultured Lachnospiraceae bacterium; assembly: GCA_949949005.1. Lineage (GTDB taxonomy): Bacteria > Bacillota > Clostridia > Lachnospirales > Lachnospiraceae > Suilimivivens. The sequence goes on from CATLHM010000003.1 coordinate 189,448, forward strand.
GCGGCAGGGCTTTTGCATGATGTGATTGAAGACACCATCAAGACCGAGGATGAGATCAGGGAGGAATTCGGCAGGGATGTGGCCTTGCTGGTAGACGGGGTTACCAAGTTAGAGCAGCTCAAGTTTACCAGCGAAAACGGGGATAAGACCTTAGACCGGCTGGAAATGCAGGCAGAAAACCTGCGGAAGATGTTCCTTGCCATGGCCAGGGATATCCGGGTGATCATTATCAAGCTTGCGGACCGTCTCCACAATATGCGCACGCTGAAATACAAAAGACCGGAAAGCCAGCTTCGCATTGCCAGGGAGACCATGGAGATTTATGCGCCCATCGCCCAGCGGCTGGGCATTTCCAAGATCAAGGTAGAGCTGGATGATCTTTCCCTGAAATATTCGCAGCCGGAGGCCTATTATGATCTGGTGGATAAGATCGCGGCCCGCAAGAGCGAGCGGGAGGCTTATATCCAGGGGATTGTGGACGAGGTAAGGGAGCATATCGTAAACGCCGGGATCAAGGCCCAGATCGACGGCCGGGTGAAGCATTTTTTCAGTATCTACAAAAAAATGAAGAACCAGAATAAGACCATCGACCAGATTTATGATCTCTTTGCGGTGAGAATCATTGTGGACACGGTGAAGGACTGTTACGCGGCGCTGGGAGTGATCCATGAGATGTACAAACCCATTCCCGGGCGGTTTAAGGACTATATTGCCATGCCCAAGGCAAACATGTACCAGTCACTGCACACCACACTGATCGGAACCAACGGCCAGCCCTTTGAAATCCAGATCAGAACCTACGAGATGCACAAGGCGGCGGAATACGGGATTGCCGCCCACTGGAAATATAAGGTGGCCTCGGACGGAAAGAAGATCGAGGACTCCGAGGAGGAAAAGCTCTCCTGGCTGAGACAGATTCTGGAATGGCAGCAGGATATGTCGGATAACCGGGAGTTTATGAAGCTGCTCAAAAGCGACCTGGATTTGTTCTCGGACAGCGTTTACTGCTTTACTCCTACCGGGGAGGTCAAAAATCTTCCCGCAGGCTCCACGCCCATTGACTTTGCCTACAGTATCCACAGCGCGGTAGGAAATAAAATGATCGGGGCCAGGGCCAACGGCAGGCTGGTGACCATCGACTATGAGATCAAAAACGGCGACCAGCTTGAAATTTTGACTTCCCAGAATTCCAAAGGCCCTAGCCGGGACTGGCTTGGGGTGGTGAAGAGCACCCAGGCCAAAAATAAGATCAACCAGTGGTTTAAGAACGAATTTAAAGAAGATAATATCATTAAAGGCAAGGAGCTTTTAAACGCCTACTGCAAATCCAGAAATATCAATATGCCGGAGATCATGAAGACTGAGTACATGGAAGTCATCATGCGCAAATACGGTTTCAGGGATTGGGAGTCGGTACTTGCGGCGGTAGGGCACGGAGGCCTGAAAGAAGGCCAGATCATCAACAAAATGCTTGAGGTTTACGACAAGAACCACAAGAAGGAGTTGACCAACGAGGAAGTGCTTGCTGCGGTGGCGGAAAACGATTTTTCCAGGAAGCCGGTACAGATCAAATCCAAGGGCGGCATTACGGTGAAAGGAATCCATGATGTGGCGGTGCGTTTTTCCAAGTGCTGTTCCCCTGTTCCGGGAGACGAGATCGTGGGTTATGTGACCCGGGGAAGGGGTGTGTCGATTCATAGGACAGACTGCATCAATGTGATCAATCTGCCGGATATGGAAAGGGTGCGGCTCATCGACGCGGAGTGGGAAGGTTCCCCCGACGAGGCGGGAGGCGAAAAATATCTGGCAGAGATTAAAATTTTTGCCAATAACAGGAATGGGCTCTTAGCAGACATATCCAGGGCGCTGACCGAAAAAAATATAGATATCCTTGCCCTCAATACAAGGGTCAATAAGCAGGGAACAGCCACCCTTGCCACCTCCTTTGAGATCAGCAACAGGGAGGAGCTGAACCGTATTATTGATAAGCTCAGCGGGATCGAGAGTGTGCTGGATATTGAGAGGACGACAGGATAACGTTTCCAGAACAGAAAGGAAGAAGAAAAATGGCAAATTTGAAGATAGGCAGAATCATGCTTGGGGTATGCCAGACAAACTGCTATTTTGTGTACAAAGAGGGAGGACACAAGGCCTTGGTCTTTGACCCTGCGGATAAGGGGGACTATATTTATAATGGTTTGAAGGACAAGGGATTTACCGTGGAGGCCATCCTCTTAACCCACGGGCATTTTGACCATATCTGGGGTGTGGAGGCCTTAAAGGAGCTTTCCGGCGCAAAGGTGTACGCTTACGTGGAGGAGAAGGAGGTATGTGAAAATGCTTCCGTGAATGTCTCTAAGGGAGCCGGGAGGGCCTGCACTGTGGCGGCTGATTTTTATGTCAGGGATGGGGAAGAGATTACGGCAGGGGACATGACCTGCCGGCTGATTGCAACGCCCGGCCATACCAAGGGAAGCTGCTGCTATTATTTTGAGGATGATAAGATTCTGATAAGTGGGGACACTCTCTTTCAGGAGTCCGTGGGACGGACAGACCTTCCCACCGGCAGCATGGGAACCCTGGTGCGCTCTGTGAGGGAAAGACTGCTTCCTCTGCCGGAGGATGTGAAGGTATATCCGGGACACGGGGAGTCCACTACCATAGGATATGAAAAACAGTATAATCCTTTTTTGTAGATAATTTGCGGCGATTTCCATTACAGGGAAGCGTCTTGAAAAATACAAAAGCGCAAAAAGAAAAACGGCAGAAAGGAAATGGAAAATGACAGTAAAGAGAAAATTTTTAACGGTGACAGCAATGCTTGCGGCAGGCATGGTGTTTGCGGGATGCGGCAAGGAGGAGAAGGAGCCCGAGGAGCAGGTTCCCCAGGTTGTGGTGGAGCAGATTCCGGTGGAAACTGCGGAGCCTGAGCCGGAGCCCAGCGAAGAGCCGGAGGATTCTCCGGTAATCGGGGAGCGGGAGTCGGTGGACGGGAAAATGCAGAGCTATCTTACCGGAGAATGGAAGGATGCGGCGGTAGTGAACCGGCGTCCCATCGCGGTCATGATTCCCAACAATTCTCCAGCCCTGCCTCAGTATGGCATCTCCAAAGCAAGTATTATTTATGAGGCGCCTGTGGAAGGGCGTATCACCAGACTGATGGGAGTTTTTGAGGATTTTGACGACCTTGACAGAATCGGCCCTGTCAGAAGCAGCCGTGATTATTATGTATATGTAGCCATGGGGTACGAAGCGATTTACTGTAACTGGGGACTGGCAAGGCCCTATGTGGAGGAACTGATCAACAGGGACACCGTTCAGAATATCAGCGCGGCGGTGGAAGGGATCAATAAGCCTGCCCATGAAGCTTTTGACAGAGTCAGCCGTCCGGGCTATGCCACCGAGTTTACCGGCTACCTTTTTATTGACGGCATGAAGGAAGCGGCAGAACGTTTGGGCTATGAGTGGGAATACGACGATGCCTATGTGCCTCCTTTTACCTTTGCGGCAGAGGGCAAGAGGGCAGAAGAACTCTATACGGATAAGGAAGACGCCACCATGGTATATCCCGGCGGGCAGAGCGGTAACCAGGGCGGATACGGCGCTTACAATCCTTATTTCGAGTACAATGAGCAGGAAGGCGTTTACTACCGGTACCAAAACGGTAAGGAGCAGATCGACGAGCTGGATGGCAAACAATTGTCGGTAGCTAATGTGGTGTTCCAGTACTGCCACGGGGAAGTGAGAGACTCCCACGATTATCTGGCCTTTGGCGTTCACGGAGAGGGCGATGCCATTGTCTTTACCGGCGGTAAGGCGATCAAGGGAACCTGGAAGAGACTGGACGGCGACGCCACACCGGCCAAGTTCTATGATGAAAACGGGGAAGAGGTTGTTTTCAACCAGGGGAAGACGTGGATCTGTAATATCTGGAAAGAGTATGGCGAGTTTGTAGATTACAAATAGAATAGAGGAAGTGCCATGGATGAGCCGCACAGGAAGTTTTGGGATTTCCTGTGCGGCTTTTTGTTGAAACATAAGGATGGCTGGCGAAGCCTGGCATCCGTTGTTTACATAAGGGTACTTCGCAAAGCGTGTTCAGAGATCATAATGGAGAAATCCGATTTACATCTCATTCCCATGGTTTACAACCACAATGTTTTTGTGTATAATGGGATACGCGGTACCTTGAAAACAGAACAACAGTAAAAATTGTCATTGTTTCCCTTATCTAGCGCCATGGCCTTTGGGAGAAGAAACTCCAAAAGGTTGACGAGGTAAAGAGTGATCGAAAATTCGGCGGATGCTCTTTCGTATTTCTCCGGTGCGAGATATACCGGCAAATATGCGGGTAACTGCAAAACAAATACGGTATAACGGAGTCGGAACTATGTCCAGAGCAGGCATTCTTCCATAACAGACAAAAATTTTTTATGGCCAAAATGCGCAGCGGGTGCAAGGCGGCATATAATGAACATAGAAAGATGAGGGAAACAAACAATATGTGTGGAATTATTGGATATACAGGAAAAGGCAATGCGGAAAAGATCATGCTGGATGCGCTGGAGCTTTTGGAGTACAGGGGCTATGACAGCGCGGGGATTGCCCTTTTAAACAAGGGGAAGACACAGATTCTCAAGAGAGCGGGAAGAGTAAAAGAGTTGCGGGAGCTGTGCGCCAGGGAAAGGCCGGTGGGAGAGTGCGGGATCGGACATACCCGGTGGGCCACCCATGGAGGGGTGTGCGATGAGAATGCCCATCCCCACAGATTTGGTAAGATTACCTTGATCCACAACGGTATCATTGAAAACTACAGAGAACTGACCGAAAAGTATTCTCTGGAGGGAAAGCTGAAATCAGAGACGGACAGCGAGGTGGTGGCGGCTGTGGTGGAGCACTTTTATCAGGGTGATCCCTACTCAGCAATCCGCAGGACGGTACTTAAGCTGAAAGGAACCTTTGCCCTTGCCATTATGTTTGATGACCAGCCTGATAAAATTTTTGCGGTTCGGAATGTGAGTCCTATCGTGGCGGCTCTCACAGAGGATGGAGCGATACTGGCTTCTGATGTGACGGCAATTGCGCCGTTTACCTCGGATTATTTTGTGTTACCCGAATTTCATGTGGCCTGCCTGACCAGGGATAATATTGAGATGTTTGACCTTTCCGGGGATCATGTGGAGATCGAGTGGCTGAAAATGGATTGGGATGTGAGCCGCAGCGGAAAGGGTGGTTATCCTTTTTATATGGAAAAGGAGATCATGGAACAGCCCCAGGTCATCCAGGAGACCATTATGCCCAGAATCCGGGATGGAAAGCCTGATTTTTCGGAGGAAGGGATTCCGGATGGGATGCTCAGGGACTGCAAAAGGATCTGTGTAATTGCCTGCGGTACTGCCATGCATGCGGGGCTGGTGGGAAAAAGCCTGATCCAGGCCATGATAGGGATTCATGTGGATGTGGTGATGGCCTCGGAGTTTATGTACAACGATCCGGTGGTGAATAAAGACACACTGGTGGTGGCTATTTCCCAGTCAGGGGAAACCATAGATACATTGGAGGCGCTGAAATTTGCGCGGAAATGCGGTTCTCCCAGTATCTCTATCGTTAATGTGCGGGGGGCTTCCATCGCAAGAGCCAGCGAATATGTGATCTATACCAACGCGGGGCCGGAGATCGCGGTAGCCAGCACCAAAGCCTATACGACCCAGCTTGCGGTTCTGTATCTTCTCACTGCGAGAATGGCAATGGCCCGGGGACTCTGGCAGGAGGAGGAACTTTCTGATTTTATCAGGGAATTGCAGAGGGTTCCTCAGGTGATGGAGAGAATTTTGGAGACAAAAGATGAGATCCATCGTCTGGCAGGGACGATTTTGAATGCCCGGGATGTGTTTATGATTGGGCGTGGGCTTGACTACTCCATTTTGCTGGAGGGTTCCCTTAAGCTGAAGGAGGTTTCTTATATTCATTCCGAGGCCTATGCATCCGGTGAGCTCAAGCATGGAACCATTGCGCTGATCACGGAGGATACGCCTGTGATCGCGGTGGTGACACAGGACAAATTGAAGAGCAAGGAGCTTTCCAATATCAGGGAGGTTCAGTCCAGAGGGGCGAGAGTGGTGCTTCTGATCAAGGAAAATGAGACAATGGACGAGAAGGAGCAGTGGAGCTGTGTCTATCGGTTGCCCCGGATGAAGGATCCCTTTATGGTGATGCCCGCTTCCATTGTGCTTCAGATGATCGCCTACTATGTGTCCCTGGATAAAGGGCTGGATGTGGATAAACCCCGGAATCTGGCAAAGGTGGTCACGGTGGAATAAAACCGTTGTAAGGAATGATCAGATTTTATTAAAAAAGAACCAAGGAATATAAAGGTTGGGGAAACAATGACAAATGTGAAAGAAGAAAATGTGATAAAGGTAACCGTGAATCAGGCAGGATTTGAGTATGATATCCATGCCCTTGTGAAATCCTTTTACCCTGCGTGGGATGTGAGGATAACGGAAGACAGGTTCTTAGAGACCGCTTGTAAGGAAGAAAACGGCGACAGTGCCAGAGGCGGGGCGGCGAAGCCCTGTGCCGGGGTTGACGGGCCAAAGGCTGTGGATATTTTGATATGGATAGAGGAAGAGGGAGTCCGTATCGCCCTGGCAGAACCGGAAAAAGCGGCGTCCATTGCCATGGGAAGCAGGGAGCTTTTCAGGGATGATACCGGCAACGTCACCCGGCTGGAAATCAAAAACCGGATCAAGCAGCTTTTGTATCAGATGCTCTCAGAGTATACCGGTAAATGTCTTCCCTGGGGGACGCTGACCGGGATCCGTCCTGTAAAAATCCCTATGTCCATGCTGGAAGAAGAAAAGGGCGAGGAAGAAATCAGGGACTATATGCGCAGCACCTATTTTATCAGCAGGCAGAAGGAGCAGCTTGCCATTGATATTGCCAGGAGGGAAAAGGCGCTGCTGGAAACCCTGCATTATGAAAACGGCTACAGCCTCTATATTGGAATCCCCTTTTGTCCCACGACCTGCCTGTACTGCTCCTTTACCTCCTATCCGATTGTTTCCTGGAAAAAAAGGGTGGGAGAGTATTTGGATGCGCTGGAAAAGGAAATTAATTTTACCGCAGAAATTTACGCAGACAAGGTTCTGGACACCATCTATATCGGGGGAGGAACCCCCACCACCTTAGAGCCATCGGAGCTGGACAGGCTCCTTGAAAAGCTCCATGAGAGCTTTGATTTGTCCGGGCTGAAGGAGTTTACCGTGGAGGCAGGCCGGGCGGACAGCATCACCCCGGAAAAGCTGAAGGTCTTAAAGGCCCGGGGCGTTACCAGGATTTCCGTGAATCCCCAGACCATGAAGCAGGAAACCCTGGATCTGATCGGTAGGAGGCATACCGTGGAGCAGGTGAGACAAGCCTTCGCCACGGCAAGGGAGGCGGGCTTTTCCAATATCAATATGGATATTATCCTGGGCCTTCCCGGGGAGACGCCAGACGACGTAAGACATACCATGGAGGAGATCGGAAAGCTTGGGCCGGACAGCCTTACGGTGCATTCGCTGGCGATCAAGCGGGCTTCCAGGCTCAGCCAGTGGATCATTGAAAATGGGATTTCCGCTCTGAACAATACGGAAGAGACCATGGAGATTACCGCACGGGGGGCGGCGCAGATGGGGATGGTTCCCTATTATCTGTACCGGCAGAAAAATATGTCTGGAAATTTTGAAAATGTGGGATATGCCAGAGAAGGGAAATTTGGGATATACAATATTTTGATTATGGAAGAGAAACAGACCATAGTCGCCTGCGGAGCCGGGAGCGTATCAAAGCGAGTTTATCCAGATGGACGGATTGAGCGAAGCGAGAATGTGAAGGATGTTGCCCAATATATCGAGAGAATCGGGGAAATGATAGAAAGAAAACGTGTGTTATTAGAAGATTAACAATTCAAAATTCGGACTAAAATTGTTGAGTAGGATGCGGATTTTAGGTACAACAAAGACACCGGAAGTCCAACAAATGTCCAACAAAATTTTTTGCGTTGGTACATCATAATACGCAATAATGCAATTTTCATCTCGAAGTCCAACAAAATCAGTGTAAATCCACAGATTCCTAAGGAGCGTTTCGGAAATAATCGAAACGCTCTTTTTTACGCCTTTCAAACAGGATTTCAGCCTTTTAGAAGAAATTGTAATGTCGGGCCAGTCCAACAAATTAAAATGCACATTTGGTAATAGTCATTTTATTTAATGAAAAGGAGGTTCACGAGATGAACAACACAGCGTTAAGAGCAGAGGCGCAGAGCGCCAACAACAAACACATGGTTTTTAACAGCGAGGAACATGAAAAGTTTTATTATGAGAAACTGGAGCAGGCAAGGTACCAGGACTGCTATCACAAGGCGTTGATTTACATTCTCGGTATTTCAGAGGATACAAGGAATCATTTTAGTCAGATCTATGATATTAAGTCTGGGTTCATCAAGCCGGAATGTCTGCACCAGGGCTGGCAGACAAGCGGCAGTGTCCGTGTGGTACGGCTTGCTTTTAACCTTTACACAGACGGCACACCGAGTGTTGACGATTATAAGCGCAAGGACGAGCAGATCAGAGAGTGCAGGGAGTATTCGGTAAGTGATATTTTCTGCTGCGGCTATGCGATGTACTTCTGGCAGGGGATCAAGCTCCGCTATCCGGAATACTGCAAAAAGCAGAAGTCCATTGAGGAGATCCTTGCAGAAATGGAGAAGAAACGTGCTGAAAATTCGACTGATGGGAACGAAGAATGATATTAGGTGGTTCGAGAAGATTTTGAAAAGACAGCCCAAAGTGGCTGTGACGGAAGTTTCAGAGATGTACCAGAATAAAGGTACAAACAGGTATTACCGGGCTTATGTGGAAGTGCAGAAAGCCAACATCAAAGAAAAATCTAACTAATACGGAGGAATAAAACCATGTGTAAAATTATAGCAATCGCAAACCAGAAAGGCGGAGTCGGCAAGACCACCACAACGAGTAATTTGGGGATTGGGCTGGCAAAACAGGGAAAAAGAGTTTTACTTATTGATGCAGACGCACAGGGGAGCCTGACCGCAAGCCTTGGCTTTACGGAGCCGGACAAGCTGGAAGTCACCCTTGCAAGCGTAATGGAAAAGGTTATCAATGATGAAGAAATAGAACCGGGCTACGGTATCTTAAAGCATGAAGAAGGGATTGACCTGATGCCGGGGAACATTGAGCTGTCCGGCCTGGAGGTTTCCCTTGTAAATGTGATGAGCAGAGAAATCATGATGCGCTCTTATATGGATATGGTAAAGGAGCGGTACGATTATATCCTGATTGACTGTATGCCCTCACTTGGCATGATTACCATAAATGCCTTTGCCTGTGCGGACAGTATACTGATACCCGTGCAGGCCGCATATCTGCCCGTGAAAGGTCTGGAACAGCTTATCAAGACCATAGGCAAGGTAAAGCGGCAGATCAATCCCAGGCTGGAGATTGAGGGCATTCTGCTGACAATGGTAGACAACCGTACCAATTATGCAAGGGATATTACAGCGCTGCTTATTGAAACGTATGGGAGCAGGGTACGGATATTTGAGAACAGCATACCGATGTCGGTAAGAGCTGCGGAAACTTCTGCGGAAGGTGTCAGCATCTACCAGCATGACCCGAAAGGCAGGGTTGCGGGTGCATACCAGTCTTTGACGGAGGAGGTGCTTGGCAGTGGGCAGTAAGGCAGGAAGTGCGTCAAAAGTCAAACTGAACACTTTTGATGATTTATTTGGCGGCGCAGAAAATACGGCAGGGGAGCAGATTATCCATGCGAAGCTGGCCGATTTACATACATTTAAAGGCCACCCTTTCCGTGTCCTCGATGATGAAAAGATGGAGGAAACCACGGAGAGCATCAGCAGGTATGGTGTACTTGTGCCAGGGCTTGCAAGACCGAGGGAAGGGGGCGGCTATGAGATCATAGCCGGACACCGGAGGAAACGGGGTTCTGAAAGGGCAGGACTGGACACGATGCCCGTCATTGTCAGGAATTACACGGACGATGAAGCCACGATAATCATGGTGGATTCCAATATCCAGAGAGAGGATATTTTACCGAGTGAAAAAGCAAGGGCTTATGCCATGAAGTACGAAGCGATGAAACATCAGGGCAGCAAAGGCGGCAGTACCCTTGACGAAGTGGGGGAAGCTGCCGGGGAGAGCGGAAAGACGGTGCAGAGGTATGTATGGCTTGCAAGGCTCTCTGATGGGCTGCTTGACATGGTGGATAAGAAAAAGATAGGGATAGCGCAGGGCGTGGACATTTCTTTCCTGTCTGGTGAAGCCCAGCAGTGGGTATCTGCTACTTTAGAGGAAACAGGGGCGGGAGTGAACGCTTCCCAATCGGCAAAGCTGAAGGAATATGGCAAAAGCGGCGAGCTTACGCCTGCAATGGTAAGACTTATATTGACAGAGGAAAAACCGAAAGAAAGAAAAGTGACAATCAAAGGCGATAAGATCAGCAGATATTTTCCAGAGGATTATTCCAATGACGATATAGAGGGTGTCATTCTTGAGCTTTTGGAGGAGTGGCAGAGGAAACAGTGAAGGAGGCGGTAAAATGGGCGAGCCATTGAAATTTGATTATTACTATGGCATTGAAGCAGAACAGTTTTCTTTTTACCGTGTTCCCCGCCTGTTGATCAAAGACGAGCGTTTCAAGGGGCTTAGCAGCGATGCTAAGCTCCTGTATGGATTGATGCTTGACAGGATGTCGCTGTCCATGAAAAACGGGTGGCTGGACGATGAAAACCGGGCATACATCATCTACACCATTGACAATATGATGGAAGATTTGGGCTGTGCAAGAGCAACCTGCGTGAAGGTCATAAAAGAGCTTGACAGTGATAACGGAATCGGACTGATAGAAAAAAAGCGCAGGGGGCTTGGCAAACCGGATATAATTTATGTGAAAAATTTTGCGGCAGTTGTAGATAAAAAAACAGACGAAACAGCCGCAAATGCTGATAAAACCACAGAAGTTCAAAATCTGAACTTCAAGAAGTTCAATAATTATACTTCTGGAAGTTCAGAAACTGAAATTCAAGAAGTTCAGGATTTAGACTTGCAGAAGTTCAGGAAACAGACTTCAAGAAATTCAGAAATTGAATTTGCAGAAGTTCAAAAAACAGACACTAATTATACTAACTATAACCAGACTGAACAGAATCATACTGATATGAGTTATCCTAATCCTATCAGTCAATCTACGGGAGAGGTGGGCAATTCAGGCACACAGGGAAAAGCTGATGCGATTGATATGATGGATGAAACAAGCGCATATATGGAGTTGATCCGTGACAACCTGGAATATGAGTTCCACATGAAATATGACCAGCATGGAGAAAGGGAGATGTATGAGGAAATCTATGAAACAGTCTGCGATGTGGTCTGTGTGAAGCGCAGGACGATCCGCATCAATGGGGAAGATTACCCTTATGAGCTTGTAAAATCCCGTTTCCTGAAGCTGAACAGCGGCCATGTGGCGTATGTTATGGACTGTATGAAGAATACGGTCACAAAGATTACCAACATCAGGGCGTATCTGATTACAGCCCTCTATAATGCTCCCTCAACCATGAGCCATTACTACCAGCAGGAGGTGCAGCATGATATGTATGGCGGCGGGTGGGCTGAAAAAGGAATTACTTAAAACTTCTGGACATAATGTCCAGAGGTGGAAAAATTTATATATAACATGTACGATATTACTATGGGCAGGAAACAGCATTTCTCAGAACTGGCGGGAATAGAAAACGGATAAGTCTGCCAAAGTGTGGTGGGTAGCACTTTCAAGCCTTGTTGGAAGTGTGATTATCTTTTCAATCACACTTCCGGCAAGGTTTCCAGGGGTACGGGGGTGGAAGACCCCTGTGTTAAAAAAATTAAATATGGGAACAGCGTAAGGGCGGTTATGGATCAGTAGATTTGTAGCCGCTTTTTTTTATTGCTTCTGGTCAATGTATCAGGAAGCGGGAAGGAGATCACTATGGAATCATTACGGGATGTAAAAAGGGCAATGGAACGGGAGATAAAAAAGGGGAGCTGCCCGCTCAAGTTTGACAGGCTGGAGTTTGGCGGCACACCTTTCCAGATTATCACGTCAGAGGAAAAGCTGGACGAAGTGCTTGCCTATTTGCTGAGGATAAAGTCTTTCCGGCAGTTTGCGGAAAAGACTATAATCAACAACGTATATATGGATTTGGATATGCTCTGCAGAAAGCCGCAGTTTAAGCGTACCCATTCCGTTTTAGACCGGGAGGGGATTTATGCAAGGGTACAGAAGTACAAAAAGCGGTTACAGCCGGATTATGACAGCGGGCTTTGCCTGGAAACGGTGCAGTGCCTCTTTACGTTTCCAGATGGAGAAGCAGATAAATACCGGATGATTTATGACGGAAAGGAAACATATGCCTTTATCATGTCAAACAAATATATCCTCGGTCTGTTTACCTGTTGTGAGGCTGCAAGGAAATCTGCTGTTATGGACGGGGCGGAGTACAAACACCTTTCAAAGCAGGAGCAGAAGATCATGCTGCTTGACGGAGTTGGGGATGTGCTTTTTCAGGCATTATTGCTTGATAATGTGGAGTATGGGGGAAATCAGTTATGTGCCAATCTCCACACAATCTATTGTTTAAATGAAAAGCGATAACCTCTGGACATGATGTCCAGAAGTGGAAAGGGAGCAAAATGGAAAGAATTGAATTTCAGAAAAAAGCGGTGGTTGAATTATTAGGGAAAATAGCAGAAGCCTGTGGAAAAGCGGGGGTGAATCCAAACATTACGGTTTCAACAAGGAAAAGTGTCGTTTGCTTTCAGTTAAGGAGGCGGGGCAACTGCATACAGGTTTCAGTAAAACAGTCAGGGGAAATAAGTTATTCGCTCTCGGATATGCGTGGGAAATGTAGTGGAAGGAAAATTTATTATCAGTTCTGTTATAAAGACAGGCATGAGCGTATCATAGAGAAGTTTGCCGCTGATTTTGGCAGAATCTATAAAGATTTCCTAATTGCTGATAGCCTGTGTGGGTTTACTGGTATCAGTTTATCTTATGGAGCTGATACAGATATGGAATTAAAAGAATACGAGGACTATATCAGGACAGATTACCCGTTATATTAACTTCTGGACATCATGTCCAGAAGTGGGAAGGAGAAATATTATGTATTTTGCTTTGAAGATTGTCTTTTACATTATCTGCCGGGGGATTCCACCCTAGTGCATGGCTTTTCACAGGAACGTAGCAAGGAGGTGTTTCATGCAGGAGGAAGTAACACAGAAAACAATCGCCCTTGTGATTAAGACCGCAAAATTAGATGCCAACGTACTGAAAGCTGCAATGAAGATGTACCTGAACCACCATAAGCAGAAAGCACAGAAAACACATGGAAAGACTTCTGTGAAAAAGCTCGTTGGCGAGGGCGTGGGGGCATCGTCTATTGAGATCACAGATGGCAATATCAAATCTTTTGAGCGTGTCGCAAAAAAGTACAATGTTGATTTTGCCATTAAGAAAGACAAGACAACCGAACCGCCTAAGTATGTGGTGCTTTTCAAGGGCAGGGATGCCGATGCAATCGCACAGGCATTCAAAGAATTTGTTTATGGTAATGAGAAAAAGAAAGGCAGGGTTTCCCTGAGAGAGAAGCTGAAGCATTTCAAGGAGGCGGTATCGCAGGATAAGAACCGGGAACGGAGCCGGGAGAAAAATAAGGACAGGGGGCAGAGCCTATGAGCAATATCATCAATGGCATAGCGAAAGACCTGAAAGCTATTCCGAAGAAACTCAAGGCAAAGACCGGGAATATTGACAAAAAGAAATTTGTCCTGATGAATCTCCCCTATTTCCTTGCCGGATATTTTTGTGATAAAGTGGCGTGTCTGTGGCGGGTATCGCCGGGGCAGGACGCTTCCGCAAAGATGATGGCGGTTTTGGAGGGGCTGAATGATTTATTTAAAAACCCACTCCCAAGTATGCATCCAAAGGATATGCTGATTGGCGCAGTCTGTGGAACGGCACTTTATTTTATCGTGTATTTCAAAGCCAAGAATGCCAAGAAATTCCGGCATGGCATGGAGTACGGTTCCGCAAGGTGGGGTAATGCCAAGGACATAGAGCCTTACATGGATTCCGTGTTTGAGAATAATATCCTGCTGACGCAGACGGAGCGGCTGATGATGTCAGGCAGGCCGAAAGAGCCAAAGTATGCAAGGAATAAAAATATCCTTGTTATCGGCGGTTCCGGCTCTGGCAAGACGAGATTTTTTGTCAAGCCGAACCTGATGCAGATGCACAGCAGCTATGTTGTCACTGATCCGAAGGGGTATATTTAAAGAGGACGGAAAAAGTGTGAGTTTTTGAAAAGACCACCTTTTCCCCAAGCTGAAATCAGCTTTATTATAGCGAGAAATGGAGGAATTTACA
>CATLHM010000004.1 GCA_949949005.1 uncultured Lachnospiraceae bacterium
GACTGCGGAGCATCAAATCCCATATGAAAATATCAGGACAATTCGAGAGCGAAAGGAGCGCAGGCGATTACGCAACGGTCAAAACATATGTGGAGACCTGTAGAAAAAATGGAATTAACGAGATAGCTGCATTATCCCGTCTGTGTTCAGGAAATCCCTATACTGTGGACGAGATCTTTGCATAATCTCCAACTGCAAAAAGCATGCCAAAAGCCAGAGGAAATCTCTGGCTTTTTGGCATGCAATAAAATCGGCTGTAAATAGTAACCTGATTCGGCAATCCAGAACCTGAGTGAGAGCTTGAACCTGATCAAGAGCACAATAGAGGCGATCCTGAATAAGGAGGCGGAATTCCAGAAGCTGATGGCCCAGGAGATGGCGATGGCAGAGGATCCGGAGGTGCATCTGCGCTCTTATGGCAACAGCCAGACAATGGTAAAAGTCTCGATGATACGCGCAGGAGAAACAGAGGGTATTTCCGATAACGGCGAGGTATTTACGCAAAAGGAGCTGGACTTTTCCGCCGGACGACAGGTGGATGGAGTGGCAGTTTCCCAGTCTTATGTAAATTATATGGGCACATGGGCATACACTATGAAATGTCCTGTCATAAAGGACGGGGAGGAAGTGGCAATGCTTTATGTGGAATATATCTACGACTCCTTGGACAGATCTCTTCCGGCCGGATTTTATAATAAGAAGGCCATGCTGTATATCATGGATGCGCAGACAGAGCGTCTTGTCCTTAAACCCAAGGGAATGGGACAGCGGGATGCAGGGCATCTGAATCTGAAAGATTTTTACCGGGCCAATGATATTCACGATGAGGAGCTGATGGCCGAGGTAAATACCTGCCTGAAAGAAGGCAAAAATATCATGTTCAATCATGATATTCGGGGGAAAAAGGCGCTGAACTATATGTGGTCCGTGAATGGGGGAAGCATCTATCTGATCGGATATGTGCCGATTGAGGCAATCCAGCAGGAAGGAACCACCGTGAACCAGAATATTTTGATCGTGGTCATCGTGATGCTGACCGCGTTTTTCCTGTGCTGTCTTTTATATTATTTCAATCAGAGACAGCAGAGCAGGATCAGAAAGGAGCAGGAGGCCGAGAGGGAGATTTATAACAGGCAATTGGCACAGGCGCTTTCGGCCGCACAGGCGGCCAGCAATTCCAAGACTACCTTCCTTTCCAATATGTCCCATGATATTCGTACCCCGATGAATGCAGTGCTGGGTTTCACAACGCTGCTGGAGCGGGATGCGCAGGATCCGGATAAGGTAAGGGAATACACGAAAAAAATTATGGCCTCCGGACAGCATCTGCTGAGCCTGATCAATGACATTCTGGATGTCTCCAAGATCGAGAGCGGCAAGGTGGTGCTCTCGGTGGAGGAGTTTACCCTAAATGATCTGGTCTCTTCTGTGGATGCGATCATCCGCCCCATGGCAAAAGCCAGGGAACAGAAGTTTTTTGTGACAGTGACGGGTGTGCGGCATGAATATCTTCTGGGGGATGAGACGAGGATCAATCAAATACTGATCAATCTTCTTTCCAATGCGGTGAAATATACACCGGCAGGGGGCAATATCTGGTTTCGGATTATCGGGCGCGGGCAGCGTTCCAGCCAGTTTGAGCATATCAGGATTGAGGTGGAAGACGACGGATACGGCATGACGCCGGAATATCTGGAGAGGATCTTTGACGCCTTTACCAGGGCGGAGAACAGTACTACGAATAAGGTGCAGGGAACCGGGCTGGGAATGGCTATCACGAAAAATATCGTAGAGCTGATGGGCGGAACCATAGACGTTTCCAGCGAGGTGGATAAGGGAAGTATCTTCCGGGTAGATTTGGAATTTCGGATACCGGAGGGGCAGGCAGACCGACAGTTCTGGAAGGAAAGCGGGATTTCCAGGATGCTGGCATTGGGCGGCGGACAGAGCGGCGAGAGCATACAGGCGCTTATGGAGGATATGGATGTGACGGTGGATCTGGCGCAAAGCACCGGGGAAGCCATGAGGATGTTGCAGTCTTCTGACATTGGCGCTGAGGGGTACCAGCTTGTCCTTTTGGACTGTGATTTACCTGATATAGATGCAGTGGAGGCGGCCGGGAGGATCAGAGAGCTCCTGCCTGAGGCGCCGATCCTGTTTTTGAAGGAATATGAGGAAGGGGAAGAAGACCGGGCGCCTGGGATAGAGAAGGCCGGAATGATGTTTAAGCCCTTTTTTGTATCTGCGTTGAAAGAAAAGGTGAGGAAGATCCAGAACGCAGGAAAGGCGGATGAGGATGCTGAAAAGGCGCAGGAGGACAGCCTGAAAGGGATGAATTTCCTGGCGGCAGAGGATAACGAAATCAATGCGGAGATTCTGCGTGAAATTTTGTCCATGGAGAATGCTTCCTGCGAGATTGTGGAAAACGGGAAGCTGGCCGTGGAGCGGTTTGCGGCTTGTAGGGCAGGTGAATTCGACGCAATCCTGATGGACGTACAGATGCCGGTGATGAACGGCTATGAGGCGACGAGGGCGATCCGGGCGTTGGAGCGCGAAGATGCGGGAGAGATACCGATTATAGCAATGACGGCCAATGCCTTTGCGGAGGATGAGAAGGAAGCGCTCAGGGCGGGCATGGACGTCCACCTGGCAAAGCCTGTGAATGTGGAATTATTAAAGCAGATTATACGGCAATATGTGATAAAAAAGTAGCACAAAATCGGCCTGTGCCATAGGATAAAGAGGAGGAGCAGAATATGAGCAGAAACAGAAAAGGATATACCGTAAAGGCAGCAGCGCTCTGTATGGCATGTGCGGTAACGCTTGCAGCGGCGGCCTGCGGGGGAAAGGAAAACAGCAATAATCTGATTATAGAAGACGAGGAAACAGTAAGGGAAGTCGTTATGTTCAGCCCTATGGAGAAAACAGAGGCGGATACGGTCAACACCGCAAGGAGTGCGGCGGATAAAACGATTATTATGGCGGAAGAAAAGCTGGGCGTCAGTGTGAGTTATGTGACTTATACGGCCGAGGATTATCAGGATAAAACCTACGACGAAGTAACCCTGGACAGGGCGCGGAACAATATGGACGATATATATCTGCTCAATCCGGACACCATCCAGGCATTGGGGGAGGAAGGAAGGCTGATGGATCTGTCGGGCCTTGCCGGGGCAGAGAACCTGAGAGATGTGGTAAAGACAGCCAATGTCGTGGACGGGAAGCTGGTGGCAATCCCCCAGGAGGTGGTGGCCTACGGCCTGTTTATCAATCAGGATATGTTTGACCGGTACTCTCTTGAGCTGCCGCAGACGCCGGAGGAGTTTTTGGAATGCTGCCGTGTATTTAAGGAGAACGGGATCGAGACGCCGGTGGGGGCCAACCGATGGTGGCTGGAGACCTTTGTTCTGGCCCAGGCCTATGCGGATCTGTACAACGGCGGAAATACGGAGGCAGAGATCGCAGCCCTAAACAGCGGAGAAAGCAAATACAGCGATTATATGCGCCCGGGCTTTGAATTTTTGCAGGAAATGATTGACCAGGGATATATTGATGCTAAAAAGGCATATGTCAGTGAGGCAATCGAGGGGGAAGGGGCGGATTTCCTGGCGCAGAAGACCCCGATTGTAATGGCCTACTGGGGGGCGGCGAACACGGATACTGCCTATGGAAATCCGGATTTTGAACTGGTGGTCATAGGATTCCCCAGCAGCAGGGGACAGATGCCGGTCATGCCCATGACAGGCTTCGGCGTGGGCGCAGAAGCCAGGCATGCGGAGGACGCCATGCGCACGCTGGAAGTGATGACCTGTGATGAAGCGCTGAAAGTGTACGCGGAAACCAATAAGGTGATCTCTCCCTCAAAAAATGTGGAAGTGGAATGTATTGAGGCACTTAAGCCGTTGAACGACAGGATTCAGGAGAATGTCTATGTCCTTGGGGCCAATGCCAGTATGAAAATGGAGCAGTGGGGCAATACCTGCCTTGTGGTGCGACAGCTTCTTGGCGGAGCTACGGTGGATGAGTGCATGGCAGAGCTTGACAGGCTGCAGGAGGAGAGTATTCGGTCGGACAGGTAGACGGATACGGACAGAGGAGACGGCAGTGCGGACAGAGCAGGTCTAATTGGCGCATATTGATACAGGGTATGTAAAACGGGAGGCAGATTTATGCCTCCCGTAGTTTTATAAGACCATCTTTTAATCTCTAAATTCCTCTGAGTGTTTCCTTTCACCGCAGCCTATACCGGAAATAGAAAGCAATTGGCATATGTCCAAACATCCTCGTCATAAACTGTAGCAATATTTATCATAGGTGTTTTTTATGAACAAATACATAAAAAAAGTAAAGCAGATGTTCAGGATTTTTCCGCCAAGACAGGAGGGGCAGAGCGGGGAAGAGTATGCCAGGCAAAAGCTGATTACAGGAGTCAAATACGGCGTGTTCCTCCTGACGGCCTTTGCACTGCTTCGGGGAGTACTGGTGACTGCCGGCGCTGGTATTACGGTGAGCAGCAGCGTAGACGGCCGGGAACTGCCGATTTACTGCGTGGAGACGCCGGAGAAAAGGATTGCCCTCAGCTTTGACGCGGCATGGGGGAATGAAGACACCAGTAAAATTCTGGAAATCCTCCAGAAACAGGATGTGCATGTGACCTTCTTTATGACGGGGGGATGGGTGGAGAGCTATCCCGATGATGTAAAGGCGATTTTGGCGGCAGGCCACGACCTTGGCAATCACAGCGAGAATCACAAAAACATGAGCCAGCTCTCTGATTCGGAAAAAAAGGATGAGCTGATGAAAGTGCATACCAAAGTGCAGGAGCTGACAGGCTATGAGATGTTTCTTTTCCGCCCGCCTTACGGGGATTATGACAACGCTGTGGTGAATGTGGCGAAGGACTGCGGGTATTATACAATTCAATGGGATGTGGATTCCCTTGACTGGAAAGACTATGGCGTAGATTCCATTATAAAGACCGTGACCCAGCACAAGCATCTTGGAAACGGCAGCATCATTCTTTGCCACAATGGGGCAAAATTCACAGCCCAGGCGCTGGACACTCTCATCGCTACCCTGAAAAATGAAGGATACACCTTTGTGCCGATTTCGGAGCTGATTTATAAGGACAATTATCATATGAATCATGAGGGACGGCAGATTAAAAATTGAAATTAGGCTGTAACGAGTTCGAAATCTACATAAAACGCGGATGAGGGAAAGATGCGTTTCTTGTGCAATGTGCATTGAAAAAAGCTAACGAAAATGCGAAAGGCATAAAACGTTCCGAATAAACAAAATAAAGTCTTGACTTGCGTTGTGCGAGTTGATATAATCATAACAACAAGTAAAAACAGCCAGTATTTGGGTTGTTACTGAGTCAGCAGGCAAAACCAAATTTTATAAGGCGGTCAGGGGGAGCGCTTTATAAAATTTGGTTTTTTGCTGTGCCAAAAGGAAAATAAAAGAACGAGGAATGAAAATTGCGTATCGAAAAGGTGATCAACAACAATATTATCTCCGCAAGGGATAATCAGGGTGTAGAGTTGGTTGTCATGGGGAGAGGCATTGGATTCGGCAAGAAGCCGAATAGTGAAATTGCAGAAGAAAAAATCGAGAAAATTTTCAGGCTGGAAAACATGGACGACAAGGAGCAATTTAAAGAACTGCTCGCTTCACTGCCTATTGAATTCATACGGATTTCCACGGATATTATTTCTTATGCGCGGGAGAATCTGGGAATCAGCCTGAACCAGAATGTATATCTGACTTTGACGGATCATATCAGTTTTGCGGTGGAAAGACATCGGAAAGGTCAGAGCTTCAACAATGTGCTGTATGATGAAGTGAAACTGTTCTACCCGTTGGAGTATTCGGTCGGTTGTTATGCGTTGGAGCTGATTGAAGAAAGGACGGGGTGCCGGCTGGAGGAAGATGAGTCTGCATCCATTGCGCTCCATCTGATTAACGGGGAGCTCAATACCGCAATGGGGACGACTTTTTTCATGATTAAGATGATGCGCGAGATGATGGAAATTATTGAACGGAATATTTCGGTTCCGAACGGAAGGAATTATCCCAGGGATCGGTTGATTTCCGATTTGAAGCAGCTTGCCAACCGGTTGGTTTCGGAAAAGCCCATAAGAGGAAGGAGGGATAAAAAGCTGTATCAGTTCGTAGTGGATAATTATGCTCAGGAGTTTGATATTATCAATAACATTAACGGTTATATCGAAGGCGAATATAAGTGCAGCATGACGGAAGAAGAAAAGATTTACCTGACATTGAATATTAAGAGAATGAAAGATTTATATTTATGCTAGCCGCATCCGGCAAAGCATGACTTGCAGTAAACGACAAAATCATTTGCCGTTCACTATAAAATGTTACGGGATGCAGGACTGGAAGGGAGAAGCGGATGAAATTTTTTCAAAATATGTTCGGAAAGGACAACGGCATAGACATTGGGGCACCGGTGGCAGGGAGGCTGATCAGCATCACGGAAGTAAACGATCCGGCTTTCAG
The DNA here is from genome assembly GCA_949949005.1 of uncultured Lachnospiraceae bacterium. Taxonomy (GTDB): domain Bacteria; phylum Bacillota; class Clostridia; order Lachnospirales; family Lachnospiraceae; genus Suilimivivens. The sequence goes on from CATLHM010000004.1 coordinate 6,526, forward strand.
TGGGGAAATATTAGGGAAGGGCGTGGCTGTAATACCGTCCGGCATGCGGGTTTGCGCTCCTGTGGACGGTACGGTCAGCACAGTATTCCCTACCGGCCATGCGGCAGCCGTGACCAGTAAGGAGGGTGCGGAGGTTTTGATTCATGTAGGGCTTGACACGGTAAAGCTGGAGGGGAAACATTTTACCATCCATGCCAGTGAAGGGCAGGAGGTGAAGAAGGGAGATCTGCTTCTGGAAGCGGATATTGAGCAGATTAAAGCAGAGGGGTATGATATTACCACACCCATAGTGATCTGTAATTCCGATGAGTTTTCCGAGTTCCATATGGCAGAGCTGGGCAATGTATCACAGGGTGACAATGTCCTGAGCCTGAAGAAATAAGTGCAATGTCAGCGGGGATGTTTATCCATGGGGCCGGGGACGGTGCATGGCAGAGGTATATACCGGCAGGACACAAAAAGGAGAATTGGGGATGGAGAGATATACCGGAAAGAGTGTACTTAAAGGAATAGCGATAGGCAGGATATACTGGTACCGGAAACAGCAATATCAGGTAGTCAGGACAGAGGTTTCGGACAAAGAGGCAGAGAAGAAAAGATTTGCGGATGCGGTGGAGACGGCAAAGCAGCAGCTGGCAGCTCTTTATGAAGAGACGCTGACCCGTGTAGGCGAAGACCATGCCATGATTTTCGACATACATAAAATGATGCTGGAGGACGACGATTATCTGGATGCGGTGAATGAGGTGCTGGAAGAGGGGCTTAATGCGGAGTATGCCGTGGAGAGAGCCCAAAATCAGTTTGCAGAGATGTTTGCATCCATGGATGACGAATATATGAAAGCAAGGGCTTCGGACATCAAAGATATTTCCCAGAGGGTAATCCGGATTCTTGCAGGGGTGCCGGAAGACGGAATACTGGCTGACGAGCCGGTGATCGTGGCGGCGGACGACTTAACGCCCAGCGAGACGGTGAAAATGGATAAAAATAAAATTCTTGCATTTGTTACGGTACGCGGTTCCTCCAATTCCCATACCGCCATACTGGCCAGAAGCATGAATCTGCCCGCGCTGGTAAACACAGGGATGGAAGCCGGGGAAGAACTGAACGGAAAAATCGGCGTAGTGGACGGATTCCAGGGGGAATTTCTGGTGGAGCCGGAGCAGGAACTGTTGGATGAGATGATTCACCGCAAAAATCAATGGGTAGCTGACTTAGAGGCCTTAGAGCAGTTAAAAGGGAAAGACAATGTTACCAGCGACGGCAGGCGGATTGACATTTTTGCCAATATTGGGAAAGTAGACGACGCAGACGGGGCTTTGGCTGCGGATGCGGGGGGGATCGGTTTGTTCCGGAGTGAGTTCCTATATCTCGGAAGAGAGAACTTCCCCACCGAAGAAGAGCAGTTCTTAAGTTATAAGGCAGTGTTGGAGAAGATGGGGGATAAAAAAGTCATAATCCGGACCCTGGACATTGGGGCGGATAAAAAGGTGGATTATTTCGCCCTGGAGGAAGAGGAAAATCCTGCTTTGGGATACCGTGCCATCCGCATCTGCCTGGATCGGCCGGAAATATTTATCACACAGCTTCGGGCGCTGTTTCGGGCTTCTGCTTATGGCAATGAGGCAATTATGTTTCCGATGGTAGTCTCGGTGGCAGAAGTAAGGCGGATTAAAGAAATTGTAAATCAGGTAAAAGAAGAACTCCTGACGGAAGGGTATCCCATGAAGGATGTGGAGCTGGGCATTATGATTGAGACGCCGGCAGCGGCGCTGATTTCCGATGAACTGGCCAGGGAAGTGGATTTCTTCAGCATCGGAACCAACGATTTGACCCAGTATACTTTGGCGGTAGACAGACAGAACCAGAAGCTGGAGAGTATATGCGACACGCATCACCCCGCGATTCTGAAGCTGATAGAACTTACGGTGAAAAATGCGCATAAGGAAGGTATCTGGGCCGGAATCTGCGGAGAACTGGCGGCGGATACGGAGCTGACGGAAACTTTCTTAGCCATGGGAGTAGACGAACTGAGCGTTTCGGCTTCTTCCGTATTGAAAGTGCGTAAAGCGGTAAGGGATCTATGAAAGATCGGTTTGCAGGCCGTGTATCTGCCCGAGGATTTTGCAGACACAAATAGTGAATGACAAATTATTTTGCCATTTACCATACAGTGGATCTGCGGGGGAGAAGCCGTAAGGCGGCAAAGCCGGCCATTTTATAAAACAAACAAAATAATACAGACAGGGGGTGCAAAAGTGAAGGAATTTCGTTACACAATTAACGATCCGGTAGGAATCCATGCAAGGCCGGCAGGGCTTTTGGTAAAAAAGGCAGCAGAGTTCCAGAGCAAGATGACGATAAACGGCAATGGAAAAAGTGCGGATGCCAAAAAGCTGATCAAGCTCATGGGCCTTGGCATAAAACAGGGAATGGAGATTACCTGCCAGATCGAAGGGGAGGATGAGGAAACTGCCTGCGAGGCAATGCTGAATTTTTTCAAAGAAAATTTATAACAGACGGTTCCGTTAGGAAACGGAATGAGAGAAAGGACCAGGGGGTAGATTTTTATGATGAAATATTTACAGAAATTAGGGAAAGCGTTGATGCTTCCCGTGGCATGTCTTCCGATATGCGGTATACTGATGGGCTTAGGTTATGCGCTTTGTAAACAGACGATGCAGGGCGGCGAGATAACCGGATTTGTGAATCTGTTGGGATTTTTCCTGGTTAAGGCCGGTGGCGCTTTGATTGACAATATGGCATTGCTGTTTGTCATCGGTGTGGGCGTCGGGATGGCGGACGACCATGACGGTACCGCAGGGCTTGCGTCCCTGGCGGCATGGCTGATGATTACCAACCTGCTTTCGGTAGGCGTTGTTACCACATTGCTTCCTTCCGTAGCAGAGAACGCGGAGAAGACTCTGGCATTCTCAGCCATTGCGAACCCGTTTATCGGTATCCTGTCCGGTATTATCGGTTCTACTTGCTACAATAAGTTCAAGAGCACCAAGCTTCCGGATTGGCTGTCATTCTTCAGCGGCAAGCGCTGCGTAACGATTATTTCTGGCGTGGTTTCCATCGTGGTTGCGGCTATTCTGCTGGTTGTATGGCCTATCGTTTACGGTGTACTGCTTGCAATCGGTAACGGAATCGTAAGCATGGACGCAGTAGGGGCAGGTATTTATGCTTTCCTGAACAGACTGTTAATCCCTACAGGCTTACATCATGCATTGAATAATGTATTCTGGTTTGATACGATTGGCCTTGGCGATCTGAAGCACTTCTGGGCAGGGGATACCAGCGCGGACGTTACATGGAGCCTTGGTATGTATATGTCAGGTTTCTTCCCTTGTATGATGTTCGGTATTCCGGGAGCTGCATTGGCGATGATTCACACGGCAAAAGATAACAAAAAGAAAGTTGCCATCGGTTTAGTGGCTTCTTCCGCAGTCTGTGCATTTGTCTGCGGCGTAACAGAACCTTTTGAATTCGGCTTTATGTTCCTTGCACCGGTACTGTATCTGATTTATGCTTTATTATATGGTATATTTACTTTTATAACCACACTGCTTGGTTTCCGTGCAGGCTTCAGCTTCTCGGCAGGGGCAACAGACCTTGTTTTCTCGGCATCGCTTCCGGCGGCTCAGAATACATGGATGATCATTCCTCTTGGTTTGGCGGCATTTGCTGTATTCTATGTGGTATTCCGTTTTGCAATCGTGAAATTTGACCTGAAGACTCCGGGCAGGGAAGATGATGATCTGGAGGCAGAGAAGAAAGCGGTTCTTTCCAACAATGACTTTACGGAAGTAGCTTCCGTGATTCTGGAAGGGCTTGGCGGCAAAGCGAACATTGTTTCTCTTGACAACTGCATCACAAGGCTTCGTCTTGAAATCAAGGATTATACACAGGTGGATGAGAAAAAGATTAAGTCGGCAGGTGTGGCAGGCGTTATGAGGCCCAGCAAGAATGCGGTACAGGTTATCGTTGGTACGAAGGTACAATTTGTAGCTGATGAAATGAAGAAAATGCTGTAATAGACATACTGTGAAGGTCAAGGATCCGCTGCTTGCAGCGGATCCTTGATTAACATAAGGGCGTCTCACACCAGTCTTTTGTATGCCTTTGTTTTTCTGTACTTTCCTAAATTTTACAGAAAACTGTATTGCCAGAATATATATTCTTTTTTATACTTATTATCAGAAAGCGCTTAAAAAGGAGGCTGTCTAGTGGATAAAGAATCCTTTTCGTTTGTCATATATATGATTCATGCCTGTGCTGACAAATGGGATATGATGCCATCGGAGGTTTATCAAAAACTTAAGAGTACCGGATGCATTGGGAGCTATCTGGTGCCGCATTATGATATCCTGCACACGCAGGCAACAGGGTATATTGTGGATGATATTAAGGAATATCTGAAAGTGCGAGGGGTAACAATATGATTGTATATCATGGTTCAACGGAAATAGTGGAAAAACCGGATGTAATTCATTCCTATAGGGCACTTGACTTTGGCGCTGGGTTTTATGTGACCACGGTAAGAGAACAGGCTTTGCGCTGGGCGAGGCGAAAAGCAGATATTTCGGGGAAAGATAGAGCTATTTTGAATTGTTATCAGATGAGTGATAATATTGGCGGGCTTATGATAAAGGTTTTTGACGAAGATTTATTGGAATGGATTGACTTTGTATGCGAATGCAGGGATGGTAAGAAAGACTATCAGAAATATGATTTGATTTTAGGCAAGGTGGCAAATGACAAAGTATTTCGAGTGGTAGATATGTACCATACAGGAATCTGGGACAAAGAGCGTGCGCTTAAGGAGATCAAAGTTTACCCTTTTTATGATCAAATTGCTTTTATCAGTCAGAAAGCAATAAATCAGTTGCTGGTATTGGAATCCTTTGAGGAGGTATAAGGATGGACGGTGAAGTCATAGAAAAAGTGTACCAAGAAAGTCTGGAAGAGAGAATGATTGCTTATCTGGCGGAGACGAAAGGCATTTCCTTAGAATCGGCAATGGACATCTATTACCATAGCGTGCTGGCAGGAAAGATACACAACGGGGTAGAGGGTGTACAGTACCTTGATTATAAGGTACTTGTCCAGATATTGTGTGAGACAGAAAAAGAACTTTTTGTTTAGGGAGTATTTTTTAGCCCCTTAGTTGGGCGGAGGCTGATACGGCGCTAATCATTGCACTCCCGTATTTCTAACAAATCTTCTATTCTGCAATCCAAATATTCACATAAACGAATAATCAGATTTGCGTCTATTCTTTGAAATTCGTCACGACAATAGCGGTTGAAATTTCCTCGTTGTAAGTCTAAATCCTGATTTTGACAGGAAATCCGCAACTTTCTGAAAAAATAAGGTGAGGATTTCCTGTTAATAGGCAGAGCTGTACTTGCGTTTTTCGTAGGCTGCAATTAGCCTGTCTCCAGCACCGTTCCTCACACCAGTCTTTTGTATGCCTTTGTTTTTCTGTACTTTCCCAAATCTTCGCGCTCTCTGTAGGCTCTGATTTCATCCAGATCGAAAGTAACATAGTAGATCGTTTCTTCCAGTTCATTTCCTACAAAGATGGTATTATCCATCCCTTCTTTTGTCCATACCACAGGACTGAATGCACAGGAATTACCCATTCCCTGTGCCGGCGGATTCGCCATCGCTATGCCAACCATATTTTCCATAGCCCGCACAGACAGTTCTTTTAATCTGGGCAGCATTCCGCCGCAGCAATTGGGATGCATAATAAGCTCTGCGCCGCCCAGCATCAGTTCCCTGGCGCTCTCCGGGTATTCTCTGTCATAACAAATCATACACCCTATCGTTATCCCGTCAAACCTGCATACAGGAAAAGAATCTCCGGATTCGAGATACCTTTCCCAATCAAAATCACAGGTATGTACTTTGGAATACTTTAAAATCACCTCTCCGTCCCTGTCGATGAGCCATGCGGTATTTTGCGGATATTTCTTTCCTTTGGAAAAACCGGTTATGACAACGCCAGTCTTTAGTTCGGCAGCGAGATTTTTTATCTGAACCAAATGTCCTTCCTCCTCGGTCAGGGCATTTTCGCACCATTTAATAAATTCGGGAGAATTTTCAATTTCCTGGACCGGCAGCAATTTCCTGCAAATATCCGGCGCATCATATGCGGTGAGAAAGCACTCCGGAAACAATACCAGATCTGCACCGTTTGTGGATGCTTCCCGGATCAGCTTTTTGGCTGTTATGGTATTCTGTTCAATGTCCGGCGTTTTTGCATCATACTGAACAAGAGCTACTTTCAAGTTTTTCATAAAAGCTCCTTTCGCCGCCCTTTGCTGGCGGCACAGACAGTAAGGGACTGTCCGGAAATAATTTGTGATATTGACGGATAGTTCCTGATAAAAATTTTAGGGATGTTCTTTTTTTCCATCATTATAATTTATTTTTGATACCTGTACAATACCAAGGTAAAAAATGCAGAGCATGATGGCGGAGTCCTGTTTGGTATTGTGCCTACAAACCTATGAAAAGTACCCCATGTATATGGAAAAACAGCCAAAAATATGGTAAACTCATGTAAAACAGTCCTGAAGCAAAAATACAGGTTATTTACGGTTCCGAAAAGAAGGGAAATTTCACAATGCATCCAATATCATCCTTATTTTTATCCCAATCCTACCAGGACGCCTGGGCGGACTACAGCCGTTCTCTGGTGAGTCCTCAGTTCGTACATTGGGATTATGTTATTTTAACCGCATCAAATGAGCGGCAGGCAGAGGGTTTCCAGGCCCAGCTTAAGGAGCGCAGGCAGGCCGGGCTTCTGCCGCTGCAGACCCAGTTTGCCGTGATTCCGGATCCGGAGGGAAAGCGGGTGGGGAGCGGCGGCGCTACCCTGGGCGTTTTGAAGTACGTGGCGGAGCAGACGGGCAGGGCGGATTTTGCCGGGCTGCGGATTTTAGTGATCCACTCCGGCGGGGACAGCAAACGGGTGCCACAGTATTCCGCCCTGGGAAAGCTTTTTTCCCCGGTGCCTCATGAACTGCCAAACGGCCGGGCGTCTACGCTTTTTGATGAGTTTATGATCGCAATGGCCACGGTGCCATCCCGGGTGCGGGAGGGGATGCTGCTTCTGTCCGGGGATGTGCTTCTTCTTTTTAATCCGCTTTTGATCGACTATTCGGGCAGGAACGGGGCGGCGATTTCCTTTAAAGAGCATGTGGAAACCGGAAGGGAACACGGTGTGTTTTTGCGGGGAGAGGACGGCAATGTAAAGAGATTCATGCACAAGCAGACGGTGGAAGCATTGCGGCTTTGCGGGGCGGTGAATGAGCAGGATTGTGTGGATATTGATACGGGGGCGGTGATTTTTTCCAAAGAAATGCTCTCGGCTCTCTACGGTCTGATTTCCCGGGAGGGAAAGGTGCAGGAGGAGCTTTTTCGTGGTCTGGTCAATGAAAAGGTGCGGCTGTCCCTTTACGGAGATTTCCTGTACCCGCTGGCCTCGGATTCCACTCTGGAGGATTTTTATAAGGAAAAACCGGAGGGGGATTTTTGTCCGGAGCTTCTGGCGGCCCGCAAAAAAGTATGGGAAGCCCTGCGGCCCTTTGACATGAAGCTTCTGCGGCTGGTGCCCGCCAAGTTCATCCATTTCGGAACCACGGCTGAAATCCTAAAGCTCATGAGCAGCGGGGTGAAGGACTATGAGGATCTGGGCTGGAGCAGGCATGTGGGAAGCAGCTACAATAACCAGGTGGCGGGCTATAACAGCGTTCTTTCCAGCCACGCTGTGTGCGGGCAGAACTGTTATCTGGAGGTCAGCTATGTCCACCACGGGGCGGAGCTCGGGGATAATGTGCTGCTCTCCTATATTGATGTGTATGACGAAAAAATTCCCTCAGACGTGGTGGTGCATGGCTTAAAGCAAAAAGACGGAAATTTTGTAGCCCGGATTTACGGGACACAGGACAATCCCAAGGCGGTTTTGAAAGCGGACAGGGGAGAGGGGGAACAGGCGGATCAATGTATCTTTTTGGGCCGTCCCCTGAGATGGCTTTTGGATCAAAACGGGATCTCGCAGGAGGAGCTGTGGGAGGAAGGGGAGGAGAAAACTCTTTGGAACGCAAGGCTTTATCCTGCCTGTCCCACCATAAAGGAAGCTCTTCGCGCCTCCTTAAATTTGTATGCTATGAGCCGGGGAGAGGGGGAAGTTTCTCTGTGGCGCGGCCACAGGAGGAAGAGTCTTTGCTCCGGCTTTAACGAGGCGGATTCCCAGGCCCTGATTGCATGGGAGAAGCGTATGGGAGAGCTGGTGGAGATGGACAGGCTCTCCAAGCTGATTCAGGCCGAAAAACAGGCGGCGGAAGGGGAGAAGGTTCTGAAAGCCAAAGCCCTTTCCCCCATTCAGGAAGAGTGGTTTGAAAAGCATTTAAGCAGGGCGGATTTCAGCGAGAAAATCCGGCTGCATTATTATATCGGGACAGCCCTTGGAAGCTATGCCGGTGACAAGCAGATTGGGGCCTGCTTTCAGTGTATCGGGGAGGCGGTGTTGGGCGCTACTTTGAAGGATTTGCAGGTAAACGAGACCTGCCGTATTGTGATGGACCGGCACAGGGTTACGCTTCCTTTGCGGGTAAATTGGGGAGGCGGCTGGAGCGATACGCCGCCCTACTGCAATGAAAAAGGGGGCACCGTTTTGAATGCGGCCATACTCCTTGACGGAAAACGCCCGGTGGAGGTGATGCTGGAAAAGATTCGGGAGCTTAAGATCATTTTTGACAGCCGGGATATGGACGTCCACGGGGAGTTTGATCAGATCGACCCTTTGCAGCAGACAGGGGATCCTTACGATCCCTTTGCCCTGCAAAAAGCGGCTCTTCTTGCCTGCGGGATCCTTCCCATGAAAGGGGGGAGCCTTAGGGAAATTCTCTCCCGCATGGGAGGCGGCTTTGTGATGCGCTCCGAAGTCACCGGTGTCCCTAAGGGAAGCGGCCTGGGCACCAGCAGTATTCTGGCGGCAGCCTGTGTGAAGGCTCTACTTGAGTTTACCGGTATCCCTCACAGTGAAGAGCAGCTTTACAGTACGGTACTCTGTATGGAACAGATCATGTCCACAGGCGGCGGCTGGCAGGATCAGGTGGGAGGCATTACGGAGGGAATCAAGTATACCACCACCGCGCCCGGAATCAGGCAGGAGATCAAGGTACATCCTGTCCGGCTTCCCCAAAAGACCTGGGAGGAACTGAGGGAGCGGTTTGCCCTGATCTACACCGGACAGCGCAGGCTTGCGAGAAATCTGCTCCGGGATGTGGTGGGAAATTATATTGGCAACGAGCCCGATACGGTGTTTGCCTTAAACGAGATACAGAAGGTGGCGACCCTGATGGCCTTTGAGCTTCGCCGGGGCCATGTGGACGATTTTGCAAAGCTCCTTAGTCAGCACTGGGAGCTGTCGAAAAAGATTGACAAAGGAAGCACCAACATTCTCATCGATCAGATTTTTGAAAGTATTTCGGACATGATCGACGGCCGTATGATCTGCGGCGCCGGGGGCGGCGGGTTTTTGCAGGTAGTGCTGAAAAAGGGAGTGGAGAAGGCAAGGCTTCATGAGAGGCTTAAGGAAGTGTTCCAGGACAGCGATATTGACGTGTGGGACAGCGAACTGGTGTGAGAAAGGCTGAGACAGAATGAGACAGGCGGTGTGCCTGGGGGCGCATTGGAAAAGGCAGGCATGGATCCTATTCCGTGCCTGCCTTTGGTTAAAACTTTTACATATTACGTCTAATCTGTCTTGTCTTTATAGATATATCCCTTCAAAATCTTCCCAAACCCCAGACAGATGAGAGTTCCCGTAACTCCCAGAAGGAACATCATCATTGCGGCTCCCGAACCTTTGCCGCTGCCGAAAAGAGCGGTCAAAAGTCCGCCGGAGGCAGAGGCTGCCATAAGAGGTTCGCAGAATTTGTCAACCAAGAGCCCTCCCAAAAAGAATCCGATGGGGATGGTAAAAAACTGCAGAGTGTTCCGGCAGGAATACACACGCCCCTGCATGTCCGCAGGGATGGTTGAGCGCAGGATTACATCCAGATTGGCGCTCATAATAGGCACCGGCATCCAGCCTATAATCTGTCCCAGACACCACCAAATGGGCGAACCTGTGAAAGCCAGCAGAAAATTTTCCGTACTCAGGGAAAACAGCATTGTGAGATAAATCACCCTGATACGGTTTTTGGGAGGCGGTAGCAGGATCGTAATAAGGCTGCCTGAGAGCATTGCAATCCCCGCGCAGGAGGTAACAATCCCAAGGACGCCTTCGCCCCCGTTTTTCCGGGGGAGCACAAAAGCCGGGAGCACCGCGTCAAATGCGGAGGCTACCAGATTTACGCTGGCCAGAAACAAAATCAGTACCAGAATCAGGCTGTGGGAGCGAAGATAGGACAGGCCTGCCTTTGCCTCCGTGAAAAAGTGAGTTCTCTTTGTATCCGCTTCTCTTTTTATTCCGGGAATCCTGACGAACAAAAACAGGGCCAGAAAGGCGGCCCCAAATGTCGCCAGATCTGTATAGATCACAGCCTCCATTCCCGCAAAGGCAAATAGCGCCGTTGCCAGCACAGGATTCAAAATCGTCACCAGGGAATTGGAAAACGACCGTAAGCCGCTTGTCTTCTGATAATGCTTTTTGGGCGTGATCAGAGTCATGGCAACGTCGCTTGCAGGCTGCTGCAGGGTGTTCATCAGGCCGTTTACCGCGTTCAGTATATACATGTGCATTGGCACAAGACGGTCTGTTTTCAGTAAAACCAACACAAAGAGGCTGCAGCAGGCGGCGAAGGTGTCGCAGATCAGCATCACTTTCTTTTTGTCCCAACGGTCACTCAAAGTTCCGGCAAAGATGCTCATGATCACATAGGGCGCGTAGGAACAGATGGATAAGAGCGCCGTCTGCAATGCGGAACCGGTTTTCTGGTAGAGCCAGAGCGTTAAGGCGAAATTTGTCATGGCGCTTCCGAGCTGTGACAGGGACTGGGTACTCCAGAGAATCAGAAAGGTTTTTAATTCGTATATTGTTTTTTTCATGGCTTTGCTCCTTTTGTTATCAATATTTAACCGATTTAAATCTTACATTGATAAGTGCAAAGCCTGAGGACGATAAGCCTGTCATTGAAGGCGGTTCCTCCATGCATGTGTCCTCAAACTCTGCATGGAGCCGTTGCAGTCATTAAGCGCATTTCTTTTTCCTTTCGAAAATTCATGTATAATGGTTTTAGAGCAGATCAGAGATCCTGAGAGTCAGGTCAGCATAGATGCAGACAGGAATCTCATCCTCAAAACTATATTGCGCTGATTTCTGATCGTGTTCAAAATCAAAGACGTTTACGGTGCGGGTCCGCGGATTTATAATCCAGTATTCCCGGACGCCTGCCGAACGGTATTTGAAGAGTTTTATGCCGTAGTCCATGGGTTCCGTGCTCGGCGAAACGATCTCGATGATCCAGTCCGGGGCCCCGTTGCACCCTCTGTCATCCAGCTTATGCTTGTCGCAGATTACGGAAATGTCCGGTTCCACATAATTCCGGTCATCCTTATTCAGGAAGACGGCAAAAGGAGCGGGGTACAGTTCACAGCCACCATGCTTCGCATCAATATAGTTTGTAATTGTCTGTGAAAGACGGCTGATCAGCTTTTGATGGATTCGGTTTGGCGGAGCCATGTCATAGATATGGCCGTCAATCAGCTCCGCCCTCTGACCATCCGGAAGGGCGTATATATCGTCGATCGTGTAAGTTTTTTCCTGGTGTAATGCCATGGAAACTCCTTTCTGCACCGTAGGTGAAAGATATTCTTATTTTTCAGATGGAGAAAAGTACCTGCTTTAAAAAGATTTAGCAAATAGTGTATGGCATAGATGCGATGACTTTGCGATTGCCCTAATCAGGGTACTGGTGTGGCGGGTTTTCAATGTATATGCAAAGGGCATATGGTATAATTTGTACGTTGTCATACCCAATCCGGCAACGGAAAGGGGGTGGACATATTGGAGATACTGACTTCTTTTTTGGTCGCTGTTACGGCTGGTGTAGCTTGCCACTACATCATCAAGTGGTTAGACAGCGGTAATAATGACAACTAGCCCAAAAAGAAAACCCTCGGAATGCCGTCCGGGGGTTTTCGCTTGTGAACACATGGTTCTACTGACTTCTTATTGCCTACTGGCATTATAGCATATGCAGATAGGTTATGCAATATTCCCCGGAAGACTTTATACAATTAAGCAGTTTATTCAAATCCTCCCGCTTCGCGGGCCCCTCCTTACCAGGGGTGAAGTGATAAGGAATCCTCCCACTTGCGTGGGTCCCTCCTTACCACAAAAAATGGAAGCAATGGGGCTCGAACCCATGACCTCTCGCGTGTGAGGCGAACGCTCATCCCGGCTGAGCTATGCTTCCATGTCTCTTATTATAGCAGGTTAGCGCGGGAATGCAAGGAAAAAATTATCCAGGGCAAAATTTGTCTGGATAATTTTGTCTGGACAATATTTGTCTGGACAATAGTTGTCCTAGTCTTGACAAATATCCCCAAAAGGTATATTTTAAGTACTACAACAAAATACAAACACATAAATATCGCTAGGGGAGCATAAGCTGAGAGTGCCAAGGGGCCAAGGGCCCGGCTGACCCTCATTACCTGAACCGGATAATACCGGCGTAGGGAAGCTGATTTTTATAAGTGCAGGATAGATAAGAGCAGCCTGCATTTATAATAATTGCTACAAAGGCAGTTTGTACAAAGAGTACAGGCCTTTGTTATGTCTTCCTCCTGTGATTAGAACAAGGAGGTTTTTTTATGTCTGTTTTTGCAAGAGAAATCATTGATGAAGAATGGGGAAATTATTTTGAACTGACCGGGGCCGGATACGGCGTACTGGTGGCGGTCATGGTGGCTGTTTTGCTGATCGGCTGCATGGTCAGTGGCGGGGACGGGAAAAGGAAAATCAGTACCAGGGCGTTGGTGTTTTCGGCTATGGCTATGGCGCTTGCCATGGTGACCAGCATGGTCAAGCTGATTGATATGCCTATGGGGGGCTCTGTAACCCTGTGCAGTATGTTTTTTATCTGCCTGATCGGTTATATCTACGGCCTGCGCACGGGACTGATGGCGGCAATCGCCTACGGCTTTCTGCAGTTGGTGGTGGATCCCTATATCATCAGCATTCCCCAAATGTTTACCGATTACATTTTTGGTTTTGGGGCCCTGGGACTTTCCGGAATTTTTTCCGGCAAAAAGAACGGAATGCTGATCGGCTATCTGGAAGGTGCGCTGGGCAGATATTTCTTTACTTTTTTGTCGGGAATGATTTTCTTTGGGAGTAACGGCGCAGCCTATCACATGTCGGCCCCCGTTTACTCTCTGGTCTATAATGGGGCGTACTTAGTGCCGGAGGCTGTGATTACGGTGATCATCATATTGATGCCGCCTGTAAACAAAGCGCTTCTTAGGGTAAAAGCCATGGCAAACTGAGCAAAACCGCAGGCAGAGAAAAGAACTCTGCCCGCGGCTGCTTTTGCTGTGCCCGGTGGGCACATGTTCTAATTCTGCCAGGCCACCTGCTGGCACCGGATTACAGGATAGATTTTTAAATTGCAGGAGTTTAGATTTTCCCGGTTCATATTGATTGCCGAGAGCTGGTTGTTTGCGTAGGACTTGTAGTAATAAATCCCCTTGGAGGCGTTGATACAGCAGGAATATAAAGTGATGTCGTATAAGCTGTCTTCTGTAATCACGCTTCCCCGGGGCATAGCCACGCTGTCCAGAAGGTGGAAAAACTGAGAAACGCTTCCCTGCTCGTCAGAGGTGCAGACGGAGTTCAGGGTTAGGAACCCCGCTTTCACGAAACGGGAGGCAGGCGAAAAATCGCCGGGCATGCCGACGCAGCCAAGGCCCCTGCCGAAGGGCTTTACGTGGGCTTTTTCACTGAAGCAGTTCTGGGGGCAGCGGGCGTCCAGATTCAGATATTGGCAGAGATTTGTGGTCTGGAAGGGAAAGCCGGGGTTATTGGTGAGGACGCCTACATAATCGTCATACAGAAAAAGTCCTTCCCTGGTATTTTCCAGAACCACGGAAAAGTCCCGGTCGGCGATATGCCAGTGAAGAGGGGAGAGGGGGAGACGATCGCTGAAGGGAATGGCAATCAGATGGGTATTTTTTATAAGCTCTCTGACTTCCTTGATGCAGGAGCACTTCCCCAGGATCCAGTGAACAAGCTCAAAGGGGGAAACATTCATCTTATCCGGGTCTTCCTTTGGGGAATAGTAGGCATTGTCCGGAAAATTCAGGCCTGCAATACAAAGCCCTTTTTCGTTTACAGCCTCTGCGTAGAGGGGGAAACCTTCCGAGAGGACGGCCATTCCCATCATGGCATAATGATGCTTTAAGGGGGCTGTTTTGCGAAAGAAAAGAGGAAAATTCCGCGGGGTTACAACAATACTTCCGTTTAGCTCATATTCCAAATCCATATTGCGGCCAAAGTAAAAATCATTTGTCTTCATTGCGATACTGGTACACATAGGTAGCTCCTTTCGGTTGCTTTTTAAAACAAGTCAGGTTTTTTCCGGATTATTATGCCCGGAATCATCAAAAACCTTCCGAATTTTGTGTGATACCAGTATTATATGTTTTTGCAGCGATTTCTCTCCTGCCAGGACGGATGCCGGACATATTTCGTAAAAAGATACATATTTCGCAAAAGTTACAGATTCCGTAAAAAGCTAGAGATTCCGTAAAAGGCTACACATTCCGGGATTCCTCCTGATAAATTTCGTAGTAAGCTTCCTTTCGCGCTTCCAAAAAGACACAGGAGAGCAGCTCTGTAATTTTTTTGTCCAACAGCCTTAAGGTCAAAAGGGGTGAGAAACGTCGGCCCTCCAAAGAAATGGCAGTATCCACCGCTTCCTCAAAGGTCATTTCCACACCGGTGAAAAGACGGTTGGTATACATTACGTTGTCAAACCAGTCCATCAGCCCGATCACGTCAACCATCTGCCTTGTGGAGCATTCCAGGCGATGGTAGGAGCCGGGATACCCCCGGGAGCCATCATACCAGGAATGGTGTCCGTGGGCAATCGGTGCAAAACGGCAGGTGGAAGGGTGTTTGGCAAGGTGATTTTCGCCCACAATGGTATGGAGATGGGCGATCTCGTATTCGTACTCGAACCATTGCCGTCCGGACTGGGAATACAGGCTGATAAAATTAAGTTTTCCCATATCGTGGTAGATACCGGATTCCATGGCATAGTCCAGGATTGCCTGCCGTTTTTGGTCCGGATCACTGATCTGGCGGATGAAATCAATGTCTTCAAAGAAGTCGGGCTCCTCCTCGTAGAGGATCCGGCACAGGGCGGTGGCCGCCTTTCCAACTACATAGGAATGGATGTAGGTATCGGGGGCAAAACGGATCAGAAGCTTTAACATAAAATCCTTATAGGAAACGCTTCCTTTGGTCTCCATAAAGGTGGTGGATAGCTGCCGCAGATAAAAAAACAGGGTTTCATTTCCCGAAGCCTGGGGAAAAACCTCCACATAATCCAGAATCCTCTGGTAAAGATTTTCAATATAGGCCTTCCTCTCCGGAATTTTTTCGGGATACTCTGTCAGATACTGGCAGTAAAAGGCGGGAAGGGAAATAAGGCCATACATACTGTCCGCGGAAAAGTCCTGGGGATCCACGGCGTTCATCAAAGCCTCCATCTGGGTGAGAAGCTCATCCAGGCTATAAAGGCCGCAATAATAATGGATGGCGTGATAGGAAAAGGCAAAACGGATAGGAGGCCTTTCATTTTGGATTTCCGCCTCCTGGAGCCGCTGCTGGTAAACGATATAGGCCGACTCCATCACATCGGCAATATCCTGGGCAGTCATGGGATTGCCTTTGCTGTGGGAAATGTTGGCCGTCATTTGCTGGTGGGTCATATAGATAAAACGCTCCCAGGGAAGGTCAGGCTCTTTTTCCTGGTAATGGCGCTCCTGAAGGATCTGCAGCGTCTGTTTGGTCAGCCGGATTTTTTCAGTGGGGTGTTTGAACTGCCCCAGAGAACGGTTGGCGAGAGAACGGAGAATATATCCCCGGGTCTGGGTATCCTCAATCTCGTCATAGTATTTCAGGTAGGCGGCTGCCTCGATAAAGCAAAGCCGCATCTGGGAGGTATATTTTTCTATATCCGCCAGCTCCAACCCCACCAGCGTGGCGCACAGATTGTTGCGTCCGATACCAAGCCAGTAAAGCTCTTCGATGATATGCCCCCGATCCCGTTTCATCCGGGCGTGGCTGAGCAGAGCCTGATGGATCTGGCAAAACAGCCCCACATCCAGCTCGTTGCGTCCGCTCAGCAGTCTGCCTGCAAAGTCCTGAAGTTCAGTCAGAACTTTATCTCCCGCTGCGAAAAGGTGATCCAGCAGGGGAAAAAGGTTGCTTCTAAGCAGCTCCATGTTGCGTCTGGAAAGCTGCTGTGCCCGCTCCCTGCTTTTTAGCAGCACGTTCAGATATTCTTCAAAGGAAAGACCCTGAGGCTTTTGCCTTGCGGTAAGCGTCGAAATTTCTTTTAAGTTGGCAATATATTCATCCTGATAAGGCTGCATCCCTGCTCCTGTCCGTACTGCTGAAATATTTTTTCATGATTTCCTGAAGGTGTTCAAAATCTACGGGCTTTGATACATGCTCATTCATTCCGGCCTCCCGTGAACGACGTATATCCTCCACAAAGGCATTGGCAGTCATGGCTATGATGGCGATGTCCCGGGCGTCCTTGCGATGGAGCTGGCGGATGCGCCTGGTGGCCTCGTAACCGTTCATGACCGGCATCTGCACATCCATGAAGATCAGGTCGAAATAGTCCTCCGGCGAGGCGGAAAATTTTTCCACGGCCTGGGCGCCGTTGCCTGCCACTTCCACCGAAACGCCTGTGAGGGACAAAAGCTCCATGGCAATTTCCTGATTTAATTCGTTATCTTCCACCAAAAGAACGCGGTACTGGCTGTAATCCGCATTCATCAGGCCGTCGTCCCTGTCCGTCTGGTTTTTGTCCAAAAGGCCTGCCAGGGTGTCCATAAGCCTGCTTTTGAACAGTGGACAGGGCACAAAGGCGTCTACCCCGGCCCTCTTGGCACGGAATTCTATCTGGGCCCAATCCTCCTCCGATACCAGCAGAATAGGAATGTCCTCTCCGGCAAGCTGACGGATATGGGAGGCCAGCTCCAGCACAGGCATATCGTTCAGCTCCTGCCCGATAAAGACGGCACAGGGCATATGATCCTCGTACTCCGCTTCTGTCAGCCATGTGACCGTCTCCATTCCGCTTTTCATCCGGAAGGGACGCAGATGGGAGGATTCCAGGCACTGTGTGATGGCAGCCGCCCGCTCGTCATGGCACTCCGCTACCAAAACCGCCTGGCCCTGGACAATGGCAGGAGCCTTTCTGGCGTTTTGGTTGACGGCTACAGGAAGCTCCACTTTGAAACAGCTTCCCTCACCCTGGACGCTGGTGACAGATATTTGTCCCTCCATGCGGTCTATGAGCTTTTTTACGATAGCCATGCCAAGTCCTGTGCCCTCAATCTGGCTGGTGGATTCGTTGCGGACCCGCTCGAAGGGAAGGAATATCCGTTCCAGAAATTCCGGGCTCATACCCATCCCGTCGTCCTCACAGGAAAAATCCAGCCATATGGATTTTTGACCAGATTTTTCTTCCTGCAAAAGACGCTGGCGAAAACATACCTTTATATGTCCCTGGGCCGGGGTATATTTCACCGCGTTTCCAATAATGTTGACCAGAATCTGCCGCAGGTGGAGCGGATCCCCGATCAGATTTTCCTCATAAATCTGCCCGATTTCCAATTGAAGGGTCTGATTTTTCTGAACAGCCTGGGGCCGTATGATCACAAAAATGTCGTGAACCAGATCAGGCAGGGAAAAGGCTTCTTCGTTTAAAGTAAGGCGGCCGCTGTCGATGCGGGACATATCCAGCACATCATTTACCAGACTCATCAGATGCGAGGAGGCTGTCTGTATTTTGAGAAGACAGTCATGCACCCGGGGCTTCTCGTCAATATGGGACAGGGCGATAGAAGTCATGCCCATAATCGCGTTCATAGGCGTGCGGATATCATGGGACATATTGGACAAAAAGGAGCTCTTGGCCTCATTAGTAGCCTCCGCATTCTGCAAGGCCTCTTTCAGGGCAATATTTTCCTCTTCCAGCTCTGCAATCCGCGCCGCGGCATCCATTGTTTTTGTATCGCAATAATTTCCCATGATATATATAAACCTTTCCGTATTTGTCATAAGGAGGGACCCACGAAGTGGGAGGATACCTTATGACCTGCGCATGCATCAGCATGCTACCTTTCTGTATTTGTCGCAAGGATCCGTATGTTTCCTATTATATCATACTCTTTTTGGGAAATGCAATCTGGTAAGTAGGTGTTACGTTTTCATTCCGGTAGAGGCGGCCTCCCTGCACCTTATAAAAAACAACTACGCGAATTTCCGCAGAGACATATTGGAATTATGATACTCCCTATCATTGGTCACATCCCTGCCCAGCCATGCCGGAGGAATAAATGCCATTGCCATTTCCTCATCAGGAAATTCCACCTCTGCCAAAATCAGCGGCGCGAAGGGCGGGTCAAAGAGATCAAGCTCAATTTTTAAATCAAAAGAGACGTCTGATCTCGCAGAGGGTGTGTAGCCCTGGGAAAAAGCAGGCTTTAATATAGGAAGCAGATACCTCTTTTTGGAGATAATATTGCCGTCTGCCTTGGCGCGCAGATGGAAATAGGCGTCTCTATTTAAAGGAAGGTTATATTCCTCCCGGGCTAACAGCCCTTTTCCCTTGTAGGTCAGATAGTAGTCCTCGTCCTGCCTGCGGATGCGCACCACGGGATCGGTACACAGGTAGGCCTGTTCAATGTGCAGGCACTGATAAGAAGAAAGATTTTCGGGCAGCCTCTCTACCAGAAATTTACGTTCGATTTCCATAGTGATTGGTATTCCTTTCCTATTATTACGGTGTGGCGCGTGCAGGCCGTAGGCATCCCTTTCATTGCATGGGCCCTGCTTACGGCAAAATGTGCCATAGGAGATATGTGACAGTAATAGTATAACTTTTCTTAATAAAGTTTACAAATCATTTATTGGTAATCCTGTGCAAATAATGGTAAAATAGTAATAGTTCAGGCAAGGCTGTGCTTTTGGAAAATGATTCCGGAATCGGCGGGCAAATGGCCTGGAAATATAAAAATAGAGGAAGCGAAAGCGGCATATCGTGGAAAGGGATGGAGATAACCATGAATAAAGTTTGTGTATTTTTTGGCACTGGTTTTGAGGAAATAGAGGCGCTTACGGTGGTAGACATTTTGCGCAGGCAGGGAATCGAGACGAAAATGGTCTCTGTTATGGAGGAAAAAACCGTGATGGGTTCCCACCAGATTCCGGTGGTGACGGACTGTTTGATAAAGGACGTGGATTTTGAGCAGGAGGATGTTCTGATACTGCCCGGCGGGCTTGCGGGGACGAAAAACCTGGAAGCATGTGGGGCGCTGATGGAGCAGGTAGACGCTTTTGCGGCGGCAGGGAAAACAGTGTGCGCGATCTGCGCAGCTCCTTCCATTTTGGGGCACAGAGGGATTTTGAAAGGAAAAAGGGCCATCGCCTATCCAGGGTTTGAGGAACAACTGGAAGGGGCCGAGATTGTTAAAGAGGCGGCGGTTCGGGACGGCAATATTATTACAGGACGGGGAATGGGCTGTTCTATTGCCTTTGCGCTGGAGATTCTCGCTTATCTGACAGACAGGGAAGCGGCGGATGCCATGGCGGAGAAAATTGTGTACATGAAATAGTTGGAGAGAAGAGAAAGCTTGGATAGTTATTTCCAAACTTTCTGTAGATGCAGTACCGTAAGCAAGGCTTATGGCAGGCAGAGGGTATAAAGATGAATATATTATTTTTTTTGACACCGAAAAGCGAGGTGGCGCATGTCTGTGACACGGACACACTCCGGCAGGTATTGGAAAAAATGGAAAATCACAGATATGCAGCAGTCCCTGTGATCCGGAAAAAGGACGGATGCTACATTGGCACCCTGACAGAGGGGGATATCCTCTGGTACATAAAAGAGCACGGAGATCTGTCCCTGCGCAAGGCGGAGGATATTCCCATGACGGCGGTGAAAAGGAACTTTGACAACGAGCCGGTGGATGTGGATGTCAATATGGAAGATTTGATGAATAAAGCCATGAACCAGAATTTTGTTCCGGTAATCGACGACAGGAAGCGGTTCATCGGTATCATCACCCGAAAGGATCTGATCCAGTATCTCTGTAAAAAGCTGGTAACGATCCAGTTAGAGGCTGGCGGAATGAGTATCGGTTAGCCTTTTGGGTGGCGGAGCCTTCTAAGGCGCAGCTATAGAAAAGCATACTGCAAGCAGCAGAGCGGAAATGGAGAGAAATGTTTAATCAGTTGACGCAAAAAGATATCGAAGCCATGGAGGCAGAGATAGAGGAGCGGAAATTAGTGATTCGCCCTAAACTTTTGGAGGCGGTAAAGGAAGCCAGAGCCCAGGGGGATTTGAGCGAAAATTTTGAATATTATGCGGCCAAAAGAGAAAAGAATAAAAATGAAAGCCGGATTCGTTTCTTGGAGAGAATGATCAGGACTGCAGAGGTTATCTCCGACACCTCAGAGGAAGACGAGGCGGGCATGAACAAAACCGTGGAAGTGGAATTTGAGGAGGATGGCGATGTACAAAAATTTAAGATCGTAACCACCATGCGCGGCAATTCCTTAGAGGGCCTTGTGAGCGTGGAATCTCCCATCGGCAAAGCGCTTATGGGACACAAAGCGGGCGAGAGGGTTTATGTAGAGGTCAATGCGCAGTATGGCTACTATTTAAAAATTAGAAGTGTGGAAAGTGAAGAAAGCGGCCAGGAGGATAAGCTCAGAAGCTTTTGATTCCCATACGGAAAAACTTACCAAAATATTTTCGCCAACACCGTTAATACTATGATCAAGATAAGTGATAAAGAAACAGCTTTGAACGGAGAAAAATCGCAAAGATAAATCTTCAGGATAAGCGAATTTCTGAAAGCGCTTATCTTGAAGCATGACTGCAAGAGCAGTCAAATAAGATAACGGAGGTGAAAAAGATGGCTAGCAGCAAATCTAATAGAGTAGAAGTTCCTGAAGCTAAGGCAGCTATGGATCGTTTCAAAACTGAGGTTGCTTCTGAGCTTGGTGTTAACTTGAAAGAGGGTTACAACGGCGATTTAACATCCAAGGAAGCTGGTTCTATCGGCGGCGAGATGGTTCGTAGAATGATCAAGAAGCAAGAAGAAGAGATGAAATAACCATCTCTCGAGATGAAATAACATCTCTCAGGATGAAATAAGAAACTAAAAAGAATGGCCCGTCTGCGGTATGCAGGCGGGCTGTTTTTGAACTTAAGGATGTCTGGCGAAGCCTGCATCCGTTGTTTTGGATTAACGGCGCTACCCAGTATCCTTTGTTTAGAGATCTTTGGGATCTGGATGGAGGAGACTGGGCAGATAAAGATCATTTCAATTTAATTCGATAAACATAAAATTAATATTGACATAAAATCATAATATACATATAATTAAAATATGCAAAATAAAACGATATAAATAAACATGAAACCTGCAGGATTTGAAAGATGCAGAGATGCAGAGATGCAGAGATGCAGAGATGCAGAGATGCAGAGATGCAGAGATGCAGAGAAGGAGGGAAAATGGAGATACGTGATTTTTTTGAACAGAAAATTTCTGACTGTGAGCTTGCGCGGAAACGGCTGCAGGAGGAAGGATACGGTGACGAAGCGGATTTTGAGAAGATAAAGGCGAATGTTTATGAGATTTTTAACACGGTATGGTCGGCAGCCATAAAGCAGTACGGGGCTGATCAGCCAGGAGCATGGGATTTCCTGAAGGAAAAGCTGGAACAGATACCCTCGTCCTGGGCGGCAGCCTATGAGAGGGCGAAGCAGCACGATGATGTCAAAGCCATGCATATCGAGAGCATTAAGCTTTCTGTGGCAGAGGATATTAAAGAAAATATGGTTAAGACGGAGGAGGAACCAAAATGACAGAGAATGAAGCGATCATGCTTTTTAAGTGCCTTTCGGATAAATCCCGGCTGCATCTTCTCAAAGCGCTGGCCATGGAGGATATGTATGTGGAGCGCCTGGCAGAGCGCCTTGATCTGTCCGCCTCCACCGTATCTTTTCATTTGAAGAAGCTTACGGAGGCAGGGCTGGTGACATCCTACAAGACACAGTACTATACCATGTACTCGATTCAGACCGGCCTGCTCCAAACCAGTATTCTCGATCTGATCAAAGAAAAGCCGGACGACGCGGCCATCCAAGAGGAGCGGGAGGCGAAATACCGCAAACGGGTGGTGGACGCCTTTTTCAAATACGGAAAGCTGAAATCCATTCCCGCCCAGCGGAAAAAGGAGCGTATCATCCTGGAGGTTATTGTGGACGCCTTTGAGTTTGACAGGAAATACACCGAGCGGGAGGTCAATATTATGATCGCTGATTTCTATGATGATTTCTGCACCCTCCGCCGGGATATGATTTCGGAAAATCTCCTGGAGCGGTCAGGGAACCTATATTGGCGGGTGAAAGGGGATTAATCCCCTTTTTCCAGGTGCTTTTTTAATACGCAAAAAATAACGCAAAAATGACATGATAAGATTGACATCAGGGAAAGCCGTGATAAACTATACTTGTAAAAAAGATGCGTAAATACGCAAAAATTTTTCGAGGTGATTAGATGGAGCTGGAACGAAAAGAGTATATTCAAAAACTCATCAGGAAGAAAGATAATGGGAGAGTTAAAATAATCACGGGAATCCGCCGTTGTGGGAAGTCCTATCTGCTGTTTGAGCTGTTTACCAGATACCTTCGTGAAAATGGTGTTGCAGAGGATCAGATCATTGGCCTTGCCCTGGATGAATACAGAAACGCAAAATACAGAAACCCAATGGAGCTGGATCATTTCATCCGGGAGCAGATACTGGACAAATCGAAAAGATACTATATCCTGATTGATGAGATACAGTTTGTGGCTGAAATCCAGAACCCGTATATTGATGACCCATCGGCGAAAATTACGTTTATAGATGTGGTTCTTGGACTTATGAAGATTAAGAATGTGGATGTGTATGTGACTGGAAGCAATTCAAAAATGTTATCGTCGGATATTCTCACGCAATTCAGAGACCGAGGGGATGAAATACGTGTTTACCCTCTTTCCTTTGCGGAGTTTTATGAAGCTTATGAAGGAGATAGGCATGATGCGTGGGTGGATTATTATACCTATGGCGGGATGCCGGTAACAATGGCGCTGCTTTCGCATGAGGAGAAGAGTCAATACCTGAGGGATCTATTTACCAGGACATATTTAAAGGATGTTGTTGAAAGGCATTCTATCCAGAACAATACGGAGATTCTGGCGGACTTGTTGAACATTGTCGCCTCCGCAGTAGGATCACTAACAAATCCTGCTAAATTGTCAAATACCTTTGACAGTGAAAAGCACATAAAAATATCATCTGCGACAATTGACAGGTATCTGGGCTATTTTTCAGAGGCGTTTCTGATTTCTAAAGCGGAACGGTATGATGTCAAAGGGAAGAGATA
Source organism: uncultured Lachnospiraceae bacterium (assembly GCA_949949005.1). Taxonomy (GTDB): domain Bacteria; phylum Bacillota; class Clostridia; order Lachnospirales; family Lachnospiraceae; genus Suilimivivens. The sequence goes on from CATLHM010000004.1 coordinate 30,240, forward strand.
TATCAAAACTCCGGCGAAATATTACTTCACCGATGTAGGACTGAGAAATGCCAGACTTGGCTTTAGACAGCAGGAAGAAACGCACATCATGGAAAATGTTCTTTATTGTGATTTGCTAAGAAGGGGCTTTGATGTTGATGTCGGAGTAGTCGAATACAATTTCAAAAATAAGGAAGGGAAGAGTTCAAGATCACAATTAGAGATTGATTTTGTTGTGAATCGGGGCAATCAACGTTACTATATCCAATCGACGCTGTCCATTTCCGATCCGCAGAAGCGTATCCAGGAGATTAAGCCCCTGACCAATATACCGGATTCATTCAGAAAAATCGTAGTGGTAGGGAATCGGATGAATCCATGGAAAGACGAAAACGGAATTCTATATATTGGAATAGAGCAGTTCTTACTGGATGAAAATGCTATTGATATGTGATTAGATTTCGGAAAAAGTGCTGGAGCGGTCAGGGAACCTATATTGGCGGGTAAAAGGGGATTAATCCCCTTTTTCCAAGTATTTTTTGAGAGGAATCCAGATCAGATAAGCCAGGAGGCTTCCAGTCAGGGCTGTGACGAGCTGGGTCAGAGAAAAGGTGATCCTTGCGGTGGCAAGCACTCCGGGCAGAGCCTCGGGCTTCGGAAGTCTTGTGGCGATGTTGCTTCCAAAGGAGGGAAGCAGGATGAGCACGATTACCGCCCCCATAAATGCGGCTTTCAGCACGGAGCCCAGGATCAAACCCTTGATCAGCCTTTGGGAAGCGCTGCCTTTGCTTGTGTTGCTTTTGCCGGAGTTGCCTTTTTTGGCATAGAAAAACTGCACGCATACCGCGAGGATAATATTTCCGCCCATAATAACAGGAAACATGAGGGGAATGGCGGCCATAATGGGGGAGCCGGAAATAAAAAATGCGCTGACAGGGGCGATGACGCCGATCAAAATCCCGCTCCACAGCCCCACGGCCAGCACCGCAAGAATGATGGTGGTATTTACAATGGGGCCGGTAAGATATACCGAAAGATTTTTAAAGAACTGGCTGGCGATGCAGACGGCCAAAAGCAGCCCGGTCTGAACCAGCCCTCTGGTAGTGAATTTCATTGTGCTTAAGTCCTCCTTTGGATGAAAAATTTTTACCTTTTACAGTATAAGAGGAAAAGGGGAAAAACGCAAGGAAGGATGGGCGAGTCACAAAGGGATTTTCAAAGGGGGCACTGGCTCTACGTCGTAGCTGGAAAACAACCTACTATTCTTTTCAACCTACTGTGCAAGCTCCTGATACATGAGTCCCCATTTTCTCATTTCCTCAATCACAGGGCACAGGGATTCTCCTAGACCGCTCAGGGCATATTCCACTCTGGGTGGGACTTCGGCGTAGACAGTCCTTGTGATGATTCCGTCCGCCTCCATGGAACGCAGGGAGTCGGTCAAAACCTTCTGGCTGATGCCCTTCAAATCCCGTTGCAGCTCGTTGAACCGCCATGGGCGGGAGATCAGGTTGCGTATAATGAGAAGCTTCCATTTATTTCCAATCATGCTGACGGTGATGGCTACGGCGCATTCCGGTAAGTCTTCTTTTCTTCTCATAGGATGAACCTCCTTTGTAATAGTGATACATTCAAAAATGTATGTAACACTTTGATTGTAGTGTTATATCCTGTATCTGTCAATAGGGGACAGTCCGCAAGTATTATAAATATCTTTCCTTTTTCCAGCTTTTTTACCATTACAAGATGCAGCCCCTTCGGGTATAATCTAACAAAACCTTTATACCTTATAACTCAGACTTCCCGAAATCGGTGTGGGAAGTTCGGGTGATAGCTCGGAAGAAATGGGGAGACGTTTGGGAGGGGCCCATGAAAATACTGATTGCGGATGATGAGGATTATACCAGGGAGGGGCTGGTGGATGCCGTTAACTGGGAGGAATACGGGATTGATGAGATTATGCAGGCGGTGAACGGGGCGGAGGCGGTGAGGATTGCCAGGTGGTTTTTGCCGGACATTATTCTGACGGATGTGCGGATGCCTCAGATGGACGGGATCGAGTTCGCAACAAAGGTTTTGGGGTGGAACCCGGACTGCCGGATCATTTTCATGAGCGGCTATATGGAGATCGAGTATCTAAGGAGCGCGATCCGGCTTGCCGCCATCGATTATATCGAAAAGCCCATCGATCTGCCTGTTTTGTGTGAGGCTCTTGCACGGGCGATGAGGGAGATCAGGGAAAAGTCCAGGACGGACACGGCGACCCGGGCGGGAAGGGAATTTCAGCAGCACAGGCTTTTTAATCTCCTGACCAGCAGGGAGAGGGAGAAAAAGGCGGTGGAGAATCTGGCGGCGGAGATGGATTTTCCGCTGAATCAGTGTATGCACTGCATGATCCTTCAGATGCCGGGAAGGGTAGGCGGATGGGAGGAGCAGATGGAGCGGGCGGCACAGGCGGTTCGGTCCTCTTTCTGTGCGGTTATAGGAACCTGTCAGAGACAAAAGCGCCAGTACGAGTTTATCCTCTCTTATGCGGAGAAGGATCGGTACCGCCTGTCCTCTTTTTATCAGAAGCTCCTTGGGGAATTTCCCCAGGTGAGGCTGGGAATCGGGATGGATACCAGTCATTACAAAAATGTTTACAACAGCTACCAAACGGCCTGTATGGCGATCAACTGCGCCTTTTATCAGGAGGGAGAGAGGTTCTTTCAGATTGATGAGGGGATTTTGCAGAAAAACTATATAGAACCGGGGATTTATGGAGAGTTTCTCCAGATTCTTTCCCAGCAGCCCCAGAACCTGGACCAGTGGTTTGAAGGGCTCTTTGACAGGCTGTATCAATATAAATATTATCAGAAAGAACAGGTCTATACGCTGATGATCTCTTTCCTCACGGCGATCTATAAAAAATATCCGGAGATTTACGGGACGGATACGGGGATCTGGAAGGAGGAGCAGATTTCAGCCTGTGTGCGGGAGACGGACTTTCTCTGCGAGATCAGGGAGTTTGTCAGGCGGCTCTTAAGATGTCTGAAGGAAAAGCAGGAGGAACAGGCGGGATACGGGCGTATTATCCGGGGCGTGATGGATTATGTGGCGGAGCATTACGGGGAAGAGGATCTGAGCGTGGTACAGATTGCGGAACATCTTCACTTTTCCGCGGTTTACCTGAATGTATTGTTCAAGCAGGAAAGGAAGATGACCCTGAAGCAGTATTTAAGTTATTACCGGCTGGAGAGGGCGAAGCGGATGCTGGAACAGGATTATGACAAGATTACGGAGATCGCAGAAAAATGCGGCTATGCCAATGCGAACTATTTTGCAAAGGTGTTCCGGGAGGCCACCGGTATGTCTCCGGCACAGTACCGCCGGCAGAAGGGCGGCCAGTGATGAAGCGGGCGTTCAGGAACAGGGAGGAGCGTAAGAAGCCAGTGATGAAGCGGGAGGCCGGATGCAAGGCGGAGCTCAGGCGGCTCACGGCATGGTACCGCAGGCTTTCCTTAAAGGGCAAGATCGTGCTTTTGGTGTATCTGGCAGGGGTGCTTCCCGTGGGGGTCATTCTGGTGATCTCCCTTTTGGAAATGCAGGGACGTTCCAGGCAGCAGCAGCTTTATGCCCTGAATCAGGGGTATAGTCAGATGTGCCAGTCAATTGAGGACAAGATGACCCGCATTCAGAATATATCCACCTTGCTTGCGGTGAATGAGACCATCAATCTGAATCTGACGCTGGCGGACGGGGAGATCAGCATCGCCCAGCAGCTTGCGAATTTTGAGAGCATCAATTCCTATACCTATGGAATGGAGATGGCCTTTGAGTACGGCAATATTTTGTTTTATATAGACGATTCCTTTCCGGTGGTGAACAGCCACAGTGGGCGTTATCGTCCCCTTGCGCTGGCACAGGAGATGGACTGGTACGGGATTCTGGAAAAAAACAACGGAAGGCCTACCTGGGTCAGCTTTCAGGAGGATATTTACGACAAAGGGCATTCCTATGTGGCGATCACCCGCAAGCTGTGGGATCAGGAGGACTTCAGTAAGGATATAGGGGTACTGGCGGTGCGGATGGAGAGGGAAGCTCTTGAGGAGATGCTGATCGGCTCCGTACAGCAGCAGATCATTTTCCTGCAGACAAACCAGGGTCAGATTATTGCGGCCAATGTGCCGGAGGAAGAGCTGGCGGAGCTTCTGCGGGGCGGGGAGGCCAAAACGGGGCAGGGGATAAGGATTTTAGGGAAATCGCCGTCAATAACGTGAGGTATCTGGTAAGGAGCCAGCTGCTTGACAAGACGGATACCTATCTGGTTTCCATGGTGCCCTGGCGCGTTATGGAGGAAGAGCTTCTGGCAATGAACACGGGAACGGGCTTCCTTTATCTGCTGGTGTGCGCCGCAGTGTGGATTGCCTTTGTGCCCATCATCCGGTCCGTCACCGGGCGTATGCAGCTATTGCAAAACCAGATGATGCAGATCCAGGATGGGATTATCCGGAAACTGGATGTTGAGGAAGGCGATGAGGACGAGATCGGGCGTCTGATCACCCATTATAACGAAATGGTGGATAAGGTGGAGGAGTTGATGCGGGAGCAATATGTTCTGGGTCAGGAAAAGGCCGGAGCAGAGCTGCGTGCCCTGCAGTCTCAGATCAACCCTCATTTTCTCTATAATACGCTGGATATGATCAACTGGATGGCGCAGAAGAACGAGATAGACAATATCCACAATATTGTCCAGGCCCTGTCCCATTTTTATCGGCTGATTCTCAGCAAGGGGAAGGATGTGGTCACCATTGCGGACGAGGTAAAGCTCTGCGGGGCTTATATGGAGATCCAGAAGCGCCGTTACCGGGGAAGAATCCGCTATACGGCGGAGGTGGAGGAGGAGGTCATGGACTGTCTCATTCCCAAGATCACCTTACAGCCTTTCTTGGAGAATGCGGTAATTCACGGGATCAATGAAAAGGAAAGCCCAAGGGGAGCAGTGTTTCTGAGCGGCTGGATGGAGGATGGGAGGATCACCTTAAGCGTTACGGACGACGGTGTGGGGATGCAGGAGCACGCTAAGGAGAACAGCGCCGGCGGGAGCCATTATGGGATGAAGAACATTGCAGAGAGATTAAAGCTTTTTTACGGGGAGGAGATTCCGCTGCAGGTGGAAAGCTCGCCGGGAGTGGGAACCTGTGTCATTATCAATATCCCTGTAAAGAAGCGGCAGGAGGGGGAAGTTTGGAAGTAAATGAGAAAATATCTGATTATTTTGATCTTGCTTGGCATCGTGGCCGCCTCCGTGGGCTGCGGCGGGGGACAGGTGCAGGAGCAGGCGCAGGGATCTGCTTCTGTGGTGAATTTCCGTGCCATCTATCTGGGAAACGCGCCCAGAGAAGGGCTCGAAGAACTGTATGAGAGCTTGGACGCTCTCACCGTCCGGGAGCTTGGATGCACTTTGAGGTTTGAATTTATACCATGGGGAAATGAGCGGGAGCAGCTCAATATTGCCATCGCGTCGGGAGAGTACGACTTTATTCCGGGCGGCGTGTTTTCCGATTATCGGACGCTGGTGGGAAAGAATGCTTTCCTTGATCTGAATGAATATCTCTATCTGACGCCGGAGCTGACAGAGCACTATGGAACCTACAGCCAGACGGCCCTTAAGGACTGTGAGATTCAGGGCGGGCTCTATGGTATCCCCCAATTTGATATGGGGGCGATTAAGAATGTGAATGAAGGATTTTTTTACCGGGAGGATTTAAGGAAGGAGTGGAATCTACCAGAGATCACGGATCTGGACTCCATGGAGGCGTATCTGTACCGCGCCAAGCAGGAGGAGCGTTATCGGGATGAGCCCCTGATCACGGATAACCGGATCTGGCAGTCCCTGTGGCTGCTTCTCACGAAAGGGAAGTATCTGGAAATCAGCAGCATGCAGGAGATGCCCTTTGTGGTAGTTGCGGCCGGGGAACCGGACATCGTGCTGAACAGACTGGAGCAGCCGGAGTTTCTTACGGTGCTGGAATATATCGAGAGATGGCGCAGGGACGGGATATTGGAATCGGATCTTCTTGCCATGTCCGATAATGAGGGGGAGAGGGGCAAGAATATGATGCTGCAGGATCGAAAGCCCTGCGAGACCAATGTACCTGTCTGGTCTGCGCAGGCAGTCCATATCCCGGATCTGGCCAGAGAACATCCGCAGTGGGAATATGGTTTTTTCCCTTATGTTTCCGTGAATGAGGAATGGTATATCGGCACTCTGGCGGATGCCTCGGTAATATCCATATCCTCCAAGACCACGGAGCCGGAGATTGCCATAAGGCTTCTGGAAAAGATCCATACGGATCAGAGATATTATGATCTGCTTAAATACGGCGTGGAGGGAATCCACTATCGGATGCAGGACGGGAAGATCAGCTATGAGCAGATCGACGGAAGCAGCAAATTTGGCTGGACGGTATGCACGGATCATCTGATGAACCGGGAGGAAGTCCCGGTGAGCAGCCAGTGGTACGAGGAGGTGGCGGTTTTGGTGGAGCAGTGGCGGGAGGAAATCAGCAGGGAAGCCAGACCCGATCCCCTTGAGGGCTTTTCCTTCTCAGCGGAAGGGGTCTATAAGGAGCTGGAGGCCATGGGGGAGGCCAGGCTGAAATACTTCCAGCCCCTGATCTGCGGTTATATGCAGGATCCGGCAGGGGAGCTGGAGCAGACGAAAGAAGCCCTTGCGGAGGCGGGGCTGGATACCTACATTGCCAGTATGCAGGAGCAGATTCGGGGCAGGTGAAAATTTCTATAAACGGCGTTCACGAAAAAACGTGGGCGCTTTTTTTTTAACATAAGGGCAGTTCGCAAAGCGTGCTGCCCGTTGTTATGCGCAGGCCCGTGCATAAAGCGCTACAGCGCTTGGAATTTTGAAAATTACCCGAAATCCAGTTTTTTTTCTGTTGGTTTCCCTTTTTCGGAAGAATAAAATGGAAAAAAAAGACGCGGCAGAGGGCTTACGGGCTGTCGGCGGTAGAAGGGAGGTAAGGCAATGAAGAAAGGCAAGACCACAGGGATGGGAGCTGATAGAAGCGGAGAGCGGCTTGGCCTAAAGGGCGGGCTCAGTGAGCTGTGGAAGAACAGACTGCTGTATCTGATGACGGTTCCGTCGATCATCTGGGTGGCGGTTTTCTGTTATTATCCCATGTACGGGATTCTGATTGCATTCAAGAAGTTCAGCTACAAGGAGGGAATATGGGGGAGCCCCTGGGCGGGGTTGGAGAACTTCCGGTTCCTGTTTAACTACAATGGAGTGGGGAGAATCTTTTTTAATACCATTTTTCTGAATGTGCTGTTCCTGATAAGTACTACGCTGCTCTCCATCGTGCTGGCGCTGGTGTTTGTGGAGATCAAAAACAAGGTCTATAACAAGATCGTACAGACCATAGCGATCTTTCCCCACTTTGTATCCTGGACAGTGGTGGCTATGTTCATGAGCGGCATTATCGGCAGCAGCGGGATCATTACCAGATGGGTGATGGAGGCAGGCGGGGAGGATCCCCTGTTTTACAACACGCCGGGATGGTGGCCATTGATTCTGGTATTGCTGCGTATCTGGCAGGGGGCCGGCTATGGAACCATTGTCTATGTGGCGGCGATCACGGGCTTTGACCAAGAGATGTACGAGGCGGCAAAGGTGGACGGCGCCACCAGGCTGCAGCAGATCACCAGGATCACCCTTCCGCTTCTTAAGACCACGGCGATCATGCTCACCATCATGGGGATCGGCAAGATATTCAACGGTGACTTCGGCATGATTTATGCGCTGGTAGGGGATAACGCAGGCCTGTATCCCACCACGGATGTAATTGATACCTTTGTATACCGGGCCCTGCGGCAGCTTAACAATCTGGGCATGAGCACGGCGACCAGCTTATTCCAGTCCGTAGTGGGTCTGATCCTGGTATTTACCACCAATGCGGTGACGAAAAAAATCGAGCCGGATGCGGCAATCTTTTAACGGGGGTGAGATACAGTGAGCAAGATAAAAGTAACGGGTTCCCAGATCAAAAAGTCCAGGGGAGAAAAAATATTTGAGATCGTGGTATATGCCATTGCCACAGTTTTTTGTATCTACTGTCTCTTCCCCTTTGCGATTATTCTTGGCAGCAGCTTTGAGACAGAGGCAAATTTCGCGACTTATGGGTTTCCGATTATACCCAAAGACTTTACCCTGACGGCGTACAAGCTGGTGCTGGGAGACGGGCAGATCTTCCGGGCCTATGGGGTCACCATCTTTACCACAGTGGCGGGGACGTTGTTTAGTATGTTCCTGACCATCACCATGGCTTACCCTTTGTCCCTGAAAAAGGTAAAGTTCAGGAATGTGATCACGTTCTTTGTCTATTTTACCATGTTGTTTGGAGGAGGGCTGGTGCCCACCTATTTACTGATCACCAAAAATCTGAATATGAAAAACAATATTTTTGTTCTGATCATCCCGGTGGCGTTCAGCGCCTGGAACATGTTCCTGATGAGGAATTTCTTCAACGGAATTCCCCATGAGCTGTCGGAATCGGCTTATATGGACGGGGCCAACGATTTCCAGATTTTGTGGAAAATCATTCTCCCGGTGTCTGTTCCGGGCATCGCAACCCTGAGCCTGTTCTATGCTCTGGGTTACTGGAATCAGTGGTTCAACGCCATGCTCTACCTTGAGGACAACAGGCTTTTTCCTCTGCAATATCTGCTGATGCGGATGCTGCGGAACATGGATGCCATGAAGGAGATGGCCAGAACCACAGGGATGGCCTCGGGGGAGGTGCCTGCCAATTCCCTGCGGATGGCTACCACGGTGGTTGCCATAGGGCCCATTGTGCTGCTGTATCCTTATGTACAGAGGTTTTTTACCAGCGGCCTTACCGTGGGGGCGATCAAGGGTTAGCGACGTATGGGGCATTGCGAGACGGAATGTTTCGCGATTTCCAATAAATTTATTATCAGTAAGGAGGATATGAAAAATGACCAGAAAAAATCTTTTTCGGAAGGTGATGGCTGCGGCTGTCACAGGAGCAATGGTTTTGTCCCTTTGCGCCTGTTCCGGTGGGGCAAAGGATGAGGGCGCCGGCGCAGATGCTGCGGACACGGCAGAGGAATCCGGACAGGAGGATGCCGGGGAGAATGCTGCTGCGGACGAAAGCTCCGGGGAGGCAGAGGGCGGCGATGGGGCGGCTCCTGCGGTGGAGTTGGAAGATACCACTATCAACATCCGTGTGATGAACGAGTTCCGCAACCTGGATAAGGTGCTGGCAAAGTATGAGGAGATGACGGCGGATGACCCTGTCATGAGCAAAATCCACCCGGAATTTACCTTTGTGGCAGGAGGAGATTACAAGGACAAGCTGAGTATGGCCCTGGTTGCCCAGGAGGACTACGATCTCATGTTCTGCGGCGGCTGGCACGGCCTTTCCACATTTATCCAACAGGGAAACTTTGCGGATCTGACATCCTACTTTAACAATGATGCGTTTCCCGGACTTAAGGGCGCCTTTTCAGAGAACTTTGTGAATGCTATGACCTCCTATGTCCTGATGGAGGACGGCTCCTACAAGACGGGAATATTCGGCATTAACTTGGCTACCTCCTATGAGGACAGCAGGGGCTTTATGTATCGTGAGGATCTTCGGAAAAAATACGACTGCGATCCCATCACGGACGAGGAAAGCCTGTTTGAATTCGTGAAGACTGTTGCGGAGAATGAGCCGGACATGATCGGCGTGAGCCTGTGGAATTTCTTCCGTATGGATTCCCCCTGGTATTCGGCAAAGCATGACAATGTGTACACACAGGACAATGTAAATGTGCTGGGGGACCAGACCTGGGTGTATGTGGGACTCAGTGAGGATAATAAGACGGTTTTAAACGCCGTGGTTGCAGGAGACTCTGAGGAAGAGTTTGCTAAAATGCCGGAAGGCTATCAGTATGATTTTATCACAGAGTATACCAAAGAGCGTACCAAATGGAATCCTTATTTAAGCCCTACCCGGGGGTCAACGGACGCGGTGGAAAAGGATGCGGCGATCACCTACTGTGCGCTTACGGAATATGAAGCCAAGGTCAAGGATGCCCTGGCGAATAACCCGGATGCGGAATTTGGTTATTATGTGATCGAGGATGCCCAGCGTAACCAGGAGCCGGGGGCAGTAGTCTGCGATATGGCAACCAACAACTGGCTGGTAGTTCCCGAGTGGTCGGAGAAGGTGGATGCCGTTATGTATTTCCTGGACTGGATGTTTGGAAGCCAGGAAGCTCATGATCTATTCCAGTATGGTATCGAGGGGGAAGACTGGGAGGCCATCGGTGAGGACGGCTATAAGCAGCTTGACCTTCCGGAGGAAGAGCAGTATGTGATGCCCGGCTATTCCTTTACCTGGAATCCCGCTTATATCAGGAACAGTGAGTTTGTCATGAACGACGCCGAGCTGAAGAAGCGCTTTGATTATATCTATGATGAGGCCACCTATCAGCTCAGTCCTCTCTCGGGATTTACCTTTAACACGGCAAACGTGGAGACCCAGGTGGCAAACGTGTCCGCCCTGTCAAACGAGCTTCAGCTCACGCTCTCCATGTATGATGCGGACGAGGCGGCAGAGAAGATCAACACCTGGCATGAGGAAGCATCGAAGGTTGGACTGGAAGAGATCCGCGCAGAGCTGATCGCACAGCTTCAGGCATTTTTGGATGCAAAAAATGCGGGTTGATGTATGTAGCTGATTGGTAGAAAAAAGGGGATGTCGCACCAATGATTGAAAAACCAGAGAGGTGACAGCCCCTTTATTAAACATAAGGATGCCTGGAAAAGCCAGGCATCCGTTGTTGACGGTGTGCCGTAAAAAAGCGGCGTATGGGGATAATATGAGTATTTTCAATATGAACAGCCCGCTTATGAGGGGAATCAGAAAAATTGTGGAATTAATGTATCTGGGGCTGCTGTGGTTTCTGTGCAGCCTTCCGGTGGTCACGCTGGGAGCGGCAACAGCGGCCCTGTACGAGGTACTGCTTAAAGCCGTCAGGGATCAGGAGGGATACCTTACCGGAAGCTTCCTGCGGGCCTTTCGAGGCGGTCTTGGGCAGGGAATCCGGATCTGGCTGCCGGTGATGGCGGCGGGGATACTCTTTGCCGTGAACCTGTTTTATTACGCAGTGATAGGAAACAGGAGCTTTCCGATACAGACCGCTGTTTTTGCTCTCCTGCTGGGGGCTGTGGCCGTCTTGGCGTCCTATGTATTTCCGGTAATGGCAAAATTTGAGAATACTGCTACGGGCCATGTCCGTGTGGCGGCGGCTCTGGCGGTGAGAAACCCCGGATGGACCCTTGCCCTGCTGGCGATTCAAGTTCTGACGCTGTTTGTCATTTGGTTCTTTGTCTATTTTCCGCTGTTGTTTGTGATGGGATTCTCGGGATATGTGCAGGCGGTGATCTTTGAACATATCTTCGAGAGGGCGATCGGGCAGGGAATGATCAGGAAGGAGGGGCAGTAACAAAAAATGTATTGCATCAAGCGCCCTTTGACGGTATTCTTTTGATAGAAAAGATGCAGCGTGGAGGTTGGCTCTTATGTTTCAGTTATTGCTGGTGATTATTTACCTTGCCTTTATCAGTCTGGGGCTTCCGGATTCCCTGTTAGGTTCCGCATGGCCCACCATGTATCAGGAGTTTTCCGTGCCGGTTTCCTATGCGGGCGGGATTTCCATGATTATCGCTGTGGGGACGATCGTTTCCAGCCTGCAGAGTGACAGGCTGACCAAAAGATTCGGAACGGGGAAGGTTACGGCTGTCAGTGTGTTAATGACTGCCGTCTCGCTGTTTGGATTTTCCGTCAGCCATTCCTATGCTGCGTTGTGCCTGTGGGCCATTCCTTACGGGCTTGGCGCAGGAAGTGTGGACGCTTCTCTGAATAACTATGTGGCGCTTCACTATGCAAGCAGGCACATGAGCTGGCTCCACTGTATGTGGGGCGTCGGCGCCTCCCTCGGCCCGTATATCATGGGCTTTTCGCTCTCCCGCGGACAGAGCTGGAATATGGGTTATCGCTATATTGCCATCCTCCAGATTGCACTGACCGCTATCCTGATTTTCAGTCTGCCTTTATGGAAAAAACAGGGCACAGACGATACAGGGCAAACGGAGGGGGAGAGAAAGGCCAAGCCCCTTTCTCTGCGCCAGATTATCGGGATTTCGGGGGCAAAAGAAATTATGATTACCTTTTTCTGCTATTGCGCTCTGGAACAGACAACCGGCTTATGGGCAAGCAGTTATCTTGTGCTGCGCCGGGGATTGTCGGCAGAAACTGCCGCCGGATTTGCAAGCCTGTTTTAAAAGTGAATGGCCGCCGCTTACCCCAACAATCCCTTAACAATGATCTCCGCACATTCCGCCGCGCTGTGCAGACTCGTATCTACCCTTAAACTGTACGCAATATCTTTTGCCATCAATTCCTGCTGCTCCTGCGATTGGCTTTCGTATCTGTCCCCACGGATCAAATTTCTTTTCCTGCACAGATCCAGGGGGCAGTATACTTCAACCAAATCCAGGGGATTGTCTTTCAGGATTTCCAACAACTGCAGATAATGCGGTGTGATCTCATCCCTTTCCACTAAGATTCCGTCGATCAGCACATTTTTACCCAGATCGGAATAAAGCCTCGCAGTATGATACATCATGATGATTACTTCGCTGAGATATTTCCAGTAGTTTTCACGCAAATATTTTTCTCCAACCATTTCCTGAAACAAATCATTGGCAACGACATAAAAGAATACGTCGTCACGCTCCTGAATGGCTTCGACGATTGACGTTTTCCCTGCGCTGGTTACTCCGTTTAAAAAAATAATGCGTCCTTTTTCCATGTGGTTACCTCACAGATTCCTATTACTCCATATCTCTACCTTTCTTATTATACCACTCAAACGTAGCGTTTCCGAATTTTTTAGTGCCCCAAAACAGCGTATTTGTCCAATTCTTACCAAAAAGTAACCTGGGTTACTCAAAAGTGCGTACTTGTGGGATTTCTGCCAACCCATATAATGAAAATTACAGAAGGCAATTGAAGAGGCAGTGAGTAAGCTTCCGGCTTCATAGCTGCTGAACAATTGTGTCTGCCAAAATCAATTGAATAAAGGAGGTACAGAGAAATGGCATTAGCAAACATAGCCGGATGGAACGGGAATACGGCAGGAAGCGCCTGCGGGGCAGGGGACAAGGAAAAGCCCGCAGCCTGTGGTTCCGCCTGCGGAGCAGGAGACGAGAAGAAGCCTGCAGCCTGTGGCTCTGCCTGCGGAGCAGGGGACAAAGAAAAGCCCGCAGCCTGTGGTTCTGCCTGCGGAGCAGGGGACGAGAAGAAGCCTGCAGCCTGTGGTTCCGCTTGCGGGGCAGGAGACGAGAAGAAGCCCGCAGCCTGTGGTTCCGCTTGCGGGGCAGGAGACAAGGAGAAGCCTGCAGCCTGTGGCTCTGCCTGCGGAGCAGGGGAGAAATAAGCAATACTTCCCCTAAAGGCATGAAAAGTGGTGCGGGAAACGCCATAAACAAAAGGTTTAGGGCGTTTCCCAAATAACAGGTTCCTTGTCGCCTGGAGGGTGTTTGAAAATAACAGTTATGCGACTGTTTCGATAAAAAAGTGGAAGGAGCTGGGAGGATGAAGCCCTATTTTTCATTTCAATGGCATATTACAGACGAATGTGACCAGCGGTGCAAGCATTGTTACATTTATTCGGCGGGGAAGCACGACTGCCTGCAATCCATGGCATGGATGCAGATCAGGGAAACCTTTTACAATTGCCTGGATTTCTGCAAGGTGTATGGGCGGACCCCCTATTTTTACATTACCGGAGGGGATCCGATCCTGCACCCAAACTTCTGGAAGCTTTTAAAGCTTTTGCAGGGGCACGGCATCAGGTTTAGCATCCTTGGGAATCCCTTTCATTTGAATGAGCAGGTGTGCCGGGAATTAAAAGAGTATGGCTGTGAGAAATATCAGCTTTCCCTGGATGGGCTCCGCCAGACCCACGACTGGTTTCGAAAACCCGGTTCCTTCGACTGTACGCTTGAAAAAATCCCATGTATCAATAAGGCGGGAATACGCAGCGTCATCATGACCACTGTTTCTAAGGCGAACTGTAAGGAGATGGCGGGAATCATTGACGCGGCAGTTGGGGCCGGGGTAAATGTCTTTGCCTTTGCCAGATATGTACCGGGCGGCGGTGAGCTGGACAGTGGCATGACGGCCCGGGAGTACAGGGAGGTTCTGGCTCTCTGTGATCAGAAATTCAAAGAATACGAGGCAAAGGGCTGCCAGACCTATTTTAATAAAAAGGATCATCTCTGGACGCTTTATGAATACGAAAACGGAGAGTTCCGGATTCCGGAGGATGCAAAGGAAGGGATGATTTACGGCGGCTGCAACTGCGGGAACTGCCATCTGACGATTCTGCCTTCCGGTGAAATCTACGCCTGCCGCAGGGTGGCGCAGAGCCGGGTGGGGAATGTTTTGGAGGATCGCATCGCAGATGTGTGGGTTACGGGCATGGAGCAATACCGCGAGTATGAAAAATTCAGCAAATGCGCCAGGTGTAAGCTGCTTGCATGGTGCAGGGGCTGTCCTGCCGTGGCGAAGGGAACCTGTGGGGACTTCTATGGGGAGGATCCTCAGTGCTGGGCGACGGAGGAAAGCGGCCTGATCGCAAAGGCAAGGTGAAGGCTTTATCGCTGCCAGATACATACCGAAAAAGCAGAATAAGGAGAATGATAGGATGGATGTAAAAACCTGTTTAGAAAAGCTGGGCTATGTGGGAGTGTTGAATTTTGCCACGGTGGATGAGGACGGCGGCCCACAGGTTCGGAATATCAGCGCGGTTCACTATGAGGGAACGGATATTTACTTTCTGACGGCACGGGGGAAGTCCTTTGCCAGACAGCTCTACCGGGACGGCAGGGTGCAGATATCCGGCTACACCCGATACAAGGAAACGATCCGCATATCGGGAATCGCCCTGGAAGCGCCAGAGGAGGAGCAGCTCCAATGGCGGGATATTCTGTATCGGGAGCAGCCCTATCTGGAAAATGTGTATCCGGGCGAAACCAAGAACATTGATACCATATTTGTCATCAAAAATTATACAATAGAGTATTTTTGTTTATCCACCAGACCCATCACAAGGGAGTATTTCACGGTGGGCGACGGGATCTTGAAGCCGAAAGGATACCGGATTACAGAGGCCTGCATCGGCTGTGGAAAATGCGCCAGAGTCTGCCCGCAGAAAGCCGTGTACAAAGTCACGGATAAGGACGTAGGCAATGTTGAGGACGAAACCGTGTACAAAGCCCTGGACAAAGGTGAGGACAAACCCGGAGACAAATCTGGGGGCAAATCCGGGGACAAATCTGGGGACAAGGCTACGGGGAAAGGCGGGAGCAGGGCAACCCCCAATTCCTACATCATACGGCAAAACAATTGCCTGCAATGCGGAAACTGTTTCGAGAATTGCCCGGTGAAGGCGATCAGGAGACATTGATTTAAGCAACAGAAAGGACGGTTTATTATGGAATTAATGGAAGCAATCAAAGGCAGGCGTTCGGTTCGGAGATTTCAGGATACTCCGGTGCGGCGGGAAGTCGTTGAAAAAATACTGGAAGTGGTGGATTACTGCCCCAATGCGGGGAACCGCAATTCTACGAGGGGGGTCGTGATGACTGATCGGGAAATGATTGATTATATCGGAAAAGCGCACATGAAGATAATACGGAATTTCAACGCAGGCATTACCGCGCTGCCGACAGAGGAGGAGATCATGGCGTCGGAAAGCGCATTCCACAATGCGGGGACGGTGCTTGCCCTGTTCGGCCCGGAGAACTTTTATTTTTCGTCGCCGGACGCTTATATCATGGCCCAGAACATTACGCTTGCGGCCTATGAGCAAGGTGTTTCCACCTGCATCGTGGGGGAGGTCTTAAATTCCCTTGCCACTCAAAAGGGACAGGAGTATCAGAAGAGTATGGGCATACCTGCCGGTTTTGTGCCACAGGCCTATATCACCCTCGGGTATTGTGACGGGGACTACCCCAAACACCCTGGGCGGCATTATTCTGATTTTATTTATGTATGAGAGCCGCCTGCTGTAGAAAGCACTGTTCTTTGCATACTATTTTGTGTTGCTCTGTGTATCAAAATTCCAGGGCAATTTTGGTCAGTCCCGAAAACGCACAAGCTCCGGTTCCGGAGCTTTCGCTTTTTGCCTATGAGGCGCTGGTATAAAAAAATAGAAGAAAAACAGCCCGGCTTTTATTGCTCTGAGCCGCATATGGAATTATACTACTGATAGAAAAGCTAAAGGGCGTGGAGGGACATGGCGAATATTTTAATTGTGGAAGATGAAAAGAAGATGCAGGAAATCATTGCCGAATATATGCGGAGGGGCGGCCACACCTGCTTTGTGGCGGATGACGGTGTGGATGGGCTGATGGCGCTGAAAAACAATCCGATGGATCTGATGATACTGGATATTATGATGCCACATCTTGACGGTTTTTCCGTCTGCAAAATGGCAAGGGAGATGAGCGGCCTTCCCATTATCATCCTGACAGCCAAGGGCGGAGAGGATGATAAGCTGAAAGGCTATGATTTGGGTGCGGATGATTATATGACGAAACCATTCAGCCCCAAAGTGCTGCTTGCCAAAGTGAATGCATTGCTGCGCCGTTCCTCTGCACTTCCGGCAGAGATCATAAACGCGGGAAAAATTTCTGTCATTCCCGCCTCACATAAAGTATTCCTGGACGGACAGGAGATTGTGCTGACCTACAAGGAATATGAATTGCTTCATTTCTTTATGGCCAATCCCGGACAGGTATTTAGCCGGGAGCAGTTGCTGAACCGGATTTGGGGATATGACTTTGAGGGAACAACCCGGACGGTGGACACCCATATCAAAACCCTGCGCCAAAAGTTAGGTGGGGAGGGGAAACACATTGTTACTCTGGTTCGCTCTGGCTATAAGTTCGAGGTGGTATGATGACAAAAGATTTTTTCACATTGCGGACTGTCCGCAGGAAAATTATCCTGGTTTCCAAAATAGCTGGGGGTGTTCTGATCATTTCCTATGTCCTGTCAACCCATTTGCCTGTTAGTCCGCTGCTATCGGATTGGATTTGGCTGGGCTTTGTGGTTTTACTGGTGTTGGGGGTGGACTGCCTGATGGGGCGGTTCATATCGGATCCGATTTCAAATCTGAACCAGGCGGCACGCCAGATGGCACAATTAGATTTTTCTTCTTCCTGTGAGATCCATACCAGAGATGAATTTGAGGAGTTATCCCAAAACCTCAATAGAATGTCCCAAAATATGCAACAGACCCTTTTGCAGCTAAAGGCGGCAAATCACCGGCTCGAAAGGGAGGTGGAGCAGGAGCGGCTTTTACTGGCGGAGAGAAAAGAGCTGGTGGACCGCCTCTCCCATGAAATGAAAACGCCGCTGGGAGTGATCAGGGCCTATGCCGAGGGCTTACAGGATGAAGCCGACGAAGCCAAAAGGCAGAATTATTCTGAGGTCATCATAGGGGAGACCGAGCGCATGAGCAGCCTGATTACCACCCTGCTGGATTTATCCGCACTGGAAACCGGAGTGGAGCGTCTTTTTCCCCAGCGCTTTGACTTTGTTGAGTTTCTGGAAACCATTGCCGGAAGACTGCTGATTGACAGTCCGGACGCGGACTTTGAACTGCAATACGAATTACCGGAGAAAGCTGTCTATGTCAATACCGACAAGGATCGGATGGAGCAGGTGCTGGACAATCTGATCCTTAACGCGAAACAAAATGTCCGGCCAGGAGGCATACTGAAAATTTCGCTGACAGAAAGAGAGGGCAGGCTGGATTTCTCTGTTTTCGATGAGGGAGAACCTATCCCGGGGGAGAGCCTGCCCAAAATCTGGACAAAGTTTTATCGAGACAAAAATTCCCGATATGGCGGTTCAGGATTAGGGCTTGCGATTGTAGCTCAGATTTTGTCCATGCAGCATTTGAACTATGGCGTCCAGAATAAAGAGGAAGGGGTGGAGTTTTATTTTTCCATTCCGGCTGACAACAAGCCAAAAACGCAGTATAATCTTTAACAAAGCACATAGCGCTGATTTTTGCTGTGTGTAAACGCAGAATCTTTCGGCAGGTATTGAAAATAGTACCACGGGCAGGGCCCGGGGAATACAGGGGGTGGATTATTATCATGAAACTGGTCACACAGACAGATATTTTGGCGAAAACTTTTGGCGGGGAGGAATGCATCAGGATTTTGGCTAAAGCCGGGTTCGACGGAGCGGACTGGTCTTTTTTCGACATGGAAAGAGGAGAAGGAATCTGGTGCGGCGAAGGATGGAGGGAGTATGCCCTGAGCCTGAAGCAGACAGGGATGGAATGCGGCCTTGACTTTGTCCAGGCCCATGCTCCTTTTCCCTCATCTCTGGGGAAAGAGCCCTATGATACCGAAATCAAAAAATGGCTCCTCCGTTCTATGGAGGCGGCTTCCCTTATGGGAGTGAGGGATATTGTGGTTCATCCCGTGCAGCATCTGAACTATAGGGATTACCGGGAGAAGCTTTTTGAGGATAACCTGGCCTTTTACCGCAGCCTGATTCCCTACTGCGAGGAATTTCAAATCCGGGTCTGCGTGGAAAATATGTGGCAGTATGACGAGCGGCGGGGCTATATTGTGGACAGCGTCTGCGCCAGTCCGGAGGAGTTTAACGGTATGCTGGACGAGTTAGACAGCCCCTGGATTGTGGGGTGCCTTGATTTGGGGCACTGTGCGCTGGTGGGAAGGGAACCGGCGGATTTTATCCGCGCAATGGGCAAAAAGCGATTGCAGGCGCTTCACGTTCATGATGTGAATTATGTCAGCGACTGCCATACCATGCCGTTTATGGAAAGCCTGGACTGGGAAGCCATTACCCGGGCCCTTTCGGAGATTGGCTATGAGGGCGATTTTACCTTTGAGGCGGACAACTTCTTTATTAAAATGCCTAAGGAGCTGATGCCCCAGGCCAGTTGGATGATGGCGCAGACAGGACGTTATCTGATCGGGCGTATCGAGCGTCACAAAGAACAATAAAATAAGGCCAATAATACGGGAAAATATGCAAAATCCACTCTGGTATTTTCGAAAAGGTTATGCTATAATCTTAAAATGACTGCGAGCATGTCCGGAATTCACATGAATGTTGTCATTCTTTTAACATAGGGATGGCGCGATAGAGAGCGGTATTCGTTTTAGAAAAGGACAGATTAAGGAGGATGTACCAGGATGAGCGTACAGGTAGAGAAACTTGAAAAAAACATGGCAAAGCTGACGATCGAGGTTCCCGCTGACGAGGTGGAGAAGGCGCTTCAGAGCGCTTTTTTGAAGAATAAGAACAGAATAAATGTTCCCGGGTTTCGTAAGGGGAAGGTTCCCCGTCAGATGATAGAGAAGATGTACGGGCCGGAAATCTTTTATGAGGACGCAGTAAATGAAATGCTTCCCGACGCCTACGAGAAGGCGATTGAGGAGTCCGGGGAGGATATCGTATCTTCTCCTGAGATCGATGTAGTGCAGATCAAAAAGGGCGAGCCCTTTATCTTCACGGCGGAGGTTGCCATCAAGCCGGAAGTGAATCTTGGCAAGTATAAGGGGATCAAGCTGGAGAAGTTTGACCGCAGCGTAACCGATGAGGAAGTTGAGGAAGAGATCAACAGGGAAAGGGAGCGCAACGCAAGAAATATTGAAGTTACGGACAGGCCGGTGAAGGATGGGGATATGACGGTACTTGACTTTGAAGGCTTTGTGGATGGCGTGGCTTTTGAGGGCGGAAAGGGTGAGAACTACAACCTGACGATTGGCTCCGGCGCGTTTATTCCCGGTTTTGAGGAGCAGCTGATCGGCGCTGAGATTGATCAGGAAGTGGAGGTCAACGTAACCTTCCCCGAGGACTATCAGGCCGAGGAGCTTAAGGGCAAGGCCGCTGTGTTCAAATGTACCGTAAAGGAGATCAAGGAAAAGGAGCTTCCTGAGCTGGATGATGAATTTGCATCGGAAGTTTCCGAATTTGATACGTTAGAGGAATATAAGGCGGACATTAAGGCTAAAATTACAGAGAGAAAAGAAAAGGAAGTCGACAACGCCAAGGAGGAGCAGGTGCTCGAGGCTATCGTCAATGATTCCGATATGGAGATTCCCGAGGCTATGCTGCGGACTCAGCAGAATCAGATGGTAGACGAGTTTGCCCAGAGAATCCAGATGCAGGGCCTTACCATTGATCAGTACTATCAGATGACCGGCAACTCCCGGGACAAAATGATCGAGCAGGTAAAGCCTCAGGCAGAGAGACGGATCAAGACAAGACTGGTACTGGAGGCCATCGTTAAGGCTGAAAATATTGTGGCAACAGAAGAAGAGTTTGAAGAGGAATTAAAGGTAATCGGAGAGGCCTACCAGATCGAGCTGGATGAGGTAAGAGAAACCCTTCCCGAGAGCAGCATGAAGCAGATCAGGGAAGACCTTGCAGTGCGCAAGGCCGCTGAATTTGCAAGGGATAATGCGATTGAAGAGTAAAAAGTGGGGCAGCAGGCAAAGAGGCTTGCGCTCTGCCCTTATGCTTAAATGAGATATTCCTGCAGAGGGAGGTGTTCCTTTTGCAGGAATATCCGTATAACAGTTCAGTTTCAGGGATGATTTGCGCGGGCTTTAGAGCCTTGCCAAGAAGGAGGATTTGCATGAGTTTAGTGCCTTATGTCATAGAGCAGACCAGCAGGGGCGAGCGCTCTTACGATATCTATTCAAGACTTTTGAAGGAGAGAATTATATTTTTGGGGGAAGAGGTAAATGACGTTACGGCAAGCCTGATCGTAGCCCAGATGCTGTTTTTGGAGGCGGAGGATCCGGAGAAGGATATCCAGTTTTATATCAACAGCCCCGGCGGAAGCGTGACGGCAGGTATGGCGATCTATGATACCATGCAGTACATCAAATGCGACGTATCCACCAATTGTATGGGTATGGCGGCCAGCATGGGAGCGTTTCTGCTGGCAGGAGGCGCCAAGGGCAAGAGGCTGGCCCTTCCCAATGCGGAGATCATGATCCATCAGCCCTCGGGCGGAAGCCAGGGGCAGGCCACGGAGATTGAGATTGCCGCGAAGCATATTTTGCGCACGAAGGAAAAGCTGAATAAAATCCTTGCGGAAAATACCGGGAAGGATTATGATGTGATTGCCGCAGACACGGAGAGAGATAACTGGATGAGCGCCGAGGAGGCTTTGGAATACGGCCTGATCGACAGAATCTACCAGAAGCGGGTATAGGCAGGAAGTTAAGGGGAAAAGGAATGGCAGGAAAATTTTCTGACAATATCAGATGTTCTTTTTGCAATAAGACCCAGGATCAGGTGAGGAAGATGATCGCCGGTCCGGCGGGGGTGTATATCTGCGACGAGTGTGTGGAGATATGCGCCGATATTGTGGACGAGGGATATGAGGAAGAGGAAGAAGTAGAAGAAACGGAATTTGACATTAATTTGCTTAAGCCGGCGGAGATCAGGGACTTTCTGGACGATTATGTGATCGGACAGGACGAGGCCAAAAAGGTTCTGGCGGTGGCGGTTTACAATCACTATAAGAGGGTGACGGCTCCGCCGGATATGGATGATGTGGAGCTTCAAAAGAGCAACATCATCATGCTTGGGCCTACCGGTTCCGGAAAGACCTATCTGGCCCAGACATTGGCCAAGATCATCAATGTGCCCTTTGCCATAGCGGACGCCACCACTCTCACAGAGGCCGGCTATGTGGGCGAGGATGTGGAGAACATTCTCTTAAAGCTCCTTCAGGCGGCAGACTATGATGTGGAGAGGGCCCAGTTCGGCATTATTTATATTGATGAGATAGATAAGATTACCAAGAAGAGTGAAAATGTCTCCATCACCAGGGACGTTTCCGGGGAGGGCGTACAGCAGGCGCTTCTCAAAATCGTGGAGGGAACCATTGCCAGCGTGCCGCCCCAGGGCGGAAGGAAGCACCCTCACCAGGAGCTGATTCAGATCGACACATCGAATATCCTGTTTATCTGCGGCGGAGCCTTTGACGGTCTTGAAAAGATTATCGAGAACCGTTTAAACCGCAATTCCATAGGCTTTGACGCGGAGATTGCCATTAAGAGCAAACGGGAGATCAGCGACGTTCTCAAGGAGGTGACGCCTCAGGATCTGGTGAAGTTTGGACTGATACCGGAGTTTGTGGGGCGTGTGCCGATCACGGTCTCCCTTGAGGGATTGGATGAGAAGGCGCTGGTGAGAATTTTGACGGAGCCTAAGAGCGCGCTGGTGAAGCAGTATCAAAAGCTCTTTGGATTTGACGATGTGGAGCTGACCTTTGAGAAGGATGCGGTGGAAACCATTGCAAAGCTTGCCTACGAGCGCAAGACCGGTGCAAGAGGGCTTCGCTCCATTATGGAAAAGGTGATGATGGACGCCATGTTTGAGATTCCGTCGGATGATACGATAGAAGAATGCGTGATCACGAAAGAAGCGGTAGAGGGAAACAGCGAGCCGTTGCTGATCCATCGGGAAGTGATGCGCAGAGCCAGATAAGAAATATTTTAAATTTTTGTCGTTCACTAAAAAGAAAGAGATGCCGCCGTAAGGCGGCATTTTGCTACCGCAACGTCATTTCTAAAAGAAGCTTGGGAGAAACAGCGCTTGCCAAAAACACATTGCAGAATGGGCCGTTTATTGTTAGTATTAGGATGTAAAGAACAGTTCCTAAGGGATCATGACAAGAGGATAAGCGATGAGTGAAATAAAGGAAGAGATGGGGCAGATGATTACGATGCCTGTGATCCCCCTGCGGGGATTGACAATTTTACCGGGGACGGTGATCCACTTTGATCTGAACAGGGAGAAGTCCGTGCAGGCTCTGGAATACGCTATGATGAGGGGAAGCAGGGTTTTTTTGGCGACCCAGAAGGATGTGGGGGTGGAAGAACCGGAGGAAGAGCATTTATGCCGGATGGGAACGGTTTCCGAGGTGAAGCAGGTGACAAGGCTTCCCAACAAAATCGTTCGGGTTCTAGTGGAAGGGATCTGCCGGGGTGAGCTTTGGGGAATAAACGGAGAGAATCCCAGCTTCCTGGAGGCATATGTGAAGCCCTTCGAGGGCGAAAACCAGGAAGAGATGCCGGATCAGGTGGAGAGAGAGGCAATGCTTCGGCAGCTTCGGGAGTATTTTACCGTTTTTTCAACCTACTATCCCAAGCTGGATAAGAACGCTCTTCAAAGATATGCCCAGATCAAAAATCCCGGAGAACTGATAGACCAGATCACCATGAACCTGCCTTTTTCTTTTGAAAAAAAGCAGCAGGTACTTGAGGCGGTAAATATAAGGGAGCGGTATGAGATTGTGTGCGGGCATCTTCTCAACGAGATAGAGATTGCCAAGGCCAGGGAGGAGCTTGCCTACCGGATGAAGGAGAGGGTGGACAAGAACCAGAGGGACTATCTGCTCAGGGAACAGCTCCATTATATCAGGGAAGAGTTAGGGGAGGAAGGTTCCTTCTCCGATGCGGATCAGTTTGAGCAGGCGTTAGGGGAGCTTTGTGCCTGCGAGGAAGTGAAGGCGAAGATCAAAAAGGAGATTTCCCGGTTTAAGAGCCTGTCGGTGAGCAGCTCTGAGGGAGCGGTGGAGCGGGCTTATATCGAGACCCTTCTGGAACTTCCCTGGGATAAGGCGTCCAAAGACAATGAAAGTATGCAGCGGGCCAGAGAAATTCTGGAACGGGAACACTATGGCCTGGAACAGGTGAAGGAGAGGATTCTGGAATTTCTTGCGGTGCGGTGTCTGACCCGGAAAGGCGAGAGTCCCATCGTCTGCCTGGTAGGCCCTCCGGGAACGGGGAAGACTTCCATAGCCAGAAGCGTTGCAGAGGCTCTCGATAAGAAATACGTGCGGATCTGTCTGGGAGGCGTCCGGGACGAGGCGGAGATCAGGGGCCACAGGAAAACCTATGTGGGGGCCATGCCGGGACGGATCGCCGCAGGCCTTAAGCAGGCGGGGGTCAAAAATCCCCTGATGCTGCTGGATGAGATTGACAAGGTGAGCAACGATTATAAGGGAGATACTTTTTCCGCCCTTTTGGAGGTGCTGGATGGGGAGCAGAATGTAAGGTTTCGGGATCATTATGTGGAAATTCCCATGGATTTGTCGGAGGTGCTTTTTATCGCCACTGCCAATACCACCCAGACCATACCAAGGCCCCTTCTGGACCGTATGGAGATTATTGAAGTCAACAGCTATACGGAAAACGAAAAGTTCCATATAGCCAGGGAACATCTGATGAAAAAGCAGATGGCCAGAAACGGCATCACAAATAAGATGCTTTCCATACAGGACGGCGCCCTGAAAAATATTATCACTTATTATACAAGGGAAGCGGGAGTCAGGGAGTTGGAGCGGAAGATCGGGGATATCCTGCGCAAATCGGCCAGAGAGATTTTGGAGGCCAGGGAGGCAGGAGAGGAACCGGGAAAAATCAAGGTAACGGCAGCCAACCTGGATAAATATCTGGGAAAAAGAAAATACAGCCTGGATAAAGCGAATAAGGAGCCCCAGGTGGGTATCGTGCGGGGGCTTGCCTGGACCAGCGTGGGGGGCGATACCCTGCAGATCGAGGTCAACATGATGCCGGGGAAGGGTGAGGTGGAACTCACCGGGCAGATGGGAGACGTGATGAAGGAGTCTGCCATGATCGGCATCAGCTTTGTGCGCTCTGTGGGAGAGGAAAACCACATCTCGCCCAAGGTATTTAAGGAAAATGATTTCCATATCCATATCCCACAGGGAGCCGTTCCCAAGGACGGGCCCTCGGCGGGAATCACCATGGCGACCGCAATCTTTTCGGCGATTACCGGCAAACCGGTAAGGAGTGACCTTGCCATGACAGGGGAAGTGACTCTGCGGGGCAGGGTGCTTCCCATTGGAGGATTAAAAGAAAAAATACTGGCAGCGCGGATGGCCGGGCTTAAGGAAGTATTGGTTCCTGCTGAAAACAAAAAGGATATCGAAGAGATTTCCCAGGAGATTAAGGAAGGGCTTTCGATTACTTATGTAAAGAACATGAAGGAAGTGTTGAAGCGGGCGCTGATTTAATGGACGCTTATATCCGCTGCTTTTGGCAGTTTATACTTTATACAGCGTTGCCGCAAGAAACGTGGCGGCATGGAGGTTAAAATGGTTATTAAGAATGTCAGTCTTGAAACAGTGTGCGGCATTACCAGTAAGCTGCCCCAAAATATGCATAGGGAGTTTGCCTTTGCGGGCAAGAGCAATGTGGGGAAATCTTCTCTGATCAACGGGCTGATGAACCGGAAGTCCCTTGCAAGAACCAGCGCCCAGCCTGGAAAGACCCAGACTATCAATTACTATCATGTGAACGATCAGTTCTATCTGGTGGACTTGCCTGGATATGGCTATGCCAGGGCTAATTTGGAGATCAAGGATCAGTGGGGAAAGATGATCGAACGCTATCTCCACGGCTCCGGCCAGCTTCGGGCGGTTTTCCTTCTGGTAGACATCCGGCACAAGCCTTCCGAAAACGATAAGATCATGTATGAGTGGATCCTGCATCAGGGCTTTGAGCCAATCATTATTGCCACGAAGCTGGATAAGATTAACCGGAGCCAGATACAAAAGCAGGTAAAGCTGATCGAGCAGGGCCTGGATGTGGTGAAAGATACCATCATCATCCCCTACTCGGCCCAAACCAAACAGGGGCGGGAAGAAATTTACAATCTTTTGGATTCCTTTCTGAAAGAAAGTTTTCTGAAAGAAAGTTTTCTGGAAGAAAATATTCTGAAAGAAAATATTCAGAAGGAAAGTTCTCTCAAAGAAAATTTTCCTCCAAATAAGGAAAGCACATAGGAGAGATGGCCGGTTCAAGAGTTTACTGTAAAAAAGAGGTCATGACGGAATGGAAAATAGAAGGACTTATTTAAAGGTTTTGGTAAATCTGGGGCTTATGCTGCTCCTTTTGTTGGTGTTTATTTTTGTGGTCCCCAGGCTTATTTTTGTTTTTATGCCCTTTGTGGTAGGCTGGGTGATTGCCCTGATTGCCAGCCCGCTGGTAAAATTTTTTGAAAAAACATTGAAGATCAAGCGTAAGGCCGGTTCTGCCTTTGTGATTATCTCCGTGATTGCCCTGGTGGTTCTGGCCGGGTATCTGGTGGGAATGAAGCTGACCCAGGAGACGGCAAGCTTTATCGGTGAGCTGCCGGATATGTGGGAGAGCACTCTGCAGGATTTTACGGAAGTGGGGGAGAAGCTGGCAAATGCCAGCAGGTATCTTCCCGAGACGGTACAGTCCACCTTTAAGGGGATTGCGGACAATGTGGAGGACTACATAGGTGATCTGATCGGGCGGCTGGGCACGCCCACCATTGAGGCCCTGGGGCGCTTTGCCATGAATCTTCCTTCTATTATTATTGGAATTATCATGAGTGTTTTGGCCGCCTATCTATTTATTGCGGATAAAGAGTATGTGCCAAACCTTCTTGCAAAAATCATGCCGGAGGCTATGATTGAGCGCTGGGATATGGTAAAAAGAGGGCTGCGGCATGCGGTGGGAGGTTACTTTAAGGCGCAGCTTAAAATTGAGTTCTGGATGTATCTTCTTCTTGGGTTTGGCTTTACGATTTTAAAGGTAAGATATGCATTCATCATTGCCATTGCCGTGGCGTTTTTGGACTTCCTTCCCTTTTTTGGGACGGGAACAGTGCTCCTGCCCTGGGCTGTGGTGAAGTTTTTAAGCAGCGATTATACCATGGTGATCGGCCTGCTCATTATATGGGGAGTGGGGCAGCTTGCAAGACAGTTGATCCAGCCCAAGATCATGGGGGATTCCATGGGACTGGATCCGATTCCCACCCTGGTTCTGCTCTACCTTGGCTATAAGGTGGGAGGTGTCCTCGGCATGATCATTGCGGTTCCCATCGGGATCATCGTGCTGAATATGTATGAGGAGGGGGTTTTTGACACCACTCTGAACAGCCTGAAGGTTCTCTATGCCAGTATCAGCAATTTCAGGCATCTGAATGAGGAGGATATGAAGGCGGTATACATTTACAGGGAAGTGGAGAAAAAGCGCATAGAGGCAAGGAAAAAGCAGGCCGAGGAGAGAGAAGGGCGCAGTGATAAGCAGCAGGAAGAAAGCGCGGGGAAAGAGAAGGAAGAGAAAAAAGGGTGAAACAAAATGAAAGTAGTCGTATATAATTGCAGAGAATTTGACGAGAAAGCGTTATTTGAGAGATACGGAAAAGAGCTGGGAATAGAGCTGGTATTGTGCCCGGACGCGCCGGATAAGGAAAATGCCGCCCTGGCTAAGGGGGCGGAGTGCATCGACATCATCACTTCCAGGATGCCGGAAGAGCTGCTGAAGGTTTTTGCAGACTATGGGGTAAAGTATGTGACCACCAGGACCATCGGCTACGACCACATTGACGTGAAGGCGGCAAAGGCGTTTGGCATGACGGTTGCCAACGCGCCCTACGGCCCCTGCGGCGTGGCGGATTATGCGGTGATGCTGATTCTCATGACGATCCGGAAGATGAAACGGATCATGGAGCGCACCAACATTCAGGATTATTCTTTGAAGGGGATCCAGGGAAGGGAACTAAAGGATTTGACTGTGGGAGTCATTGGCACCGGCAGGATTGGCAGGACAGTGCTCCAAAACCTTTCCGGCTTTGGCTGTGGGAGGATCGCCTATGATCCTTATCCCAATCCGGAGGTGGAAAGATCAGGCGTGCCATATGTAACGCTGGATGAGATGTGGCAGAGGGCCGATGTGATCTCCCTCCACGCGCCTCTCACCGATGAAAATTATCACATGATAAATGAGGAAGCCATTGCCCGGATGAAGGACGGCGTCATGATCGTGAACACGGCCCGGGGTGGGCTGATCGATTCCCAGGCGCTGATCTGCGGGATTGAAAGGGGAAAAATCGGCGGGGCAGGCCTTGATGTGGTGGAAAATGAATTTGGACTGTATTATTATGACCATAAATCAGATATACTTAGTAATAGGGAGCTGGCTGTGCTGCGGGGATTTCCCAATGTGACCGTGAGCCATCACATGGCTTTTTACACGGACGACTGTGTGGAAACGGTGGTCAGGGATTCGCTCCTTGGGTGTAAGTATTTTGTGGAGGGGAAGGAAAATCCCTGGCAGATTTGAATATGGGAAGGGCCGGTGGGATCGCCGGGAGGATTTTGGCAGGAAACGATGGAAAGGGCGGGAACGTCTTTACAGGAAGCTGTGGGAAAGAATGGTGGGAACGTTTCTACAGAAAGCCATGGGAAAAGGTTCGGTTGGAGGATGAGCGGTTGCGGAATTTTAAGATGATACTGCAATATGAGGGCACCAGATATCAGGGGTGGCAGAGGCAGGTCAGCACAGAAAACACGATCCAGGGAAAACTGGAGGCACTGCTCTCCAAAATGGCAGGGGAGCCGGTAGAAGTCAATGGCTCCGGCAGGACGGACGCCGGGGTTCATGCCATGGGGCAGGTAGCCAATTTTCACGCGGATACTGACAAAAGGCCGGAAGAAATCATGGACTATATGAACTTTTACCTTCCGGAGGATATCGCCGTGATTTCCCTTGCGGAGGCGCCGCAGCGGTTTCACAGCAGATTGAACGCAACAGGGAAGACTTATTGTTACCGGGTGCTCAACACAAAAATCCCTCATGTGTTTGAGAGGCGGTATGTCCATGTGGTGGAGGAAGCGCTGGATGTGGAGGCCATGAGAAAGGCGGCGGCATATTTGCTGGGAACCCATGATTTCAGAGCCTTTACCTCCAATAAGAGGAGTAAAAAATCAACCCTGCGCAGGATTGATGAGATTCGGATTGAGCAGGCAGGGGAGGAAGTACGTTTCTGGTACAGCGGCAACGGTTTTTTGTACCATATGGTAAGGATTATGACGGGTACGCTGTTAGAGGTGGGGCTGCATAAAAGGGAGCCCGGGACGGCAGCGGAGATTCTGGCGTCCGGATGCCGGGAGGCGGCGGGAGAACTTGTCCCTGCAAAGGGACTTACGTTGATGGAGGTTCGTTATCAGTGAAAGGCAGACAGTTTCAAAAGGGGACTCCCGAAAGGGAACCCTCCGGAAGGGAACCCTCCAGGAGGGAACTCTCCGGGAAGGAGTTTTCCTGCGGGGGAAATTTCCTCCGGAAACATGTCAGGCTTATCTTTTTTCTTTATTTGCTGGTAGTCATTAAGGTGATTATTTTTAAATACCCTCTGGATCAGCTCAGGGCCATCGCGGCCACCTGGGAAAAGGAGGTGATCCTGGAGGGGCTTGATACGGCTAATTTTACGTTGTTTAAAACCATACGTATGTATATAGATTATTCCTATAAGCTCAACAGCTTTGAAAACCTTGTGGGGAATATTGTGGTGTTTGTCCCTTTTGGTTTTTTACTGCCCTATGTGATGAAGTGGGGGAGAAATTTCCTGGTAATGCTCATCAATGCCTTTGTGTTTGTTCTGGGGATAGAGGTTTTTCAGCTCTTCAGCGCCTTTGGCGCCTTTGATGTGGATGATATCCTTCTGAACTGCTTTGGGGCTGTGCTGGGATATATGGCTTATCACGCATATGAAACCGTAAAAAAATGGCGGCATAATAAGAAAAGGAGAGGTTGACATGACAGAATTTTTAAGAGGACTTAAGGCAAATTATACGGTATCGGCGGTGTTGTGCATGGTATTTGGACTGGTGCTTTTGATCTGGCCGGGGACTACCACCAGGATTGTATGTATGCTGCTGGGCAGTGTGCTGCTGGCCTACGGAGGCTTTCAGGTGGTGATCTGCCTGGTGAACAGAGAAAGGACGCTGCTCTCCCAGGGGATGCTGATTTTTGGCATCGTGGTTGCGGTGGTGGGGCTCTGGATTTTGCTCAGTCCGGAGATGATCATTATGGCAGTGCCGGTGATCATCGGGGTGGTGATTTTAATCCACGGGGTACACAATGTGATTCAGGCCGTGGGTTTGCAGAAGGAGAACTACAGCAAATGGTGGGTGGCTCTTCTGTTTGGGATACTCACAGTGGTTTTCGGCGGTGTGCTGGTGTACAATCCCTTTGGAGCGGTGGAGATGGTGGTCAGGATGATCGGTATTTTCCTGATCTACGATGGGGCATCGGATATGTGGATCCTTTCAAGGGTGTTTAAGGTGAAGCGGGATAAGGAAAGGATTATTGACGCGGAGTATGTGGATTTGGATGAGTGAGGTTAAAGGCCTGGCAGGGAGCTTGCGGATTCCGTTTTGGAGGTAAGTATCAGGGCAAACCGAAAGGTTGTGGAGGAATTGAGAGGAGATGGAACTATGTGCCAGGCGTTGTTGGAGATTATGGAACCGGAAATAAATAAAATCAGAGAACTTGAAATACGTAAAGGAAAGATAATGGGTACGGTCGATACCTTGCGGGAGTTAGGACAAAATGATGACGAAATTGAGGAAAATCTGATAAAAAAGTATCATTTATCCAGGGAAGAAGCCCAGAGCTATTTGTAATGTAAAAATATAATGTGAGTTAAAACCTTGTGGTTGTTTCGGCAGCCGCAGGGCTTTCTTTTTTTGGCGCAAAAATTGATACATACAAAAATTAGAAAACATTTTAGAATATACTCCAAACAGGAGGGAAAACGTATGAGAGAAAAGGTGATTGGCATTCTGAAAGAATGTATGGATAAGGAGATAACGGAAATTACGGACGATATGGAACTGGTGGCGGACTTAGGGCTCAGTTCCCTGGATGTAGTGGATTCTGTGCTGGCCTTTGAAGATGAATTTGGGATTGAAATTTCTGATGATACGATTATGGAATTAAGAACTGTGGGGGACATTGTGAGATGTCTGGAAGGGAAGTAAAGAGAACGGACTGGGTGTTTGAGGGGATAAAAAGATGGCTTCTGCCGTTCTGTCATGGATATAACAAATTTGCTATTGATTTTTAATAACAAATTTGTTATAATTTATTGTCAGAGGGAAATATTATGTATGAAATTGAATTTTATGAAGATAAAAGTGGGAAATCTGAAATAGTTGATTATCTTAAGGAATTAAATATTAAAGCTGCCACAAGTAAAGAATGTCGAATCAATTTTAACAAAATAGTGGCGTATATGGATATGCTTGAAGAGTTAGGAACAAGAGTTGGGGAGCCGGTGACAAAACATCTGGATGGTGAAATCTGGGAGTTAAGGCCGTTGAAAAACAGGTTTCTTTATGCATATTATAAAGATAACAAGTTTATTATACTTCATTACTTTATTAAAAAGACACAAAAAACGCCAAAGCGTGAAATAGAACAGGCTAAAAGAAATTTACAGGATTATTTGGAAAGGAATGAATAATATGGCTACATGGAAAGAATTGAAAAGTGATTTATCTATCAACCAGGAAGATCAAAATGCTATTGAATTGGAAAAAGATCTGATTAGAACAATGGTATCTATCCGTGAGGAAAAGGGGCTTACGCAGTCTCAATTAGCTGAAATATGCCATGTCAAGCAACCAGTTATTGCGCGAATGGAAGCTTCTGTCCATTCACCACAGATCCACAGTCTTTTGAAGATTTTAGCTCCTCTGGGATATACTTTGCAGATTGTTCCTGTGGGCAAAAAAATATAGTTATCTAAGAAATAGATGATTTGTCACAGACGTGAAATCAGAACTGAAGATGCCCAGATATGTTTGAAAATGGAATAGCACATCGCATTCTATTTTGCAAAGAGTTTAAGAATATTTCAGGAAATAAAAATGTACACGCTTGATAAAATGTATATTTTTACTGTAATGGAGGTATAAAGGAGATAATTGATATGTTGATGGAACAGGCTACGGCTGTGAGAAGGGAGTGGAGCGCTGTCTGTGACAGTGTTATTCATGAAAAACCTAAATTTATCAAGCGAACGAGAGACAAAATGTGGTTTTCCAATTTGGATACCATGTCTGAGATTTTGCGGGCGTATCAATTTTCTGCAATAAAATATCGGGAAGATGATGGCTCAGTTACATTATCTCTTAATGAAATTGATCGGTTATTGTCAATCAGGCCATGCCCGTAAACCTCTTTGCGGCCATGGCCTGATTTTTTACAAGGAAATTCTTAATAAATAATTTTCCGTATAGAGTCTCCAGAGAGGCCGTATTCCTGCGCCAACGCATCCGGAGAGCTTCCGGCTTGATATTTGGATCGTATTTCCTCATTCCTTTTCTTGTAAAAGGCCCTGGCGCCGGAGGATTCTCCCCAGGGCTTTTTTTCACGGACATTCGGAACGTAGAGAGTTTCCCCGGAGACGTATTGCTGCAGCTCCCTTAACAGATGGTCCGGCAGGATATCCTGTGCATTTTTATATTTCATTCAGGAATTCCTCTTCACTTTGATACTCATGGATGATGCCGCCCCCCCCTTGGCGATCATATCTCGGATAAGCTTCTCCGCCTCTTTTGCCTTTTGGGCGATCAGGGAAAGGTTTTCGCAGTCGAAATATTTCATCAGTTCCACCTTTTTGGCTCCAAAATCCTGGCATACGTCGTTCAATTCACTTTGCAGGTAGATCCCCCACATGTATACCTTTACGGCGTCATTTTGCTGAACGTAATGGCGGATCCTCAGCCAGGTGTAGGACAGCTCGCCGTACCAGTCGGCCAGATCCTGATAATTATGCTCGGTGGGGATACTGCCGTTTTTCTCAGGCTCCTTTTCGGAAAGATAATCCTGCATAAGGCTGATCCACTGTGTTACAAAATCATAGCTCATATCAATACCTATACCTTTCCGCGGCCTGCCGCTTCTGATTCCATGAACACACGCTAAAAGGTCTTTTATCAGAAGAGGCAGGCGCCGTACTTGATTGGATTGTGACGGATATCTTCGAAGATAGCCCTTTCGGGACATTATTATTGTAGATGCAAAAAGTAAAAAGGCAATGCAGTAAATGATTCTGTAACGTTCTTTCCGCAGGGCCCTTTGTGAGAGTGTGCCAAAGAGAAAATAAGCAGACAGCGGATTTTTACACACCCGCTGAGAAGACCTCATAAATCTGCGCCACGTCATAGTTGCCGGTTTGCTGCTGCGCTGCTATCATTTTTTCAATTTCGGAAAGATCTTCTTCCAATTCCTCAGCTATCACTTCCGGCGTTTTTCCCTTTTGGAGTTTTTTGCATACGGCATTTATTATGTATTTGTGCTCACCCTCTAACGCCATATCCACGAACGCCTTGCATAAGTCATATTTTGCCTCTATGATTTCCATAGTATCATTCTCCTCTCTGATTTTAACCTTCGCCACAACCTCAAGCAGCTCCCGGGTTTCACTGTCCATTTGGCTGTAGGATTGTTTGTTTTCTTCCATGATCTTTTTCAGTTGATCCTTGTCCTGCCCGTACCGAACCACCTCAAATAGCTGGCGCAGCCCGGTGTGATATTCCTCAAAGGTATCATGCTCATGGCAGTCGTAAAGATTCAGCCTGTAATTGGTGACAAAATCCTTCAGTTCATCGTCAATTTCCAGCAGGTCATACAGGCATCTTGCGCCATCCCAGGGATGTTTTGTTCCGCAGTACACTACCAGGGTGATAATTGGAATGAACTTTTCATCCTTTCTCATTCCCGAATAAAATTCATCTGTTCCAATCTTAAAATCCTTTTCCTTTTCATGGGCTGCTTTCTTTCGCTTCCACTGTCTCTGGTAGCTGATGCTTTCCGTCAGCATATTTCTAAAAACCATATGGTAATCTACATAGGTCTGATTTTCTACAGCCAGGATGTGTATCAGCCTGCCGCGCCACATCCTCACCTTATCTGTGATTGTCTTGAAATTTTCCCGGGCGCCGAGTTCCTTTCCCAGATATACAAACTGCATATCTGCGGGTTCCAGTTCCTCGGGCTTTACTACCTGCCTGCCCTTAAAAAGAGCGCCGTTTATCTGGTCTGCAAATCTGCTGTTGTCGTCCAGATAATCAAAGTGATATTCATCTGATTTTCCCATTTGGTTTCCTCCCTTTTTTGATAAGCCAATCTCCAAAGGCTATCAGCTTTCTTTTTCATATAAGGGATTCTTTGAGAAATAGATGATTTGTCACAGATGTGATATCAGAATAGAAGATTCCCAGATATGTTTGAAATTAGAATAACACACTGCATTATATTTTGTAAAGTGCTTTAAGAATATTTCACGAATTAAAAGTGTACATTTTTACTATAATGGAGGTATAAAGGAGATGATTGATATGTTGATGGAACAGGCTACGGCTGTGAGAAGAGAGTGGAGCGCTGTCTGTGGCAGTGTTATTCATGAAAAACCTAAATTTATCAAGCGAACGAGAGACAAAATGTGGTTTTCCAATTTGGATACCATGTCTGAGATTTTGCAGGCGTATCAATTTTCTGCAATAAAATATCGGGAAGATGATGGCTCAGTTACACTATCTCTTAATGAAATTGATCTGATCGAGAACGGTGCGGACGAAAGAAAGGCACGTAGGAAGCTTGGCGAGGCGATATTAGAATATTCGCTGGAAATATTATAATGAGTACGAAATGTATTCCCATAGTCCGAATCGAAGGAAACATATTCCGTATATATTCAAGGCATTGATTATAGATGACCCTGAAAAGATAGGAGATATACTACAGTGCCAAGATGGAGAGAACTAAAGGGATTTTGCGAGAAAGACGGGTGGGAGTTGTATAAAGATACGGATCACTATCTTTATCGAAAAACAGATGAAGGTGGAAAGATACGGATGACTAAGATTTCGAAAGGTTCTGGAGAGATTCATTCCAAAATGTGGAAAGAAATATTGAAAAAACAGCTACAGGTCACACAAGAGTATTTCAATAGCAAAATATAGGAAGTTCACAAACAGACCATGTCTGCGGAAACGTTGCAGACATGGTCTGTTTATGAAAATTGTTGCTTTTGCAATCTTAGTACATTATAATGATAAAGAACCGAATTGGATCGCAGATGCGAAACTGCCTGCACGGATTTCGCATCGCGTTGCCGCAAAAACCGCGGCATGGAGGTTAAAATGAATAATAGCTTAAGAAGCGTGAGGGAGGCAGTGGCAATATTGGGTGAGCTTGGGATTGCCTCTATTTCGGAGAGGATGATCGTGGAGTTTGAGCGTTCCTGGAATAGTGTGCCCAAGGAGACCCGGGAGTCTTTGGACGTGATCACTATGCTCCTGGCGGCAGTGGGGGTAGGGCATTTTGACGCCGAAACCTTTGAGTGGACGCCCACATCGGATATCGTGTACAGCTTTGATGTGGAGGTGTTTGATATTGACAGGATGTACACCCTGTTTTTGCAGGGAATACAGTCCATCAGCGGAGATGAATTTGAGATCACACAGATCCGGGAGGAAGCCGGAGGAGTGGAATACCCCTCGGGCAGAGAAACCCAGAGAGTGCAGTTTTTATGTGATGGAAAAGAGTGTACTTACCTGGCGCAGGTGAATTATGATTGGTTTGATGTGGGAATTTTGGATTATATGAACGAGGTGCTGGCCGATATGGGTAATCCCAAAAGGCTCTATTTTATGAGCGACGGTTATCAGGAGTGTATTATTTTTTACTGCACTCAGTTCTGGGCCAGGCGTTTTGAGAAAAAGACCGGATGCCGGCTCTACAGCAATACAAAAAAAGCGTAAAAACAGGAGGAAGGAAGACCGGAGGGTCAATTCCCCGTTAAAAGAAAGGAGAAGGTTTTCATATGGCTATTTTTGAATTTAAAAATGATGGGATTGCAATTAAAGTAAACTCCGTAGGGGCGGAGCTGAAATCCTTAAGGAGGTTGGATAGGGGAACCGAATATATGTGGTGTGCAGACCCTGCTTTTTGGGAAAGAACCTCGCCCATCCTGTTTCCCTTTGTGGGTTCGGTAAACGGTAAGCGCTACCGCACGGGCGGGAAGGCTTATCCCATGAATCAGCATGGCTTTGCCAGGGATATGGAATTTTCTCTGCTTTCCCAGACACAGGACGAGCTCTGGTTTGAGCTTAGGGATAACGAAGAGACGAGAGAGAAATACCCCTTTGCATTCCGGCTGAGATTGGGCTACCGTCTGCTTTCGGATGGTGTGGAGGTAAAGTGGCAGGTGGAAAATCCTGGGGAGGAGGAGCTGCCTTTTTCCATAGGCGGACATCCGGCCTTTTATTGTCCTTTAGAGGATGGGGAGCAAAAGACGGATTGCTTCCTTAAATTTGACAAGATAGAGCGGTTCGAGAGCACGAGAGTGGGCGACGGGCTTGTGATAGATGAGAAGGGAACCTATGAGCTGGAGCAGGGGGGATATCTTGCGGTCACGGAGCATTTATTCGACTGCGATACCCTGGTGCTTGAGGATTACCAGACAAACGCCATCTCACTGTGCAGGGCGGATAAGAGCCCTTATGTGACTGTAATCATGGAAAAGGTACCGGTCTGGGGCGTGTGGACGCCATCGCCGGAGGCTCCCTTTATCTGTATTGAGCCCTGGTATGGCAGGTGTGACAGGACAGGCTTTGAGGGAGACTTAAAGGAGCGGGAGTGGGGCAATATTGTCCGTTCCGGAGAAACCTTTGAAGCTTCTTATAAGATTATAGTTTCATAGATTGGGCTGAGACGAAATAGCGGCATGGAGGAGAAAATGAGCAGGGAACTTGCAAAGACTTATGACCCCAAGGGGATTGAGGACAGAATTTACGAAAAATGGCTGGAAAAGAAATATTTTCATGCGGAGGCCGATCGCTCGAAGACGCCTTTTACCATTGTGATTCCCCCTCCCA
This sequence comes from uncultured Lachnospiraceae bacterium, assembly GCA_949949005.1. Taxonomy (GTDB): domain Bacteria; phylum Bacillota; class Clostridia; order Lachnospirales; family Lachnospiraceae; genus Suilimivivens. The sequence continues at coordinate 67,098 of CATLHM010000004.1, forward strand.
ATATTACGGGACAGCTTCATATGGGACACGCGCTGGACAATACCATGCAGGATATCCTGATCCGCTTTAAGAGAATGCAGGGCTTTAACGCGCTCTGGCAGCCGGGGACGGATCACGCAAGTATTGCCACCGAGGTGAAGATCATTGAGAAGCTGAAGGAAGAAGGGATTAACAAAGAGGATCTGGGCCGGGAGGGCTTCCTTGAGAGGGCCTGGGAATGGAAAAAGGAATACGGGGGCCGTATCATCAGCCAGCTTAAGAAGCTGGGCTCTTCCTGTGACTGGGACAGGGAACGTTTCACCATGGATGAGGGATGCAATAAGGCGGTGACGGAAGTTTTTTGCAAGATGCATGAAAAAGGCTGGATCTACAAGGGGAGCCGTATCATCAACTGGTGCCCGGTATGTAATACCTCCATTTCCGACGCAGAGGTGGAATATACGGAGCAGGCAGGCCATTTCTGGCATATTAAATACCCGGTGATCGAGGAGGACGGGAGTGTGAGCACCACAAGGTTTGTGGAGTTCGCCACCACCAGGCCGGAGACCATGCTGGGGGATACGGCAGTTGCCGTAAACCCGGAGGATGAAAGATATCAGGATATCATCGGCAAGAAGCTGATGCTTCCTATTATAAACAGGGTAATCCCCGTAGTGGCGGATTCCTATGTGGATATGGAGTTTGGAACCGGTGTGGTGAAGATCACCCCCGCTCATGACCCCAACGACTTTGAGGTGGGAGGGCGTCACAACTTGCCGGAGGTGAATATCTTAAATGATGACGCCACCATCAACGAAAACGGCGGAAAGTTCTGCGGAATGGATCGCTATGAAGCCAGAGCAGCCATCGTAAAAGAGCTGGAGGAGATGGGGCTTCTGGTAAAGATTGAAGATTATTCCCACAACGTGGGAACCCATGACAGGTGTAAAACCACTATTGAGCCCATGATCAAGCAGCAGTGGTTTGTGAAGATGGAGGAGCTCATAAAGCCGGCGGTGGAAGGGGTGAAAAACGGTGACGTCCGCTTGATTCCGCCCCGGATGGAAAAGACTTATTTTAACTGGACGGACAATATCAGGGACTGGTGTATTTCCCGCCAGCTCTGGTGGGGGCACCGGATTCCCGCCTACTATTGCGACAAGTGCGGGGAGATTGTGGTCAGCCCTTCGGCCCCTGGCGTATGCCCGGCCTGCGGCCACGATCACCTGACTCAGGACGAGGACACCCTGGATACCTGGTTTTCCTCAGCCCTCTGGCCCTTCTCTACCCTGGGATGGCCGGAAAAAACCGAGGATCTTGCCTATTTTTATCCCACAGACGTGCTGGTGACGGGGTATGATATTATCTTTTTCTGGGTGATCCGGATGATCTTTTCGGGTTATGAGCAGATGGGGGAGCGGCCCTTTAAAACCGTGCTTTTCCATGGACTGGTAAGGGATTCCCAGGGGCGTAAAATGAGTAAATCCCTGGGCAACGGGATTGACCCGTTGGAGATTATTGATAAATACGGTGCGGACGCTTTGCGCCTTACCCTGATCACGGGCAATGCCCCGGGAAATGACATGCGTTTCTATTATGAGCGGGTGGAGGCCAGCCGGAATTTTGCAAACAAGATCTGGAATGCTTCCCGCTTTATTATGATGAATATGGATAAGCTCTCCGGGGAGCTTACGGCAGAGGGGGCACAGAAGATGGACGATTGTGCCTTAGAGCCGGTGGATAAGTGGATTATCTCCAAACTGAATACGCTGGTCAAAGATGTGACGGACAATATGGAGAGCTTTGAGCTTGGGATTGCAGTGCAGAAGGTTTACGATTTTATCTGGGACGAATTCTGCGACTGGTATATTGAGATGGTGAAACCAAGACTCTATAATTCCGATAACGCGCAGAGCCGCGGGGCGGCCCTTTGGACTTTGCGGACAGTGCTGATTGATGCCCTGAAACTTTTGCACCCTTATATGCCGTTTATCACGGAGGAAATTTTCTGTACCCTGCAATCGGAGGAAGAGTCCATCATGATTTCTTCCTGGCCCGAATTTCAGGAGGCAAGGAGCTTTATAAAAGAAGAAAAGGAGATAGAGGTTCTCAAGGAAGCGGTACGCGGCATCCGCAATGTGCGCACGGAAATGAACGTGGCTCCCTCCAGAAAGGTGAGGGTTTTTGTAGTCAGCGACAGGGAAGAAATTTTGTCGGCATTCCGTTTGGGGAAACTCTTTTTCCAGTCCCTGGCAGGGGCATCGGAGGTGTTGGTGCAGAGGGATAAGGAAGGAATTGCACCGGATGCGGTGTCGGTGGTGATTGCCAATGCGACCTTATATATTCCCTTTGAAGAGCTGGTGGATATTGCCCAGGAGATCGCCCGTCTTGAAAAGGAAGAAAAACGCCTTGAGGGAGAGCTTAAGCGGGTAAACGGCATGCTTGGCAATGAGCGGTTCCTTTCCAAAGCGCCCCAGGAAAAGATTGCACAGGAGAGGGAAAAGCGGGAGAAGTATACCCAGATGATGGAGCAGGTGAAAGGGCGTCTTTTGCAGCTTAAAAGATAGGGCAGGAAGAAAGGGCACGGCTTTAATTTCGAATTGATGATTTCTTTGACAATAAGGGAGGGTAGGAATGAGCAGCAATAGCGAATTTTTGACGGAAGACGAATTGCGGGAGTTCCGCAAGGAGATTGAAGGTCTTGGACAGAAAGCTACGGTCCCCCAGGCGGACGAGGACGAGATAACGGAGGGACAGATTTTAAGTGAGATCATTGACGAGACGAACTCAAAGCTTCTGACTTTGGAAGAGAACGGTTCCTATGTAAAGATTTCCAAGGATAATATGACAGCCTGGCTCTATCTGACGGACCCCGGTATTGAACGAGAGAATTATACCATGGATGAGCTGATGGATTTCCTCAGACAAAATGAGGTGACCACAGGATATCATCATTCCAACCTGGCTGCGATGATCAAGAAACGCGTATATAAGAGAGAGATCGTTGTGGCCATGGGGCAGGAGGCTATAGAGGGAAATAACGGATATTATGAATACAAGTTTGACATGAACCAGCGCAAGGCGCCCAAGGTTCTGGACAATGGCAGGGTGGATTATACCAACATGAGTTCCCTCCAGAATGTTCATGAGGGAGATGTGGTGGCAATCTATCATCATGCCAAGGAGGGGAAGGACGGGTATGATGTGAAGGGCCGGATCCAACAGGTAAAGGGAGTAAAGGAAATTCCGCCCCTTGCGGGAAAGGCCATCTGTCAGAGCGGAGAGAATCCGGACGTCTATATCGCCCTTCAGGACGGCAAGATCGGAATGAAGAACGGTAAGATTGATATTCAGGCTCTCCACGAGATCAACGGGGATGTTACTCTTATCACGGGGAAGGTGGAATTTTTCGGCGATGTGGTGATCACCGGAGGCGTGGAATCCGGCGTGGTGATCCGGGCAGGCAGGAATATTGAGATTAAGGGAAATGTGGAGGCAGTCAGCCTTTTCGCCGGAGGCGATATTATCTTAGGCAGGGGCATTCAGGGAGGACAGAGATCAAAGATTATTGCCAGAGGCAATATTTATGCGGACTTTCTCGAACACACGGTGGCTGTGGCCGGAGGCGATGTGCAGGCCAATACTATTTTGAATTCAAGAGTCTCGGCGGACGGCAAGATTACCCTTACAGGAAAGAAAGGGGCGGTCATCGGCGGTTATAACCATGCCATGATGGGAATAACGGCTACAGAAATCGGCAATGTGGCAGAAATCCGGACAGTGGTTCACGTGGGCTGCGAGAAGGAGGTTTACCAGAAGGTGCAAAAGCTGAGGATTGCCGAGGCTTCCCAGGAGGAGGCTTTAAGCGAGGTGAAAGAGGATTTCCTGGAGCTGATACAGAGAAAGAAAAAGGCAGGGAAGCTTTCGGACGCCTTAGAGATCAAGCTGCAAACCCTGGAATCCAAATATAATGCGGGCAGAAGCGAGTTGGAAGCTACAAGAAAAGAGCTGAGAAAGCTGGAAGATCTGATCGCCACAGGGCAGGGCTCCGAGATCCTTGTGAACGGTAATGTTTACCGGGGCACAGTGGTATGCCTGGCTCAGGCACAGATGCCGATTGAGAAGGACACCTGCTTTATGAAGTACTATCAGCAGAGAGGCATGATCGAGAGCAGCGTGATTGCCTACTCTTCATAGGAAGAGTTTCTCTTCGTGAGGAGGGTTCTCTTTGTGGGAAGGTGTTTCTTCGTAAATGGTTTGTCGGAGGTATGAGGATGATGACCTGTCAGGAGGCGGAGGAGTATATACTTTCCATCCCCAAATTTGCGGGTAAGCATACCCTGGAAGATACCAGGAGACTGCTTGGGCGCATTGGCGGGGATGGGATCAGGGGAAAGATTATCCATATTGCAGGCACAAACGGAAAAGGCTCCGTTTGTGCTTATTTGCGTTCCATCTTGATGGAGGGCGGGTGCAGCGTGGGAATGTTTACTTCCCCCCATCTGGAAACCATGCGGGAGCGGATTTGCCTGGGGAATGAGAAGATCTCTCAGGATGAGTTTTTAAAGGCTTTTCGGAAGGTCAGACAGGCAGTCAGGGAGGAGATGGAAGAGGGCTCTTTTTCAAAGGAAAAATCTCATCCCTCCTTTTTTGAGTTTTTATTCCTTATGGCTATGGCTTATTTCAGCGAGAAGCAGCCGGATTATCTGATTCTGGAGACAGGCTTGGGGGGAAGGCTGGATGCCACGAATTGTCTGATGCATAAGGATTTATGCGTGATCACGGAAATCGGTTATGACCATATGGAATATCTGGGAAATACCTTAGAGGAGATCGCTGCGGAAAAAGCCGGTATTATGATGCGGGAAGTGCCGGTGGTATTTGTCGATAAAAGGAGCGGGAGCACAAAGGTTTTGGCCGAATATGCCAAAAAAGTAAAAAGCCCGGCGGTTATTATCGGAAAAAACAATATTTTCGATGTGAATATAAATCATAAAACCATTGATTTTTCGCTTTACACTGGTTATTATAAATATGTTAGCCTTTCGCTGGAGACCACTGCCCTTTATCAGCCGGAGAATGCTTCTCTGGCGGTGGCGGCTCTCGAACAGCTTAAGGATGGGAGGATTAACGAGAGCACGATAAGAAAGGGCCTGCGCTCTGCCAAATGGCCGGGCAGGATGGAGGAGATACGGCCGGGGGTGTATCTGGACGGCGCCCATAATGAAGATGGGATTGAAATGTTGCTGGCAACAGTAAAGAGCCGCAAATGTCAGGGGAAGAGATTTCTGCTGTTTGGGGTGTTGGCGGACAAGCGTTATGAGAAAATGATAGGCCAGATCGCTGAGTCGGCGCTTTTTCAGAAGGTGGCCGTGACCGCAGTTGGTGAAAAAAGGAGCCTTTCCCTTGAAAAGGAGAGGGAAGTGTGGACGAGATATGGGGAGGAATCAGGCGGCGGTATTGCCCTTAGCTTTTACGAAGATGCGGCTCTGGCGTATCGGCATATCCTTGCGGAAAAGAAAAGCGGGGACGAGGTATACATTGCGGGATCGTTATATTTGATTGGACAGATGAAGTCCTTTTTGAGGAGAATACAGGATGATTGATTTTGAAGAGGAGTTAAAGAAATTTCAGTTCAGCCTTGAGGTTGAGGACGCGGAGGAAGCCATCAATTCCCTGAGCAGGGAAGTGGACATGGCGGATCTTCTGCTTAAGATGATGGAAAAGACGGAGAAGGAAGAGAAAAAGGAAGAGGAAGAATAAGGAGGACGGCATGGTTTGTTATAAGTGTGGATGCCGTTTGTCAGAGCATGATTTTTGTACGGCCTGCGGTGCGGATGTAGCCCTTTACAAAAGGATATTGTCTGCATCCAACCGTTTATATAATGACGGGCTTGAGAAGGCCTCGGTGCGGGATTTGTCCGGGGCGATCATCAGCTTGCGGCAGAGTTTAAAATACAATAAAAATAATATTGATGCCAGAAACCTTTTGGGGCTGGTTTATTTTGAGATGGGGGAGGCGGTTGCTGCCCTGAAGGAGTGGGTCATCAGCGCCAATATCCGCCCCAAGAAAAATATTGCCACGGATTATATTGAGATGATCCAGGCCAATCAGGCCAGGCTCAGCAGCATCAATGAAACCATCAAAAAATACAACCAGGCGCTGATGTACTGCCATCAGGACAGCGCAGATCTTGCGGTGATACAACTGAAAAAGGTGCTCTCCAACAGCCCTAAATATGTGCGCGCCCATCAGTTGCTTGCGCTTCTCTATATCAATTCGGAGGAGTGGGAGAAAGCCCAGAGGGAGCTGATCAAGTGTAGTCATGTAGATACGAACAACACCACCACCATGCGCTACCAGAAAGCGGTGGAGCGTATGCTGATGCCGGAGAGTACGGCAGCAGGGAACAAGAACAGTGTCAGCAAGAAAAAGGCCTCCGGCAATTCGGTGCGGTATCAGAGCGGCAATGAGATCATCATCCAGCCTGCCAATGTGAAGGAGCCGAAGGGAATCGGTTCCCTGCTGAATCTGGGAATCGGAGTGATTATCGGGGTGGCGATTGCCTGCTTTTTGATCCTTCCGGGGCAGATCCAAAGCGCAAGGGCTGATATAGACGAGCAGCTTCGCTCCGTCAGTGAAAAGTCGGATGCCAAGACGGCCACCATTGACGAGCTGGAGCAGAAAGTACAAAAGCTGCAGGACGAAAATATACAGCTTTCAGAAGAGATTTCCTCCTACCAGGTAAATGACGATACCCTGAGGGCGACGGACAACCTTATGATGGCAGTCAGCGCATATTTGGCTGATCCCGATGACCTGGACGGGGTGGCCGCCCACTTAGAAGCTCTGGATGGGGAAAACCAGATGGAGGGGCAGGAGGATGATGACAGCCAGTACAAAACGGAATCCTATATGGCATTGTACAACGGCTTTGTGGAGACGGTAAGGCCCCGGCTGGTGGAGTACTATTACAATACCGGCTACGAAAATTACCGCGCCCGCAATTTTGAGGATGCCATTCCGGATCTTTCCAGAGTATGCCAGTATGATGAGACCCACGTGAACGCTCTGTTCTTTTTGGGGATCTGCTACTACAGAACCGAGGATTATGATAATGCAAAAGAAACCTTTGCAAAGGTGATCGACGACTTCCCGGGCACCAACAGTGCCAGCCAGTCGGCGACCTATCTGGCAGAGATCAACAATATGGAGCAGTAGGGAGAAAATTTGTAACAGTTAAGAGAGTTTGCATTGCCGATGCAGTTATAGCTTTACGAAAGAGAACAGACGAGGAGTTTGTTCTTTTTTTCCTTGCACAAATGTTTGCAGGAAGACGGATGTGGAATCATCAGGCATCGGAGATGCGTTTTGCGAATCATTAGGGGGATGCTGTGGAAAATAATTATTCGGAAAATTTTAAGGTCATTGACAATTACCTGATGGTCCGGATGCCGGAGGAGGTAGACCATCACAAATCGGGATATATCAGCAGGACGGCGGATGATTATATCATGAAGGAGGGTGTGGGAAACGTGGTTTTTGATTTTGAGGATACCCGTTTTATGGACAGCTCCGGGATCGGTATTATCATAGGGAGATATAAAAAGATATCCTATTTTGGGGGAAAGGTATTTGCTATCAATACGGATACGCGGATCAAGAGAACTCTGATGATATGTGGTCTGCATAAGGTGATCGAGATCATGGAATAAACGGCAAAAATACCAAAGGCGCGCAGGAAAGATAAGCTTGGAAGTAAGCTTCTAAGCCTTTATGGGAGCAGTATCGCGGGCGCAGCCTGCGGTATGTGGAGGTAAAAAGAATGGAGTTAGGACAGAAAATCGAAAACGGGATGGAAGGTAGAACGGGCATAAGGAATGAGATGCAGATGAGCTTTGACGCCATATCGGAAAACGAGGCCTTTGCCAGGCTGGCGGTTTCAGCTTTTGTGATGCCTCTGAATCCTACCGTGGAGGAAATTTCGGATATTAAAACAGCGGTTTCGGAGGCAGTCACCAACGCAATCATTCACGGGTATGATGAGGAATACCGGCAGGAAAATGACAGGGAAACCAAAAAGGTGCAACTACACTGCCGGATAGAGAAGGATATGCTTTACATACAGGTAAAAGATACGGGAAAAGGGATTGAGGATATTGCAAAGGCTATGGAGCCTCTTTTTACCACAAGACCTGAGCTGGAAAGATCCGGGATGGGTTTTGCGTTTATGGAGGCATTTATGGATCGCCTGGAGGTGGTTTCCGAGCCGGGATGCGGTACGGTAGTCCTGATGGAGAAGAGACTGCGGATGGCGGAGGAAGCGGATGAGCTATGACGGAAAATACAGTACTGATCAAACGGGCACAGGAGGGAGAAAAGCAGGCGCGTGAAGTACTGATAGAACAGAATCTGGGGTTGGTACACCATATTGTAAAGCGATTTCTGGGGCGGGGCTATGAGGCTGAGGATCTGTTCCAGATCGGCGTGATCGGACTAATCAAATCCATAGATAAATTTGATACCGGATATGATGTGAAATTTTCTACCTATGCAGTGCCTCTGATTACGGGAGAGATTAAGCGATTCATCCGGGACGACGGGATGGTGAAAGTATCAAGAACCCTGAAGGAAAACAATGTTAAAGTGAAGTATGCAAGAGAAAGGCTGGAGGGCAGGCAAAATCATGAGCCGACCCTGGAAGAGGTGGCAAGGGAGGCAGCTTTGAGCGTCGAAGAAGTTGTGCTTGCCATGGAGGCCAATGTTCAGGTAGAATCAATCTATAAATCGGTCTACCAAAACGACGGAAATGAAATCTATATGGTGGATCAACTGGCGGATGAAAAGCAAAACGGCCAGGAGGCAGTCTTAAACCACATGGTTTTGAACCAGTTACTGGACGGCCTTCCGCAAAAAGAGCAGAAACTGATATGGCTTCGCTACTATCAGGACAAGACGCAGACAGAAGTGGCCAGGGTTTTGGGAATCAGCCAGGTTCAGGTCAGCAGGTTAGAGAAGAAGATCCTGATGAATATGCGGCAAAAAATGATGGAAGTATGAAGAACAGAAGGAAGGATGAAAGCGACAGGCAGATTGGAAATGGCTGTTGCGGAATAAGGAATACGGATGAAGAATTGGAAAAAAGTAATTGCATGTATCTTAAGTCTTGCCCTACTTGGGGGAGGCAGTATGAGTACACAGGCCTCCCAGACCGATGGGCCAGAGGATGGAAAAGAACCATCGCAGGAAGAGGGGGAGGATACCCCGGAGAACGGACAGGATGAAGATTCAAAGGACGGTTCTTCGGAGAATACATCGCAAGAGCCCACAGAGGATTCCTATGATGAGGAGCTTATGGAATACATAAAGGAGGCCCAGAACGCCCTTGCCCAGGTAACGGGGGAGGAAACGCTTATGGCGCTTGTCTATCTCTGTGAGAGCTATTCTCTGAAAAAAGCGCCGGATCCGGAGAGTGAAAGCATAGCGAAAATTCCTTCCGGTTCCACTGTTTTTATCACCGGTGTGGATGTGGATGCGGAATTAAATCTCTGGTATCAGATCACCGGGGAGCAAAGCGGCAGTACCTATACCGGCTATATCCAGCGGGAATACCTGGCCTACTCCAATGAACTGTTTCTGGAATGGGAGGATACCTACTTTCCGAAGATGGCCATGTTTGCCGCAGGAAGCGGGGTTTATCCGGATGTGGAACAATTCCCCAGGTCCTATCAGGATAAATTGATGCGGTTAAAGCAGGCCCATCCCAACTGGATTTTTGTTAAGCAGAATACCGGCCTGGAATGGCAGAAGGTAGTTAAAGAGGAAAATTATCAAGACCGGAATCTCATACATAAGTCCATGGGGGAGCCTTACCGGGGAGATTATTATGGACAGGGCTGGTATTATGCCTCGGAAGCGGCAGTGAAGTATTATCTGGATCCCAGGAACTTTCTGGATGACACCAGAATCTTCCAGTTCGAGCAGCTTACTTATAACCCCTCCTATCATTCCAAGGCGGCGGTGCAGAATATTCTGAGCAAGACTTTCATGAAGGGCCAGTTGCCGAAATCGGATATGACTTATGCGGATGCTTTTTACAAGATCGGCGTTTCCCTAAAGGTCAGTCCTTTTCATTTGGCATGCCGTGTGTATCAGGAACAGGGGGAAGGAAAGTCTCCGCTGATTTCAGGGACATATGATGCGGTGCCGGAATACAGGGGGTATTACAATTATTTCAATATCGGCGCTTCTGGCACCACTGATAAGCAGGTAATAGAGTCAGGACTGGCAAGAGCCCGCAAGGAAGGGTGGAATACGCCTTATGCCTCGTTAAACGGCGGTGCAGGAATTCTGTCGGTCAATTATATCCTGAGAGGGCAGGACACTTTGTATCTCCAGAAGTTTGATGTGGATGCCAGCGACGGCACCCTCTTTACCCATCAGTATATGCAGAATATAATGGCGCCTTATTCGGAATCCTCCATGGTAAAGCAGGCCTATGTAAAGACGGGGGCATTGGACAATCCCTTTGTGTTTAAGATCCCGGTTTACAATAATATGCCCCAGGCTCCCTGCCCGGTGCCCAGCCAGGCGGCACCAACCGCCACACCAACGGCCACGCCTACAATGAAGCCAACGGCAACGCCGACCTTGACGCCAACGGCAACCCCTATGGCAACAGCCACAGCTTCGCCGGCATCGAAACCAACCGCAACCCCTATGGAAACAGCCACAGCTTCGCCAACATTGAAGCCAACGGCGACGCCAATGGAAGCAGCCACAGCTTCGCCAACATCGAAGCCAACGGAGACGCCAATGGAAGCGGCCACAGCTTCGCCAACATCGAAGCCGACAGCGACGCCAATGGAAACAGCCACAGCTTCGCCAGTATCGAAGCCAACGGAGACGCCAACCGTAACGGCCACAGCTTCGCCAACATCGAAGCCAACGGAGACGCCAACCGCAACGGCCACAGCTTTGCCAACATCGAAGCCGACAGCGGTGCCTACAGCAACAGCCATAGCTTCGCCTATAGCGACACCCGCGGCCACGTCTACAGCGACGGCCACGGCAACGCCCACGGCCACTCCCACAGGGGCAGCCACCACCGGGCCGGCACAGGAACCTACGGTGAGGCCAACAGCTACAGCCGCAGCTACATCCCTGCCGACGAAGAAACCCACGCCGGTTCCCACCGACACGTTCACGCCGAAGCCAGAGGTGTCTTCCACAGCCACTGCGGAACTGACGCCGAAGCCAGAGGTCACGGCTACTGTGGAACCGACGGCTAAGCCCATAGTCACACCAGCAGAGACTTCTGCGCCAACCGTGACAACCAGGCCCACAGAAAAACCTACGGCGATTCCCACGGCCACAGTGACGCCAATAACAAAACCTGCGGTTACACCAACGGTCACACTAACACCCACACCAACGGCCACACTCACAGTTACAGTGACAGCCGCGCCCACAACGAACCCAACAGCAACCCCGGCCGCCACTGCTGTGGCTAAGCCAACGGCAGAACCGACAAAGGAACCCGCTGCCCCGGCTGAGTCAGCGCCGCCGGCGGATGGGAAGTCTTCGCCTGCCGCCACCCCGGGCGAAAATGTTCCCGGCGTGGGTATTTCTGAAGGAAGGGAAAATGCTGGACAAGGATCGGCTTCGAATGTGACCCAAAACACCAATTCGGCAGGTGTTACGGTGACGGCAGCCACACCGAAGTCCTATACCGAATCGTCGGAAAAGAAGGCCCTTTCCATGGATATGAGCAAGACTGGCATGATTTATGCACAGACATTGCAGCAGATCAAAGACCAGGGAATGGAGGTTGAGCTTAAGATCAGCGACCAGGCAAGCTGGTTTATTGACGGCAGTGCCATAGAGGGGGAAAGCCTGGGTGACATTAATCTGGGCGTAACCCTTGGGGAGAGTGGAATTCCGAAAGAGAGGCTGGCTATCTTAACGGAAAATGAGAAGTATGTGGAAATGTCCCTGGCCCATGAAGGAGAATTTGGCTTTACAATTGTTCTTTCCATAAAGCTTGAGGAGGCCCAGCCGGGGCAGTATGCCAATCTTTTCTATTATAATGAAGAGGAAGGCGAGTTTGAGTTTATGTGCGCCACCGAGGTGGGAAATGCGGGCAGTGCAGACTTTACATTTAGCCATGCCTCGGATTACGTGATCATTATCAGTGATGAAACGAAAGAGAGCCTGTTGCAGGAAAAAACAGAAGCATTGCAGGAGGTAAAGGCGAAAGAGGTAGAGGCTATGGCCCAGGCCAGGGAAGAGCTTCCGGCTAAGGAGCCCGGAAAGGCCGCCGCATTTATTGCCCTGATCCTTCTTGGCAGTGTGGCAATCGGAATTGCCGTTTATCTGGTAATGAAAAGAAAGGATGAGTGATACCGAAAAGAGGAAGGAGGAAGAGGATGTCCGGGGAAAAGGTTTTACTGTTTCACTTCACGGAAGAATCCCAGTTGAAGGCCGTGCGGACGATATTGTTTCTCATGCAGATTCCGGAAAGGATTGTGCGGAAAGAGGAATATGCCAGGCCGATCAAGGAATTGTTGGAAGAGGCGGGAGAAAATCAGACTCTCAAGGCGAATCCTATGATGCGGGAGTTAGACGGACAGATGATAGTATTTGCGGGGATTTCGGGAGATAAGTTGGATAGCCTTCTCTCCCTCCTCCGCTCCAACCCGGCCTGTGGGAGTATCCCCTATAAGGCAGTGCTTACGGAAATGAACCAGAGTTGGAGTGCCTACGCATTGTTTGAGGAACTAAAAAGAGAACATGAGGCTATGAACAAACAGAGGAAATAATAAGGAGAAAAAATTTGGAAGCGAAGTATTGTGTATATCTGCCTGATCCGTTTATCAACAGAAGCGGAAAGAGAATAGAGAACAGGGAAGAATGGGAGGAACAGGTTGCCCTTTTTAGGGAGCTGACACAGAAATATATGTACGGCAAATGGCCGGGGGCTGCGCAAAGCCTGAAAGCGGAAATCACTATGTCCCAGCCCGAGTATGGGGGAAGGGCACACAGGGAAAGGATAAATCTGCTGATCAATGACAGATATCCCTTGGAAATGGAATGGATCTATCCGACGGAGGCAGAAGACTTTCCGGTCATTGTGAACAATGCTTCCTGCCGGAAGGAAAGCAGATCGCCGGTGGAGGAGAAAGTAGTAGTGGAGGCAGGATACGGGATAGCCACTTTTGAGCGTAAAATGATCATGCCGGATCACGTTATAAATTGGGAGGAAAAACAAAAATATCCTGAATTAGCCTGTGGTACGATCATGGCCTGGGGATGGTGTCAGTCGATTGTTGCGGACTATTTAAAGTCCCGGAAAGAAGTGGGAGAGCTGATCGCCACAGGACATTCCAGATGTGGAAAGGCAGCGCTTTGTGCAGGTATTTTTGATGACCGTTTCGCGGTAGTGGCCCCCATGGGTTCAGGGTGCGGCGGAGCGGGAAGTGCGCGATTTTTGGGGACGGCGGACGGAAAACGTCAGGACGAAGCCCACTGTGAGACCATCGGGGCTCTTGTAAAGAATTTTCCCCATTGGTTTTCGGAGGCCTATGGGGAATTTGGAACGAAGCAGGAGCCCTACCCTTTAGGGGACGAGGTGAATTATTTTCCTCTGGATGCCCATATATTACGGGCGGCATGTGCGCCGAGAGCAGTTTTTTGCTCAGAGGGCACAGACGACTTCTGGGCCAACGGCTTTGGAACTCAGCTTGCATACGAAGCGGCCCAGAAGGTATTTGATTTTCTGGAAGTGCCCCAGAAAAACGGCTTTCATGTCCGGCCGGGGGGACATGCCTTCAACGAACATGATTGGCTCTCGCTCATAGATTTCTGCGATCTGGTACTGGGGCGTGAGAGAAAAATGATGCATGATGATACAGGTACTAAATTTTTCGACATTAAATTGGCCGATTATGCTCCATGGGCATAATCGGCCGAGTTGGTCGTTTGAAAGTCAGACCCCGGTGATGTCAAGGGCATGCATATAGGCGTCGGAGCCGTGGGCGCAGACAACGGAAAGCTTTCTGCCGCTGACCAAAACCTTACAGCCGCTGACACTCCTTACCGCGTCAAGCTTTATTTCCATCTGTCCCTGGGGGGTGTCGAGGTACAGCATATTTTCTGTGGATTTGCTTCCCACCGTTCCGGTTACGGTAGAGGTGGAAGAAGTATCAACATCTACAGACCAGGTGCTTTCCTTGTATCCGGTAATACTGGCAGCATGCATATAAGCATCGGAGCCATTGTAGACTGATACGGTCAATTTCCTGTCGGGGGTGAGAACCATGCCGCTTCTGGAGTCGGTATTACTGTCGATTACAATCTGCATTTCGCCGCCATCCGTAGAAAGGTAGAGGAGATCTTCTTTCGTCTTGTCCGATACCGTTCCGTTTACTGTCAAGGTGGAAGCAGTCACCGCAGAAGCAGGCGCAGGCGTCAGAGAAGATGTGGCCGACGAGCTTCCTGATGAGGATGTGGATATTCCGTCAGTAATGCTTACCGCATGCATATAAGCGTCGGATCCGCGGGTGCAGGTAATGCTGTAGGTCTTGTCCTCCACAAGAACGGTACATCCGCTCATATTGGTGGATGCATCCAGCTTAATCTGCATTTCTCCCTGTGCCGTTTCAAAGTATAAAATATCGTCCTTGCTCTTATTGGTGATCTTTCCAGTGACGGTAGTGGTGGAAGAATCAAGAGTGACTGCTTTGGTCGGCGCTGCGCTGGTAATCTTCACAGCGTGAAGATATTCGTCATTGCCATAACATACGGAGACAAAGATTTTTTTGTCCGGGAGCAGCACTTTGCAGGCAGTGGTGTCAGTTCCGCTGTCCAGTTTAATTTCCATGTCGCCTTCTTTGGTGGAAAGCTTCAAAAGCTCCGAGGTGGTTCCGGACATGACCGTTCCCTCAACGGTGGCTATGACTTCTGCGGCCTGAGCTGGGAAAAGGCAGGCAGGAGAAAGAAGCATTCCAAATGTAAGGCAGAGAGCTGTGCATAATTTGACAAAAATTTTGCGTTTCATATGTAAAATCCTCCTCATGATAATAAATGACGTATGTGTCATACTTTGTTTGAAAAGCGTGACCTTTCTGGTCAATATATCATACAATATCCGTCGCAGAAAAACAAGACAGATTCCTATTTTTTGTGATGTTTAGGAGAAAATTAATATCTTAATCGGTAGTTTATGGGAAGATTGGGGAGAAGTTTGCGATACCTATACCTTTGCCTACATGATCATGAAGCATATGGATGCCAGGGAGCTGGGGGAGGTGCTTACCTGCTGTACGGCAAAGGAACAGTTCTTGCTGGGGGCACAGCTTGGAAAGCTCATACGGGCTATGAATATTCCATGCAGGCCCTTTAACCAGATCCAGGTGATCTCCGATCCGGACAGGAGTAAAAGATGGAGACCTTACAGGGAAGTCTTCCGGAGGGAGCGGGCGGCATATCTAAAAAGCCGGGACTTGGGCGAGTTTGTGTTTACCCATGGAGACCTCTGCACAGACAATGTGCTTGTAGGGAAAGAAGGGGAGCTCGTGGCGATAGATTTTGGCGACGCGGTGCTGGCACCGAGATGTTATGAGCCCTCTCTGCTTGCATTTGAATATCGGCGCTATCCGGCGTTTCTGCGCGGATGCTGGCAGGGAAAAGACCTAAAGCTGATGGCAGAGCAGGTCTTTGACGGAATCCTAATCCATGATTTTGGGGGAGACATTGTAAAGTCAGTTTTTCCTGACGCCATTCAGTATGGGAAGGTGGAAGAGCTCTATAGAGGGATTTTGAAGCTTCCTATCTTTTGTGGAGAGTAAGCTTGTGTGCGATATGCCGATTAATATTTTGAAAGAAAACGGGTTTATGGACGGTGTGAATAAAAAATAATGAAGGAAATGAGAAGTAGATGGAATCGATTGGAAAAATATCTGAAAAAATCTGAAAATTTTTCAGATTTTTGTTGAAATTTTTTTAATATTTTTGTAAACTAAAGATAACGGCTTATTGAAAACGCTGAAAGGAGCGGCAAATTATGAAAAAAGCGATCAGTCAATCTGTGTTATCCTTCATTTTAAATGGGATTTCAATCTTGTCCCTGTTGGTTCTGGTAGTGGCCCTGTCCAAATACAAGGAGGTGAACTACCAATTAGATCAGGCCAATGAGGACCGGTTTAACCTGACCTATAACGCTAACCGGTTTATGAACGGGTCGGCATATCTCACCAATGAGATCAGAGCCTTTGCGGCCACCGGGCTCACGGAACATTACGACAATTACCTGAATGAGGTCAATAACCTGAAAAACCGTGATATAGGCGTAGCCACGATGCAGGAGATCGGCATTACGGAAGAAGAGCAGGCAATGATCAATGAGATGTCGGAGCTGTCCAATACCCTGGTACCTCTTGAGGAGGAAGCGATGCGAAATGTCCAGGAGGGGAAGCTGGATGAGGCCCTTAACTATGTATATGGGGTGGATTACAGCGCATCAACTGCACAGATCAATGCTATCAAGGAAGAATTTCTTGACGCTTTGGATGCCAGAGCTTTGGCGCAGGTTCAATCCCTTATGCATGAGTCGGACAATATCAAGACAAGCATGACAATAATTCTGGTAATCGTGGTACTATTGCAGGTGATAAGCATGATTTTCATCAGGCGAGGCGTGCTCAGCCCTGTGTTTGTGGTGAGAAACCAGATGGGAGAGATTGCCCAGGGAAATCTTTCGGCGGACTTTGCACTGAAGTCGGACACCTCTGAAATCGGAATGCTGGTGGAATCCATTCACGAGACTAAGCGGGTGCTGAAAAAATACATAAGCGATATTGATTCTAAATTGTCTCAGATGGCGGAAGGAAAAATGGATCTGACTATCGACGGACAGTATCGGGGAGAGTTCATTCCGATCCAAAATGCGATGAGGCAGATTTTGGATTCCCTGAATAAGGCACTGTCCCAGATCAATATGACTGCGGGACTGGTATCCGAAGAAGCGGAAAGGATGGCCTCCGATGCCCAGGTACTTTCCAACGGGGCGGTAGAGCAGGCGGCGGCGGTTCAGCAGTTGACAGCCAGCATTCAGGAGCTGTCAAGCCAGGTGGACAGCGCTTCCGCAGACGCCAGTAATGCCCGGGAGACTACGGA
The DNA here is from genome assembly GCA_949949005.1 of uncultured Lachnospiraceae bacterium. GTDB lineage: Bacteria > Bacillota > Clostridia > Lachnospirales > Lachnospiraceae > Suilimivivens. The sequence goes on from CATLHM010000004.1 coordinate 84,253, forward strand.
GAAAGCCGCTACTCAGCTTGAGGTATGCAGCAGCAAGATGGGAGCGCTTACAAAGGCAATGCTGGATATTTCCCAATCCTCCCGCCAGATTGAAGGGATCATTAAGACAATTGATGATATTTCCTTCCAGACCAATATTTTAGCCCTGAATGCGGCAGTGGAAGCCGCCCGTGCGGGTGAGGCCGGAAAGGGATTTGCGGTGGTTGCCGAGGAGGTCCGCAATCTTGCCAATAAGAGTGCGGAGGCGGCAAGGGATATTACAGACCTGATTGAGAATTCCATGGATCTGGTTCAGCAGGGAGAAGAACTGTCAAGCGAAACCACGCAGGCGCTTTTGGAAGGAGTGTCCGGGGCCCGTACTTCCACCGATCTGGTGGATCGGATTGCGGAGGCAGCCAAACAGCAGGCGCAGGCCCTTCATCAGGTTTCGCTGGGAATGAGACAGATTTCGGATGTGGTTCAGACCAATGCGGCAACGGCAGAAAAGTCCGCATCTTCTGCAGAAGAGCTCTACAGCCAGGCGGAAGAGTTGAAGGAATCTGTACAGAGGTTTAGGCTTCGCTGACAAGACTTGAAAGTTCCTCTTAAACTCCCTTAGGGGTGCGGTAATGGCAAAGCAATGATAGCAGAGGAATAGAGATAGGATTAATGAAAGGGCGCTGATTTTGGTGGCAGGTAAGTGACATTACCCCAAATCAAGCGCCCTTTTTGTGTGCAGATATTAAAAGCAGATTTTGTAAGATAGAATTGCTAAGGCCCGGCTAAACAGGCTGTTGGCCATTATCTTCCGCATACGATTACCTGGCAGGGAGCTAAGGTAATCTGCCCCTCTTTTATTAGAACATTGTCCTGGTTGCTCAGCAGAACTGTGGCGCCAGATAATGCCTCGGCCTTGACGGTAAGTTCCTTTTCGCCGAAGTTGGCAAATACGGCGGCGGACTTATGATCCAGCTTCCTCTCATAGGCCAGGAGGTTTTCGGTATCCTCCAGGAGAGGGCAGAAAGCGCCATAGGTAAAGACTTCCCTGTATTCAGAGGATTTGCGCAGAGCCAAAAGCTTTTTGTAATAAGAAAGAATGGAATCCCCGTCGGAGAGCTGTGCTTCCACATTGACCTTTGTATAATTTGGATTCACCTTAAGCCAAGGCTTTCCGGTGGAAAAGCCTGCACTCAGAGAGCTGTCCCACTGCATGGGGGTTCTGGCGTTATCCCGGCTGGTGTGATAGCAGGCGTTCAGGGCCTGCGCTTGTGAGAGGCCGGACTCTATGGCAGTCTGATATTCCCAGCGGGTGCCAATGTCATCATAATCGTCAATGGAATCCATGGGGCAGTTCCGCATACCGATTTCCTGTCCCTGATAGAGGAAAGGAATGCCCCGCAGCAGAGTGCTGATGGTGCCTAACATTTTTGCCCCGGAAGCATTCTGGGCATAGGCAGGCAGATAACGGTCAATGCATCTTGGAATATCGTGGTTTTCAAGAACATTTGCCATAAAGCCCACATCCTGGCATTTGAGCTGGGACTGGAATAGAACATGCTTTAATTTTTCCAATTTCTCGGCAGTGGAGCCGTAGGGGCCTTTTTTGCTTGCTAGTACGGAGTGGGCGCAAAAATCAAACATGGTGGAAAAGTGCCCATTATCTCCGATAAACTGGTCAAGCTCGTTTTCCTTCATGTTAAAAACCTCGGCAACCGTAAAGGCTTCGTAGCGGTCAAAGGTATTTTTCTTAAGATCCTCCAAAAGCTCCCCTACTCCTTCCACCTTTTCCACCATACGCCATACCCAGGTAAGGCCGTCAGGGCCGTCCGGCTCAAAGCTCTCAAAGTCCGGATCCTTTTTGATATTGATGATGGCGTCTATGCGGAAACCGGAAACGCCCTTTTCCAGCCACCAGTTGATCATGTCATATAATTCCTTTAGCATTTTTGGGTTGTTCCAGTTCAGGTCAGGCTGCTCTTTGGCAAACATGTGAAGGTAGTAATAGTCGCATCCCTCCACCTTTTCCCAGGCGCTGCCGCCGAAGTAAGAGCGGTAATTGCTGGGAGGATTGCCGTCCTTTCCTTTCCGGAAGTAAAAATAATCCCCGTATTCGCCTTCCGGATCCTTAAGCGCTTTCTGAAACCATTCATGCTGGTCGGAACAATGGTTGATCACCAGATCCATAAGGATGTGCATATCACGTTTTTTGGCTTCCGCAAGAAGGATATCAAAGTCCTCCATGGTGCCGAAGGCCTTGTCGATCTGATAATAGTCGGAAATGTCATACCCTTCATCCACAAAAGGGGACTGGTAGATAGGGGAAAGCCAGATAATATCAATTCCCAGATCCTTTAAATAGTCCAGCTTTTGGGTAATGCCGTTTAAGTCTCCGATACCGTCCCCGTTCGTATCCCGAAAACTCTTCGGGTAAATTTGATAGGCTATTTTGTCGTGCCACCACTTTTTGTTCATGAGATTCCTCCGTTTTTGTCCGCCGCTATGTGTGTCAGGCACATGCCGGTTTGGTATAGAATAGTAACTGGTTTGTTTGGTGGTTACATTCTATTATCTCATGACAAAGATTTCTTGCCTATAATTGACGAATTTCTTGCACTATTTTGACTTGTTTGAGCGCCTGCGGTACTCGGAGGGAGTGACACCCTTTTCTCCTTTGAATCTTCGGATAAAATAACCTATATTTTCAAATCCCGTGTTCTCCGCAATAGTGATGATCTTGTCATCAGTTTCAGCCAGAGCCTCGGCCGCTTTTTCGATCCGGATTTCATTGATGTATTCGGTGGCGGTCTTTCCCATATTTTCCTTAAAATACCGGCAGAAGTACTGAGAATTTAGATTGACCAGTCCGGCCAATTCTTCCAGCCGGATAGGAGAGGCATAATTTTCTCCGATATAGCGCAGTACCTTTTTCAGGTTCCTGATCTGCTGTTCGTTTTCGTTGTTGATCTCCCGAACAGGAATGAGGCAGTTGTTCTGATACAGGATGGCCAGCAGGCTGTAGAGCAGGGCCTTGATTTGCAGGTAAAGGGAGTTCTTGGTAAGCTCTTCTTTATCAGGACAACTGTTCATTTGCCGTACTTTCCGCTCTGTCTGCTCGTAGCAATCCCTGATCTGTGGAAAGATGGGGGAATCGCGCTCAAGAAGCAGGGGCATTTTCAGCCGCCCGTCCATAAGAGGTCGGATGAGCTTGGCTTGGATGGCGTCATAGTGTTCAAAACTCAGGATGTTCAGGTGAAAGACGATGGCGCTTTCCTGGGCCCCGGCAGGCAATTCCAGGCAGTGAAGTTCGCCGGCATGGATGCATAGGATGGCAGGGCCTTCAACCAGAAATTCCCTGGTGTTTAGCCAGGTGCGGAAACTTCCTCTTTTTAGATAAATCAGTTCCATTTCCTCATGCCAGTGAGGAGAGACCTTCCAGGAAATATCCGCACTGTCCCATTCATAGAGGGCAAGCGGGAAGCGTACTGTGCCGTGGGTAGTATTTTCTTTCAGAGAATGTAAGTCCATAAAAACTCCTGCTTCTTTGGTGGATGTTTGCCAGGCTGTTTGTTTGGCCTGCCGTATATTATGATAGTGAACGACAAATTATCCTGTCGCCTACTATAGTAACATGCGGCGGGCTTCCAGAAAATATTTTTTTATGCATCTATTCAGGTTAATATTGAGTTGACAATTACAGGGGAAGCATTTACACTTTAATAGTAATTATTACTATTTTAGCTGAGTCAGACCTGCAAAAGCTTTACTGACAGGCCTGGCCGGAGTGAGGTGAAAGGGTATAAAATGAACAAAAATGTATTTCACAAGCTTTCTTACGGGGTTTATGTGGTAAGCACCTGGGATAACGGGAGACCTACCGGATGTACGGCAAACAGTGCCATGCAGATCACTTCTTCCCCTGCTACCATTGCGGTGAGCATCAATCACGACAACTACACCAACAAGTGTATCAAGGAGACGGGAAGATTTGCCATTTCCATTCTGGCAGAAGATACGCCTGCGTTGATTATCGGAACCTTTGGCTTCCGGTCGGGGAAAGATTCGGACAAGTTTTCAGAGGTAAAATACAGTGTGGAAGATAATATGCCGGTGGTGACAGATTCCTGTGGCTATATTGCCTGTGAGGTGATTGACAGTATGGAGACGGCAACCCATACCGTATTTTTAGGAGAAGTAAAGGGTGCAGAGCTCTTTGGAGATCGGGAAGCCATGACCTATTCCTATTACCACAAAGTAATCAAGGGAAAAAGTCCTAAGAATGCACCGACTTATCTTCCTGAGGCAGAATAACCTCAGACTTATGATTAAGAAAGAAGCAATATAATATTGAAGAAAGGATATACAAAGTGATGGAAGAATCAATGAAGGATTACGAGGTGGAACTGGAGGCTTCCTTTCGGAAGATCAATGAGGGGGACGTGATCCAGGGAACGGTGATTGATGTCAACGAGAACGAGGTGACTCTGGATCTGAAATACTACACCCAGGGCATCATCAAGGCAGAGGATATGAGCAATGATCCCGGCTTCTCTGTTTTAAATGATGTGAAGATCGGAGATGTAGTCGAAGCCTCGGTGGTTAAGATGGATGACGGACAGGGAAATATCCTTCTCTCCAAAAAAGAGGCAAATGAGGTGCTGGCCTGGGATGTGCTGGAGCGTTATCTGGAAGAAAAAACTGAATTGACCGTAAAAGTCAGTGAGATCGTGAAGGCAGGCGCGGTTGCCTGGGTGGAAGGAATCAGAGGATTTATCCCCGCTTCCCAGTTAGACATTTCTTATGTGGAAGATCTGAGCGTTTTCCAGGGAAAAGAATTGACTGTTCGGGTCATAACTGTGGACAGAGAAAAAGAAAAGCTGGTACTGTCCGCAAAGGAAATCCTAAAGGAACAGGCCAAAGAGGCCCACGATCACAAGGTTGCCATGCTGGTGCCGGGGACGGTTCTGGAAGGTACTGTTGAAAGCCTGCAGCCCTACGGCGCGTTTGTGGATTTGAAGGACGGCTTAAGCGGTCTGGTGCATATATCCCAGATCAGCCAGAGAAGGATCAAAAAACCTTCCGAGGTATTGAAGGTGGGAGATACGGTGAAGGTGAAGGTGTTAAACACCAACGACGGAAAGATTTCACTGAGTATGAAGGCGGTTTCCGAGGAGCAGGAGGCAGAAGCGGTGGAAAAGGTAGATACCTCCAAATACAGCTCGAAGGAAAGTTTCGGCACAAGCCTTGGAGATTTGCTTGCCGGACTGAATATTAAATAGGGTGGATCAATTTATGGTCAAATTCAAATATTGTCTTTTTGATTTAGACGGCACTTTGACCGATCCTAAGGAGGGCATTACCAGGTCAGTACAGTATGCCCTCCGTTCTTTTGGGATAGAAGAGCCTGACCTGAAAAAGCTGGAAGGATTCATCGGCCCGCCCTTAAAGGACAGCTTTCAGGAGTATTACGGCTTTGGGGAGGAACAGGCCGCAAAGGCCGTCTCGGCCTACAGGGAGCGATTTGCCCCCATTGGTATACTGGAAAACCGCATTTTCCCAGGGGTGCCCGCTATGCTTTCAAACTTGAAGGACAGGGGAATTTCCCTTGCCGTTGCTTCCAGCAAACCCACCAATTTTGTACACCGGATTTTGTCACATTTTGAGATAGAGCAATTTTTTACTGTGATTGTGGGAAGCGGGATGGATGGAAGCAGATCGGCGAAGGAGGAAGTGGTGGAAGAGGCTCTTAAGGAGCTTGGAGTGCTCACGCTTCCCAAGGAACAACGGCATAAAAGTTGCGCTATGGTGGGGGACAGAAAATTTGATATTCAGGGGGCCGAATCCAATGGAATTACAGGGGTAGGCGTGGCCTTTGGATTCGCGAAGCCGGGAGAACTGGAGGAGGCAGGCGCCGCGTTTATTGCGGGTACGGTGAAGGAGCTGGAAGCTTATCTTCTGGGAGAGCTTTGACGGAGATTGCCGGTGGGCAGGGAGATTACAATGGGTAATTTTTTCAGGATGATCAATATAAGATGGAGCAGGGAGGAGATTGCCGGCTGGGGTTCCCTGCGCAAAACGGCATATCTGCTTTTGCCGCTTTTGTTTTATTTCCTGGTTCATGATGGGGCGGAAATCCTTTTATGGGCCGGACTTGACGGGATTATGACCTCCGGCAACAAGTCTTTGACCTCTTTTCTGACGGACAATGCCTATACGGTAAACGGCCTGATCAATGGATTTGCCATTTTAGCAGGCGTGGCGGCTATCTGGCGGGCCATCCGGGGGGAAATCAGAGGAAGAGGGGAAGAGGAGACCTGTTCCTTAAAACAAGGAAGTGTCGTATCCGGAAAGGAAGGAAGCGCTGTATCCGGGGATGAAGGGTACAAAGAGACAGAAACCGGGGTCAACCCTGCAAGGAGCGGCATGGAGTCGGTGGTGACCCGCTATATGGTTCTAGGGGCGCTGGCCTTTTTGACAGCGTTATCCCTTAACCTTCTCTTTTCGCTGCTAGGCCTGACTGGAAGCTCTCAGGGATATGCGCAGACGGCCAGGGCCCAATATGGGGTAAATTTTGTGGTAGGGCTTTTTTTGTATGGAATCCTGTCGCCTGCGGCGGAGGAAGCCGTATTCCGGGGACTGATTTATAACAGGATGAAACGGTGCTTTGGATATGTCATTGCCCTGGTGGTCTCCTCCCTGTTTTTTGGCTGTTACCACGGAAATGTGGTACAGGCCCTTTACGGGACGGTTCTGGGGCTTTTGATCGCCTGGGCCTACGAAAAATACGGCAGCTTTGCAGCGCCTGTGCTTTTTCACGGCGTGGCGAATGTGAGTATTTATGCCATGACCTACTATAATAGTCTGGGGGCTATGAGCAGGGAGGTAAGTATTGGCGTCATAGTGGTTTCTTTGCTGGGGGCGGGGGTGTGTCTGGGGTATATTAAACGCTGCCACAGGATTTGAGTGTGGCAACTTCGTTTCTTAGCTTTTCAAATTCGTCTGTAAGAGAAGGTGTCTGGATTTCTTAAGCGAGATGTTTGTAGATGTTCGGAATTGCCTGATGGAAGGGTTTACATATTTCAAATGTGTAAAAATGTATAAGGTGGGGTATAAATGAGTACTACAATTAAAATTGTCTCAGCAGTATTAAAGGCGGTGGTAGGAGATAAGGTTGGGAGTGGATTAGTTCAGGATTTGATTGGAATTTCAATAGATGAGGCATCTGAAAAAAGCATAAATGAGATTGCGGACTTTATTGATAAAGAAAAATTTAAGATTGGCCGGATTCTTTCTGAAGAAAATTTGAAGTCTATGGGGATTTCAGAAAATAAAATTGATTATGTGATAGTTGAGATAAAGGATTTATTTTTTAAGGTTAGCATCACGGATGAAGTGCTTGAACAATGCAGATATGATAGCATGAATTTGAGTGCCTTTTTGTGGAATAAATATAGAGAATATAGAAATGATTATATAGAATGTGAAAGCGAGATTAAACAATGCTTATTTGTTATTGCGGAAACAATAATTAAGTTAGTGCGAGAGAGTGAAGAATTTGAAAAGGATGTTTTGGTACAGATCAGTAATTCTGTTGATGACACTAATGCAGAATTACAGAATATATCTGGTTATTTGAAAGAGAATTTCAGTAAGCTGGATGATAACAGCCAAATGGTACTGAATATTCTACTGAAGATTTTAGAGCAGATCCAGAAAATGAGTGTGAAGGATAATAAATTAAAAAACAGGGATTGTGAGAAGGAAAAGTTCCAAAATAATAAAAAGCAACAATATATTGATATTTGGAATGGTAGATTATTCCTTCATGCGGATACGGATGAAAACCCGTTAACTTTAGCAGATGCATTTATTATGCCTGATTATGAGATACATAAGGCTATTCAGAAAATGCGCTATTCATATTCTGGTACACTGGACGGAATTATTAAAGAATTTGCAGAATATGAGAGAACATCTACAATGCTTATTACAGGCGCCCCAGGTATAGGAAAATCAACTATTACTTCGTGGATGGCAAATAAGTATAAGGACGATGATCGGTTTATTATATTACGGTTTCGTGATTGGGATAGCGAAGAATTGGAACAGGGATTGCAAAAGGCTATCTGTAATGAGTTGGAATGTGAAAACAAAGACTTGAATGATAAGATCTTGATTTTGGATGGATTCGATGAGATGAAATCGTTAGATATTCGCAATAGATTGCTCCATGTGTTTTTTAACGATATAAAGGATAGAAAAAATTTTAAGTGCATTATAACGTCAAGGCCAGCTTATATAGATTCGTCACACTTTCAAAATGTTATTGAACTTAAGGAATTTAATATAAATAAAGTAGATGCTTTCTACAGAAGTATGAAAGGGAGAGGGTTGACTGGAAGAGAAAAAATGGAGTTAAACTTGGAGGTGCTGGGGATTCCGGTAATATTATATATGGCTATTATGTCAGGCATAGATATTAATGAAAACCACACTAAACCGGAGTTATATAACAAAATTTTTGCAGAGGAAGGAGGTATATTTGATAAGTTTTATGATGGCAAAAATGAATATAGTGAAGGTTCACAGATTATGAGGGATTCTGATAATATAGAAAAGTATTTAAAATTTTTGTGTGAGATTGCATACAAAATGTTTGCAGATAATAAGCAGAATTTAAAAACGGAAGCTTGTAAAGTTCCGGAATTAGTGTTCCAAAAAGATACGGTAAGTATTTTAGAATTTCCGATTAAGCATTTATTTGAGAATACAGAAACAAATATTGAATTTATTCATAAATCTATATATGAGTATTTTGTTTCTGAATTCATTTATATACATATCATTAAGAGAATAGGGCAATGCGGGGATAGAAATTATTTAGCCGGAGAAATTGCTGGCTTGCTAAACTGCAATCATTTATCAGAAGAAATCTGTGAGTTTTTAAAGTACAAGGTTAGTCAAAAAGCAAATGTAAATTCATTTAACGGTGTTTTTGATACATTTAATTTAATGATACGTGATGGCATGACGTATCATATGGCCGATCGTTGTAAAAATATAATAAAGTGCGAAATGAATGTATTCGCTAATATGCTCGAAATTATACATCTGTGGAATAATGGGAATTTTGTGTTCGATAGTAAAATTTTCGATTACTTGAAATATAATTATGGATATGAACTTAATTTGTCCGGAATTGATTTGGCAGGCAAAAACTTATCAAAGTTACTGCTAACTAATGTGAATTTAAGCAATGCAAGGTTGGATTCTGCAAATTTGGGAGGTATGGATTTAAGAAGTACAAAGTTTATAGGAGCAAGCATAGGTAACATTAATTTGGATGAGGCGATTTTAGACGGGGCGATATTCTCGGAGAGTCAAGTTACGTATTTGGATAAGAAATATAATCTATCTGGTATTAAAGTATATTGTAGTACAAATAATAAGGTATTAAATTATGAGTATTAAAAATGATACAGCATTTGCACAGATTTGAAAGGACATTTTATAGGCAGAGAAAAAGCAGATATCAATCATAGTTTATAAATATTTCCTAATGGGAGATTGTATTTCGCGGCTCCCCCGTTACCACAAAGAATGGAGCATACGGGACTTGAACCCGTGACCTCCACACTGCCAGTGTGGCGCGCTCCCAACTGCGCTAATGCCCCATAAGAAAAGTATAACACAAATTTCGTAAAAAACAACAAAAAAATAATTGACAGAAATTTAGCACCAAAAACAACAAAAAGACTCATAATAACAGAATAGATATATAATTAACAAATAATCAGACAATTTACCAAATATTCGTTATTTACAACCGGTGAAAACAGGTGTATATTATAACATACAGGTCGCAAAGGAGCGTACAGGAGAGCCCCTTTGCGACCTGTTTTTTCGTCCCATAAAATATCCGAAGCTTTTGTGGGACAAAAACAAACTCTTTTGAATAAGGAGGAAAAAGACATGTTTGATGTAAAAAATACTCATCCCAAGGCGCCCTTATACCGGCAGGAATTTGAGCATGATAACTGCGGGATCGGGGCCTGCGTGAATATGAAAGGGGTGAAGAGCCGGGAGACAGTGGTAAACGCCCTTAAGATTGTGGAAAATTTAGAGCATCGCGCCGGGAAGGACGCGGAGGGCAAAACCGGCGACGGGGTTGGAATCCTGACGCAGGTTCCCCATAAGTTTTTTAAGAAGGTGACGGCCCCTTTGGGGATTGCCATCGGAGGTGAGAGGGAGTACGGCGTCGGCATGTTCTTCTTTCCCCAGGAGGAGCTGCGCAAGAACCAGGCAAAAAAAATGTTTGAGATCATTGTGGAAAAGGAGGGGCTTACTTTCCTGGGGTGGCGGGAAGTGCCCACCGAGCCTTCCGTGCTGGGGCATAAGGCTGTGGAGTGTATGCCTCATATCATGCAGGCCTTTATCAAAAAGCCGGCGGAGGTGGAGAAGGGGGTTGCCTTTGACCGGCTTCTGTATGTGGTGAGGCGGGTCTTTGAGCAGTCCTCGGACAATACCTATGTGGTGTCTTTATCCAGCCGGACCATCGTGTATAAGGGGATGTTTCTGGTAGGGCAGCTGCGCACCTTTTTTACGGATTTGCAGGATAAGGATTTCGAATCGGCCATTGCCATGGTGCATTCGCGTTTTTCCACCAACACCAATCCAAGCTGGGAGCGGGCCCATCCCAACAGGTTTATCGTACATAACGGGGAGATCAACACCATCCGGGGCAATGCGGATAAGATGCTGGCTCGGGAGGAAAATATGGAGTCGGAGCATTTAAAGGGGCTTTTGCACAAGGTGCTTCCGGTGGTGAATACGGCGGGCTCCGATTCGGCCATGCTGGACAATACCCTGGAATTTCTGGTGATGAGCGGTATGGATCTGCCGCTGGCGGTGATGATTACCATTCCCGAGCCCTGGGCCAACAACCAGACCATGTCTCAGCACAAAAGGGATTTTTATCAGTATTATGCGACCATGATGGAGCCCTGGGATGGCCCGGCCTCCATTCTGTTTTGCGACGGGGATGTGATGGGGGCCGTGCTTGACCGGAATGGCCTGCGGCCTTCCCGGTACATGATCACCGATGGCGATCAGCTTATTTTGTCCTCAGAGGTGGGGGTGCTGGACATTGACCCTGCCAGGATCCTGGTAAAGGAGCGGCTCCGCCCCGGCAAAATGCTGCTGGTGGATACGGTGAGAGGAAAAGTGATTGACGATGATGAGCTGAAGGAAACCTACGCCTCGAGGCAGCCCTACGGGGAATGGCTGGATCGGAATCTGGTATATCTCCATGATCTGAAGATTCCCAATGAAAGGGTGCCGGAGTTTAGCCCCCAGGAGCGGCAGCGGATGCAGAAGGCTTTTGGCTATTCCTACGAGGAAGTCAAAAACAGCATCCTTCCCATGGCAAGAACGGGCGGGGAGGCCATTGCGGCCATGGGAGTGGATACCCCCCTTCCGGTGCTGAGCAAGACCCATCATCCTCTGTTTCATTATTTTAAGCAGCTTTTTGCCCAGGTGACCAATCCTCCCATCGACGCCATCCGGGAGGAGATCGTGACCTCCACCACGGTTTATGTGGGAACGGACGGAAATATTTTGGAGGAGATTCCCAAGAACTGCAACATGCTCCGGGTGAATAACCCGATTTTGACCAACACAGACCTGATGAAGATCAAGAGCATGAAAAAGGACGGCTTCAAGGTGGAGGTGATTCCCATTACCTATTACAAAAACACCAGACTGGAGAGGGCCATTGACCGTCTCTTCGTGGAGGTGGATCGGGCATACCGGGACGGGGTGAATATTATGGTGCTTTCCGACCGGGGGGTGGACGAAAACCACGTGGCCATTCCTTCCCTGCTTGCCATTTCCGCCCTGAACCGGCATCTGGTGGTGACCAAGAAAAAAACCAGCGTGGCCCTGATCCTGGAGTCCGGGGAACCCAGGGAGGTTCACCACTTTGCCACCCTTTTGGGCTACGGGGCCTGCGCCATCAATCCCTATCTGGCCCAGGAATCCATCAAGGAGTTGATCGACTCCCATATGCTGGATAAGGATTACTATGCGGCGGTGGAGGATTACAACAATGCCATTCTCCACGGTATTGTAAAGATTGCCTCCAAGATGGGGATCAGCACCATCCAGTCCTATGAGGGCTCCCAGATCTTTGAGGCTATTGGAATCGACAAGGAAGTGATCAACAAATATTTCCCTCATACGGTCTGCCGGGTTGGGGGTATTACATTGGAGGACATTGAAAAGCAGGTGGACGATCTGCATTCCCAGGCCTTTGACCCCCTTGGGCTCGCCAATGACCTGACGCTGGATAGTCTGGGACACCACAAAATGCGCAGCGGGGCGGATGAGCATCTTTACAATCCGGCCACCATCCATCTGTTGCAGGAATCTACCAGAAGAGGGGATTACCAGCTTTTTAAAGAATATACCGCGCTGGTCAATGATGAAACTTCGGTAAAAAATCTCCGGGGGCTCATGGATTTCAATTTCCCTGAAAAGGGGGTTCCCATTGATGAGGTAGAAAGCGTGGATTCCATCGTGACCCGCTTCAAGACAGGAGCCATGTCTTACGGTTCCATCTCAAAGGAGGCCCATGAGACTATGGCAATCGCCATGAACCGTCTCCATGGCCGCTCCAACTCCGGGGAAGGGGGAGAGGAGCCGGAACGTCTTACGGTGGGGGCCGATGGGGTCAACAAATGCTCTGCCATCAAGCAGGTGGCCTCGGGACGGTTTGGGGTTACCAGCAGGTACTTAGTCAGCGCAGAGGAGATTCAGATCAAGATGGCTCAGGGAGCCAAGCCGGGAGAAGGGGGGCATCTGCCGGGAGGAAAAGTGTATCCCTGGATTGCCAAGACCAGACATTCCACGCCGGGGGTCAGCCTGATTTCCCCGCCGCCCCATCATGACATTTATTCCATAGAGGATTTGGCGGAGCTGATCTATGATCTGAAAAATGCCAACAAGCAGGCAAGGATCAGCGTGAAGCTGGTTTCCGAGGCGGGTGTGGGAACGGTAGCCGCCGGTGTGGCCAAGGCCGGGGCACAGGTGATTCTGGTTTCCGGTTATGACGGCGGTACGGGGGCGGCGCCCAGAAGTTCTATCCACAACGCAGGGCTTCCCTGGGAGCTGGGACTGGCAGAAACCCATCAGACTCTGATTATGAACGGTCTTAGAAATAAAGTGAGGATCGAAACCGACGGAAAGCTTATGAGCGGCCGGGACGTGGCCATTGCGGCGATCCTAGGGGCGGAGGAGTTTGGCTTTGCAACGGCTCCCCTGGTAACCATGGGATGCGTCATGATGCGTGTCTGCAACCTGGATACCTGTCCGGTAGGCGTGGCTACCCAGAATCCGGAGTTGCGCAAAAATTTCCGGGGAAAGCCCGAATATGTGATGAACTTCATGCGCTTTATTGCCCAGGAGCTGCGGGAGTATATGGCAAGGCTGGGAGTGCGTAGCGTGGATGAGCTGGTGGGGCACACGGAGCTTCTCAGGGTCAGGGAGGACTTGACAGAACGCCAGAGCAAGGTGGACTTAAGCCAGATTCTCTCCAATCCCTATGCGGGAGGAAAAGAGAAAGTGACCTTTGATCCCAGGCAGGTTTATGACTTTAAGCTGGAAAACACAGCGGACGAGAGGGTGTTGTTAAAGCAGCTCAACAAGTCCATTGACGCAGGAAGCAAACGCAGCCTCGAGGTGGACGTGAAAAATACGGACAGAGCTTTCGGCACCATCCTTGGTTCGGAGATTACCAGAAGGCTTGGGGACGATTTGGAGGAAGATACCTACCGGGTGCTCTGCAGCGGGGCGGGAGGCCAGAGCTTCGGCGCTTTTATTCCCAGGGGACTTACCCTGGAGCTGGTAGGGGACAGCAACGATTACTTTGGAAAAGGGCTTTCCGGCGGAAAGCTGGTGGTTTATCCTCCCAAGGGAAGCCGTTTTAAGGCGGAGGAAAACATTATAATAGGAAACGTTGCGCTCTATGGGGCCACCAGCGGAAAGGCTTTTATAGGCGGCGTGGCGGGAGAGAGGTTCTGCGTGAGAAATTCCGGCGCTATTGCGGTGGTGGAGGGTGTAGGCGACCACGGCTGCGAGTACATGACGGGAGGCCGTGTGGTGGTGCTTGGCCCCACAGGTAAGAATTTTGCGGCAGGCATGAGCGGCGGCATCGCCTATGTGCTGGATGAGGATAACGATCTGTATATCCGCCTGAATAAGGAGATGGTTTCCTCCTATGAAGTGACCTCCAAGTACGACGTAATCGAGCTGAAGGAAATGATCAAGGAGCATGTGGCTCTGACCAATTCCGCGAAAGGGAAGCTGATACTGGATCATTTCAAGGAATATCTTCCTAAATTTAAGAAGATCATTCCCTATGATTATGAAAAGATTCTTACCAGCATCGTACAGATGGAAGAAAAGGGACTCAGTGCGCAGCAGGCGCAGATCGAGGCTTTTTATGCCATGAAGGCGGCGAAGTAAAAACCGTTACTGTGAGCGGACTTAAGGTCGTTCAAAGTAATCAATAATCTTCGGAATCGGAAAGGAGCAAGGGTGTAACAATGGGTAAACCAACCGGATTTATGGATTATAAAAGAGAGGTATCAAAGGACAGAAGCCCCAGGGAAAGGATCAGGGATTTTCAGGAATTTCACGAGCATCTTCCCAGGGAGCGGCAGCAGCTCCAGGGAGCCAGGTGTATGGAGTGCGGCGTCCCTTTCTGCCAGTCGGGAATGACCATCTGCGGCATGACCAGCGGCTGTCCGCTGCACAATCTGGTGCCAGAGTGGAATGATCTGGTCTATATCGGAAACTGGGAGCAGGCCTACAACCGCCTGGTGAAGACCAACAGCTTCCCGGAATTTACTTCCCGGGTATGTCCGGCCCTGTGTGAGGCGGCCTGCACCTGCGGCCTCATCGGGGAACCGGTGGCAACCAGAGAGAATGAGTATGCCATCATCGAAAATGCTTACGAAAAAGGATATGCCGACCCGAGACCGCCCAAGGTTAGGACGGGAAAGACTGTGGCCGTGGTGGGGAGCGGCCCCTCGGGCCTTGCGGTGGCAGACCAGCTCAACAAGCGGGGGCACAGCGTTACGGTCTTTGAGCGCTCCGACCGTGTGGGAGGACTTCTCATGTACGGCATTCCCAACATGAAGCTGGAAAAGCAGGTTGTGGAGCGGAAGATCAAGGTGATGGAGGCGGAGGGCGTTACCTTCGTCACAGGTACGGATGTGGGAAAGGATCTGAAAGCGGAAAAGCTGCTGAAGGATTTTGACCGGGTGGTGCTTGCCTGCGGCGCCTCCAATCCAAGGGACATAAACGCCCCGGGGCGGGATGCCAAGGGAATTTACTTTGCGGTGGATTTCCTGAAAGCGAACACAAAGAGCCTTTTGGACTCAAATTTCCAGGACGGAAAGTTTGTAAGCACCAAGGGTAAAAACGTGGTGATCATCGGCGGCGGCGATACCGGAAACGACTGTGTGGGCACCAGTATCCGCCACGGCTGTAAGTCCGTGACCCAGATCGAGATGATGCCCAAAGCGCCGGATCAGCGCGCGGAAAACAACCGCTGGCCGGAGTGGCCGAAAATCTGCAAGACCGATTACGGCCAGGAGGAGGCCATCGCTCTCTTCGGACACGACCCGCGTATCTATGAGGCCACCGTGAAAGAGTTCGTGAAGGACAAAAACGGAAACTTGAAAGCGGTTAAGATCGTAAAGCTTTCCTGGGAGAAGGAGCCGGAGACAGGACGCATGAAGATGACCGAGATCCCAGGCTCCGAGCAGACCCTTCCCGCAGAGATCGTGCTGATCGCCGCAGGCTTTCTGGGGAGCCAGAAGTATGTGACGGACGCCTTTAAGGTGAACCTGGATAAGAGAACCAATGTGAGTACCGCACCGGGGCAGTATGAGACTTCGGTGAAAAATGTGTTTGCCGCCGGGGACATGCACCGGGGACAGTCTTTGGTGGTGTGGGCCATCCGGGAGGGAAGACAGGCCGCAAGGGCAGTGGATGAGAGTTTGATGGGGTATACGAATTTGTGATGATGTGAGGAAAGACAAATTCTATTATAAATTCTATTGAAAAAAATGCAGAATTCCGCAAAAGATTTCATTATACTATTGCTCTTTGAAAAGAAGTGTAATAGAATGTCTATTGAAGAAAAAAGCGGAATTCTGCATTTTTATAAAATGGACGGGGAGAATTATGGAAATACGCAGGGATATTTATCTCGATAAGTTAATATCAAAGAAACATAATGGACTGATCAAGGTGATAACAGGGATTCGAAGATGTGGAAAGTCGTATCTTCTGTTCAATTTTTTCCGTAAGCATCTGGCAGAGGAAGGAATTCCGGATGATCATATAGTTGAGATGGCATTTGATTTATATGAGAATGGGGAGTATAGGAATCCAAAGGTTTTTTATCCATATTTGAGATCACAGATTAAAGATGAAAAAATGTATTATGTGTTACTTGACGAGGTGCAGCTTCTGGGCGATTTTGAAGCGGTCTTGAACAGCCTTTCAAGAATAAAAAATGTTGATGTTTATGTTACAGGAAGTAACGCTAAATTTCTTTCAAAAGATATTATTACTGAATTCCGGGGACGAGGTGACGAGGTGAATATGCATCCGCTTACATTCGCGGAATATATGAGCATATATTCGGGAGAAAGAATGTCCGGATGGAGGGATTATGTTCTTTATGGAGGGATTCCTCTGGTACAGGCTTTTACCACTTCTGAACAGAAAGTAGATTTTCTGAAAAGGTTATTGGATGAAACGTATATTTCTGATATCGTTGGGAGGAATAAGGTCAGAAATAAATCGGAACTTGAAGAACTGCTTAATATCTTGTCCTCGGCAGTGGGTTCTCTGACGAACCCAAACAAGCTCTCCGCGACATTTAAAAGCGTAAAAAATAAAAAAATCAGTCAGAATACAATAAAGAAATATATTGACTACTTTGAGGACTCTTTTCTGATTGACAGTGCGCTCAGATATGATATTAAAGGGAAAAAATACATTGATACCCCATCGAAGTACTATTTTACTGACCTGGGCCTTAGAAATGCACGGCTTAACTTCAGACAGGTTGAGGAGACCCATGCGATGGAAAATATCATTTTTAACGAGTTAAAGGTTCGTGGATATAATATTGATGTTGGGGTAGTAGTCTCAAATGAAGTAGACAAAGATGGCAGGAAGATCAGAAAGCAGAGAGAAATAGATTTTGTATGCAATAAAGGATCAAAACGTTATTATATTCAATCAGCATTTGCAATACCGGACGAAGCGAAAAGAGAGCAGGAAATGAAATCATTGCTTATGACTCAGGATGCTTTCAAAAAAATTATCATAACCAAGGATGCTCTGGCGCCTCTTTATAATGATGACGGTATACTTGTAATGAGTGTATTTGATTTCTTAATGGATAAGAATAGCCTTGAAATATAAAGCTGAAAGCAATCATGTTTTCTGTTGACAGAATTTCCTATTAAGTAATAGACTGTAAGCAGACAATCTTTATGTTAATTGTTATTCACCGTTTTGCGGTGTGAATGGATTGACATGAACAGGAGGCAGAAATGAAAAGAAGCAGCGAATTTGGAAGAAAGCTTATGTTGAGGGCAGTCGGCATCGCCGTAGCCGGGATGATGTTTTGCGCCGGATCGGTGTCGGCATTTGCGGCGGAAAAATTTGACCCTGCATTTTATGCGGCAACCTATGCCGATGTGGTAAACGCTCTGGGAACGGATGTGAATGCGTTGTACAACCATTATCTCATCTATGGGCAGAAGGAGGGCAGGCTCCCCTATGCCGGAGCGAAGGGCGGGGCGGAGGTTGACGGGATCGCTGACACGACGGTGACAGTAACGGCCCAGCAGACAACATCGGCGCAGACGACGGCGGAGGGCATTGTTCCCCTTGACCAGTTGGCAAACTATAAGAGTATTAAGAAAAAAATGACAAATGAGGAGTTCCAGGCAGCCTATGATGCAGCGCTGGCAATCGTGCAGCCCCTAGTAGGATTGAGTGCGGAGGATCAGCTTAAGGGAATCCAGAAAACATTAAGGGAAAGGTTCGATAACGGGATGGCATATTCCACATCCACAGATCACTATAATGACCCTTACGGCTATCTGATCCTGGGAGCCGCATCCTGTGCCGGAAGCGCGAGAACCACGGGACTGTGTTTGAATATGCTGGGCTATTCCTATGAGCACGTGAACGAGAACCAGTGGGCCCATCAGTGGTGCCGGGTCAATCTCGACGGAACCTATTGGATCTGTGATCCTTATGGATTGTATGCAGGGCCGGAACCTTCCGCGTATGGGCATCCGTATCTGTAAAGCGAGAATGCAGGCCAAAATGCCGGTGGCTTTTGCGGGGTGCGCCGAGAGCGAATTTGCCCGACTGCGGAAACGGAGGGACAGACGGAGCGGTCTGAAGCGGTAAAAGGAAAGGGGTAAGACAGGATGAAACGAAACAATGGCTCTTCGCTGTTGTGGCTGCTGCTGATTCCAGGACAGCTTTTGGTCAGTATTTTCTTCGTGTGGATCGGTATCCGGCTGGATTTTATGATTTTTTCAGGTGGGGAAGGCGGCCATGGAATCCCTGTCTTTTCCGCAATTTTTTTTGTGATTGCGGCGGCCATGACAATAGGGGTATTGATTCTGGCAGTTGTGCTGACGATCCGGGGATTTCTCCGGAAGTAATTTGAAACCGTAGAGGAAAGGGACGGGCGATTTTGTCCGTTCCCTTAGTTTAATAACATTGAGAAAATTCAAGCCTTTAAGAAAGAGAGGTGGTGGCAGGTATGCCTCAAAAGACAGCCTTTCATGAGAAGATTGCAGACGGGAACACACATCTCATGCCAATTTCGAAGTGATTGATAAAGTCACTGCAGTATGCAGGGCAAATGGAGTCATGCGGCTGGATTTGTTTGGTTCTTTTGCCACGGGTACGGCCACGGCCACAAGCGATATTGATTTTGTGGTTTATGGATGCGGAGACATATTGCAGTTGGAGGAAGAACTGATGGAAATTGACACCCTTCGCAAAATTGACATTTTTGAATATGAAAGTATACACAACGATTTTTTGTTAGAGGATATAAGAAAATATGGGAAACAAATCTATTAACCGGTATCATACCTTTTGCAAAAGTCTTCAAAATCTGGGGAAAAGTCTGGATGCTGATGTAAAGGCTGACTTTGTGCTGGAAGGAACTGTCCTGAATTATAATCTTACGTTTGACATCGCTTGGAAGGTTATGAAGGATATACTGTAAAAAAGCTTGATGCGGAAAGGAAGAAGGATGGAACACTACAAACTGCTTTTATTTGATCTGGACGGAACATTGCTCCGCAGCGACAAAACCATCTCACAGGCAACGCTGAAAGCCTTGCAGGAATGCAGGGAAAGGGGGAAGCTGATCGGCGTGTGTACCTCCAGAGGGGAGCAAAACACCTTATTTTTTATAAAGGAATTGCAGCCGGACATATTGATTACAAGCGGCGGGGCTTTGGCCAAATATAATGGCAGGTATGTCTATAGGGCGGAGTTTTCCACAGAGGAAACCAGGCGGATGATTGCCCTTGCCAGAGAAGTATGCGGCAGGGACTGCCAGATCACAATTGATACCATAGATTCTCATTATTGGAATTACAGAAGCGACCCTAAAGCCCAGGATCAAAGCTGGGGGGACAGCATTTATACGGATTTTGAAGGGTTTAAAGAAAATTCCCTGAAAATGTGTGTGGAGATTTTTGAGGACAGCCAGGCAAGGCGGCTGCAGGAGTTGTTGGACGAATGCGACTGCGTGCGTTTTTCGGATGGGTACTGGTATAAGTTCACCAAAAAGACCGCAACAAAAGAGCGGGCGATCACAGAAGTATGTGCGGCATGCAAAATAAAGGAAAAAGAAATCATGGCTTTTGGCGATGATTATGTAGATATTGGAATGCTTCGGTTATGCGGAAAAGGCGTTGCCATGGGAAACGCTCTCAGGGAGGTCAAGGAAAACGCGGACTGTGTGATCGGAAGCAATGATGAGGACGGGATTGCAGAGTATCTGGCTGCGGTTATTCAAACCGATACAAAAACCCCGCAACATCGCAAACATACCTTTTACACGGCATAGGCCGGGGCGGTTCCTCTTCCGTTAATTTCCCTGCCATCAGCTCCTGTGTCCCCTGCAAAATGCCCGGAATAATATCTGCCTTTAAGGGAAAATCTCCATGGGAGGGCCACACAGAATCAAAGGTATCCGATAGGGCGATCATTTTTTTGAGGCTGCTCTGGTAGGCAGGCATATTGCGTCCTGCTCCAAACATATAAATGTCCCCATTCTGGATGGAATCCCCTGAAATGAGCATACGCTTTTCACGCTCCAAGAGCATAATACTCCCCGGAGTATGGCCGGGAGTCAGAATTACCTCAAATTTCCAGTGCCCCAGATCAAGAATCTCCCCTTCCCAAAGAGGGTGGACATGCTCCATCTGACAGCCATCTGGCAGCGCGTTTTTATAATGATCCATTTCCGCTGGATGCATATATACCGGATTAAAATCCTTGTTACCTCCCGTATGATCCCTATCCGTATGGGTGTTCACCAAAAATACAGGTAAATTTGTCAGCTCTCTGACCATATCAAGAATCGGCAATGTGCCAAATCCGGTATCCACCAGCATTGCCCGTTTCTCTCCTTCAAATAAAAATGAGCGGACGCCGTTTTCTTCAAAAATCCAAAAATGATTTGAAATATTTATAATGTTGTTCATTTATATATCCCCTGCATACCGCAAGCGTAGCTCGCGGTACTGCCGCCAATAAGCAGTTTGAAAGTTTACTTTCGAACTTATCCTCCAGTAATTTCGTATACTCACAAGTCACAAGCCGGAATTTATCTCGCCGGCGTCTATGCCGAGAATGCCTGGCGACCTGCGTGCGCATCAGTACACTTCTATTATACCATGTAATGATAGGGAGCGAAACAGAAAAATGCTTGACCTTACTCCTGGGGCATAGTTTAGACTTAACCTGAAACGGTACTTTAGAAGGAAAACTGCTTTGTATTCAGACGAAGCCGGGAGGAGCATTTTGAAAATCATAAAGAAGCTGATTAAACTGCACAGACTCCTTTTTATGGCAGCAGCGCTGATCACCATTTTAACTGCTATTTTAAGCGTATGGTGGAACAAATTTCTTGCAGAAATGTTGAATTTTTTGGAGG
The DNA here is from genome assembly GCA_949949005.1 of uncultured Lachnospiraceae bacterium. Taxonomy (GTDB): domain Bacteria; phylum Bacillota; class Clostridia; order Lachnospirales; family Lachnospiraceae; genus Suilimivivens. Next base: position 105,515 of record CATLHM010000004.1, read on the forward strand.
AGGCAGTCTCTTTTGGCTCCGGCGGCATAAGGAGCAGCGCTTTGGAAATTTTGCCTGCCGGAATCTTCGTGATTCTTTTGCAGTTCTTAAGCGAGTATTTATCGTCCTGTATCTCCTCCTATACCTGTGAGATTTTTGCCCATGATATGCGGATGGGATATGCCAGGTATTACTTACAAAGCGATATTCGAATGCTGCTTAAGCTGAATGTGGGGGAAGAGCAGTCGGCCATGCAAAATGAGATGAAGGAAATTTCTGATTATCTGCATGAAAATCTTTTTCCCATAATGAAGCAATTCGCAACCTTCATGGTCACCGTAGTATTTTTGCTCTGTCAAAATTTGAAGCTGGCGGTGATTTCTATCGTTCCGGTAATTCCACTGATTTTTTATTGCGCTTTTTCCAGCAGGGTCATTAAGGATTATACCCGGTATTGCCAGGAGCGTAAGAAAAAAATGAACGGTGTGGCAGAGTTGATTTTGGATTTATTTCCAGTGATCCAGGTGTACGGGGCCTGTAAACTGGTGAAAAACATGATGGGAAAGGAACTGACGGAATGGGAGAGGGCAAACGTCAAAAAGGAAAGGGTTTGCGCCAGGCTGATGTCACTCTCGGGGGTACTTTCGTTCGTACCGCTTTTGCTGCTGCTTGGAGCGGGGGGATTTATGGCCATAAACAAGGAGATCACTACAGGGACTTTTTATATCTTTATCAATCTGTCAGGAAATGTTTCCGGATTCCTGCAAAATATGCCGGGCATTTATGCCGCGTTCCGGCAGTTTGACGCATCCGCCCAAGGACTGGAGGGAAAGCTGGTGCTGAAACGTGTTTGAAAATTCATTTCCACAAACTGTGACCCACATCTGGCAGAAAGCAATTTTCAAACATGCTCTGGAGGAGAGGGGAAAGGAACGGTGAAAGGAGAAGTTATGGGACGATATGCAGTGCGCCTAGACGATATTTCTTTTTCCTATGAAGACCATAGGGTGATCAGGAACCTGTCTCTTGGCGCAGAAGCAGGCGAACATATTGGAATCGTGGGGGAAAGCGGGTGCGGCAAAAGCACGGTATTGAAGATACTTGCCGGACTTTATGAACCTGATTGCGGAAAAATAATGATAGCAGGCGAGTGCTCGCCTGAAAAGATCAGGCGGCGGACCGCCCTCGTCATGCAGCGCAGCGGTCTTTTTCCACTGTCCATAAGGGATAATATTACCTGCGGTCATGATATTCCGGAAGAAAAAGTATGGGCTGCCTGTGAAAATGCAAGCCTTGTGAATTGGATTGAGAAGCTGCCAAAGGGGCTGGACACTTATGTGGGGGAGCGGGGCGGTCAGGTTTCCGGCGGACAGGCACAGAGAATTCAGATCGCCAGAGCGCTTTGTAAAGATGCGCCTGTTGTTTTGCTGGACGAACCCACTTCTGCTCTGGATCAGGATACGGGATACTCGGTTCTGGATGCCCTGAGTAGGCTGATGGTGGGCAGGACGGTAATTCATGTGACACACCATCGGGAGACACTGGATGAGAGTTATACCGTTTATCGAATGAAAGGGGGAAAACTGGTGCATGAGTGACTTGGGAAAGTTGCTAAAGAGGATGGGAATCCGTCGTAAATACCTGTTTTTACTGTTGCTCAGAGCGCCTTTCGACGCTTTTCGAACCTGGATGCTGGCAAATCTGCTGCGATCTGTCTGGGGCTGTGTGGAAAGGCAGGATAGCACTTCCCTGCTGAAAATATGTGTGGGGTATGGCTTGCTATGTGCAATGCTTTTTCTTTATAATGGAATTGTGTGGAGCAGTTATGCGGCATTTTCAGCCAAAGCAGAGGCATGGCTTCAAAAGGAACTGCTGGGAAAAATTTTGAGCCTGCCCCTGAAACGGATAGAATCTCGATTGGGCGGAGAATGGATCACGAAATGGAACAGCGATATACACGGGGCTTTTCTCATGATGAACGGGGCGATGAATCTTCCCCACCTGGCAGTTTCCGTGGTCAATACGCTGTTGTCCTCCTTTTTGCTCTTTAGGAGCAGCCCGCTTTTGTTGGGGGCGACGTGGATGTTTATTTTTCCCCAGTTGCTGATTAACGATAAGATCGTGCTTGAAGCTGTTCCCCAATTAAAGGAAAAATCCCAAAATGCTATGGCGGAAAGTACTTCTTCCATTAAGCCGTTGATTGCAGAGGCGGAGACAATCTTATTGTATGACGCCGGGGCGTTGATGATGAAAAACTGCGAGGAATACAGCAGAAGATTATTGGAGGTCAACATGAAAATGCATGTGAGGAAGGCTTTTGGCAATATGGGCATGAGCCTGTTGTGGATTGGAGGATACCTTACCCTTTTGCTGGCAGGATATGGATTGATCGAAAAGGGGACAATGGCCTTTTCGGACGTAGTCTACTGTTTTCAGGCCAGAGGAGGCGTCTTGGCGGGAACGCTGATGTTCGTTACCTGTTTCAATAATCTGAAAGTGAATTCCGTCTGCGTTAAGAGAATCAAGGATACATTGGAGGAATAGGAGAGCAAGTGTGAAAAATGATCTTATGTTAATCGGTGAAATTGCGGATTTTTTCGGAATTTCCAGAAAGGCAATCCGCTTGTATGAAAAGAAAGGGATTATCAGGCCGGTAAAGGTAGACCCTGCCAATGGGTATCGCTACTATTCGGCAGAGCAGGTGCAGCAGCTAAACGCCCTGCTGGAATTAAAGACGCTGGGATTTTCCCTTGACGAGATCAAAACGATTATTGACGGAGGGGCTGGGAAAGGGGCTTTGCTTGAAATGCTGGAAAGGAAACGCCGGGCTTGGCAGGAGGCCATGGAACTGGCAAAATACAAAGGCGAATGCCTGGGTAGTATTATCCAGAATTTTCAGAGCTCTCAGGCGGGATTGGAAATTGCGGAAATGACAGAGGAGGAACGGGCGTGGTTTTTGGTAAAAATGGTGTGTACGGAGGACGTCAGGGCTCAGAAAATTTTGAGCGAAGCGTTGTGGTTGTGATATGGTGATAGTATAATGAAAGATATTTGTAGATTATTTGAAGCGATATGGGGGAAAGATGGAACATAAAATTGTATTATACCATGGAAGTCCTGATAAAAAAATTATTCCTACTTATGGTTTGGGTGAGGACAGGCATGATTATGGAAGAGGATTCTATTTGACGGAACATATTGAATTAGCCAAGGAGTGGGCGGTGTGTAATCCAAACAGCATAAGTGGATGGGTACACAAATATGAGCTTGACATATCCGGCTTGTCAATACTGGATTTTTCAGAAAAAAATATATTATCGTGGCTGGCAGAGCTTATGAAACACAGACAGGCAGACGATTCAAAACGTTACAGGCTTTTATCTGCTAAGTTCATAGAAAAATATGGCATAAACACATCAGAATGGGATGTTATAAAAGGATGGAGGGCAAATGCATCCTATTTTTATATAGCAAAGGCTTTTGTGAGGGATGAAGTAGACGTAGAGATTCTGGAAGAATTGCTTTGCCTTGGTGGTTTGGGAGTGCAATATTGTATTAAGTCGGAAAAGGCATACTCACAGCTAGAGGAAATTGCAGATGGATTGACTTGCGTGGATTACCGCGAGTTTAATCAAAAGTACAATGAAAGGGATGTGGCTGCACGGATCAAGATGAAAGAACTAATCAATTCAGATAAAAATAAGATAGAAAATGTATTCAGCACATTAATTTAGAAATTGGAGGCAAATCATGTATGCATATGCAGAGTCTTATTTAAAGGAAGTAGTCGAAACGCAGGGAAAATTGTTTGAGGAAGTAGCAGAATATGAACCAGGGATAGATGTAAAATTTTTTATAAAAAAATATATGGAAAGTAAGACAAGAGAATATATTGATCATGGACAGGCGTATGTATGTACTCTTGATGCAAAAGCTTTATGGGATTATTTCTGTAAAACAGATCATTTTATGCCAAAGTGCGGTGATGCAATTGGAGGGTTTTCCGTAAACTGGATAGGACAGTTTTATGCGTATTTTCAATGGTCTTATAATATAAGCAGCAGGAAAGTGATCGAACGAATACCATTGGATTTTATTTATGCTGCATACAACGGGCTGCATGATTTAGAATTGGATCTGGCAGTGAAGAAAGTAGGTGAGCAGGTTGTCAAATAAAAAAATCATATGTTTCCATAATCCTGATGAAGAAAACGGATATTTAAGCAACTGGTATCCGTCAAAGTTTGAGATGGACCATATCACGTTTTCGTCCATGGAACAGTATATGATGTATCGTAAAGCACACTTGTTTCAGGATGAACTGATTGTATCTGAAATTCTGAAAACGGACAATGTGGGTAAAATAAAGGCGTTGGGGAGAGCTGTGTCCGGCTACAATGATCTGATATGGAGCGGCATGCGTCAGGTCATTGTCTATAATGGATTGGTTCAAAAATTCAGTCAGAATGAAGAGTTAAGGTCGCGATTGCTGACAACGGGGAACTCTGTTTTGGCAGAATGTGCAGTGATGGACAAAATTTGGGGAATTGGCCTTAGCATGTCGGATGAGAACAGATTTGATATGGGTAAATGGAGAGGACAGAATTTGTTGGGATTTGCGCTTATGGAGGTGAGAAAAATATGGTTACAGCAGGAGCACAGCTTTCCAGCCTGAAAGCCTATCTTCAGACTCCGGAGCAGATGGAAGAAACCTTTGAAAAGCTATGGGACATTGGCTACCGTATCGTCCAATTGCAGTGGATTAATCCGGAGATTTCTCCGGAGACGATAGCAGCCGCCCTGAAACGCTCAGGACTGAAAAGCGTCTCCACACAGGACTACTATCAGGAGGTGGTCAGCCGCCTTGACTCTACGCTGCGGCTCCATGAGCTGTGCGGGAGCAAAAATATCTGTGTCAGCGGGATTCCGGAGCAGTTTCTGACGGAGAAAGGCTGCTTGGCCTTTGCCGGGGAGCTCACGGATTTTGCGCTTCGGATGCAGGATATGGGAAAGGTGGTGTCTTTTCACCCCAGGGTGCAGGAATACCGCCGCTTCGGCGGCAGAAGCGGGGTGGAGATTCTTATGGAAAATACACCCCATGTTCTCCAACTGGGGCTTGATATTTATCATCTGGTCAAGGCGGGAGAGGATCCTGAGAAATGGCTGCACCGGTATCAGGGAAGGATTGAATTTGTTCATTTCAAGGATTACCGTACGGATGAGGGCGGCGGGGAGCAGTTGGTTCCGGCGGGGCAGGGTGTGATTTGCTGGGATCCCATCGTCCGGGCTTGCAGAGAAACCGGGGTAAAGTGGATTTTTGCGGAACAGGAACGGTGGGAGAAGGACGCTTTCCAGTGTATGGCGGAGAGTCTGGCCTTTTTGCGGGAAATGGGGGTGGAGCCGTAAATCTACTGTAAAATTTTCCGGGGCGGGGTGGAAAAGTAAGAGAAATTAAAAAGCACTCGGCGTGTTTCGTGGGGATAAGCATCTCTGAGGGAAGCTTTTTGCGCCTTGTGAAATCCTTATCTGCTTCACTACCTTTAGCGCCACAAGCGCTTACAGAATCCCTCGCAAGTCCAGCATGGATAAAGAGATAGCTAACGCTCCTATGGTAAAGCCTTCGCTTGGGTCGAAATCTCCATGACAGTCGCACCCTCCGGTGATCCTCATGTCGTTCCCTTTGCAGAAACGGACACAGGCATCTGTAATATCTTTTGAATGTGACGGGTAAAAGCATTCAATTCCTTCTATTCCATATGCTTTCATTTCTTTTAGTACATTTGCGAATCCATCCGGATTCCGTTCATATAAATATCCCGGATGAGCCAGAACAGGAACGCCACCCGCCTGCTTAACCAATTTACAAAAGTCCTCCAAATTGCATTCTCCAAAGTCTGATAGATGGTTCGGTGTCGCGTACTTACTGTAAATGGTTGCATTGGCTTCTTCATAGGTTTTTGCGGCGCCCTTTGCTACTGCGTAATGTAAATATTTCCATCCGCCCCTGTCTTTCGGATAAATAAACTGGCGGTAGTCCTCCAGAGACATTTGCGGGTAATCCCTGCTCATATTATAAACAATGTACTCACATTCAATCGCTCTATATTGCCTGTTGATCAAATCGTTCATTTTTTCGTTGCTTTTGTCAAAGCTGTAGGCAAGCACATGTATGGTTTCCTCTTTCCATGTTGCTTCCAATTCGATGCCAAGGACATAATCCATCTTACTGTCCCGGCAAATTTCAGGCAGTACTTCATAAGCGCCTACTGTCGCATGATCGCAAATCGAAATCAGACCCACATCTCTCTTTTTTGCAAGAGCAACTATTTCTTCCGGGGAACGGGAACTGTCTGAATATGTTGAATGAATGTGTAAATCAGCTTTCATGTTTATACCCCGCATACCTTTTTTCTATTCCCGGCAAAGTCTCTGTTGTCATCGTACCGGACAACCCCTGCCTTTTTGATGTTCACTGGCTTTATTATATATTTATTTTCTCAAGAGCGAAAGAGATTTTTTCATCGAATCGAAACTTGAACAGGGCAGCGGTGAAAATCTGAAAGAAAATGTTAACAAAACGGGCAAAAGAGTAAGCCTGCATTGGTAGATTATTGCCTGCCTTTCCTTTATAATCTTAACCATCAAAGCAAAGGAGGGAAGGATTATGAGTCTGGGAAACAACCTTTTTAATGCCCGCAAAAAGCGGGGACTGTCCCAGGAGGAGGTTGCCGAAAAGCTGGGGGTGAGCAGGCAGACCATCTCCAAATGGGAGCTTGACGAAACGCTGCCCGATATTTGTCAATCCAAAAAGCTTGCCAATCTCTATGGGCTGTCGTTGGACGAGCTCATCGAATTTGACATTGATGTGAAGGAAATTCAGGAAATCATTGACAGGACAAGCGATGCTGTCTCCGAAAAGATCGACTGGACGAAAGCGTGGAGCAAAAAGTACCCTGTTCTTGCCACTTACCGGGATGAGGTGGAAATACAAACCTATGCAAAGGAATTGAACCGGCTGCTGGAGGATCTGGAAAAGAAGTATGGCTACGGCGAGTTGGATGCCTTTCTTGTCTTAAAGGACATTCTGGCCCTTGTCTGGAAAGGGAGGAAAGAGCAAGTGTAAATTTTGACTCCAATTCAGGAGTGGCGAAGCTTTATTTCCTCCCAATCCGATGAAGCTGCGGCTTTAGGGTAATATCTGAAATTACAAGCCCGTCCCGCTGGCTTAAAACATACTCCACGGCCTTTGCCACTTCCTGGGGCGTCAGATAGGACTGTATATCATCGCCCTCTTTAAAGTTTGCGTTGCGATAGAGGTTTGTCTGGGTCATGTCCGGGGAAATGGTTACTACCTTTACGCCGTACTTGCGGGCCTCGTCAAAGAGGCTGTGGGAAAAGCTGGAAAGCCCGGCCTTGGTAGCGCCGTAGGCGCACCCGTGGGGATTGGAACTGCCTGCCGTGACGGAGGATATATTGATCACATAGCCTTTATTTTTCTTGAGCTCCCGGAGCAGCAGGCAGGTGAGAATCATGGGAACTTCGAGATTGGTTCTCACCATCTGCTGTATCTTTTTGGGGTTGAGTTCTTCGTGCAGGCCATAATAAGCCGTGCCGGCATTATTGACCAATACGGTCACATGGCGATCGGAGGAAATTTCCTTTATGGTTTCGCAGAGCTTTTCCGTATCCAGCAGGTCGCAGAGGATCGGATGGAAGCTTTCCGCTGTAAGTTCTTTATCTTTATCAAAATTTCTCCCGATCCCAAACACCTGATAGCCAAGACGGCAGAGTACTTTGCTGATCTCAAGCCCGATGCCGGAGGATGCTCCGGTGACGATTGCTGTGTCTTTTCTCATAATTGCCATGCTCCTTCTTAAAAAATTTAGCTTTCCATTATTGCCACAGGAATATTTTCTCCTCAGGAACTTTCTTTTTAAGCAGCTCCACCAGAAACCCTTCCATCTGCTCTGTCAGCTCTTTGGAGTAGTGGTACACTCCGTTGTCATTCTGGTAGGGAAACTGAACCACCGCCGAGCCGGGCCGGGTTTTCCTCATTTTTTTCAGATAGTCCTGAGAGACGCGGAAAGTCCCTACGCTGACATCCGTGATTCTATCCATATTGATCTCGGCGAATACCTGGCGCAGCATTTCACCGTATTGCTGCTTCCAATCTCTGCAATAAATCATGGGATCGAAGCAAAGCCGCACAGAAAAGCCTCTTTGAAGGGCTTCTCTTGCGCTGGCAAGCCTGCGGGCCAGGGAAGGAGTCTTATGCTCACAGGCGTCAATGACAGCCTGGGGCGATAAGGTGATGGCATAAATGATTCCGGCAGCCGGAAGGTGCCTTTGCCAAAACAGACAGTCCGCGGATTTGGTGCGGATCTCGATCTTCAGCGTCTTTGCCGGATCAGTCTGTGTCTGTGCGAACGCATTCCACTCCTTTACATATCCGGTGATCGGTTCCATTGCCAGAAGATCCGTGTCATAAGAGATACACAGATACACGGCGCGCTCTTCCAGAAGTTTTTTTACCTCACGAAAAATATCCTCCAGATTCACAAAGACCACCATATTCCCGGAGGGGTACATCCCCTTTAGATAGCAGTATTCGCAGTCGTAAACACAGTTCATGACGCAGGAGGTATAATAAAAATTTTCATTTCCAAAGTCCTGGCAAACCGGCGCTCCGGGGTAGATGAGAGTTCCCTGTTTTGCGGCCAGAATCAGGTTTTGGGAGCATTGCTGTAAAATGAAATTCTGGCCTTTGCGGCAGAACACATCCTTATAGTGGTCGATCAAAATGACTGCTGCCCTTGGGAAGTTTTGCAGGATCCGTTTTGTTCTGGGGTGGTTCCGCACGGCTTTTTCCACATAAATATGAGAAAAAAATGGGTTATAGTAATCGTTTCTTAAGCTCTTCAAAACACTGTTTTCCTTCCCGTTTGTCTTTACAGGGAAGCTTTCCTTCCCGGTACATTTCTTCCACAACAGAACCATAATCCACACCGGAAAGGGCACAATACCGAAGGTGTTGACGCAAAGCCCCGGCCATTGTGCTGGAACAGTGAAGGGCAAGGCAGAGCTTTTCATAGGCTGCCTGTGCGGGGCGGCTCTGAAGGATATCGCTTTGCGATTCTTCCCGGAGAATGGCCTTCAGACCGGTGATGTATTGGGAGATGCTTTCCATATTTTGGCCGACCAGCTCCTGGATTTGCCGGGGAGTCACATCCTGGCAGTTTCCATTGTCAGATACTATTTTTAAAAAGCTCATCTGATGAGGGCCTAAGTAATAGGAGCCTGCCTGGTAGACTGCCGCCGCCTCCATATCGTAAAGATAAAAATCTGCTTCCTCCCCAAGATTGTTTTTTGCCGAAGGTATCTGTGTATATGGCCTGGGGCCGGTAACGATCTGGGCCTCCACAAAGCTGTGACGGTAGAGAAGATCGGGATAGAAGGTTTTGCCCGTGGAGAGCTCGCTGATCTTGTTGCACAAAAAAAGCGTTCCCGTCTGGCAGGCTTTTTTCCTGTCTTGCACACTTTCCTTCCCGATCTGGCCGCACACGCCCACATTCAGAAGAAAATCCGCTGACTCTGAACTTCCTGCCTTGTATTCTGTGCAGATACTGCTTACCGCTGCAGCCGCCGGTAGGGAGCCGGTTCCGCTTATGATCAGGCACAGACTTCCCTCCCCATCCAGGAAGACTTGAAAATGGGTGTGGGAGAGATCCTTTTTTAATTGAAAGCGGGTAATGAAGGGGTGTGCTTCCGCATACATTGCCGTTACGATATAAATCATGTTACTCCTATCTAAATCAGATATTTTCGGGATCATATCCCTGCTCTTTGATCCAGGCACGCAGTCTGGCAAGTTCGGCAGTCAAAGCTTCTTTTTCAGCGGTTGCGGCTTCATACTTCGCATTTGTTTCATCTATCATATTTTGAATATCCTCCTGGGTTCGGTAGTAGTCCTCCCGCGCCTCGCATTCCATGCGGATTCGTTCCTCAGCGGTGAGTTGGTATACGGTTGAGGCTGCATCTTTCAGAGTTTCATTATTCTGTGCAAGCATGTTGAGTTCCTCCCAGGTGGTGGATTTAAAGAACCTGGCCCAGCAGTCAAGCTGACAGGAGCGGTCTTTTTCAGTTGCAAGGGGTATCTGGGTTAAGTCTAACACGGACAGCCGTAGTTTGTCACTATAGAGTGAGTGGTTCCTTACGTTTAATAACTGGTAGGTGGCATAAAACTCCGGATGTTCGGGAAACAGCGTAAAATTCAAAAGCCCAATCTGAATGACAGTGGGTACCCTTTTGTAATTCTGGCCGGACTGTAGGGTGTCAAAACTCCTACAGAGATAGCTCAGTGAGCGTTTGACCCAGTTATGTTGGTTGATGACCTGCAGTTCCAAATTGATGATGGTGTCATCATTTAAGCTGAGTCTGATGTCCAGGATAAATGTTTTGTCGCAGAGAGAAGTACCAAGTTCTATGGGGTTGTAAATGAGAATCTGATCAGAAATGAATAAAGTTACATAGAATTGCACAACTCTTTTCCATTCATTTATATCATGGAAAACAAAAAAAGGCAAAGAAAACAGGCATACGAGAGTGTAGAAAAATCTATCCCAGCAGAAAAGAAAAAAGAGGTGATGGATACCATATTTTGTGGTAAAATGTTTTGTGAAGCAGATATAATACCATATCTTGTATTGTGCAACTTTCTGCAATCCCGGTTTTTCGGGTGAGACGAAGGAGGCTGGCGTAGAAGGAAAATGAATCATGAAAATTGACTGGACAAAAGGAAATCTTAGAGATGGAGTTATTTTAAAGGCGAGTAAGGATGTATGTATCATAGCGTTTGACCGAAGCGGCGCAGAATTAGCATCTCTCAGCTTTTGGAAGCATCTGGACAGGAGCCCGTGTCTATTTCGATGATTGGTTATGGAAAAGCATTGCGTTTCTGATATCCTTATACTATAATCAGAGTAGAAATGGAGGATATTTAGCATGGGATTTTATGTAAATCCGGGGAATAAAAGCTTTTGGGAGTCAATCCGCTCCTCGATTTATGTGGATAAAACGGGGCTGATTGGGTGTATAAATCCATTTATCAATACGAATGAAAAGTTTATTTGTATGAGCAGGCCAAGGCGGTTTGGCAAATCCATGGCTCTTGAGATGCTTGCGGCTTATTATAGCTGCGGCTGTGAGTCGGCAGATTTGTTCAAAGGACTTAAGATAGAAGAGGACGAATCTTTTTTTGAAAACCTGAACCGATATGATGTGATCTTTCTGAATATGCAGCAGTTTCTGATCGAGGCGCCTTCCGGGAAAGTAACACAATATCTGGAGCAGGAGGTGCTAAGGGAGCTTAGAAAAGAATACGGAGAAATTCTGAGTGGGCGCGATAGGGGGCTTGCAGTTGCGCTACGGGAAATTTATGTAGAGACAGAGCGGGAGTTTATTTTCCTGATCGACGAGTGGGACTGCGTGATGCGTGAAAGGCAGAAGTCGGAGGAGCTGCAGAAGCAGTACCTGGATTTTTTGAGAAATCTGTTAAAGGATCAGCCTTATGTTGCCCTTGCCTACATGACAGGGATTCTCCCTGTAAAAAAATACGGACAGCATTCCGCCCTGAATATGTTTGCCGAATATTCCATGACAGACCAGAGCATTTTTGAGGAATACACCGGCTTTACGGAGGCGGAGGTAAAGCATTTATGTGAGCGGTTTACTATGGATTTCGCCGAAACCAAAAGCTGGTATGACGGTTATGAGCTGGCAAAGGGGCGGCCAATATACAATCCCAAGTCTGTGGTGGAGGCAATGCGCCGCCGGAAATTTTCAAATTATTGGACGTCTACGGAGACCTATGAGGCGCTTAAGGTTTATATGGACATGGATTTTGACGGACTGCGTTCGGACATTGTGCATATGCTGGGCGGCGGCCGGATCCGAATCAATACCCGGAGCTTTCAGAACGATATGTGTAATTTCAACACAAAGGATGATGTGCTGACGCTGCTGGTGCATTTAGGATATCTTGGTTATGACTGCGAGGCTGAGGAAGCGTTCATTCCCAACAAAGAGATCATCAGGGAGTTTGAGAATGCCATGAGCGTTGGCGGCTGGACTGAGATCATGCGGGTGCTTAAGGCTTCCGAAAGGCTCCTTGAAGATACGCTCTCAGGAGACGGAGAAGAAGTGGCCAGGGGGCTTGACAGGGCCCATGGTGAGGCGGCTTCCATTCTGACCTACAATGATGAAAATTCCCTTGCATGCGCCATTGGCCTTGCCTACTACAGTGCAAGAAAGGATTACCGGATGGTGAGGGAGCTGCCTGCCGGGCGGGGCTTTGCGGATATCGTCTTTTTGCCTCTGCCGTTAAGGGGGAAGCCTGCGCTGGTGGTGGAGCTGAAATATGACAAGTCGGCGGGGGCAGCCATACAGCAGATTAAGGACAGGCATTATACCCAGGCTCTGGAGGGATATGCAGGCGAGATCCTGCTTGTAGGTATCAACTATGATAAGGAGAAAAGGGATAAACCCCATAGCTGTGTGATAGAAAAGTTGGTAAAATAAGATTTGAAAGAATCAGGGACATGAGTGAAAATCCATGCCCCTTTTTTGTGCAGGCCCATGCACAAAGCGCTACAGCGCTTGGAAATATGCCGCTAAAGCGGCGCACGGGCCGCGCAGCGGACAGGGGGGGAGAAGAAACCTCTCCTATCCGGTCTCCGTGTTCTTATTCCACCGCATCAATCGACCGGACAATATTCAATCTGGCAATGGCACGCAAGGGCACAACGGTTGCCAGCAAGCAGGCAGCCACAGAGACAAGGGCGGCCTGGGCGAGAGAAAGCACAGGCGGGGCCACAAGGGTCAGGGCATCGGTTGTGGCGGCGTTTATAAAGACTGTGCAGACATAGCCCAACAGGCCTCCAGCCGCGGAGGCGATCAAACCATAATAAGCACCCTCCCACAGAAAGGTTTTGTAAAGGCTCTTTGTATCCATGCCAATGGCACGCTGGATGCCGATTTCGGATATCCGGGTGTGGATGTTGCTGTAAACCGTGTTGATGATGTTTAAAATTCCTATCAGTCCGATCAGGAGGATCAGTCCCCAGCAAAGCATACGGATCTGACCAAAGCTTTCCACAAGCTGGGCGTCGGTCTGCCGGTAAGAGAGCCAGTGGCTGCCGGGATTTTGGTCGCACCACTCGCCCAGCCAGTCTTCAAACAGAGCGGAATCTGCGTCCTGACGCAGTATGGGATAAATTTCCGAATAGCGGTCTGTTCCCGTGAGCAGATCATAGGTTTTTTCGCTTACGATGATCTGGACTCCGTTGAGATAGCCCTGATTATTGATGGAAACGGCTCCCTGGGTGATAGCGGCAACGCGCAGAGGATGGCCGTTTACCGACAGGGTATCGCCGGCCTGGAAGGTGGTGGCAGCTACCGTTTCTCCCTCATAGGTAAAGGGAATGGGATTTTTAACAATACAGGCACTGCCGGAGCGCAGGTCGCTTTTATCCTGCTCCGATAAATCCGGGGCAAAAGAGGTGAAACTATCCTCATCAATCCCGGCGATATGAAAGGCTTCCCAGGATTCCAGGGAAAAATCAAGTGTCAGGGGAAACCTTCCCTGTTCGTCAGGGGGATAGATTGACAGTTTCGTGGTGGATAAACGCTCCACCCATTCATTTTCCCGCAGCTCCTCCACGCTTTGGGGCTCCATTCCCGTGGTTTCATTGGTGACGGAATAATCGCCTGGATTTAATTCTTGGACATCCCTGCTGGTATCCAGAAGGGAGCTAAAGCTTTGCAGGGCCACAAATACGGTAATGCTCATGACCAGGGACAAAATGGTGATGAGGGTTCTTCCCCGCCCTCGTTTCAGGTTGAGCCTTGCATAGTAAGCTTCAAAATTGCGGATAGGCTTTACTTTCCGGTTCCTGCGCTTTAAGGTCACTTTCTGTCCGGACATGGCAAGGGTTGGGGACACATGGGAGGCATAGCGGGCTGCCGGAAAGGCCGCCAGCATCGCAAATAACAGAGTGACGGCGGCACCTGCAAAATAGGGGAGGACATTGCCAGGTGTAGTCTGCCGGATGGAGTCATTTAACTGCGCGGTGCTCTCTGCCAGAAATAAGTCCGGATTGAAGATTCCCGTGGCGGCTATCAGAATGCCCTTTGCGGACAGGGCGCCGAAGCACAGACCAATGGGAATACCGATCCCGCACAGAGTCAACAATTCCAAGGAAACCAGGCGGTAAATCTGTCCCCGCTCGCTCCCAATAGCGCGCAAGGCGCCGAATTCCCGGATGCGTTTGGTGACGGCGATTTTCAGAATATTGTAAATGACCAGACCTGCGGCAAGCAGGACAAGAAGCCCTATCAGGCCTGCGGCAAGAGTCATGAAGGAGAACCCGGTGTCTGTATCTGACGAGCCTGCTTTGTCATAGGAAATGCCCAGGGCATCCAGCAAAACCCAGTTATACTGGATATGGGCCTCTGGGATGCCAAGGCTCTGGGCAAGCTCATCCACAAGGGCCTGAAAACGGCCCTCATCCCTGACTTTAAAGTCGGCGGAATAGAGCAGATAGCTCTCCGGAAGCAAGGCAGAGGCGCTGCCCTGGCCCAAAACGGCCTCCAATGTGCCGGTGGCATAGCCCACGTAGTTGGCTTCTAAGATACCGCAGACCTTGAAATCGGCAGAGTACCCATAGGATGGCAGGCTTCCGTCCATAAGGGAGATTTCTGCCGAAAGCGTGACGGTATCGCCCACATGGATCTCGCGGCCAAAGTATGGCAGACTGTTTTCCGGCAGGGCGATTTCCATGGGAGCCTCTGGCAGCCGCCCCTCCTTTAGCCGGTTGATGAAGGGATAGGCCTCTAAGGCATCCGCCGCATATTCCCGGGTAAAGAGGGACAGAGAGCCGTCTGCCAGCGCCACAGAGCCTGCGGTGAGGATGACGCCCACATCATAGAGGCGGGGATCGTTCACGATCTTCTCTGCCTGCTCCCCAGTGAGCTGGTGAAAGGTTCCATAGCGGTTTCCGTTCAGGGAGGCCGCCTGCTCGATTCTCATTTCCTGCAAAATACCTAGGGACGTGCTGATGGCGGTGGTCATAAGACTGGAAAGAATGACGGCGGCCAGGATAAGGGCTGCCGTGATTTTCTGTGCTTTTAGTTCTCTGAAGGCAAGGGATAAATAAGATTTCATGATGCATTCACCTCCGAAAGTTTTCCGTCAATGATGGTAAAGCGGTGTTCTGCCATCTGTGCGATCCGGGAATCGTGAGTGATGACCACAAGGGTCTTATTCATCTGCTTTCGTATCTGGCAGAGCATCTTCATCACCTCGCCGCCGCTTTTGCTGTCAAGATTTCCTGTGGGTTCGTCCGCAAAAATGATATCCGGCCTGGCGATTAAGGCCCGGGCGATTGCCACACGCTGCTGCTGGCCCCCTGATAATTCATAGGGTAAATGGGAAAGACGGTTTTCCAGTCCCAGAAGAGTGGCCAGCTTCTGCAGATAATCTTCCTCTACCTTTTGTTTGTCTAAAAGCAGTGGCATGATGATATTTTCCCGGGCAGTGAGAACGGGAAGCAGATGAAACTGCTGGAAGATAAAGCCGATTTTTTGCCGGCGGAAAGCGGACATCTCCTTATCGCTGCCCTTGTGGATATCCGTATTGCCATAAAGCACCATGCCCGAGGTGGGATGATCCACCCCGCTGATGATATGCAAAAGCGTGCTTTTTCCGCTGCCGGAGGGCCCCATGATAGAGATAAAATCGCCCTCCTTTATGGTCATAGAGGCGCTGTCTAAAGCTATCACCCGACTCTCTTTTGTACCGTAGATTTTTGAAATATTTTTTACCTGAATTTCCATAAAAATGATCTCCTTATCAACATTTGATAAGGAGAGTGTAAGGGATAAATCTCAAAAATTTCTCAAATATCAAGTAATTTTTAATGTGACCAAAACCTGAGCCCCTGTCGGAGTGTCCGGGCCGGGCAAATCCGGGCCGAAAGCGGGTGCGGGATTAATCGTGACGGTACCCCCATGCCGCGTTGCAAGAAGCATACAGGTATATAAACCCATTCCAAAATGCTCTTCCTCCCCCTCTCCCTTTTGAAAGGGGCGGATCCCGTTTTTCATAACCATAACCGGAAACCCACAGCCATCGTCCCTTACGGACAGGACAAGCATTTCCTCCCGGACAGAGCAGGAGATACGAATGCGGCTCCTGGCAAAACGAAGGGCGTTTGACACAAGATTTTCCACGATCTGATACAAAAAAGAGGAATCAATCAGAAGGGAACGGGAACAGGGTTCTGCCGTAAAGAGCAGCTCTTTGCCGCTTTCTGATCCCATGAGGCGGATATTTTTGGCAAGCTCCCGGGTAAGGTCGTGATAATCTGTGGCCGCCAGGGCAGGCTGAATATCCTCCAGCTTCTGGACTCTGCTCATGGTCTCCACATAGCACTCGATGCGGCCGGAGTAGCTTTCCATCAGGCCTAGGTGCTCAGAGAGCTGTGAGGTGTCCATGCTGCCGCTTAAAAGCTCCTGGCGGGCCAGCTTGGCACAGCCCTTCAGAACAGTAACAGGGTTGCGCAGATTATGGGAAAAGGCGGCGTTGAGCCGTTTGCGTTCCTCGGCCTGGCGCCATAGCCTGCGGTTATTTTCAAGCAGGGCTTTGCGCATGGTTTCAAAGGCGATACAGAGCTGCCCCAATTCATCCCGGGATCTGGCCTCCACCACGAAGTCAAGATCCCCTTCTATGATCCGGGACGCCCCCCTGGAAAGCGTCTCCAAGGGTTCTTTCAGCTTCAGGCGGTAAAAGGCGGAGGCAGTGAAAAGCAGTGCAAAGGTAAAAATTCCCATGGGCAGAAGAATCTGCAAAACAGAAACCAATTCAGCCAATTTTATCTGATCTGCGGTCGGCCCGGGCAGCTTTGTTACTACCACCGGATCGGAATGGACGTCCAGCATAATGCCTTGGGGTGCAATGGCAGAGCTCAGCTCCATGCATCCCCAGAAGGTAAGGGCGGACAGCAAAAGGGCTGCCGCATTGTTTAAGAAAGCGATGGTAAAGAGAGCTTTTTTCAGGCTCATTTTTTTCAGCCGTTCCATTTATAACCCACCCCCCAAACGGTTTTAATATAGCTGTGAGACGACAGGGCGGAAAACTTTGCCCGTATTTTTCGGATATGCTCCATGACGGTGTCGCTGCTTCCATCGCCCTCCAACCCCCAGACGGACTCATAAATCCGCTCCCGGTCAAAAACCTGTCCGGGATTTAGGGAGAGCAGCGCCACGATCTCAAACTCCTTTTTGGACAGAATGAGGGGCGTTTGATGGATGGAAATTTCTCGACTGGTATAGTCAATAACCATCTGATCAAAAAAGCGCAGCGTGGAGGACTCTTGCCGCCTGTTTTCCCGGCGCAAATGGGCGGCTACCCTTGCGCCCAGCTCATCCAGGTCAAAGGGCTTGACAATATAGTCGTCTGCCCCGGCGGAAAAGCCCTGGATTTTATCCTGCGTTTCCATGCGCGCCGTCAAAAAGAGGATGGGGCAGGCAACGTATTCCCGAATACGGGCACATACGCTCAGTCCGTCCATGTCCGGCATATTGATATCGAGCAGAATAATATCAGGGGAGCAGGACATTTTCGAGAGAACCTCCTGGCCGCTGTAGGCCGTAATGACTTGATAACCTGACATTTCAAAGTAATTTTTCATAATGGCGACGATTCCCTTTTCATCGTCTGCCAACAATATTTTTTTGCACATGAAAAAACCTCCTGTAGTATTTATTTTAAACCATAAATCTCAATTATTTCTCAAATTTTTGATTCCGTTTTCTGGTTTCTAAAAGATAGTATTTCTGATCAATCTATGCTACAATCGGAAAATCACAGGGTATGGGGCGCTATTTGAATCTAACAACAGATAAAGAGGGCAAAAGGACATTTTGGGAAATTGTAGGATTCCTTCTTGCATTCTAAAAAAAGGCAGAGTAAGATAGTAATACAGGGTTTCAACTGTGAAAAAATCAGACTCGAAAGGAGAAAAAATGGCAGCAAAAGTATTTTTTTCCAAAGAAATTACACCTGAAAAGGTAGTGGAATTGTATCGCCTGACAGGGAAAGAGCTGGAAGGAAAAGTAGCCGTGAAGGTTCATTCCGGAGAAGAGGGGAACCAGAATTTTTTAAGGCCTGAATTTTGGAAACCCATGGTGGAGTATGTGAAGGGAACCGTGGTAGAGTGTAATACCGCTTATGAGGGAAGCAGAGACACGACAGAAAAACACCTGGAAACGCTGAAAAAGCATGGATGGAGCCAGACCTTTGATGTAGCGCTTTTGGATGCCCAGGGGCCGGATCTGGAGCTGCCGATTCCCCAGGGCGAGAAGATCAGGAAGAACTTCGTGGGAAAGGATATTGTCAACTATGATTCCATGCTGGTTCTTTCCCATTTCAAGGGACATCCCATGGGAGGGTACGGCGGAGCCATCAAACAGTTATCCATAGGAGTGGCGTCCGCAATGGGAAAGAAATATATCCACGGTGTAGGCGTTTTGGATGACTTCTGGAATTCAGACCATGATTCCTTCCTGGAATCCATGGCGGAGGCGGCCTCCTCTGTGATTGACTTTTTTAAAGGAAATCTGGTCTACATCAATGTGATGAAGAACATGTCCGTAGACTGTGACTGCTGCGCGGTGGCAGAGGATCCCTGCATGGGGGACATCGGCATTCTTGCCAGCCTGGATCCGGTTGCAATCGACCAGGCGTGCCTTGACCTGGTGTATGCGTCAGACGATCCGGGAAGGGATCATTTGATTGAGAGAATCGAGTCCCGCAACGGCGTGCATACCATTGAGCGGGCGGCGGAGCTTGGCTATGGGGTGAGAGAGTACGAGCTGGTGGAGGTTTAAGAGGATAGAGTAATGCTTCTCATTCACTTTTTCCGTAAAAGAATGGATGTGCGGCGTTACCTATCTCTTTAACGTAGAAAAATAACCGGACAAACACCGAAAAGGGACGCTTCACACAAAGAAGTGTCCCTTGCCGCATCTTGAGGGCTGGGGCCCAAAGTTTGCAGGTTTTGGAAAGGGAATGGAGATTGGTATGTTTGACAAAGAGTGCAGAGGACTTTCCGGAAATCAATTGAAGATATTGGCAATTTTGTCCATGCTCATAGACCATCTGGCGTGGACGATCTGGCCCGGATATGAGAATAAAGCCTGGTGGCTGATCGCCATTCACTTGTTTGGGCGACTGGCCGCGCCTGTCATGTGGTTTATGGTGGCGGAGGGATATCGGTATACAAGAAACCTGAAAAAGTATATGGCCAGGCTCTTTGTGCTATCCCTGTTTTCCCATTTTGCATACAATTTTTGCTTTGGAATTTCCTTTGTCCCCTTCCGTGATTCCTTTTTTAATCAGACCAGCGTGATCTGGGCGCTGTTTTGCGCCGTGGTGGCCTTGTATATTTATGATGATGAAAAAAGAAGAGTTCCCTTAAAGAGCTGGCAAAAGTCATTGCTGCTGGCAGGCCTTTGCCTTCTGGCATTCCCTTCCGACTGGTCCTGTTTTCCGGTATTATGTACCCTGCATATTTACCAAAACAGGGGAAACCTGAAAAAGCAGGTGCTGGGTATGCTGGCCTATATTTCCATGTACGTCCTTGTGTGGTGCCTGTGCATTGATTTTGTTTACGGCCTGGTTCAGTTTGGAATTATTATTGTATGGCCTTTTATGCATTTTTACAATGGCACAAGGGGGAATTATAAGGGAATGAAATGGTTTTTCTATGGCTTCTATGTAGGGCACCTGGTTTTGTGCGGGATACTGCGGCTTTTGCTGCACGGGAATGTGGTGACGATTGTGGGGTGAGGGCACAGCAGAGGCAGAACAGCCAGGAGGCCGGCCTGCGGCCTCCTGGCTAATAATCGGTATAAGAATAAAAATTTTAGGAGGACAAACCATGTTAGAGATTGGAACAAAAGCGCCGGATTTTACATTGCCGGATCAGAACGCAGAGATGCATTCTCTGTCAGACTACCGAGGAAAAAAGGTCATTCTTTATTTTTATCCCAAGGACAATACACCGGGATGTACGAAGCAGGCCTGTAATTTCGCAGAACTGTATCCGCAGTTTCAGGAGAAGGGAGCGGTAGTGATCGGCATCAGCAAGGACTCTGTGGCGTCCCACAAAAAATTTGAGGAAAAATACGCCCTGCCCTTTACGCTTCTCTCTGACACGGAGCTTACGGCCATCCAGGACTATGATGTCTGGAAAGAAAAGAAAAATTACGGCAAGGTATCCATGGGGGTGGTGCGGACGACCTACCTGATCGACGAGGAGGGGAAGATTGCCAGGGCTTTCGATAAGGTCAAAGCGGCGGAGAATCCCGGGGAGATGCTGGAGGAGATTTCATGAGGATCATCCTTGCCCCTGCAAAAAAGATGAGGGAGGATGACGACACCCTTTCGGCAGAGGGGCTTCCGGTATTTTTGGAGGAGGCAAAGCGGCTTTTAGAATGGCTTCGGGGGCTGACCTATGAGGAGCTGAAAGCCCTTTGGAAGTGTAATGATAAAATTGCAAGACAGAACATGGAACGGATCAAAAGCATGGATTTGTACAGCCGCCTGACGCCAGCGATCCTTTCCTACGACGGAATCGCCTATCAGTATATGGCTCCCGGCGTGTTTGAGGATGGCTCCTTTTCGTATGTGCAGGAGCATCTGCGGATTTTGTCCGGCTTTTACGGCGTACTGAGGCCCATGGACGGGGTGGCCGCCTATCGGCTGGAAATGCAGGCTAAGGTGACGATAGAGGGAGAGATCGGATGATAGAACCTTTGTTTTCCTGTCATGAACCAATTCTTTTAACAGTTTACTCTCTGACACACATTTTCTTTGATTTTGGCAACGATCTGTTCCCTGGTCTTTTCGGCAATCTCTTTGGAGCTCATATCCTTGTAGGCCTCATAAGGAATCGGGGGCAGGAAATGTACCTGGGTTCGGACCTTCTTCAGGGAATTGAGCTCGAAGGGCTTGTAGGAGTCGATCAAAACCACAGGTATAATGGGGGTCTGGGACTTGATGGAACATTTAAAGGCGCCGGGGAGAAACTCATGAACCTCGTTTCGGTTGTGGTAATAGCCCCCTTCGGGAAAGACGATGTAGCGCCTTCCTGCCTTCACCTCTTCGATAATTCCAAGAACGGTTTTTAGCTGCTTTTTCATGTCTGTCTTGTCCAGCCTGCTTCCCTTTAGCAGGGAGATGAACTGGGTGGTAATCAGTTGGTGGGAGCGTTTATCGTCAATCATCACGGTGCAGGGCTTACTATGCCCGGAGATAATACCCAAAGCGTCGTATTTTCCCTGATGATTGGGGTACATGACATAACCGCCCTGGGCTGGAAGATTTTCTGTTCCGTACACATCCGTATGGATCCGGCCGTTCCGCTGCAAAATGGAAACGGCGCGCCGGGCCACCGCATAGCGCTGCTCTTCGGTGTAGCGTTCCTGATGTTTTTCAATATAGGTTGCTTTGCCCAGGTAAAATATCACAAAGGGCAGGGAAACCAGAATCACAAAACAAAATCTTATCACAGTCGTAACCTCACATTCGTATTTAAAAATATAGCACAGGGAAGAGAGAATTTCAAGATGGGGAGTTTTCGAAGAGAATTATTCCCTTTGTTCCTTCTGGCAAGTAAAAGCTGTGTTTCCAGAATCACCAGAACTTCTGTTTGCTTCTGCCAAAAATTTTATACAAAATGTATAGATATTGTTTGTATATTGTTAATATATTTGGAAAAAAGATTGACAGAACTTGGTAGTAATAGTAGAATTATATATGATATAAAGACAAATTTTATTTGTTTGTCTGCCAGAATATAAGGATTCCACGTAATATAGGGGGTGGATTATGGAAAAAGAAAGAACAGAAAGCTGTTCCTATCAGAACCAGGGCGTTCTGACACAAAATGCGCTTGACGAGTTGCTTTTCCCACAAGACTTTATGGAGGAGGCGAGGAAGTTCATTGCGGAGAGTGAGCCCAACGCCTACTGCTTCGTCACCATTGATATTCTCTACTTTCGGATGTTTAACAAGCTTTACGGACGAAAGGCAGGAGATGCTTGCCTGCAGAAGATCGCAAGCCATCTGGACGAGGCCTGCAAGCAAAACGGCGGCATGGCAGGGTATTTTCAGGGAGATGACTTTTGCGTTATTATACCATGGCAGATCGAACAGATCGAGCAGCTTCGGGATCAGATATCAAACGACATCTCCCAAATTGGGAAGGCTATCGGCATTATTCCTGTCTTTGGGTATACCCCTATCGACGATCCCGGGCTTTCCCCGGAGGTCTTTTTTGACCGGGCAACCCTTGCCCAGGAACAGGCCAATGTCCACAACCAAATTGTTTGTTACGATCCGAAAATGGAGTGGGATTTGGAAGAGGAGATGCGTTTGCTCTCGGAAATCACTGATGCGCTGAAGCGGGATGAGTTTATCTTTTTTGTTCAGCCACAGTGTGATATCACTTCCGGTAAGGTGGTGGGCGCGGAATCCCTGGTACGCTGGAGGCACGGCACCAAGGGGCTGGTTTCGCCCGGCAAATTCATTCCTGCTTTGGAACGCTGCGGGGCGATTTATCTTTTGGATCAACAAATCTGGGAAAAGGTATGCCGCTGGCTGCGAAGCTGGATTGACCGGGGCTATGAGCCGGTACCTATTTCCGTCAATATTTCCCGTATCGATATTTTGGCTATGGATGTTCCCGACTATTTGAACCAACTGCTGAAAAAATACGACCTGTCAGCCAAATATATAAAGGCGGAGATCACCGAAAGCGCTTACACCCAAGATGACCAGTCTATTGACAGTACGGTGGAGCGTTTGAGGCAGGACGGATTCCTGGTTATGATGGACGACTTTGGCAGCGGATATTCTTCTTTGAACATGCTGAAAAGCATCCCTGTGGACGTGCTGAAAATAGATATGCGCTTCCTGGAAATTACGGAGGAAAACGAGCAAAAGGGTATCGGTATTCTGGAATCTATCGTGAATATGGCGCGGCTGCTTAGCCTGCCCATTATCGTGGAGGGTGTGGAAACCCAGGAGCAGGAAATGGTTTTGCGCAGTATGGGATGCCGGTACACCCAGGGCTTTTATTATTACCGCCCTATGGGTATCGAACAGTTCGAGGCTCTTTTGGCTGACGAGCGGCGGTTAGACCTGACAGGCCTGCATTGTAAGCAGGTGGAATCTTTCCATATGCGGGAAGTGATAGACGGAAATCTCTTTACTGATACAATGCTTAACAATATCCTTGGGCCCGCTGCCGTTTATGATGTTTTTGAGCGGCAGGTAGAGATCACCCGGGTTAATGAGCAGTATTACCGGATGGCTGGCCTGGATGCGGATGACAGGGACATGAGCCGCAAGGTCTGGAACAGTGTCCGGGATGACGACCGGCTGCTTTTGCAGGAACTATTTGAGCGGGCTTATGAGGTGCGGCCCAGTGAAGCGGAGGGGAACATCCACTATCTGCGGATAGATGGAAAGGTGCTCTGGCTGCGCGTCAAGGTGTTTTTCCTTCAGGAGAAGAAAGGCCACAGGCTCTACTTCGTCACAGCCAAGGATATCACCGATCTTCAGGAGCATCGCAGGGCCAAGGCACGGACGGAACAGCCTTTGGTGAAGCTGGCTGATGTGGAGCGGCAACAGTTGGAACAGTACTATGGATCGTTACCCTGTGGGTACGGATTGTCCAAGATCCTGCTGGACGAGAATGGGGAGCCGGCAGGCTATGATATTGTTTACATTAACAGGGAGATGGAACGGTTATACGGCAGTAATTTTGACTATATCCGGGGCCTGATCCTCAAAGCGTTCAAGGATGACGCCAACCGTCTGTTGCGCAAGGCTTATCAGGCGGCATATGTGGGAGAGACGGTGGAACATTATGCCTACAGCTCCGTTTCCGGCCACTATCTTCAGATTACGCTGTTCCAGCATGATTACGGCTATGTGGCCTGCCTGTTGCGGAACATAACCTACAGGCAGCTTTATAAGGGGGCATTTAACAGTATGGTGCTCTCCTACCGGGAGGTTTACCACCTTCAGCTTCAGGAGAACTACTGCCGCATGATCCATCCGGA
Source organism: uncultured Lachnospiraceae bacterium (assembly GCA_949949005.1). Taxonomy (GTDB): domain Bacteria; phylum Bacillota; class Clostridia; order Lachnospirales; family Lachnospiraceae; genus Suilimivivens. The sequence goes on from CATLHM010000004.1 coordinate 129,683, forward strand.
TCAGACCAGCGTGACGGAGCGGGGGAACTATGCCGCTATGGTAGAACGCCATTTCGGCACCGGTAAGATTCTGAAATATGACGAGAAGAACGTTCGGGAGTTCCTTTCCCTGGAATATCTGCGAAGCGCATTGGAGAATCAGAACTCGGTGGATTACCGTTACCGCCGGAGCGGAAAGGAAAGCCCGGACGAATGGTGCCAGACCACAGTGACCATCAGCGAGCGCGAAAACGGAAAGCCAAAAACCGCTATCATTACGATTCAGAGTATTGATAAGATCATGAAGGAAGAAGAAGAGCGGCGGCAGGAGCGCATGATGGAATCTCTGGCTAATATGTCCGATGCATTCTTTATTTACCGCGCGATAGACGATGAGAGGATCCTGTATGCCAATCCGGCAATCATGGAACTTTTTGGCTGTCAGACCATGACGGAATTGATGGAGCTGGTTCAGTACTCCTTCAGGGGTTTGGTTCACCCCGAGGATCTTGCCAGAGTGGAGTGGGAGATTCAGGATCAAATCAGCAACTCTGTACGAAATATGGATTATGTACAGTACCGAATCATCCGCAAGGATGGGGAGATCCGCTGGGTAGACGACTATGGACATCTGGAGAGTACAAAGTGGGGTGAAGAGCACCGCCTGTTCTATGTATTTCTAAGGGACATCACGGATACCATAACCTCCGTCCAGAAGGATAAATTGTTGAATACCAACCAATTCTACAATTGATTAAAGTGATAATTTTTGTGAACAAGCCCCGGCTTCATAGCTGGCTCTGCCCTTTGGGATTGCCTGCTATGAAGCCGGGGCTTTTACTTTGAAAGTATCGAATTCTTATGGTAGGTCTGCGCACTTGCTGTGCTGACCGTATAGCGCCAAAATGCCTGCTTTTGGCATTTTGTGTGCATCCCCCGGAGGGTTCAAAGTAACCCCCTTTCATATCATGGTGGTGCCAAGAAAGCGGCATGGGGGTTTACTTTGAAAGTATCGAATTCTTATGGTAGGTCTGCGCACTTGCTGCGCCAGCGGCGCATGTAAGTTTACTTTACCAAATACAAACAAATGTTCTAAAAACCATTGCCATTCGCCGGAAAGTATGCTATTATTTATCCAAACACACGTTCAGAACCAGGAAGGGATTTTGAAACTTTGAAAGGAGCATGATTGCAGGGATGGAACAGCTTTCACTGTTTTCTGAGGAGGTAACTATGAGCGCGCCCCTTGCCAGCAGGTTGAGGCCGCGGACACTTGATGACTATATCGGTCAAGAACATTTGTTAGGGCCTGGAAAGGTGCTTCGGCGGATGCTGGAGAAGGATCTGATCAGCTCTATGATTTTTTGGGGGCCTCCAGGCGTAGGGAAGACCACGCTGGCCCGTATTATTGCGAATATGACACAATCGTCATTTATAGATTTCAGCGCGGTTACCAGCGGAATTAAGGAGATCAAGGAAGTGATGAAGCAGGCGGAGAGCAGCAGGCTAATGGGGCAGAAGACCATAGTATTTGTGGACGAGATTCACCGCTTCAACAAGGCACAGCAGGATGCATTTCTTCCTTATGTGGAGAAGGGGAGCATCATCCTGATCGGCGCTACCACCGAAAATCCCTCCTTCGAGATCAATTCCGCCCTCCTTTCCAGGTGCAAGGTGTTTGTCTTGCAGGCCCTGACCACTGAGGATATGGGCAGGCTTTTGCGCCATGCCCTTACGGACGGACGGGGCCTTGGGAGCCAGACCATTCATATAGAAGAAAGACTTCTGAATGCCATTGCCGTTTTTGCCAGCGGGGACGCAAGGATGGCCCTGAATACTCTGGATATGGCTGTCTTAAATGGAAGGATTGAGGCGGATGGCTCCATCACAGTAGGGGAGGAGATATTGGAACAATGCACCGGCCAGAAAATGCTTCTGTATGACAGAAATGGGGAGGAGCACTATAATCTGATATCGGCGCTACACAAATCTATGAGAAACAGCGACCCTGACGCGGCCATCTATTGGCTGGCAAGAATGCTGGAGGCCGGGGAAGATCCTCTTTATATTGCCAGGCGGCTGATACGCTTTGCCAGTGAGGATGTGGGGATCGCGGATGTGGGCGCCCTTACAGTGGCGGTGGCTGCCTATCAGGCCTGTCATTTTAACGGTATGCCGGAGTGTGATGTGAATCTGACACAGGCGGTGGTTTATTTGTCCATGGCTCCCAAGTCCAATGCCCTATATACAGGCTATGGCAGGGCAAAGCAGGATGCAAGGAAGATGTTGACTGAGCCGGTACCGCTTCAGATCAGGAACGGCGTGACCAGCCTGATGCAGGAGCTGCACTATGGGGAGGGCTATCAGTATGCCCATGACCGGGAGGAAAAGCTGACCGAAATGGAATGCCTGCCAGATTCCCTTAAGGGAAAGGAGTATTATGTGCCCACCACCCAGGGTGCGGAGGCGCAGGTGGGGGAGAAGCTAAGGCAGGTGAAGGTGTTTAAAGACTCTCTCAGGGAGGGGAGTTCGGCTTATTCCTCCCACAAGAAGGAGGCAGGAGATGGCATTTGAGCTGCAGGATACCAAAATGTCCGTTGCGGATACCAAAATATCTCTTGCGGATACCAAAATATCCCTTATAGAGAATAAAATGTCCCTTATGGAAAAGCTGGGGATCCTTTCGGATGCGGCTAAATATGACGTGTCCTGTTCGTCCAGCGGCGTGGGACGTAAGGGGGACGGGACAGGGATCGGCAATACCTTAAAGGCCGGGATCTGCCACAGCTTTGGGGCAGACGGCAGATGTATTTCCCTGCTGAAAATTCTTTTTACCAACGAATGCATTTATGACTGTAAATATTGTATCAACCGCCGATCCAATGATGTTCCCAGGGCTTCCTTTACGCCGGATGAGATCTGCGAGCTGACCATTCAGTTTTACAGGAGAAACTATATAGAAGGTCTCTTTTTGAGTTCAGGAATCCTTTACAGCCCGGATTATACCATGGAGCTGATTTATGAGGCGGTGTACAAATTGCGGACAGTATACCGTTTCCAGGGATATGTTCATGTCAAGGCCATACCGGGCGCGGCTCCGGAGCTGGTACACCGCCTGGGACTTTTGGCGGATCGGATGAGCGTCAACTTAGAGCTCCCCACCGCGGAGGGGCTTAGGAGCCTTGCGCCCAATAAGCACCGCAAAAATATTCTGACCCCTATGCGTCAGATTCAGCAGGGAATCACCCAAAATAAGAATGAGATTACCCTTTACCGCCATGCCCCTTCCTTTGTCCCGGCAGGACAGTCCACCCAGATGATTGTGGGCGCTACGCCGGAGAGTGATTATCAGATTATGATGGTGGCGGAGAACCTTTACCGCAAATTCGACTTAAAGAGGGTGTATTACTCCGCCTTTGTCAGTGTCAATGAGGATAAGGACTTGCCCGCCCTTCCGGGAGGTCCGCCCCTGCTTCGGGAGCACAGGCTTTATCAGGCTGACTGGCTTTTGCGGTTTTACGGTTTTGAGGCACAGGAGCTTTTAAGCCAGGAAAAGCCCAATTTTAATGTGCTTTTGGATCCTAAGGCTGATTGGGCGCTGCGGCATTTAGAGCAGTTTCCTGTGGAGATCAACCGGGCGGATTACCGGACGATTCTGCGGGTGCCCGGCATTGGGGTCAAAAGCGCCCAGAGAATCGTGAGGGCCAGGAGGAGCGGCAGCCTGAACTTTGATGATTTAAAAAAGATCGGCGTTACCTTGAAGCGGGCTCTTTACTTTATCACCTGTGGGGGCAGGATGATGTACCCCACCAAAATGGAGGAGGATTATATCACCCGGAATTTGATTGGAGAGAAGGAAAAGCTTCCCTTTGACAGGGACGGCATGACCTACCAGCAGCTTTCCCTTTTTGACGATAATCAGGAGCCTATGTGGCGGCAGGCAATAAACAGTTAGGCCCTTAAGAACGATTTCTCGCGCAAAATGGCGAAATTTTGGCTCCGGTTTATCCGGGTTCGGGGATGTATGGTGAACGGATTGTATGAGCAATGGGTTGAGGGGACGGAGAAATCCCTCTCCTACCCGGTTGAGGACAGGGCAATCAGACAGGGGGAATGGAGTTGGAGGAATATTATTTGATCTGTGAGGATTCCCTGGAGGGGATATTTACAGGGATTTATGACGCTTACCTAAAAAGAAAGCCCCACGCTCAGGTACATTTGTGTGTGGGGCAGGAGGATAATTACCGGCTCTTTGCAGTTTATGAGCAGTGTTCGCCAAAGGAAGAAAAGGCGGTTAAGGTGGCAAGAACCATAGGAAGGGAGCTGGGAGAGGAAGCTTACATGGCAATCTGCCGGGCCCTGGCCTCGCCGGAGCCGGACAAGGGGGAGGCCGTCTATAAAATGGTAGTGGCAGGGCTGTCCATGAAAAACAAAAAAGGGGTAATGGGGAATCTGAAGGATCCCTTTATCCGCAGGGTATTTGAGCTGGCAAGATTTACGGCAAACGAGGCGCATTACCATGTGGAATTTCTGCGGTTCAAGGAGCTGGAAAACGGGATTCTTTATGCCCAGATGGGGCCGAAGAATAATGTGATCACCTTTATAGTTCCCCATTTCGCTGACCGGCTTCCCCTTGAGAACTTCGTCATCCATGATATTCTGCGGGAGATTTATGCCCTCCACCCTGCGGGAAAGGACTGGTACCTGGTGACAGGAGACGGAAAAGAAAAGCCGGGGCAAGCTCTGGTCTATTCCCAGGAGGAGCAGAAATACGGAGAACTGTTCACCCACTTCTTTCATACCATAGCAATAAAAGAACGTGGAAACTACGGACTGCAAAGAAATATGCTGCCTTTGCGATACCGCAAGTACATGACAGAATTTCAATAACGGACAGGTTTGTCCAGGATTTACCGAGGCAGTTTATCTGAAAGGTTCTGCCTGGTATGATTTTCGGAGAAAATTTTTGGAGAAAGATTTTGTCCAAAAAATCTTCAAGAAAAATTTTTCAAGAAAAATCTATGAAGAAAAATTTCTTGGAAAAAAAATTCTCCGAAAGTGACAAAAATTCAGGGGAAATAAAGGTATATTGTTCCTTGCTTTGGGGAATAATAGCTCATATAAGCCAAATGCTTATGGCAGATATTCCTTAAGCCGGGAACAATCTAGTGCATATTGCTGAAAACGATTTCCATCAGGAAAATCAAGGTCTGCAGCCCGGCGCGTTGTATGAAAAAAAGAACTTTACAGGAAAGAAATCAAGTGGTAACCTTTTTATAGACACGAGAAAACGTTTTCTTGCCTGTAACATGGAAGGGGAAAGGCGGTAATTATGAAGCAGCGGCAAATTAGACTTAAATTAGAGGAAGTAAAGGATTTCGTGACGGCGGCATCCAGGTGTGATTTCGATGTGGACGTTTTTTATAACAGATTTGTGGTGGACGCCAAGTCAATTGTGGGAGTGCTGGGGCTTGATCTGAACCGAATTCTGACAGTGTCTTACAACGGGTATAATCCGGAATTTGAAAAAATGATTAATCGGCTTGCGAAGGCGGGTTGAAAAAGGGCAGGGACTTTTGAGGTCTCTGCCTTTTTGGTCTTTGCTGTGAAAAATTTCTGATTATCCCCTTTTTATATCAGGAAAATATAGTTTAATGATTATATCCAAGCTCAGCGACTGTCTACCATTTATTTAGCCCCATAAAACGGAATTGCATAGTCTGGAGGAGCTTGGTATAAAATCATTATAATTTATTACTCGTTTTTTAATGGCGGTTGTTGATATAATTTTCGATTTATTTCATTTCTTAAAATCTCAATTTCTGCTTGTGCAGCTTCTTGTCCACCACTTTTTAAATGCCTTTCTATTCGCTCAACTAAAGTTAATTGATCAAAAAGAGCAGCATTTAATTCTTTTTCATTAGATGGCATATCGTTTCACCTCCTTCAATTTTACAGGAAAGTTATTTGATATGCTCATTGTAGCATAAATATAAAAGCTTTTCTATATGTATTTCTTATCCGTATAATAACTTGTGATAACCTATTAGGTACTATTTTTGCTGTACTGTCTTCTGTCACGAACAGCTGCTACCTCTATAAGGCAACAAAAACTGCATATAAGAATCCATTGACTCCCTGTAACGGATAGCGTACTATCTTTACAGGGAATATGCGTTGCCGAAAAAACTCGGCATAAAGGTTTAAAAAAGGCCTGTGGCCTTTTTCAAAACGGGAATTTGTGCTGTCGCGCAAAAAAATTCCCATCCTGATTTGAAAGCCGCCTGGCGGCGGCAGAATGGCGGTTAAGATGGAGATACGGATATCGGTCAGGAAGCTGGTAGAATTTATACTGCGTTCCGGGAATATAGACAATAGAAGAGTAACCTTCAGCGAGACGGCCATGCAGGAGGGTGGAAGGATTCACCGTATGCTTCAGCGGGGGATGGGGGCGGACTATCAGGCGGAGGTGTTCCTCCGGTATATCTATCCCACGCCGGACTATGATATTTGCATTGAGGGAAGGGCGGACGGGATTATTACCGAGAGAGGAGGGCATACCGGGAGAAGATCGGAACTTCCGGGCTGGCCGGAGGTAGAACGGCAGCAGGTGGTAACCTTCGAAGATAAGCCCAGGGCTCAGAGAAGGAAGGAGCTTGTCACCATCGACGAGATCAAGGGCACATACCGGGACATAGACAAAATGAAAAGCGCGGTTCCGGTACATTTGGCCCAGGCCAGGTGCTATGCCTACATATACGGAAGCCAGCATGAGCTTGCGCAGGTAAGGGTGAGGCTTACTTATTGTAATATAGACACGGAGAGAGTTCGGTACTTTCATTTTGAATACTCCATGGAGGAACTCAGAGAATGGTTTGAGGATGTGATGGGGCAGTATCGGAAGTGGGCGGATTTCCGGTTTGCGTGGCAAAAGCTCCGCACGGACTCCATCAGGGAGCTGGCCTTTCCTTTTCCCTACAGGGAGGGGCAGAAGGAGCTGGCTTCCTATGTTTACCAGACCATCTATCACAAAAGAAAGTTGTTTATCGAAGCACCTACCGGCGTGGGTAAAACGATATCTACCCTGTTTCCGGCCATCAAGGCTCTGGGAGAGGGGCTGGGACAGAGAATCTTTTATCTGACGGCAAAGACGATCACCCGAACCGTGGCGGAGGAGACGCTGGGGCTTATGCGAGAGAAGGGGCTTCGCTGCAAATCCATCACATTGACTGCCAAGGACAAAATCTGTTTTATGGGGGAGAGCGAGTGTAATCCGGATTACTGTCCTTACGCCAGGGGCCACTTCGACCGGGTGAATACGGCCATGTATGAGTTGTTGACCAATCTGGACAATATTACCAGGGAGGTGATCGAGAGCTGTGCCATGAGCCACAGGGTATGTCCCTTTGAGCTGGGGCTGGATGTGAGCCTTTATGCGGATATCGTGATCGGAGACTATAATTATCTCTTTGATCCTCATGTGTACCTGAAACGTTTCTTTTCGGAGGGAGTGAAGGAGGAGTATATTTTTCTCATAGACGAGGCCCACAACCTGGTGGACAGGGGGCGGGAAATGTACAGCGCCCTTCTTAGGAAGGAAGATTTCCTTGCCCTGAAAAAGACGATGAAGGAATACGACGGCGGAATTTGTTATCAACTAAGCGAGTGCAACAGAGAAATGCTGGAAATGAAGCGGGAGTGCGAGGATTATGTGTATCTTGAACGGGAAGATATAGAGGCCTTTACAGGAACCCTGATCAGGCTCTCCCGGGCCATAGACAGGTATTTGGAGGAGTATGAGGACAGCCCGGTGAAAAAGGAGCTGCTGGAATTTTATTTCCAGGTTTCCCATTTCCTGCAAATCTATGACAAGCTGGACAAGGCCTATGTGATCTATAACCAACTGGAGCCGGCGGGCGGATTCTTCATGAAGCTCCTCTGTGTGGATCCATCCAAAAATCTCCGGGAATGTATGGCCAGGGGAAGGAGTACGGTTCTTTTTTCCGCTACCCTTCTGCCGATTCAGTATTATAAAAGGCTGCTGGGGGCCAACCCCGAGGATTATGAGGTTTATGCCCGCTCGGTTTTTGATGCCCGCAGGCAGAGGCTGTTCATTGCGGAGGATGTGACAAGCAGATATACCAGGCGTTCCAGAGAGGAATACTTAAGCATTGCCGCCTATATACACCGTATCACCTCCCAGAGGGAAGGAAATTATATGATCTTTTTTCCTTCCCATGCCTTTATGCAGGAGGTCTGTCAGGTTTATGAGGACAGGTACCTGGACGAGTCCCGGGAGGAAACTATTTTTCAGGAGGAAGCCATGGACGAGGAGAGCCGAGAGGCTTTTCTGGCACAGTTTGCGGAAGGAAAGGGGAAAACCCTGCTGGGGTTCTGTGTACTTGGCGGCATTTTCAGCGAGGGGATCGACTTAAAAAGGGACAGGCTGATCGGAGCCATCATTGTGGGGACGGGGCTTCCTATGGTGTGCAATGAGCGGGAGATACTGAAAGATTACTTTGAGAGCAGGGGAGAGCCCGGGTTTGATTTTGCCTACCGGTATCCGGGAATGAATAAGGTGCTTCAGGCGGCAGGAAGGGTGATCAGGACGGTTGAGGATGTAGGAATCGTAGCCCTTTTGGACGACCGGTTCTGTACGGCCCCTTATCTGAAAATGTTCCCCAGGGAGTGGTCGGATTATGAGACCGTATCTCTGAAAAGGGTTGAGAAGAGGGTGGAGCGGTTCTGGAATGAATGGCTCGTATAGTAAACTTACATGCGCCGCTGGCGCGGCGCACTACCACGGCATGAAAGCCGATTGTTTTTTTCAAAGTAAGGAGCGCAAAAGGTTGTGGATAACTTTTTTGGCGCTCTTTTTATGTGTGGATAGGATAATGGTGGACATGCCTTCATTTTACGCTGATTTTGGCAGAAAAGTGGGGGAAAACGGGGATAATTGTCAGAAAATGAAGGATTTCGTCAAAAATGACGTCGTGTTTTGCCGGAAAACATTTACTATGACACTTATGTCATTGTGGATAACTTTGTGGAAATTGGGGATTTCTCCGTTTTTCTTCATTTTTTGCGTGTGTGTTTTTGAGTTTAAATCTGCAAGCCAGAGACTTCAAAACTTAAAAAATACTGGGTGAGTCAATATGGAAAGGGCGAAAAAGGGACAAAATTGACCGGATAGGTTCAGCCTGGGGCTAAATAATTGTCTCCTTTTCTATTTTATGATTCCTCCATCTTTTCGAACTGTGTATACAGAAAGAGCCAAATATGCTAAAATGAGAAAGATCAGTTTGGAAGTATAAAGTGCAAATAGATCATGACAGAAGACAGAAAAGAGGAGGAGTATAAGATGTGGGCATATGAAAGCGTTTTTTATCAGATTTACCCGCTGGGATTTTGCGGAGCGCCTTTCGAGAACGATGGTGTTTTGGCAAACAGAATCAGGAAGGTGGAGGAGTGGATTCCTCACATGAAGAAGCTGAATGTGAATGCCGTCTATTTTTCACCGGTGTTTGAATCTGATACCCATGGTTACAATACGAGAGACTACAAAAAGGTCGACACGCGTTTGGGAACCAATGAGGATTTTAAAGAAGTGGTGGAAAAGCTCCACGAGAGCGGAATCCGGGTGGTGCTGGATGGTGTGTTCAATCATGTGGGCAGAGGCTTTTATCAGTTTCAGGACGTGCTGAAAAACAGAGAGAGCTCCCCCTATCTTAATTGGTTCCACATCAGTCTGGGAGGAAATTCCAATTATAATGACGGTCTTTGGTATGAGGGCTGGGAAGGAAATTATGACCTGGTGAAGCTGAACCTGCAAAATGAGGAGGTGGTAAACCATCTTCTGGATGCGGTGAAATACTGGGTGGATGAGTTTGATATTGACGGCCTGCGTCTGGATGTAGCCTACTGTCTGGATGAAAATTTCGTCAGAAGGCTGCGGAGCTTTACGGAGTCTCTTAAGCCTGAGTTTTATCTTTTGGGAGAGATGCTTCACGGCGACTATAACCGGCTGGTTAATGACAGTATGCTTCATTCCGCCACCAACTATGAATGCTATAAGGGATTGTATTCCAGCTTTAACAGCATGAATATGTTTGAGATTATCCACTCCCTCATGCGTCAGTTCGGCCCGGAAAACTGGACGCTCTATAAGGGAAAACATTTGCTCTCCTTTGTGGATAACCATGATGTCACAAGGGTGGCAAGTATTTTGGGCAATGAAAAGCACCTGCCTTTGATCTACGCCCTGTGCTTTGGAATGCCGGGGATTCCCTGTGTATACTATGGAAGCGAGTGGGGGGCAAAGGCAGAAAAGAGGGAAGGAGACCAGGCCCTTCGGGTCAGCTTCCCGGAGCCGGAGTATAATGAGCTCTCGGAGTGGATCAGCTCTCTGGCTAAGGCAAAGAGAGAGTCCGACGCCCTGAATTACGGAACTTTCCGCTCTGTGGTGCTCACCAACAAGCAGTGTATTTTTGAGAGGAAGACCGAGAAGGAGAGAGTGCTGGTGGCAATCAATGCGGACAGCGAAGCCTATGTGGCGCATTTTGACGCAGGCTGCGGGCTGGCGGAGGATCTGATCTCCGGTAAGATGCACGATTTCGGCGGCGGAAGTGAGCTCCCTGCTTATAGTGCGTTTTTCTGGAAGATGGAGCGGTAGATGGCAATCCTCAGCCCACTGGAGATGGCAGGAAAAAGAACGGGCAGTTCGGAGATTGTTTAAGAGAAAAGGCGTTGTGCTGTGGCAACACGGTGCAACGCTTTTTTTTGCAGGTTCCGATGCAGAGGAAATATGTCGCCAAAGTGGCGCATTGGCGGTGCGCAGGCAGGGAGAAAAGAAAATCTTGCTTACTCGATCAAATTATGTAAAGCACACTTGACAAACAATGTAAAGCACACTATACTATAAATGTAAAGCGCGCTATACAACCAATCATACGGCAAAGGGCAGCCTGCTATGCCGTTCACCATTCTTATAAGGAAGAGGGAGTTATTATGCAGACCAGAATTGCACAGTATAGAAAGGAGCGAAAGGTCACCCAGGAGGAATTGGCCGATGCGGTGAATGTGACGAGGCAGACGATCATATCCCTGGAAAGCGGGAAATATAAGGCTTCTCTGGTACTGGCTCACAAGATTGCCCAGTTTTTTCAGGTGACGATTGAGGAAATGTTTATTTTTGATAAGGAGGAAGAAAATTTATGAAGTTCAGAGGGCTTTTTTGCGCCACAACGGCAGCGAATAATGAGGAATACAGAAAGATATTGAAAAAGAGGAATCTCTGGTATCTGCTGATCGGGGCGGCAGGGATTTTGATCGCGGTATCTGCTCTGGCCGCGCAAAACCAGGGGGTGGAGCTTCCGGACTATATCCTGGGGGTATACTCCGGATTTGGCACAGGGCTTGTATTGGGGATGGCCATACTTATTATCCGGAATCTGATGCTGCTTAAAAATGAAGAGAAATTAAAGCAGGATCGTCTCAAAAATACCGATGAGCGGTTAGAGCTGATCGGGAACAAAGCCAGTCAGGCAGCTTTCAAGGTGTTGCTGCTTGGAGGGAGCGTCACAGCTCTGATCGGGGGGATTTATGAGCCGGTTCTGATCAAGGTACTGCTCTTTGAACTGGATCTTTTCATTTTTTCCTATCTGGTGGCATTTGCGCATTATAAAAAGAGAATCTGACCCGGCAAGGGTTCCAAAGAGACGAGCAGAGGCAAACAAAGACAAGCAAAGCAAACAAAGGAAAACAAAGACAAGCGGGGAAGACCGAATTTCGGACCTTCCCCCTTTTACGGTACGATCCGCCTCCTGGGAACCGTTTATAGCGACGGTATGGTAATTCTTTCCGGATAAGCCGGCACGCAGGACGTGACAGGGTTTGTTGACAAGGCAATGATGGATGATATAATAAGAAGTGTGCGGATGCGCACGCAGGTCGTAAGGTATCCTCCCATCTGCGATGGGTTCCTCTTTGCGACAGATTATAATTAACAGATTATAATTATAAGAGACAGGGAGCATCGGACAATGCTTTTGAAGAATTTTGCATTTAAACCTTTTGTTATGTAATGAGCTGTAAAATACGCAAACAATAATTTCCTTAGGAGATAGTAAAGCTATCTCTTTCTGTGTTATGCGGTTTTACAGCTATTTTTATGCCTAAAATTCATAACATGGAGGTTAATATGTTTAAAGGAATTCTGTTTTTTTTAAGAAACGGCTGGAGATATGACAAAAGATACATTCTCTGGAGAGTATTATACCAGTTTATTCATTCACTGATACCGATTGTTGCCACAATAATGCCCAAATTGATCATTGATGAATTAATGGGAAATCAGGAAACAGAAAAGCTGCTTATGTACGTTTCCATTTTGGTTGTCTATACTGCGGCAGCCACCCTGTTCTCTGAATATTTTAATTGGGATGGATTTAGCAGACGGTGCAGAGTGAACGCAGAGTTTGACAGTGACCTGCATAGACATTTGGCAGAGGCTGATTTTGAGAGATTGGAAGATCCGAATTTCTTAGATATGCAGAAAAAGGCCGGCAAGTTCTTATATTGTGACTGGCATGGATTTGGCTATTTGCTTGACTGCTGGCTGAATGCGCTTGGGCATATTTTTACATTGATCGGAATAGCAGCCATTATAGCTACCATTGACGTTAGGATATTGATCCTGTTTATTGTACTCATCATTCTGGGTGCGTTGATTGAGAAAAGGGCGAAGCAAAATGCCATCAGATTGTCGGAAGGGATCATCAAAGATCAGAGAGGCTGGATGTATTATGCTGGTTTGTTTCAAGATCATGGTTTTGCAAAGGAGATTCGATTAAACTCCCTTGGAAAGTGGCTGCTTGACAGGGAGAGAAATTATTTTACAAAAGTAAACGAGAACCAAAAGAAGCAAAATGACGGATTTATGATCTCCGGATTTTTCGGCGCGGTTTTTACATTGGTTCAGCAGAGCGCAGCATATGCTTATTTAATATATTGTGTGGTCAGCGGCGCCATTTCCATCGGTTCGTTTAGCATGTATACAGGTGCAGTAGCAACATTTTCGATTGCATTGCGCAAGGCGCTTGACAGCCTGATCGAAATTCATGCATATGACGCTTACTATGACAAACTTGATGAGTACTTGAACTTGCCCAGGAAACTGCGCCAGGGCAGGGAATTGATGGATGGGGACAGAGGGCATTTGATTGAATTCAGAAACGTCGCCTTCCGGTATTCCGGCAGCGATGCATATGCCCTGAAAAACGTCAATATCACAATTCCCTTTGGTCAAAAACTTTCTATTGTCGGGGAAAATGGTGCGGGAAAGACAACATTTGTCAAATTGCTGACCAGGATGTATGATCCAACGGAAGGTGAAATTCTTTTTGACGGAGTGAATATCAAAAAAATAGACTATGATCAATATATGAGTTTCTTCGCATCAGTATTTCAGGATTATAAGCTATTTTCATTTTCCATTAAAGACAACGTTGCACTTGCACAACCTATGGACGAAAGCAAGGTAAGGGATATTCTTGCGTATGTGGGGTTGGGCGAAAAACTTTGCAAGCTGCATAATGGCATTGATACTTCTGTTTTTAAGAATTTTGATGAGGAGGGATTTGAACCATCGGGAGGGGAGGGACAGAAAATCGCCCTGGCGCGGGCTTTATATAAAGACGCTCCTGTCATGATATTAGACGAACCTACCGCGGCTATGGATCCGAAAGCTGAATACGAGCTTTATCAAAGATTCAATGAAATGGTTCAGGGAAAAACGGCGGTATATATTTCGCACAGACTGTCAAGTGCTAAATTTTGTGATGTAATAGCGGTATTTAGTAACGGGCAAATCGTTGAGTATGGCTCACATGATGAATTGTACCGTAAGGGCGGACTGTATACGGAGTTATTTTCAATGCAATCTCAGTATTACTCTCAGTGAGTGGTGCTGGCTTCTGACCCGCAGCGGACGGGCAGCCCAAAAGGTTTTCTTTAGAATATTTTAAGGTTTCCTTCTCTATGAGGAACCTATAATTTGTGATACCATGGCAGTAATACAAAGCAGGAGTGTGACTGTCATGGTATTTTCTTTTTACGAGATTTGCTGGTTCTTCTTTATCTATTCTTTTGCAGGCTGGTGCGCAGAGGTATGCCTGGCCGCTATAAATAGGAAGAAATTCATCAACCGCGGTGTGGTAAACGGCCCTCTCTGCCCGATTTACGGAACCGGAGCGGCTCTCTTCACCATCTTTCTCCCGGAGCTTAAGGGAGATCTTTTCTTTCTGTTTCTGGGCGGGATGATTCTGGCCTCGTTTATCGAGTTCACCACAGGCGCTTTGCTGGAAAAGCTGTTTCACAGGAAATGGTGGGATTATTCCGGTATCCGCTTTAATTTTGAAGGCTATATCTGTCTGAGATATTCCGTCCTGTGGGGAATATTTGCGGTGCTTCTGATTTTGTTCGTCAATCCCTTTCTGGCGACCTTGATCGCGTTGCTGCCGAAAGCCCTGGGCGTCGTCTTGCTCTGGGGGCTTTCCTTTTGTCTGTTTTTGGATGCGCTGGGAACTGCCCTGACCATACGGGGGATGCAAAAAAATATGGGGGATGCGCTGAAAGGCATGGAAGAGGCGGCAAAGCTTTCCAGGCTGCTTGAAAATGCCATTACCAGACGGATTTCCAGACATATGGAGAGAGCGTTTCCTCTTCTGGATGTGAGGAGCCTTAAGGAACAGAAGGCAGAAGCAGTGTCCGGGGAAGAGGAGGTTTTTGCAAAGGGCTGCAGCGCCTACAAGCTGATCAGCCTGTTTTTTCTGGGAGCCTTTTTGGGAGATGTGACGGAGACCATTTTCTGCCTGATTACTACCGGGCGTCTCATGAGCCGAAGCAGTGTGGTTTATGGCCCTTTCAGCATCGTATGGGGGCTGGGCTGCGGACTTTTGACAGCGGTTTTGTACCGATGGAGGAATAAGGGCGATTCCAGCCTCTTTATAGCCGGAACCCTTTTGGGCGGCGCTTATGAGTACATATGCAGCGTTTTTACGGAGCTGGTCTTTGGCACGGTCTTTTGGGATTACAGCGGCTTTCGGTTCAATCTTGGGGGAAGAATCAATCTGCTCTACTGCTTTTTCTGGGGAATCGCGGCAGTGGTGTGGATGAAGGTACTTTATCCCTTTTTGTCGAAATGGATCGAGCGTCTTCCACTGCGGTTTGGGAAGATATTGTGTAACTGTATGGTGATCTTCATGATCGTTGACTGTCTGCTCTCCGGCATGGCGCTGACAAGATATGAGGAGAGACAAAGGGGAGTGGAAAAGGGGGTATTCTCGGAAATCTCTACCGGGATAGAGGAATTTCTGGACGGACATTTTGATGATGAGAGGATGGAGAGAATTTATCCTAATGCCAGGTTTGTATAAATCGGCAAGTATTCACAAAAATCTTTCCTATTCTTATTGACAAAACAATATTATATGGCGTATAGTATATGCAACACATAATACTATACGTCATATAATATTATAAACAGTAAACCTCAAAGAAAGGAGGGGCAGTATGGTTTTTAACACGGGAGCAGCGCTCTTAGATGCGATCGTACTTGCCGTGGTTTCTAGGGAATTTGACGGAGCTTACGGTTATAAGATCACCCAGGATGTCCGCCAGGTGATCGAGCTTTCGGAATCCACATTGTACCCGGTGCTTCGCAGGCTTCAGAAGGACGAGTGCCTTGAGGTCTATGACAGGGAATGTGCGGGCAGGAACAGAAGGTATTATAAAGCAACGGAAAAGGGACGATTGCAGCTTAATTTGTATAAAAGCGAGTGGATAAAATATTCTGCAAAAATTAATTCTATCTTTGAGGGAGGAATAAGGGATGAGTAGATGGGAATTTATGAGGCAATTGGAGGAATTGCTTTCGGATATTTCGCCGAACGAGCGGGAGGAGGCCCTTCAATATTATAATGATTATTTTAACGATGCGGGAAGGGATAATGAGCAGGAGGTGATCGTGGCCCTTGGCTCTCCGGAGCAGGTGGCTAAGATCGTCAGAGAAGGGCTTGAGGATGGAGGCAGTCAGGGAGAATTTACAGAAAAAGGATTTTCGAATCACGCCGCTTCTCTGGAAAATGAGATCATCAAAAAGGAACAGGGAGCTTCGGGCGGTTCCCAGGGGGATACAGACTCCTTTTGGAGGGATGGGGATACGCAGAGGGCTCAAAGCTCCCAAAGTACGCAAAGCACCCAAGGCACCCAAAGCGCTCAAAGCGAATTTCCCAGGGGAGAAAGTACACAGACTGCCGGGGACTTTGGGAATTCCGGCGGGGAATATCATGAATCCTCCAGGGCCCAAAAGAAGGATATGCCCGGCTGGGCCATTGCGCTGATTGTGATCGGATGTATTATTGCATCTCCGGTACTGCTCTCGGTAATTACAGCCGTACTGGGACTGCTGCTCGGAGGGATTTGTACGATCCTGGCAGTGGTGCTGGGAATTGGCCTTGCCGCAACCATTCTGTTCGTGGTGGCGGTAGCTCTGGCAGCGGCAGGGCTGGGATGTCTCTTTGCCCATCCTCTGGTAGGAGCAGGGCTTTTGGGCGGCGGCCTGATCTGCGGGGCGCTGGGGATTTTGTTCCTTTTGGGTACGGTTCTTCTGGCAGGAAAGGGAATCCCAGCGGTGTGCAGGGGCATAGCCTATCTGTATCATTGTATTTTTGACAGAAAGAAAGGAGCGGCGGCATGAAAAAATTTGTAAAAATCTCTTTGACGATTGCGGGGATCATGGGATTAGTGGGGTGCCTGCTTTGCCTGATCAGCGTGATAGGCGGCGGCGGAACTATCATTTCCTATGCCAATGATGAATATGTACGGGAACAGCTTGAAGGAAGGGGAGGCAGCCTGACCCGTAGACTGTTGAATATGGCCAGGCATCTGGATGACGGGGAGCTTCCCGAAGATCTGGACATCAATGGTGAGGATGCCGGGATAGAGGGGCTGGAACGGCATATAGATGTGGGGGAAGTACAAGGGCTTTCTCTTCACCTTGGAGCCGGGAGCTTTCTCCTGGACGAGAAGGCAGCAGGAGAGGGAGAAACCATTGACCTGTATATTCAGGGGGAGGGAAGCTGTGACTACTATGTAAAGAACAAGACCCTTTATGTGGAGGGCTTTAAGGGACATCATGTTCTGGATACCCATTTCAACAAGAATGTCATTACCCTGAAGTTTCCCATGGGCATGAAATTTGACGAGGTGGAAATTGAGGTGGGGGCAGGTATCATGGAGGCCTATCACATCGACGCCAGGGACATAGAGACTACGGTAGGCGCGGGGGCGCTGAGCCTGTACCAGTCTAAGGCCCAGGAGCTTTCGGTGGATATTGGAGCGGGAGAATTTTGCGCCCAGGATATGACCTCCCAGGAGGCGGATCTGAGCGTGGGCGTTGGCAGTTGCAGCTATGCGGGAAGCATTGCCCGGTCTTTGGAAGCGGAATGCAACATGGGAAATATCGACCTTCTTTTGAAGGGAAGGGAAAGCGATTACAACTATGAGCTGGAATGCAGCGGAGGGAACATCACCATGGACAGCTTTGAGACGGCGGCATTTGCAATGGAAAAGGAGATCGACAACAAAGCGGCAGACACATTTGAGCTAAGATGCAACCTGGGAAATATATCCGTTCATTTTGAAGAGGAATAGGAGGGATAGCGGATGATTACATTATTGGTGATGATTTTCGTTTTTATGATTGTGTTTGGAATATTAGGATTTTGCCTGCGCCTTACGGGAGGCGTGCTAAAGCTGGTGTGTAAGATTCTCTTCCTGCTTCCCGTGGGTATTTTGTGTGCAGCTCTAGGCGTGGCCTTTTGCTGCACGCTGATACTCATACCTTTGGGAATCGCCTGCTTTAAGCTGACAGGCTCTCTCTTCTCTGCGGTGATCTAAAGGCAGGCAGGTTCAGGCCCTGCCTGCCTTTTTTTCCTTGCCAAAGGTAAGGAATAATCCTGATTTACGCAGTCCCGGGCGAAGGGCTAAGTAGACTGCCACCGAGACGATGGTGGAGGTCAGGGCGTTGATGGAGGTGGAAGCCACATTCCATGCAAGAGTAAGCTCTGCGGCGGGCTTTCCCAGAATCATAAGCTTATAAAAATAGCCGATCAGGGGGTCAAATATTACATTGAATAGAAGGCCTCCGGCGGCAGCAAGGGTTGCAGTTGCCACCACTTTCTTGTGATCTGTTTCCAGGGTGATCTTTCCTATTTTGTGGGCGATCAGTCCGGTGATCAGGCCGATGCACAGCTTTAAGAGAAAGGTTTTGGGGGCATAGACTACATAGACGGGATCCAGAAGATCCCCAATGGTCATGCCGATGGCGCCTCCAAGGCCTCCCCAGAAGCCGCCCAGAAGCAGGGCGCCCAGGACGCAGACCGCGTTGCCGAGATGGATGGAGGTGGCGTCGCCTCCGGGAAGGGGAATCTTGATCTGCAAAAAAGTAAAGACCACATAGGACAGGGCGGCCATCAGGCCAGTCATAGCAATTTTTTGTGCAAGTTCATTTTTCATAACCATATACTCCTTTCAAAGTCAGGGAACGGTGCCTTATCGGTACAATTCCGCCACATGTTTTTATTATATGCAGAAGTGGCATTGCAAAAAGTGCCAAATTAAAACTTTTTAACCATGCCAGTTATGGAGAGGCCATGGGCGGCGGCGTTTTTGATTGCCGTAGCAGGAAGAACAGTATATAATGGAAGGAAGAGGGCACGGAAGTTTCCGGATTTTGAAAGGGCAGGGTTAACACCATGGAAAAATACTCAAAAATAAGCGGCAGTACTTTAAAACTGATTGCGGTTTTCTCGATGCTGACAGATCATGTGGCGGCAGTGCTGCTACCCTATCCCATGATAGACCACGGGATCTATTATCTTGATACTTCCATAGAATATGCTGCGGCAGTACTTGGGGAGGGGCCTGCCGGATGGTTTTATATCCTGTATCAGGTCATGCGCAGGCTGGTGGGGAGACTGGCCTTTCCGATCTACTGTTTTCTTTTGGTGGAGGGCTTTGAGAGAACCCACAGCCGGGCCAAGTATGCGCTGCGGCTTTTTCTGTTTACCCTGATCTCAGAGATTCCCTTTGACCTGGCTTTTAGCAGCCAGATGTTTTATAAGTATTATCAGAACGTTTTCTTTACCCTTCTGCTGGGCTTTCTGATGATGTGGGCCATGAGCATATTGGAAGAGCGGGTGAAGATACCGGCCCTTAAGTGGGGAGGTTTTGCTCTGGTCTTTCTGGCGGCGGCTTTCGTGGCCGAAAAGATTTACTGCGACTACGGGGCCCACGGAATCATAGCCATAGCTCTTCTGTATCTGTTTCGAAAAAACAGGCGGCAGCAAATCATTGCGGGTATCGTGGCTTTCCTGTGGGAGGTGACAGCGCCCCTGGCTTTTCTTTTCATCGGCTTTTATAATGGAAAACGGGGACTGAAGCTGAAATACCTGTTCTATTTCTTTTACCCTCTTCATTTGCTGATTCTTTATTTTTTCACCAGGCTGCTGGCGTAATATTTATTCTCTATTCATTTTTCTGTTGACATTTTTTCCCTTAATACTTATAATGTTAATTGTTAACTAGTTAAATGTTAAGTATTTAATTATTTTCAAGGTCTGTAAAAAGGAGAGGACAATGCAAGGTGATTTACAGTATGAGATCATCCATCTCTTTCGCTGTACGGATCATGTGCTTAAGCGGGCAATCGGCAAAAAGGTGGAGGGCACCGGGCTCTACAGGAGCCAGCACCGTCTTCTGATGATACTTGGAAGCCATCCGGACTGTTCCCAGAGCGCCATTGCGGAAAAAATGGAGATTTCCCCTCCCGCCGTAGCGGTTGCTCTAAAAAAGCTGGAGAAGGGCGGCTATATCAGCAGGCAGTGTCATATGCAGGATAACCGTGTGAATGAGATTGTGGTGACAGAGAAGGGGCAGAAGGCTATAGACGAGAGCATTCTTTGCTTTCAGGAGATAAACGCCGCTATTTTGGAGGGCTTTTCCCCGGAAGAGATGGAGCAGCTCAAAGGCTTTCTGGAACGGATGATCGCCAATGGAGAGAGGTATTATCAAAGTGCGCAAAAGGCAGCGCAGAAAAGAGGAGATCTATGAAGAGATATTGGAAGTATATCAGGCCGTATCTGCCGGCCTTCATTTTGGGGCCCCTGATGATGATCGTGGAAGTGATCGGGGAGGTGGCGCTCCCCAAGTTCATGGCAAATATTATCAATATAGGGGCGGCTCAGCACAATGTGCCCTATATCGTTGGGATGGGCGTTACCATGATCATCACGGCGCTTCTGATGATGGCAGGGGGCATTGGCGGCGCTTATTTCGGGGCTAAGGCATCTATCAGCTTTGCGGCGGATTTAAGGAGGGATGTGTTTGATAAGGTACAGCAGTTTTCCTTTGCCAACCTGGATCAGTTCAGCACAGGCTCTCTGGTGACCCGGCTGACCAACGATATTACCCAGGTGCAGAACATGATCAATATGGCCCTTAGGATGATGCTGAGGGCGCCGGGAATGCTGATCGGGGCGCTGATTATGGCGCTGATCATGAATGTCCAGCTCTCTATCGTAGTGTTGGTAGTGATTCCGGTTTTGATTACCCTGATCACCCTGGTCATCAGGATAGCTTTCCCCAAGTTTGATATTATGCAGAAAAAGCTGGATACTTTAAACTCTACGGTTCAGGAAATGCTGACTAACGTGCGGGTGATCAAGTCCTTTGTACGGGGAAGCTATGAGGAGGAGCGGTTTGGGGCTGCAAATGAGGAGCTGAAAAATTCCAGCCTGGACGCCTTTAAGGTGGTTATCCTGAATATGCCGATCATGATGCTGATGATGAATGTGACCACCCTGGGAGTGGTATGGTTCGGCGGAAAGCAGATACTGGCAGGCGAAATGCCGGTAGGGGATCTGACCGCGTTTACCTCCTATATTGTACAGATTCTGATGTCCCTTATGATGCTTGCCATGGTGCTTCTGCAAAGCTCCAGAGCCCTGGCCTCCCTCAGGCGTATCACGCAGGTGCTGGACACCCAGGTAAGCCTTACCGACGAGGGATGCGCCCTGCCGGATAAAAAGGTTGACAGCGGCAGTGTGGAATTTAAGGATGTGACCTTCCGCTATTACAAAGAAAACAAAGAAGCAGTGCTCTCCCACATCAGCTTTCGGGTTAAGAGCGGCCAGGTGCTGGGAATTATCGGTTCTACCGGAAGCGGTAAGACTACGCTGGTGCAGATGATCCCAAGGCTTTATGATGTGGATGAGGGAGAAATCCGGGTAGACGGTGTGAATGTAAAGGATTATTCCCTGAAAAATTTGAGGGACGGCGTGGGGATGGTTCTGCAAAAAAATGTTCTTTTTTCCGGTACCATTATGGAAAACCTGATGTGGGGAGATTCCGGGGCCTCTCAGGAAGAAATTTTTGCGGCCTCCAAAGCGGCCCAGGCGGATCCCTTTGTGAGCTCTTTCACGCAGGGGTATCTGACCGAGTTGGGACAGGGCGGTGTGAACGTGTCCGGCGGGCAGAAGCAGAGACTCTGTATTGCCAGGGCTCTTCTCAAAAAACCGAAAATACTGATTCTGGACGATTCCACCAGCGCCGTGGACACGGCCACGGAGGCGAAAATAAGGGAGAGCTTCGGCACGACCCTCAAAGGTTCCACCAAGATCATCATTGCCCAGAGAATAACGTCGGTGATGGATGCCGATCAGATTCTGGTATTGGATGAAGGGAAGATTGTGGGCCTTGGCAGCCATGAACAGCTCCTTAAGGATTGCGAGCCTTATCAGGAAATCTATTATTCTCAGATGGAACGGGAGGTGAGTGCGTAATGAAACAGGAAAAACTGGAATATTTACAAAAGAAATATGAAAGCCGTTTAAATCCTCACACAGATAAGGAGGAGGCCCCGGCCCAGGGAGGGCACAGAGGGCGGGGGCCTGGGGGCCCCGGAAGAGGCCCCGGCCCCAGAGGCGGCATGCCGGTGAAAAAGCCTAAAAATGTGAAGAAAACCATGGGAAGGCTCTTTGCCTATATTTCCCATGAAAAATGGAAGCTTTTTATCGTGTTTCTGTGCGTGATCGGAGGAACCGTTGCCAACCTGGCAGGCTCCTATATGCTGCGTCCCATCATTAACGGTCTGACTTCCCCAGAGGGGAGCGCCGCTTCTTTGCTGAGGGGGATTTTGACCATGGCGGTCATTTATGTGACAGGCGTGGCGGCTCAGTACTTACAGCAGCGAATTATGATCGGGATTTCCCAGAATGCCATCTGCAAGCTGAGGAACGATCTGTTTGGAAAGATGCAGAAGCTTCCGGTGCGTTATTATGACACCAACAACCATGGGGACGTGATGAGCCGCTTTACCAACGATGTGGATGCGGTGGGGGAAATGCTCAATAATACGGTGGTGCAGTTGATTTCCGGAACCATCAATATCATAGGAACTTTTGCGCTTATGATCTATACCAATGTGTGGCTGACGCTGATCACGATCGTCATGATTCCGGTGATGCTCAAGGCCGTGCAGACCGTGGGAGGCAGGAGCCGGAAGTATTACCGGGCGCAGCAGGCCGCCATAGGTACCATAAACGGTTATATTGAGGAGACGGTAACAGGACAGAAGGTGGTGAAGGTGTTTAACCACGAGGAGGATTCCCGGGAGGAGTTTGAGTTCCTGAATCAGGATTTGCGCAGGAAGCAGATCAAGGCCCAGTTTTTCGGCGGTATCATGGGGCCGGTGATGGGAAATTTAAGCCAGGTCAGCTATTCCCTGACGGCCTGTATCGGCGGTGTCCTCTGTGTCCTTAGAGGCTTTGACATCGGCGGCCTGACGGTTTTTGTCAACTATTCCAGACAGTTTTCCCGGCCCATCAATGAGGTGGCCATGCAGGTGAACACCATCTTTTCCGCCCTGGCCGGAGCGGAGAGGGTATTTGCGGTGATGGATGCGGAGCCGGAAAAGGAAGACCCGGTTCATGCAATCAGCATTGTGGAAGGTGTGGAAGGCGGGCATGCAGAGGGCAGTCCGGAGGGCGGAAAGAGCCTTTACCGTATTCCCAAAGAAAATGCACTTACAAAATCAGAGAATTTCATGGAAAATGTGGTCAAAGAGGAGGAAGGGTATTATTATAAGGAAGTAAAGGGCGCTGTGACCCTCACAGACGTGACCTTTAGCTATAATCCGGATAAGACCATCCTGAAACATATTTCCCTTTATGCCAAGCCGGGGCAGAAGATTGCCTTTGTAGGCTCTACCGGAGCGGGCAAGACGACCATCACCAACCTGATCAACCGGTTTTACGATATTGACTCAGGCACCATCACCATAGACGGGATTCCTATTACGGAGCTGGAGCGGGACTGCCTGAGAAGGAATATTTCCATGGTACTGCAGGACACCCATCTGTTTACGGGAACGGTTCGCGAAAATATCCGCTACGGCAGGCTGGACGCCACGGACGAAGAGGTGGAACAGGCCGCAAGGACAGCCAGCGCCCACTCTTTCATCGTACATTTGGAACATGGCTACGATACCATGTTGGAGGGGGATGGCGCAAACTTAAGCCAGGGCCAGAGGCAGCTGATCAATATTGCCCGGGCGGCAATCTCCAAAGCCCCTATCCTGATCCTGGATGAGGCTACCAGCTCGGTGGATACCCGGACAGAAAAGCACATCGAGAAGGGGATGGACCGTCTGATGGCGCAGAGAACCACGCTGGTCATCGCCCACAGGCTTTCTACCGTGCGCAATGCCAATGCCATCATGGTGTTGGAGAACGGAGAGATCATCGAGCGGGGAGATCATGACGATCTGCTGGCACAAAAGGGACGGTACTACGAATTGTATACAGGATTGAGCGAATTGGATTAAAGTACGCACACACACAAAGGGCAGGAGAGCATCATCAAAGAACCCGGTTTATAGCGCAATAAACAGCGCGGAAATGAGGAAATCTATGAAAAAAGTATTGGTAGTTGTGGATATGCAGAATGATTTTATTGACGGCGCTCTGGGCACCAGCGAGGCACAATCCATTGTGGAAAACGTGGTGAGGAAAATAGAGAGCTATGCAGGCGGGAGCGTATTTGCCACCAGAGATACCCACGGGGAAAATTACCTGGAAACCTCGGAGGGACGGCATCTGCCGGTTCCCCATTGCATCAAAGGGACGAAGGGATGGGAGATACGTCCTGAGATTGCCGGGGCTTTGGAGAAGGTTCAGGCACAGATCATAGATAAGCCCACCTTCGGTTCGGAGATTCTTGCCAAAAGGCTCTTTGCCCTGACAGAGGGAAACCAGAGAGAGATGGAGATCGAGCTGGTAGGGCTGTGTACGGATATCTGTGTGGTTTCCAATGCGCTTCTGCTCAAGGCCAAAATGCCGGAGGCAGCCATCAAGGCAGATTCGGCCTGTATGGCAGGGGTTACGCCGCAAAGTCATGAGGCGGCGCTGCTCACCATGAAAATGTGCCAGGTGGAAATTGTATGAGCGGCATTTATCTTTGCAAAATCGCGTGCATCTCTATGTGATAGGTAAAACCTATAACTGGTAAAATTTTTTAGATATTGTACAAGGATAAGGATTGATGCTATACTCTGTACTTGAACATGACCGATAAAAAGGGAATTAAAAATGAGGAGGATAGTATCATGAAAAAATTATTGGCATTATTGGTGACAGGAGCCCTTGCGGTGGGAGCGCTCAGCGGCTGCGGCGCAGGCGGCGGAGACGACAAGACGATTAAGGTGGCGGCCTCAGCTACGCCCCATGCGGAGGTGCTTGAGCAGGCCAAGGCCATCCTTTCGGAGCAGGGATATGATTTGCAGGTGACGGTTTTTGACGATTATGTACAGCCCAATGAGGTGGTGGAAAGCGGGGATTTTGACGCCAACTATTTCCAGCACATCCCCTATCTGGACAGCTTCAATGCGGAGAAGGGAACCCATCTGGTAAACGCAGGCGGCATCCATTATGAACCCTTCGGAATTTATCCCGGCACCAAGGCAGCCCTCTCAGATGTTGCGGATGGGGACAGCGTGGCAGTTCCCAATGACACCACCAATGAGGCCAGAGCGCTTTTGCTGTTACAGGACAATGGACTGATCACATTGAAGGAAGGGGCAGGACTTAACGCAACGGTGAATGACATTGCAGAGAATCCCCACAACCTGGAGATTGTTGAGCTTGAGGCAGCCCAGGTGCCTCGGGTGGTGGACGAGGTTGCCTTTGTAGTGCTAAACGGCAATTATGCTCTGGAGGCGGGCTTCTCCGTGGCAAAGGATGCCATCGCCTATGAAAAATCCGATTCCGAGGCGGCCAAGACTTATGTGAATGTGATCGCGGTGAAAGAGGGCAACGAGGGCGCCGCTAAGATCAAGGCCCTGGTGGATGTGCTTAAGTCGGATGCAATTAAGAATTACATAAACGATACTTACGATGGGGCAGTAATACCTTTCGCATAAAAATCGTAGTGCTTTTGGCGACTCCGGAATTGCGGTTCCGGAGTTGTTCTTTCTGCGCAGGCCCATGTACAAAGCGCTACAGCGCTTGGAAATATGCCGCGAAAGCGGCGCAAGGGCCGCGCAAATGTGAAATCAAAAGGAGCATGGTGAAGTCTATGACGCTGACACAATTAAGGTATGTACTCGCGGTGGCGGACACCCATTCCATGAATGAGGCGGCCCGCACTCTTTTTATCGCCCAGCCCAGCCTTTCCCAGGCGGTGAAGGAGCTGGAGGAGGAGATCGGCATCACCCTTTTTAACAGAAGCAACAGAGGCGTACGGATCACGCCGGAGGGAGAGGAGTTTCTGGGCTATGCCAGACAGGTGGTGGAGCAGTACCGGTTGGTGGAGGAACGATATATCGAAAAAAGAAACAGCAAGAAGCGATTTAGCGTCTCTATGCAGCATTACACCTTTGCGGTGAAGGCCTTTGTGGAGCTGGTCAAACAGTTCGGCATGGATGAGTATGAGTTTGCCGTCCATGAGACCAAGACCTATGAGGTGATCGAGGATGTGAAGAATTTCCGCAGTGAGATCGGGGTTCTTTACCTGAACGACTTCAACAGGGCCGTGCTCACCAAGCTTTTTCAGGAGTCCGAGGTGGAGTTCCATGAGATTTTACAATGCGGTATCTATGTCTATATGTGGAAGGGGCATCCTTTGGCAGGAAAAGAAGAGATTGCCATGGAAGAGCTGGACGAGTATCCCTGCCTTTCCTTTGAGCAGGGAGTGAATAATTCCTTCTACTTTGCGGAGGAGGTTTTAAGTACCTACGCATACAAACGGCTGATCAAGGCAAACGACCGGGCCACCCTTCTAAACCTCATGGTAGGGCTCAACGGTTTTACCCTGTGCTCCGGTATCATATGCGAGAGCCTTAACGGTTCTGATTACTGTGCGGTGAAGTTGAAATCGGATGAAATCATGACCATTGGCTATCTGAAAAGAAAGGGAGCTGCCGTCAGCCCCCTGGGACAGAAGTATTTGGAGGAAGTGGAGAAGTTCAGGGAAAGCGTGATGTAGAGCGTGATGCAGAGGTTCGGCAATGCCTGACCAGATGTAAAATCCCGAATGCCGTCAGGACTGCGGAACATGCGAGGATGACCAGCGCCGCATAGGAGGTAAGCTGTTTCCTGCCGTTTATGTTGGCTCTGTTCAGGAAGGGGATTCCCAGTACAAAGAAGAGATACCACAAAAGGGGTTTTAGAAGCGGGAGAAAAGCTTTGCCCCTGCTATTTTTCCACTCTTTATTTTCTCTTTCTTCCAAGGGCTCCTTTCCGGTTCTGCGCAGGAAAGCTTTCAGGGTTAGTTTGTCGAAGAAACGGTAGATCGCCAGCAGGGAGGCAAAGTAAACAGCGGTTCCGATCAGGGTATGGAGGCTGTCAGGAGTGAGCCAGCCATGGTATCCGCCATGCGTTTGGAAGAAGACGGACTGCTCCCAAAGGAGTGGGAGATAGAGGGAGGAAATAATTCGCAGACCATTGACTAAGATGGTTAATAGGTAGGACAGGATAAGGCCTGCCAGAATATAGCCAAGGCCATCCAGCCCCTTGGCGGCAGGGCCGGATTTTTTGGAACCTGATAGCTGACGCCGCCTCATATCCGCTGTTATGGGAAGCATACGGTGAAGGAAGGAAAAGAGCAGGGCGGCGGAGGTAATGATCATGAATTGAAATCCGCTGCAGGATTTGGCAATAATAAAGCGCAGGTCATGATTGACATAACCCATAGGGGGAATCCATTCAAAGGAGATTCCGCTTAAGGCCTGCACCCACCATGCGGTGGGCGCTAAGAGCCATTGCAGGTCGGTGACATCCGCTTTTTGGTAAAAAAGCTTCATGCCGAGAATAATGACCAATATAGTCAAATACAAGAATCCATATTGTTTTATGAGTCTTTTCAGGTTGGTGATGTTCATATCTGCCGGCCTCTTTCTTTTTTCCTGCGAATAAAGTATGTCAGTGTGAACGTAAGCACTGCTGCTAAAACCAGCACCGGGCCGCCAGGCTCCGAGCCTATCCGGTAACCGCCCAGCGCAAGGTCGGAGACCTGTAAAGGCAGGGGCAGAGGCTGATTCACATCCCGGCTCTCCTTTTCGGGATTGCGGATGGTGTCCACCACGGCGATAAAGGAGGTATAGGGGGTCATCATACTGTATTTCAGCCCAATTTGGGTCACTTCATTTTTGATGTCAGGATCGTTTTCATTGATTCCGTAGTCGGTAAGCCGTTCAATCTTTTTCCGTGCCCAGAGATAGCGGATGGCATCGTTATCTTTTAGGGGCTTGATCTGATCCACGGGAATTTCCTTCACAAATTTTCCGTTTCCATTGTTACCGGTTATTTTGACTGTTCCGGTCAGGTCTCCCCGCCATTTTCCGTAGACGACAATGGGTCTTTGGGCGAAGAGGGTGGGCAGCTTTTTGGGCTCCACATCGTAGACGTCGAAACCGTCATAGGTCACCTGAATGTCGGTCAGTATGGGCGACTCAATGTAGGTACGGAAGCGCTCCGCAGTTTCTGATGCTTCTGAGGAATCTGTTACCACAAAGGATTCCCCGATACCGGCTTTGGCAATGCCGTCTATGAGATAGCGGTTGACAGAGGTTCCGATGCCAAAGGAGAAAAAGCTGACCTTGTCCAGGTTGTCGTCGATAATGTTGAAGATTTCTCTTTCTCCGGAGATATAGCCGTCTGTGATGACCACCACGCTGCGGGCTTCATTTTGGTCGCCCAGGAAAGAAAGGGCGGCTTCTAAGGCCGGGGCCAGCTCCGTTCCGCCGCCTCCCTGCTGCTCGTCGATGAGGCGGATGGCAGTATTGATGTTTTTTTCGTTGGCGGCCACCGAAGTGGATGACATAAGGAAAGCTTCGTCCGAGAACATCATCAGATTAAAGGAATCCGTCTCCCGAAGATTGGACACCAGATTTTTGATCAGATCCTTGGCGGTATCTAAGGGAAAGCCACACATGGAGCCGGACACATCCAGTACAAACATATATTCACGGGGCGGGATATCTTCGATCTCGCAGCGCTCGGGAGGCTGTACCATCAGCATAAAATAATTTTCCTCCTCCCCCTTGTTTAACATCAGGCCGCAGTCCACTTTCTCGCCGGTTAATTGATATTCCAGGATAAAATCACGATTCCCGGCATAGTCGTTGGGATTATTATTTTCGGAGCCTTTGTTTTCAGAGCCCTTGCTTTCAGAGCTATTCTTCCCGGAGCTGGCAAGGGTGATTTTGGCCGAGCCGTCGCTGTTTTTGGTCACATGGATATCATGGGAGGTACTGCGGATGTCCGCAATGGGAACGCCTGCAGAGAGATTGACGGTGATGTCATATTTCCCCGGAGGAATGTTTCCCTCTGAGAGATAAGGGGTTTCCACCCACCCGTCCTCTTCGCCGGTATTACCGGAGGTATTTTCGGCGCTGCGGTCACTCTTATCCTCACCGGCCTTGTCGGCATCGTTCTCACCGCTTTCCTCTCTTTGAGGGCTGGCATACCGGGGGCCTACTACTGTGGGAAAAACAAATTGATAGATATTTTCCTCCGGCTCTACCAATTCCGTATAGTGAAGTTCAATGCGTACATTGTCCCCTGGCATGATATTTGCAATGTCCATGGTAAAGACATTAGGACGCTGCTGTTCTAAAAGGGAGGCGCTTTTGCCCTCGCTTTTGGCCTCCTCAAAATCTTCCTTGGCCTCTTCCTTTTCTTTGATTTTAGCAGTGACGATATTGTCACCAATGATCATCCGCATTCCATGAATGGTGACATTGTCAGAGGCGGGAAAGACATAGCTGGCATTTATGGGGCTCTCCCCTTCGTTGGCATAGGTCTGTACCACATAGGTTTCGGCAATGATGCCGTCGATGTCGGTGGTAACGGAAGTTTCCTTTAAGGGAAACCGATCTACGGAAGGGTCGCCGCTTAAGATAATGATATAGGGGGCAAGGTTTTCCTCATCGGTATCCTCTTCTTCCATGGCATAGGCAGAAGAAGAGCCAAACAGAAAAATAAACAGGGAAAAAATCATGCAGTAAAGGATTCTTTTCTTTTTCATTATTCTCTCTCATTCCGCTGCGGGGCAGCTTTTTGCTTTTGGTTAACATAGGGGGAACGTTCTCTATCTAACTATCGTGAACGACAAATTATTTTGTCGTTTACTATAAATTACCGTATCCAGGCATCAAACTGGCATCAGATTTCCATCAGATTCCCATCAAAGTTGTATCATTTTTGCATCATCAGCTTGCGCGCATTCTTCGGCCATGAATACTCGAGCGGAAAATGTGCTGCCGGGCTCTATAGTAAACCATAAAATAATTTGCCTGGATTTTAGTTGTTTCTTTTTTGCAGAGAATAGTTTAAAATAAGAAAACAACGGATGCTACAGGAGCGGAACAGATATGGAATTGCTGCACGATAAAGATATCAGAGAGCCTCTGTTTGATTTTTTGGAGGAAACCTATGGGAAGATCCGGATCCTGGAAGAGAAAACCATGGGGCAATCCCGGGCAGACGCGGTGATGGTCACGCCCGAAGGGCTCTTTGGGATTGAGATTAAAAGCGATGCGGACACCTATGCCAGGCTAAATCGCCAGGTAAAGGACTACAATCTGTATTACGACTATAACTATGCAGTGGTGGGGACAAGCCATGCCGCACATATCCGCGGGCATCTCCCGCAGTGGTGGGGCGTGATCACCGTGGAAGAGGTGGAGGGAAAGGCGGATTTTTACATCATGCGAAGGCCCCTTCCCAACCCGGAGGTGGACTGGCCCAAAAAGATCAGTATTTTGTGGAGGCCGGAGCTTGCGCATATCCAGAAACGAAACGGACTGCCCGAATATAAAGAGAAAAGCAAGTTGTTTGTGCAGAGAAAGCTTCTGGAAGGGGTGCCCTTGGAGCTTTTGCAAAGACACCTCTGTGAGGAGCTCTTTGAGAGGGATTACACATTGATCGGGGAGCAGATCAGGGAATTTCGCGCTTCAAACTCGGTGAGCGGTTTGCGGGGGATGGCCGCCCTTGATCGTGTAAGCGCATCTCCAAGCGGGGCTGCTTTAGGTGGAAAGACGGTGGGGAGGAAAAGAAGAAGGCGGAGCGTGAGGCATTGAGTTACCGCATCTTGCGATATATAATAGCAGGAGACGGCTGCGGAGGGAGAAGCTTGGATGGAGCATTATATCAGAGAGATTAAAATTGATGGACTGAGGCATTTATCTAATGTCGTGATATCGCTGAATGCAGAAAGCAGACAGCATTTAATGATTACCGGAAAAAATGGTTCGGGAAAAACCTCTTTGCTTAGGGCGATGCAAAGATATTTACAGGCAATAAATGATGGGAAAATGAGATTGTTGCATTATGTAGAAGGATATAAAAAGGGAATAGATATTTCATTTAATGAATACAGAGATCTGGATTCCTTATATAAGCAAGGAGATTTTATTACAGCATATTTTCCGGCAAACAGAAAAACTGAGATCATCCGTGCGAATGGCGTGGAGGATATTAAATTAAACAGTTATTATGCGATTGATTCTGAACCAGGGAAGCTTTTGCTAAAGTATATGGTACATTTGAAAACCCAGCAGGCCTATGCAAGAAATGAAGGGGATATGGCAATTGCAGACAGAATCCAGAAATGGTTCGATAGATTTGTGGATGCTCTGCGGATTTTGCTGGATGACAATTCTATTACGCTGGAATATGACTATAAAGATTATGATTTTAAGATTCACCAAGAGGGAAGAATTCCTTTTGGATTTGACAAGCTCTCAGACGGATATTCCTCGGTTATCCATATTGTGTCTGATTTGATTTTGAGAATGGATAGGAATTGGCTTTTGGGAGATAGATTGAGTGAATACAATGTGGAAGGAATTGTCTTGATAGACGAGCTGGAAACGCATCTTCATATTGAGCTGCAAAGGAAAATACTTCCTTTCCTGACGGAATTTTTCCCGCGGATTCAGTTTATTGTCACAACCCACTCGCCTTATATACTTAATTCGATTTCTAATGCGAAAGTTTATGATCTGGAACGGAACATGGAATTGGAGAATGCATTTGCATATTCTTCGGATGGTCTTGCAGAAGGATTCTTTGAAGCGGAACAGTATTCGGAAGAGCTGAAAAATAAGGTGGAAAGATATCAGTGCCTGGTTCAGAAAGGGAATCCAACGGAGGAAGAACGTGCGGAAAGAGCAAGACTTCGGAGTCTGCTAAAAAACCTGCCAGGAGAATTGGCACAGGAAGCAAAAGATAAATTTGAAGAGATAGAAGGC
Source organism: uncultured Lachnospiraceae bacterium (assembly GCA_949949005.1). GTDB lineage: Bacteria > Bacillota > Clostridia > Lachnospirales > Lachnospiraceae > Suilimivivens. The sequence continues at coordinate 161,532 of CATLHM010000004.1, forward strand.
AGACGTCATGATTAAAATTGAGCGAAAAGAGACGGAGAAAGCGAGGAAAGCAGTACAATCTTTACAAAAGGCAAAAAGCAGTAAAAGCTCATATAATACGCCGGAGGTAAATGCAGCGTTACGAGAAATGTTTCATGGCAAGTGCTATTTATGTGAAAATAAGGAGAGTACCTCTTTTCAGATTGAACACATGTACTCTTGTGGTAAGAACCCAGAACTTAAGTATGACTGGAACAATCTTTTTTTAGTCTGTGCCCACTGCAATAATACGAAGCTTGATAAATATGAGCCGATTTTGGACTGTACAAAAGAAAATATTGAAGAAGCTATTGCGTTTCGGAAGAAAGGATATTTCGGAACAGAAGAAGAGCTGGTGTTTGAAGTGTTGGATTTTACGGATGAAACACTTAATACCCAGAGGCTTCTTAAGGAGATATATTATGGTTCTACCCCACAGAAAAAAATGGAAGCCAAAATCCTGAGAAAAATTCTCAGAAAAGAGCTTTCGCAATTTAAGGAATATGTTCGTGAATATCAGGAAGCCGAGGATGAGGAAAAAGAAGATTTAAAGTGCCTGTTAAAGCAGCAGTTAGGAGATGCCTCTGCTTTTGCAGCCTTTAAGCGATGGCTGATCCGGGATAATGAAGAAGTATATCCGGAGTTAGCGGTATATAGTAAGCAATAAGTAGCGGAAGCAAACATGGAAAGGAGAACGATAATGGAACTGAGTTATTCTGCTCTGCGGGAGCAAATCTGTGACATCTGCCATAAAATGTGGCAGCTTGGATGGGTGGCTGCAAATGACGGGAATATTTCCGTGAAGCTGGAGGACGGTACCTTTCTGGCTACGCCTACCGGTATCAGCAAAAGCTTTATCACCCCGGAGAAGCTGGTGCGCATTGATCAGGAGGGAAAGGTGCTGGAAGCCATGGAAGGTTACCGCCCTTCCTCGGAGATCAAGATGCACATGCGCTGTTATGAGGAGAGGGAGGACGTAGGGGCTGTATTGCATGCCCATCCCCCGGTGGCTACCGGCTATGCGGTGGCGAACATACCGCTGGATGAGTATTCCATGATCGAGACGGTGCTGACCCTGGGCTCTATTCCGGTAACGCCCTACGGAACGCCCTCTACCTATGAGGTTCCCGATGCGATCGCTCCCTATCTGGGAGAGCACGATGCCCTGCTCTTACAAAATCATGGGGCACTGACGGTAGGGGCGGATGTGGTGACCGCTTACTACCGGATGGAAACCCTGGAGCTTTTTGCCAAGATCAGCTTAAATGCCCATTTGCTGGGCGGCGCAAAGGAGATTTCAAGAGAAAATATTGACCGGTTGATCTCCATGCGGCAGGGGTACGGTGTGACGGGAAGGCATCCGGGATACAAGAAATATTCTGATGAAACGCTCTGACGAAATGTTCCTGCGAGCAGAGGGATTGATGAATTTGCCACTATAATACAAAGAGCAGCGGCGGCTTTGAGCTCCCAAAAGCCGCCGTGTATGAATAGGTGTGTGAAAATGCCTCTGCTGTATGATGGCTTTTTTTCTTTTGCGTCGTGCGGCAGATCACTTGTCTTGCAGACACAGAGCGATAAAACATATAAGCGTCCACTGTTAACAATCGCAGGACTGAAAGAAACAGGCTTGCAAGCACGAACCTGCGGACATACTATGGCATACGGAACATGAACGACAAGCCGTGCCGCTGGATAATTTTATGTATCGGAATAAGAAGCGCATTTTCCTTCGAGCATTTTGAAATTACAACATCTTGATGCTAAAGAAGAGTCTGGTTTGGCAGTACACTTCTGATATAATTTCAGGGCCTTGCCTTGTAAGATGTCCTGAACTTTGTCGATCAGGGCTTTTTCCTTTTGGAGAAGATAGATATAATCGGTTTTTTCTTTTTCATTTTTAAAGGAACGGTAATTTTCGATCTGATTGTATTTTAGCTGTGTGATACAGTTATCAGGAACGGGGATCATATTGTTGATGTTAAGTACCGCATAAAGATAACCGCTGGATTCATCCAGGAGTTTGTGGAAATCCAGACTGTTGGACATCTTCTGGTGCTTTGGCTTTGCGGAAGAAATTGGAACATAGTAATGGAAAGTTCCAATAGTAAGAAGGATACCCACATGAAGTTTCAGGCGGTCTCCATATTCCACATATCCTACGCGGGAGTCAAATTGTGTCAGGTAATTTATATATTTTTTATCAACAACGTACCAGTTCATGGGACCTCCAAATAAGCAAAAAGCGGGTGGATTTACTCCACCCACTGCTTTTAACCGATTGTTTTGATTGGACAATCTAACCGCTTTTAACCGAGCATTTTAACTGGACGCTCTAACCGCTTTACAGATATTGCTATCTGTAATTTTATTATATGCAATCAGAGCAAAAAAATCAATGCCTTAATTTGTCAAATTTAATGAGTTCCTGGCGGAGGCGGTGGCATCGCTCCCTATCCATGTGTACCACTATACAGAGACCGGAAAGGGCTGCCGCCTGGTCGATGGAGCTGGAGAAAGTATGCGGTATTATCAGTGTGAAAAATATCCAATAGAGTTTGTAGTGTCAGAAAATATTGATAAGTGTTTTGCTACCCATAACCATGTAGGTCATTATATCGTATCGCTGGCCGTGCAGGGAGAGGTTACAGTTTATCTGGAAAATAGGAAATTGGTGTGTCATGAGGGGGATGTATTTACCATCCCGCCATATGCCTTGCATTCGGTGTGCCAGGAAAGGGGAGCGTGTCTTCTATCTATGTGCGTGGGAACAGCCTTTGTCGCGGAAACGGATTCTGAAACGGCAGAGGGCATTGTCAGGGAATTATTAAAAGATGCGGTTGGGCAGGGTATATTTGGAAAAACACAGGAAGAAAAACTTCTGGCTTCCATGCAGGCAATTTTCCGTGTTCAGGATGAGAGCGGAAGGAAAATGGATACAGGTATAAAAATTCTTGCTGATAGGATTACAAGCCACCCGGAATTTGAACTGTCCATAGAGACACTGGCAGCAGAAATTTTTGTCAGCAAATATTATCTCATAAGGAAATTCAAAAGGAGTGTGGGATTGACACCACACCAGTTTTGTATTCAGAACCGCATACGGAAGGCTCAGAGTCTTTTGGATGCGGAAAAGGCTATCAGCAGGATTGCGGTAGAAATGGGATTTTATGACCAGAGCCATTTTGACAAGGCTTTTCAGAAGATAGTCGGGATTTCGCCATCAGAATATGTTGAATCTAAAAGGATGATACAGAAATCAACATAGGGCAATTTTTTACAAGACGCGGCAGTCTCTGATCCATATAATCTAAGGGTAAGAAAAATTACATATTTATCGGAGGTGTCGGAATGGATACATTTGAACTGTTTCACAATGGAAAGTTGGTTCTGCCGGAAAAAGAGGTTGGTTTTGGAGAGATTGCATGGTCAAAACACCCGACGTTTGAAGGAGTGGAGCTGAAGCATATCGTAACGGCAAAGGATACAGATGGGAAATTCAGCTACCATTTGGTACGGATTGCGTCCGGTTGCAGCATTGGAAACCATATTCACGAAACGCAGTTGGAAACGCATGAGGTGATAAAGGGGAGCGGGAGATGTGTAAATGCAGGCAGCACTATTCCATATGAGGCTGGAACAATTTCCATCATGCAGGCGGGTGTGCCGCATGAAGTTACTGCGGGTTCGGAGGGATTATATCTGTTTGCCAAGTTTATGCCCGCTTTATGTTAGGTAAAAATACAGTAGGATAAGCAAAGACCGGCGTACTATGGACTTCATCTGCCATATGCGGCGGTTTTTGCTTGTGCCGCCTTGCGGGGCAGCCGCCCCTACATCGGACGAATGGCGAAAAACTTTTCGTTCCCATTTAAATAGGGTTTCGTTCCATCATGGCTGATTGCGCCAAAATTCTGACGATATAAAAAGTAGAAAGAACTGCCTGCCGGGAATAATTTGGAAGGAGGTGAAAGTCGGTATGGGATTTGACCGTGGCAGTTAGCTATAGTAAACGACAAAATAATTTGTCGTTCACTATAAAATGTGATTATGGAGCAATGAACCGCTCGGACTTATTACGAGGGAGCGGAAACGGTTCTGAACGACAGAGGAACCGTGGTATCAAAATAATGACAATAATGGAGGATTTGAAAATGAGCGTAAATGGAATTGGAAGTTATAATTATAGCAGCAATTATGTAGGGATGAATCGAACGGCACAGATGAGGAATAGGCAGAAACCCGCAATGGGGAATGTGGCAAACACCCAGACATCTAATATTACGCTTCACTATACAGGGCCGAATGGAGATAAGGCATTGACAGCAGTTGGGTTCCCGGATGGCACCAGTGCATCCGTCTACAAGGCAGATAATTATAATGCTGCTGATCCGGAATACAGGGTAAGGCATTGGGGAAAATCGGATGATTATACAGACACCAATGTAAGAATCAATGATGTTGACCCGGAAAACGGCAGCTATCTTGAAATGCTTGCTTATGCTACATATAGCGATGTGCAGGGTTATACTTCTGATGCATTCGGCGATTTCCTGTCGGCTGCGGGTGGTGTGAATGGTGATATCACCTATGATGAAAACAGCGTTAATGTGAGAAAGAACTTTATGAATATGGTCAGGGATTTCATGCAGATGCAGTACGACAACAATAATCTTGCAGGATATCTGTCATTTAAAAAGTTCTACGACTATATGGCAGACGGACGGAATTAGGAAAAGTATTGAATGACAGAGGGGTTGACATAACAAATGAATGGAGGATTAAAGAAAATGAATGTAAATGGAATAGAGGCAGCAGGATATCCGGCAGCAGGGTATGAGAGGAGAAGGACGGAAAGGAATGTGGCAGGAAGGAATTTTGCAGAACAGGTAGCGAATACGGCACAGGCAACAGCCACCCTGCATGGCACTGATGAAGGTTCAGGGGATATTGCAATCAGCTCATGGGCGGATGTTGTGAGCGGTTCATCTATTTCCGTCTATAAGACACAGGACTTTGATGCGGCGAATCCCGTGTATAAGGTCAAGACATGGGATAAATCGGGGAACATGACGGAGCAGATGGTGGATGTGTCAAAGGTAGACCCGGAGAACTGCGATACGGCAGAAATGTATACGTACACAGCTCATATGAAAGAAAGCGGGAAGGGCAGTTTTGAGGATACGGTGCTGAAAGCCACAGTCGCAAAAGCCGTGAAGAACGCGGAGCAGAGAAGTGCGGGCTCATGGAGCTTTTCGGAAAAGACGGATTGGGTAAAAATTGTAAATGATATCATGCAGTCAGAGTACCAACATGGGGATTTGAAAGGCTACATGGAGTGGAAGAAGTTCTTGGGATTTTTAGAGAAATAGACTTTTCTTGTTCCCTATCAGTGTGAGGAGGCGGTTGAGGTGGGGATCCATGAGCTGGTAAAATGTAGAATCTTTTTCCTATCCAATCCCTCCTGACCTGGTGTCGTAGCTTACCTCTGTTTTGGCGGGATAGCAAGGGTGTAGTTTTTTGCCAAACACAGATTGTGTATCAATAGGTCTTGGTATTCTCTCAGTTGTCTTGGGCATAGCCGCATTTATAGAAAAAGGATTAAGAAAAATATCCTGTACAATGTCAGTGAATTAGATCCTTACAGTTTCGTTTTAGCATCAAGAAAATCTTTTACTTCCAGTAAGCTGTCAAATTTTTGGTAGTACAATTGCCGGATTTCTTCGTCCGGAGCGATCAGATCCGGCACCATAAGAGGCTTCATTCCTGCGGCATGAGCCGACCGGATTCCGTTTGGAGAATCCTCAACGGCAAAGCAGTCGGCCGGGGCAGCATCCAAAAGCTCACAGGCTTTGAGATAAATTTCGGGATGGGGTTTGCTGTGGGAAACCATATCCCCGCATACCAAAATATCAAAATATTTCAAAAGCCCAATTTTTTTCATTTCACTGCGCACCACCGCCTCTCTGGTGGAGGAGGCCAGCCCGATACGGAAGTCATTTTTCTTTAAAAAATCGAATAGTTCATAGACACCGGGTTTTACCGGAAGAAGTCCTGCTTCCACCTGGGCATGAAAAATTTCGGAGGCCCGGCTGCGGAGCGGTTCATAGGGGAAGTCCTCTCCGTAAACCCTCAGAAAAAGGGCTTTTGTTTCAGGAGCCGTGATCCCGATGCATTGCAGCAGGGTGCTCTCAATGTTTTGGATGCCTTCCTGCAGGGCAATCTCTTTCCAGATTTTCAGGATCAGAGCTTCCGAATCAATGAGCACTCCATCCATATCGAATACAATATTTTTAATCATTTCTCTCTTTCCTTGATGGTGGTGAAATCTCTTTTATATGGCAAGGGGATTAAACAGATTGGGCTCAGGTATCGTTTCTCCGTCTTCCAATGCAGTTTCAATCCACTCAGAAATAATGACTTCTGCATAGTATTTGCCATTTGTTTCTCCTTTATTTCTTTATATTATACCAGAGTATTTCCTCTTTTACTATTTTCTTTTTTAGTTTATAATTGAAAAATAGTGAAACGAAAGGAAGGGCTGAGATACGATATGACAAGAGAAGATTATCCTTATTTATATGAGACACATATGCACACCTGTGAGAGCAGTGCCTGTGCCCACAATACCGGAAAAGAGATGGCCCAGGCCGCCAAGGACAGGGGATACACGGGAATCATTATCACTGACCATAACTGGTATGGCAACAATTGTATTGACTCCTCCCTTCCCTGGAAGGAATGGATAGGACAGTTTTGTAAGGGTTATGAACATGCAAAGGAGGAAGGGGATCGGATCGGGCTGGATGTGTTTTTTGGTTACGAATCCGGCTATCGCGGACCGGAGTTCCTGGTTTATGGGGTTGACAAGGCCTGGCTGATTGCCCACCCTGAGATCAAGGATGCCTCTGCCAGGGAACAGTACTGCCTGATCCATGAGGCAGGGGGGATGGTGATCCAGGCCCATCCTTTTCGGGTGGCAGACTATATGGAGCAGTTTGGCCAGTTCCCGGAAGATGTGGACGGAGTGGAGGGAATCAACGGCGCCCATTCCTCCCCCTTAAGTTTCTGCCACAATCATCCGGAGTTTGACATACAGGCCATAGCCTACGCGGCGGAAAACCACCTGCCGCTGACTGCCGGTTCGGATATTCATATGAAGGAGCTCTTAGGATGCGGCATGGCATTTAAGAGAAGGCTGAAGTCTGTTCAGGACTTTCAACAGGCTGTGCTGGGAGGGGAGGATTATCTGCTCACAGACGGTGTCCGCTGGTATGACAGGGCGGGAAAGCTTCTATAAAAAAGAAAATTCTGGGAAATATATTATTAGGAGGGATCGAGGTGGAGAATCGTTTTGATGTGATCATCATTGGCGCAGGCCCGGGAGGGATTTTCTGTGCCTATGAATTATTGGATAAAAAAAAGGATCTGAAGGTACTTTTGCTTGAAAAGGGGCGTTCCATTGAAAAGAGGCAGTGCCCTAAGAGGGTTACCAACCAGTGTGTGGGCTGTAAGCCCTGTTCCATCACCACAGGATTTGCAGGGGCAGGGGCTTTTTCTGACGGAAAGCTTTCCCTGTCCCCGGATGTGGGAGGAAACCTGCCGTCGATCCTGGGGTATGATAAGACTCAGGAGCTGATTGGGGAGTCTGACAGCATTTACCTGAAATTTGGTGCGGACACCAAAGTCTACGGTGTGGATAAACAGGCACAAATCCGGGAAACCAGATTAAAGGCGATCAACGCCAACTTAAAGCTGGTGGAGTGCCCGATCCGACATCTGGGAACCGAGGAAGGGTACAAGATTTACGAAAAGCTTCAGCGCCATCTAAAGCAGCAGGGGGCAGAACTGGTCTTTAACACCATGGTGGAAAATATCCTGGTGGAGGATGGCCGGGCTGTGGGCGTCCAGACAGATAAGGGAGAAATCTTTTACGGAAAAGAGATTATCTCGGCCGTAGGGCGGGAAGGCGCCGACTGGTTCAGGGAAAAATGTGAGGAGATCGGGATTGAGACCATGCCTGGGACAGTGGATATCGGTGTGCGGGTGGAGGTCAGGGACGAGGTTATGCAGTTCCTCAACGAAAACCTCTATGAGGCCAAGCTGATCTACCATACCCCTACCTTTGACGATAAGGTGAGAACCTTCTGCACCAATCCCTCCGGGGAGGTGGCTACGGAGTACTATGAGGGAGGGCTGGCGGTGGTGAACGGCCATGCCTACAAATCCCGGGACTTTAAGACAGACAATACCAACTTTGCCATCCTGGTAAGCAAGAATTTTACCAAGCCTTTTAAGACCCCTATTGAATATGGAAAGCATATAGCCCGGCTTTCCAACATGCTCTGTGGCGGGAAGATACTGGTGCAGACCTTCGGGGATTTCAAGAGGGGGAGAAGAACCACGGAAGAGCGCCTTAGCAGAAACAACCTGATACCCACCTTAAAGGATGCGGTGCCGGGAGACCTATCCCTGGTATTCCCCCACCGAATTATGGTGGATATTGAGGAAATGCTGGTTGCGCTGGATAAGATCACGCCCGGGATTGCAGCGGACGAGACCCTTCTCTACGGCGTGGAGGTGAAATTCTACTCTAACAGAGTGATTGTAAATGGGGATTTTGAAACCAGCGTAAAAGGGCTTCGGGCAATCGGCGACGGAGCCGGAGTGACCCGGGGGCTTCAACAGGCTTCCGCTAACGGTATCAGCGTGGCGAGAAGTATTTTGAGGGCGATGGAAGCATGAGAGCTGTGAAAAAAAAGTGGATTCTGATTTTTTTGTGCGGCCTGGCCTTGCTGGCCCTGTCCGGCTGCGAAAAAAAGGAGGGGGAGGTAAAGCTGGTGCTGACCACTGGCTTTAAGAAAGATGAGATCTTTCGGATTGAAACCATGTCCTGCACCCTGCCGGAGGTCATGGTTTATCTGACCAATACCCAGGATCAGTATGAGAGCGTTTACGGAGCGGAGATCTGGAAAACCAATTTAAACGGAGTGACGCTGGAAGAGAGTATCAAGGAGACGGTGCTTGCCCAGCTTGCCCAGATCAAGACCATGAATCTTCTGGCCCAGCAGCAAGGGGTTTCTCTGGACGAGGCGGAGCTTGCCAGGGTCAGGGAGGCGGCCAAAACCTATTTCAGCTCCCTAAACGAGACGGAGCAGGAGGCTATGCAGGTTACGGAGGAGGTCATCGGACAGCTCTATTCGGAGCTGGCCCTTGCCAATAAAGTATATGAGTATATTATTAAGGATATCAATCCTGAGATCAGTGACGATGAGGCCCGCAGTATTACCATACAGGATATTCTGATCAAAACCTATAGCCAGGACGGCACGGGCAAAAGAACCCGGTACGAGGAAAGCGCCAGGGAAGATGCCTATGAGCGCGCCAGTGAGATTTTGCTGCTGGCACGGGATGAGGATAATGATTTTGAGAGCCTGGTGGTTCAGTACAGTGAGGGGGAAAAAGGCACCTATTCCTTTGGAAAGGGAGAGGTGGAGGAAGATTTCGAAAATGCGGCCTTTAATCTGGAAACGGGAGAAATCAGCGGCATTGTGGAGACGGAAGAGGGCTTTCACGTCATTAAGTGCATCAGCACCTTCAACCGGGAGGAGACGGATGCCAACAAAATAAAGATCGTAGAGAAAAGAAGGGGAGAAGTTTTTGGCCAGGAATATGATGCCTTTGTGGATTCCCTGACCAGAACCCTGAACGAGGAGCTTTGGGAATCCGTGGCCTTTTTAAAGGGAGATGAGATTGTCACCAAAGACTTTTTCGAGGTCTACCGTCAATATTTTGCAGAGTGAAAGTTTGGAAGCAGACTTTCAAACTCTTTATCGGCCCAGTATCACAGGCACAGCCTGGGATATGCAGAGGTATAAGGATAGGAAAGAAGCATTTTATAAAAATTTAATAATCCCGCAAACCCGCATAAACACGGGATTTTTTGTGGATTTGGACCAAATTGCTAGCACTCACTATTGATGAGTGCTAACTTTTTCTTGACTTTTAAATCAAAGGGAATTAAACTTAAGTTTAGCTTAAGAAAAAAGGAGTAAGCCCGAGTCCTGCGGCGTCGCCCCGCAGGAAGGTTTACCTGCAATTAAAAATTATAGGAAAGAAGAAGGAGTGATCATCGTGGCAGAGAAGCACGGAAACTTATCTATCAACAGCGAAAACATATTTCCAATTATTAAGAAATGGTTATATTCCGACCATGACATTTTTTTCAGGGAACTGATTTCCAACGGATGCGACGCCATCACCAAGCTGAAAAAGCTGGATATGATGGGGGAATATTCCTTACCGGCAGACTTTAAGGGAAAAATTCAGGTACTGGTAAACCCGGAGGAGAAGACCCTTAAGTTTATCGATAACGGTGTGGGTATGACGGCGGATGAGGTGGAGGAGTACATTAACCAGATTGCCTTTTCCGGAGCAACGGATTTCATCGCCAAATATAAGGACAAGACCAACGAGGATCAGATCATCGGTCACTTTGGTCTGGGCTTTTATTCGGCGTTCATGGTGGCGGACGAGGTGCATATCGACACCCTTTCCTGGCAGCCGGATGCAAGTCCCGTACACTGGGAGTGTGACGGCGGCACGGAATTTGATATGAAGGAAGGGGAGAGGACTGAGGTAGGTACCACCGTAACCCTTTTTATCAACGAGGATGTGCTGGAGTTCTGTAACGAGTACAAGGCCAGAGAGGTCATCAAGAAATACTGTTCCTTTATGCCTATGGAAATTTATCTTTCCAAGGAAAACACCACGGACACCCAGACTATTGACGCGGAGGAGAAGTTAGATACCGATACGGTGGTGGAGGAGATCAAGCCCGAGAAGGAAGAGGATAAATTAAGATATAAGATTATCAGACGTCCGGAGCTGTTAAATGAGACCACGCCTCTTTGGACCAAGCATCCCAACGACTGCACCAAGGAGGAATATCTGGAATTTTACCGCAAGGTATTCCAGGATTATAAGGAGCCCTTGTTCTGGATTCATTTGAACATGGATTATCCCTTCAATTTAAAGGGAATCCTTTACTTCCCCAAGATCAACATGGAGTATGAGTCCATTGAGGGTGTGATCAAGCTCTACAATAACCAGGTATTCATCGCGGACAATATCAAGGAGGTTATTCCGGAATTTTTGATGCTCCTGAAGGGTGTGATCGACTGTCCTGACCTTCCGCTGAACGTGTCCAGAAGCGCGTTGCAGAACGACGGCTTTGTAAAGAAGATTTCCGACTATATCAGCAAAAAGGTGGCGGATAAGCTCTCCGGCATGTGCAAGACGGAAAAGGAAGAGTACGACAAATATTGGGATGACATCAGCCCCTTCATCAAGTTCGGCTGCCTGAAGGATGACAAGTTCTGTGAGAAGATGACGGACTACATTCTCTTTAAGAACCTGGAGGGCAAGTACCTGACCCTTCCCGAGTGCCTTGAAGTGAATAAGAGCGACCCGGACGAAGTGGACGGGGAGGAAAAGAAGGACGCTGAGGAAAAGGCAGGTACTGAGACAGGCGCAGAGGATGCCACGGAAGAGGGTAAAGAGGAAAGCCCTGCCGCCGAGGTTGTGGATGCGGACGGCAACGTGGTAAGCGAAGGCGAGGCCGAAAATACTGCGGATACCGGGGATGCTTCGGAGGAAGAGAGTGAGGAAGAAAGCCCTGCCGCCGAGGTGGTAGACGCAGACGGCAACGTGGTAAGCGGAGAGGAAGACGAAGATTCTGAGGACGACGAAGAGGAAGAAAAGAAGGAAAAGGTGATCTACTATGTAACCGATGAGAAGCAGCAGAGCCAGTATATCCAGATGTTCAAGGCTGCCAAGATGGACGCCGTTATCCTGACCCACAACATTGACCAGCCCTTTATCTCCCAGTTGGAGTCCAAGAATGAGGGAATCAAGTTTCAGAGAATCGATGCCGATTTGACAGACACCTTCAAGGCCAAGACCAACAAGAAGACGGAGAAGGAGTTGGAGGCAGCGGCTGAGGCTGTGGGCAAGGTGATGAAGAAGGTTCTTAAGAAAGACAAGATCACCATCAAGGTTGAAAAGCTTAAAAATAAGAAGATTTCCTCCATGATTACCCTTTCCGAGGAAAGCAGAAGAATGCAGGATATGATGAAGATGTACGCCATGCCTGGAATGGATATGGGCGGTATGGGGAAAGAGGGAGAAACCCTGATCCTGAACGCCAACCATCCGCTGGTGCAGTATGTGATGGAGCATACCGAGGGAAAGAATGTGAACATGATCTGCGAGCAGCTTTATGATCTGGCTCTGCTCCAGCATGCGCCCCTCGAGCCCGAGGCCATGACCAAGTTTGTAGCCAGAAGCAATGATATTATGATGCTGCTGACGAAATAACAGAGAGTAGCTGCGCTTTCAAGAGCGTTTAATGAACGGAAAGAACCGCCCTGACACCAAAACCGGTATTGGGGCGGTTTTTTTGTGTACCTGGCGGAGCTGGCGTTCACAGGTTATTTTCGGCAGTGCCTGAGAACCACATCGGCCGCAGGAGTTTTACGATATTGCTGATCGTCTCCGTCAAAATTTCCGCAGTCAGGGACTGGTTGTTGATATAGGCATGGTAGCCGCCCTGGATGCAGTAGGAGAGCAGGATATTTTTTTCAGCGTCCTTTTCATACTCAGGATGCAGCCGGAAGATGGCTTTTTTCAGCTCAAATTCCAGCTTGTCTGCCAGTCTGCTCCGCTCCTTGCCGGAAAAAAGGGTATTGATAATGGAAATGTGGGACATGAAGGCAAGGCACAGCTCTCTGGTGAAAATATCAGGGTTTTTCATGGAGACCTCATGGGTGAGGGAGATACCCTGCAGCATGGAGAGGATGGTCTCCGTTTCCAGGGCGTCGGAGAGCTGGTAAATATCCTCATAATGGGAGTAAAAGGTAGACTTGTTGATGCAGGCCAGGGCGCAGAGCTCCCGAACGGAAATCTTTTCCAGGGGCTTTTTTGAGCGTAGCTCCATGAAAGCGTTCTTGATGGCTTTTTCTGTTTTTTCAATTCTCAGATCCATAGCAGACCTCCCTGATGTTTGGATAAGTAATTGATTTTTCCTTTGACGTTTTTGGAGAATAAAGATATTATACTTCTATAAAGGGGGAACGGCAAGCGGATAAGGGGAAGGGAGGATTTGAGGAAAATGCAAGAGAGCTTCTTCTCTGTTACCGGATGACGTTAAAGGACATTCCATAGAAAAAGTTGGTTAACCGCCGATTGTCCATAAATGTCGGTGGACAATGCCGCTTCTTAAAGATAAGATGGGGATAACAAATAAAACAACTACTGTCTATTATCTTTAAGGAGGGTGCGTATGGATTTTTATGGATTTTATACAGGGAAAATATTTGATGCCTATGAATATTTAGGAGCCCATAAGGAGGGAAAAGGATACACATTCCGCACCTTTGCCCCCGGCGCGGAGAAGGTGGCTCTGATCGGCGAATTTAACGGCTGGCAGGATCAGGCCATGAATAAGGCTTATGACGGCAATTTCTGGGAATGCCATGTGGAAGAGGCCCGGGAAGGGGAAATGTACAAGTATCGCATTTACTTAAGGGACGGGCAGTGTATTGACCACTGCGACCCTTACGGCTTTGGCATGGAGCTTCGGCCCAAGACGGCCTCTTTTATAAGGGATATGGATCGGTATCTATTTTCGGACGAGGCGTGGATGCAGTCCCGGAGCGACTGTAAAAACAGGCCGCTGAATATTTACGAGGTTCACATGGGCTCCTTCCGCAAGCCCTCGGGGGAGCCGGATGCCTGGTACAATTATGAGGAGATGAGTGAGATTCTAATTCCCTATCTGAAAGAGAAAGGCTATAACTATCTGGAGGTAATGCCCTTAAACGAATATCCCAGCGACGAGTCCTGGGGGTATCAGAGCACAGGCTTTTTCAGCCCCACTTCCAGATACGGGACGGCGGATCAGCTCAAAGCCTTTGTGAATGCCTGCCACAGGAATGGAATCGGAGTGATTATGGATTTTGTCCCGGTGCATTTCGCGGTGGACGGCTATGCCCTGGCTAATTATGACGGCACGGCCCTGTACGAATACCCCAATTCCGCAGTGGGGGTCAGCGAGTGGGGAAGCTGCAATTTCATGCACTCCCGGGGGGAGGTGCGCAGCTTTTTGCAGTCAGCGGCTTGCTATTGGCTTAAGGAATTTCATATGGACGGCCTACGCATGGACGCCATCAGCCGGGCTATTTACTGGCAGGGCAGCCCGGAGCGGGGGGTAAATCGGAATGCGGTGGAGTTTTTGAGGTATATGAACCAGGGGCTAAAGCAGCTTTATCCCACGGTGATTCTTTCCGCAGAGGATTCCACTTCCTTTCCCGGCGTCACCAAACCGGTATCGGAAGGCGGGCTGGGATTTGACTATAAATGGGATATGGGATGGATGAATGATACCCTGAATTACTTCCGGACGGAGCCAAAGTACCGGAGCGAGAATTACCACAAGCTCACCTTTTCCATGATGTACTATTATGACGACAGATTCCTGCTTCCTCTGTCCCATGACGAGGTGGTTCACGGAAAGGCAACGATTTTGCAGAAGATGAGCGGCCCATATGAGGAGAAATTTCCCCAGGCCCGGGCGTTGTATATGTACATGTATGCCCATCCCGGCAAGAAGCTGAATTTTATGGGTAATGAGATCGGCCAGTTCCGGGAGTGGGACGAAAAGCGGGAGCAGGACTGGAACCTTTTGGAATTTCCCCTTCATCAGTGCTTTTTGCGGTTTATGGAGGAGTTGAACGGGATTTACGGCTCTCATCCGGCCTTTTATGAGAAGGATTATGACAGGGAGGGCTTTGAGTGGATCGACTGCCATCAGGAGGAAAAGTGTATCTATGCCTTTGAGCGCATAAGCCGCAGGGAGCGCGTCGCGGCGGTATTTAACTTTTCTGACCGGGAGCAGAAATATTTGCTGAAGATTCAGGATGCCAGGGAGCTGGAACCCTTGCTTTCCAGTGCGTGGAGGGAGTTTGGGGGGAAAGAGACGAGAAGCAGTAAAAAGCTTACAGGCAGCAGGGGGGAGTTTACCGTTTCCCTGCCGGCTTACTCGGGTGGGTATTATCTGGTGGAGTGATGAAAGCGGGATGGAAAGGCCGGAACGTTGGAAAGGCCGGAGCGTTGGAAAGACCGGAGCGTTGGCAAGGCCGGAGCGTTGGCAAAGTCGGAACTAAAACCAGGGTGTATTACCATGAGGAATCGGGAGCTGCATATACGCAAAAGTAAGAAATTTTGCAAAAAAGGGAGGGATAGAAAATTGCCTGTCACAGAAAAAATGATCGATCAACTCTATGCTGGCTGGCTTGCCAAGGTGATCGGTGTGCGGCTGGGAGCCCCTGTGGAGGGGTGGACATACCAAAAAATCAAGGAAAAGTATGGCATTATTAACGGGTATATTTCAGATTTCAAAAACTTTGCGGCGGATGATGACACAAATGTGCCGATTTTTTTCATACGCGCCCTGGAAAAATGCGGAAAAGACCATGAGCTGGAAGCCGCAGACGTGGCGGATGCGCTGCTGGACTATGCCCCCTACGAGCACGGGTTTTTCTGGTGGGGCGGTTATGGCATGTCCACAGAACACACGGCCTATCAGAATCTGATAAACGGGATTCCTGCGCCACGCAGCGGGAGTATGGCCCAGAATGGTGCCACGGTGGCGGAGCAGATCGGCGGGCAGATCTTTATAGATACCTGGGGGCTGGTATCTCCCGGCAGGCCGGAGCTGGCGGCCAAAATGGCGAAGGCGGCGGCCAGCGTTACCCATGACGGGAATGGGGTTTATGGTGGTATCTTTGTGGCCTGCTGTATCAGCATTGCCTACATGGAGCGGGATATCAGGGCCATACTTCTTGGAGCCCTGGATTTCATACCGGCGGATTGCGAATATGCAAGGGCGGTGAGGGCCGTCATGGATTATCATGAAAAAAATCCTGAAAGCTGGCGGGATTGCTTCTCCTATATCTATGAAAACTTTGGCTATGATAAGTACCCCGGCAATTGCCACATCATTCCCAATATCTGCGTCATGATTCTGGCCCTTTTGTACGGGAAAGGGGATTTTGACGCCACCATTGAAATCTGTACCATGTGCGGCTGGGATACGGACTGCAACGTGGGAAATGTGGCTGCCATCATGGGAGTGCGGGGAGGAACCTGCGCCATCGACTATGAAAAATGGCGCAGGCCCATCCGGGATCTGCTGATCTGTTCCGGCAGTATGGGCAGCCTGAATATCCAGAGCATTCCCCAGGGAGCGGATTATCTGCTGAAAATGATGCTGCGCCTTGGTTATGAGCTGCCAGGGCAATGGGCGTCTGTGCTCAGCCAAAACAGCCGTCTGTGCCATTTTGAATATGAGGGCTCAACGGACTGTATGCGTTCCAGAGTCGTCTCCGCTTTGCAGGAGGAGCAGGACAGGGACGGAAAGGGGGAGGGAAAAGCCTTACTTTCCAACACGGACAGACAGGCCCATTCGGGAAAGCGCTCTCTTCTGATTCAGGCAAAGCAGGTAAAGGAAGCGGAGGTCTATCAAAAGACTTACTATTTTCCGGAGGATTTTGACGACAGCCGGTATGACCCTTCTTTTTCCCCGCTGGTTTACCCGGGAGATACCCTGCATTGTTATGTGAGAGGGGAGAAGGTAAAAGAATCCAATATAAAAGGGGAAAAGGTAAAAGCCGCCTTGTTCGCGAGGGACAGCCGCAGCCAGGCAATGGTTTTGGGGCCGGAGATCATTCTTTCCGACGACGGCTGGACAAAGCTGGATTTCAGGATTCCATCCGGGGAAGAGAATGAGCCTGTATTAGCACTGGTTGACGAAGTGGGGATCCTGCTCTCCTGTGAGGAAAAGGGGGATTTCCTATGCTATCTGGATGATTTTTATTGGGAGGGCGGAGCGTGCTACACCATTGATATGAAGAGAGAAAGACTGGAAATCTGGCCAACAACGGGAGTACCACACTATGAGATTTCCCAATTTACCAGATGGAAAGGGATTACCTATCTTGACCAAGGCAGGCTTCATTTAACTGGTGAGGGTAGGTCTGCCGCATTCACCGGAAGTCACGAATGGAAAGATTATGCAGTTACGGCAGAGATAGGAGCGGAGTTGGGAGAAAAAAGCCTGCTCTGTTTTAGGGTGCAGGGTGCCATGCATTTTTATGCTTTCGGGCTTTATGGGAAAGGCAGGGTTGCCCTGCTTAAGGTCGCAAATGGCGTACAGGAGTTGGCTCTTGCGAATTGCAGGTGGGAGGAAAAGGTCTCATACAGGCTTTGTGTGAGTGTAAAGGGAAATGAGATTACGGCGGCTTTAGGGGAGAGCGTGCTTTTTTGTGTCATGGATGAGGAAAGGCCCTATCTCACAGGAAGCATTGGGCTGTTAACTCTGGATGGAAGCCATATGTCCTGTGGGCGGATCGAGGTGGTAACTGATGAAAAAATCTGAGAGTATCAAAGAAAAACATGAAAAACTTGAAAATCATAAAATTTTGGTGATTGGCAGCCTGAATATGGATTTGGCGATAGAACTGGATCACATTCCGACAGTGGGAGAGACCATTTTAAGCGAC
Organism: uncultured Lachnospiraceae bacterium; assembly: GCA_949949005.1. Classification (GTDB taxonomy): domain Bacteria; phylum Bacillota; class Clostridia; order Lachnospirales; family Lachnospiraceae; genus Suilimivivens. The sequence continues at coordinate 179,171 of CATLHM010000004.1, forward strand.
GGTGTTGGGACGGCGCCGGGAGGGAAGGGGGCCAACCAGGCCTGCGCAGTGGGCAGGATTGCGGGGGGCTGTTCTTTGATCGGCGCGGTTGGAAATGACGGATACGGAAAAGCCTTGCAGGAAAGCTTGCAGAATTTTCGGGTGGATACCAGAGGGCTGGTCACGAAACCCGGGGATGCAACGGGGATGGCGGTGGTTATGGTGAATAAAGAGGGGAATAACAGTATCGTGGTGATTCCCGGAGCCAATGGGGCTCTGACGCCGGAGGATATTGAAGCACATCGGGAACTGGTAAAAGAGAGTAAGTTGCTGATTATGCAGTTGGAGATCCCTTTAGAGAGCGTGCTTTACGGGGCAAAGCTGGCCAAATCCCTGGGGAAAACGGTGATCCTGGATCCTGCCCCTGCGCCAGAGGCGTTTCCGGAGGAGTTGTATCAGTATATAGATATTATAAAACCCAATGAGACCGAACTTAGCCGTCTTACGGGGATCAGCGCCGAGGGGACAGGCTATGTCCAGGGGGCGCAGTATCTGCGGCAAAAGGGAATAAAAAATGTGCTGGTCACTTTGGGGGAAAAAGGCGCTTACTATGATTCCCAGGATGAAGGGAAGGGTTTCATTCCGGCTTGCCCTGTAGATGTGGTGGATACCACGGCGGCAGGAGACGCTTTTACCGCCGCAGTTGCGGCAAAACTCAGCGACGGTGCTTCCCTCCATGAGGCAGCCAGGTTCGCTTCCAGGGTATCTTCCATTGTGGTTACACGAAAAGGGGCGCAGTCGTCGATCCCATCGTGGGAGGAGGTCTGTGCTTTATAACAAATCCGGGATTCGGATGCTCAAACCGCCGTAGATGTCCACAGTGATGTGGTGCTTGAAAAATTGTGTAAATCTGATATAGTAAGGAGTAGAGGAGACGGCAGAAAGCGGTTAAGAATAGGCAAATACAGAATAGTATATACTTATGGTCTGAACGGAGAAATTAAAGTATTATATATTATGGATGTTGATACAAGGGGCGATATTTATAAATAGAAAGGAAGTGATTCTATGAGCGCGGCGACAAAAGAAGTTATTAACTTAATGGAAATCTTACCGGAGAGTGATCAAAACTTTGCCCTTGAATTTATAAAAAAACTTGTTCTTGCATGGGACCCGGATTATACAAAGGTTACACCGACAGAAAGAAAAATACTGGAAGAGGTGGAAAAGGATATTCTTGAAAATGGAACAATATCGCATGATGCTATAAATTGGGATTAGGAGGTAAGCGCCAAGGGAAGCGTTCCATTGAACCGATAAAGAGAGCAGAAGGAACCAAGGAGAATAAAAACTGATGGCAGCCAGAGCCGATACACAGTTCTGGCTGTTTTCACTATAACAGTTCTATAAACTGGAATTTATTTATGTCGTGGATATTCAGGCATCAAATCAATCAATCTTGTTGTCCGCCCTTCTCTATCCAATAGAATTTCAATATTTTCCACATCTCCGCCTAAATGCATCATAAATTCTCTACAAATACCACAAGATGGAATTATATTTCCATCTTTATATACTGAAACCACTTTTGTAATCTCACTTTCGCCATATGTAAGCATTGTTGATAAAGCATTTCTTTCCGTGCACATTCCTATAGAGCCGTCCGTATCAATGCATATACCCTTATAAATATTACCTTTTTTTGTGAGTACGGCAGATGCCACACTCCCTACCCACATTTTACTTGAAACATCATGGGGATTCAAAACGCTCATTGCTTCTTCATATAACATTTTCCATTCTTTGTTCACTGTTTTGTCCTCCTTAATAAAATACCGATTTATATATTTGATTATAAAATCTTTATCTGCCTTTTAGAATGTATATTCATAGGTTATTTTTCAATGGGTACACAAATCCGAAAAGGGAATTTCAATAGAAGAACGGATACCAGGCTTGAACAGATATCCTTGTTTTCAATAAGTAACCGGGTAAGCTCAAAGGCCTACCCGGTTACTGGCAAGTTTATCAAATAATTAGGAATTAATTAGATTTAGTACTTCTGTCAACAGCGGTCTGATAAAGGGAAACGATATCGTTTACGCCGGCAGCCTCAAGCTCGCCAAGGTAAGCATTCCAGTTATCATCGGTTACACCGCCGGTGATCCAGGTGTTGATATATCTGTCAACAATATCAGATACGGTGGGCTGAATCTGAGCCAGTCTGGTCAGCTCGTCTACAGTCATCATGACACGAGGGATGGCGTCATATTCTTCCATAACCTCATCCTTACCGTTTACCTTCTGCCACTCAAGAAGCTGTACAGCATCATAAGCGTATCCGGCAACGGTCTCATAGTACTCGTTCAGTACAATCATGGAACCACGTGCTGTGGTGGAGTTGGAACGTGCCTTACCGAAAGTATCATAGTCAGCGCCTTCATGAGAAGGAACATATCTTCCCTGCTCGTCAAGAGGAGTTCTTAAGATGCCGTTTTCATCTTTTACATAGTTGTAACCTTCTGCACCCCAGTTGGACTGAACGGAGATGGCGGGATCGCCTACCATGTAGTCAACGAATCTTGCGATTACATGAGGGAATTTAGCAGTAGTGGTGATTGCGGTATCGGAGGAATCCTGTAATTCGGAGTAGTTGTTCAAAAAGCCCATCTTGCCGGCTTCGCCTTCCAGACGAGGAAGAGGAACATACTCATCATGTACATCCAGGTTGGTGATCTCCTGGTCAGTCCAGGTACCGAAGCATCCGATTCTGGCAACATCTTCTTTGATCAGAGAGGTCTTGTAAGAAGCGCTCTCGTCAGCCTCGAAGGAGCCGTTCCAGATCAGGTTTTCGTTGTAAAGCATGTTGAAGAATTCAGCAGTCTTTCTGAAAGCTTCGTCCATAGCGGTAAAGGTAACCTTACCGTCGATCAGTCTTAAGTGGTCAGCATATGCGTTACCACCGCAGTAAGAGTCTGCGCATCCGAATGCGCCGGTAAAACGATAGAACATGTTGTAGGAACCAAAGCTGTCGGTTGCGCCGAACCATGATGCCATGGGGATTTCATCGGCTTCGCCGTTTCCATTTAAGTCGCCGCCGTCACGGAATGCTTTCAGACAGTCTACCCACTCGTCAACAGTGGTGGGAACCTCTTTGCCTACCTGATCCAGCCAGGTCTTGTTGATCAAAAGAGGGCCGCCGGTAAGTACCAGACCGTACATTTCCTCAATGTAAGGGAAACCGTATGTATGGCCGTTAGGAGCGGTGATCTCTGCACGATAGTTGGGATGATCGTCAAGGATCTTCTTTAAGTTGGGCATATAATCGTTGATCAGACCCTCGGTAGGAAGGAAAATGTCCTGATCCGCATACTGAACTACGATGTTACCGGATTTACCATCGCCGAAGTTCCAGAATGCATCCGGGAGATCATCACCGGAAGCCAGCATCAGGTTGATTTTTTCCTGAGCGCCTTCGTTAGGGATGGACTGCCACTCGAATTCTACGCCGGTATCTTCGAACCATTTCTGAGCCATAGCCAGTTCGCCAACTTCAACTACACGTTCAGGGTTGTTGATGAAAAGCATAGTAATTTTGCCATACTTCTCTTCAAAAGCAGCAGGATCCTTAATAATAGGAAGAGATCCGTCCAAAGCGATAAGGCCGGCATCCACCGCTTCCTGCTCTTCAGGGGTAAGTCCCGTATCAGTTGCCGATGCAGCGGAATCTACTGCTTCCTGAATGTCCTCTACATTCTCTTGGGGTGCGGAACTGCCACTGTCAGAACTGCTTCCACTGTCGCTTCCGCCACCGCCGCAGCCTGAGAGCAGGCCAGCTACCATGGTGAGGGAAAGCAGAATTGAAATAATTTTCTTTTTCATTGTGTCCTCCTTTTTATGTGAGTTGTTTTATAAAAAACATCCCGCAAGCGTATCGCACTTGCTTTTAGCAATGCGGAATGCTTTTTTCGTGAATAGTTTTGAGGTTTGGCGGCACACCAGAGGCATGCCGCCTGGGAGTATATGATTAATATGAAGAAAACCGAAGTAAGTTTAAGTATTAGCCCTTAACGGCACCGATGGTAACACCCTTTGCAAAGTACTTCTGGATGAAAGGATATACGATCAGAAGAGGGGCGGCAGCTACAACCACGATACAGTACTTGAGCTGTTCAGCCAGTTTCTGCTTGGTAATCATGGCGTCTCCGGAGGAACCCATCTGGTTAGCCTGGTTCATCAGTACCAGGTTACGCAGGATAACCTGCAGGGGCATCTTGTTGTCATCCTGTAAGTACATTAAAGCGTTGAAGAACTGGTTCCACATAGCCGTGGCGTAGAACAAAGCCATAACTGCAATGATGGTACTGGAAAGTGGAATGGCAATCTTAAAGAAGAAGCCGAAGTCCGAGCAGCCGTCTACCTTGGAGGCCTCAAGAAGCTCATCCGGAATACCTGACTCGAAGAAAGAACGGCATACGATCAGGTTGTAAGCAGATACTGCAACGGGAAGTACCATAGCCCAGATGGAATTGTAAATATTAAGAGTCCTGATGGTCAGGTACAGGGGGATAATACCGCCGCTGAAGAACATGGTAAAGGTAAATACAAAGATCAGTCCGCGTCTGCCCACCAAATCCTTTCTGGAAAGGGCGTAACCCGCAGGGATGGTAGCAATCAGGGATACAACGGTTCCCACTACAGTGTAGATTATTGTATTTTTGTAGGAAGTCCACAGAGGCATATAGGATAAGGTGGTCTTATAGCCTTCGAAGTAGGGCTTCACAGGATAAAACAGAACCTTGCCGGAATTTACGATAACCGGATCAGTCATGGAAGCAATCACTACATAATATAAAGGATAAACAATAACGATACAGATCAGCGTCATGATGGCTATATTAACACCGTTAAAAATTTTATCACTGGCAGAGAGCTTCATTTTTGTCTTGTGATTTGCAAGATCGCTATTTTTGCTCATTGAAATTTCCTCCTATCTAAATAAGTATTAGAAAATACTAATATCGCTGACTTTCTTGGCAACCTTGTTGGCAATTACCAGAATGATAAAGTTGGCAACGGAGTTAAACAGACCAACCGCCGTAGCGAAGCTGTACTGAGCAGTCTGAAGACCAACCTTATATACATAGGTAGAAATTAATTCGCTGACGATGGTGTTGGAACCGTTCTGCATCAGGTAAGCTTTCTCGTAACCAACGTTCATGATGTTGCCGACCTGGAGGATCAGCATCAGGATAACGGTGGGCATGATCATGGGAACGTCTATGTAGAGCACTCTCTGAAAACGGGATGCTCCGTCGATGGTGGCCGCCTCATAGTAGTCCGGGCTGATGGCTGTCAAGGCTGCGATGTAGATAACGGCGTTAAAGCCCATGGTCTGCCAGATGTTGGTTCCGATAAATAATGTTCTGAACCATTCTGGAAGAGAGGTGAAGAGAATTTCGCTCCCGCCTGTGGAACGGATGATTCCGTTTACTACACCATTGGCGGAGAAGAATACGGTGATCAAACTTACTACTACTACGTTTGACATAAAGTAGGGGGCGTAGCTGATGGTCTGGATGGCTTTGGATGCCTTTTTGCTTCTCACCTGGTTAAGCAACAGTGCGAAAATAACCGGGATAGGGAAAGCGAATACCAAACTTTCCAGGCTGACGATGATGGTGTTCTTGATCGCGTTTACGGCGATACTGGTACTGAAAAAGTCCGAAAAATACTTGAACAGCGGGTGTGCCCAGGGACTTCCCAGAATACCTTCGCGGATCTTGTAATCCTTGAAAGCGATGATAACACCGTACATGGGGTAGTATGCGAAGATGATTGCCCACAACAGAGCGGGGATCAGGAGCACATACAGCTGCCAGCACTTTGTCGCCTCTTTCAGATAGTACTTGAACAGTTCACTCTTTTTTGGTTTCATAAAGTATTTCCTCCTCATTTCATAATGTGGAACAGAGCTTATATGAGTATGATAGGTAAAGAGGACAGAGTTGTCAATGAAAAATATACATTTCGTGTTTGTGAACAGTTTTGGGAGTTTGTTTTTGTTAAAAATGACGAAAGAAATATAAAAAAATTGTAAAGAAAAAAAGTGAACCGATTCAAGTTTTTATGAAACAGTCCACTTTTTGTGCAAGATTGGGTTTTAAGTTGTTCCACGGCCTTTCCATATTACTGGAACAATGGTCTCCATTTCTACAGGTTTGCCCTCTAACAGTTCCACAAGCCTGTCTGCGCAGGCAGCGGCAAGCGCAGGACAATCCTGTTCCACAACAGAGAGCTCAGGGTAGGAGAGCCTTGTGATCTCTGTGCCGTCATAGCCGATGATCCGTAGCTGTTCGGGAACCTTGATCCCCATTTCCAGGGCAATCGACAGGCAGCTTAAGGCGGCGATGTCGTTGGTCATACAGCCGTCCATCTCCCGAATCACGTTCCAGTAATCCCGAACCACGTTCCTGTCATAGGAATAACCCATAAAATTCCAGGGGGTGTGGACGGAAGTGACCTGACAGCCGTTGCTGCGCAGAACCTTTTCCAGAACCGTGTGCCGCGAGTGGATGCTGACGCTTAAATTACTGCCCATGAACTGAATGATCTTGCTGCAGCCGCTTTTTAAAAAGGCCTCCGCCGCAAGGCGCCCTCCCTGGTCATGGTCGGAATGGACGATAGGCACATCATCACCCCAGCATCTGTCCATGGAAACAATGGCCCTTGTGCCCCGCTTTTCAAAGTCGGGCGGGGAATCCCCCAGGGTGATCAGGCCGTTTATGATGCCTTCGTCTAACATATCTATGGCTTCTCTCTGATGGAGATTGTTGTTGCAGTTATCAAAGAGCAGACAGCGGTACCCCCGCTGATGCAGCTCGGTCTCGATCGCGTCGGACATTTTGGAAAAAAAAGGATGCCGCAGCAGGGGAAGCATGATACCGATAGTCAGAACCCTGGCGGGCGTCCTGGCAGCGGATTCATATTCATATCCCATTTCATCTGCAGCAGCAAATATTTTTTCTCGGGTAGCTTTGGCCGTATAGCCGGTGTCGCTTAGAGCTCTTGATACGGTACCCACCCCGACACCGGCTTTTTTGGCAACGTCTCTCATCGTTGTCATGTGGTATCCCTCTTTTCATGTTCCATATACTTCTGTCATTAATATAACACACAATATCTAGTGGGGGCAACCACAAAAAGAAACAAAGAAAAGGGTTCCATATAGGCATTTTGCTGTATCTGGTACCGACCTGTTCTGTTCCATAATATCTGGGAAGATCGGGGCTGCCGGACAGCGCCATGAACCTGGCGGGTGAACCGTTGAAGAAGACCTGCATAAGATATGATAACCATAAATATAGAGGTAGCCCCATGCCCAAGAACATTTTACACAGTACCCAGAACGGTACGGATAATACCTACACCGGAAAGCTTCAGATTAATGTAACCTCCTCGCTGGGCCTTATTCCTGTACAGGATGCCACAATAACCATTTCTTATACAGGCGTGCCGGATGTGACGATAGAAAAAATCAGCACGGATTCCTCCGGGCAGACGGAAATGGTGGATTTGCCGGCTCCGCCCCCGGAGTACAGCTTAAACCCTGTGGAACAGCAGCCCTACTCGGAATACAATATTCAGGTGGAGGCTCCCGGCTATGAGCCGGTGATGGTATCTGGAACAGAAATTTTGCCCGGAGTTACAGCCATGCAGCCGGTGCAGCTTACACCGGTGGAAACCACGCAGCAGGAGGAAGAGGTGATCGTAATACCGGATCACACGCTGTATGGAGAGTACCCGCCCAAAATACCGGAGGACGAGATCAAGCCCATGGACGAGAGCGGGGAGATTGTTTTGAGCAGGGTAGTGATACCGGAGTATGTGGTTGTAGACTATAAGATAGTACTACTACTTAATCAAAAAATCAAACCCGCAAAGCTTATGGGTTTCAGGGTTTATGTAGATACCTTTGATTTTGTCGTGCCAGAAGGCTCTCTTGTGCTCCTTATCCAGCTTTTCATAAGCGGCCTGCCAGTTGCCGGAGAATGCAGCGAAAAGCGGCTGGCAGGCCCTTTCATCAGGACTCTTTGTCAGGTCTTCCAATTTGCCGATCTTTTCTGATAGCAAATCATATTGCATATCGTATTCCGCCTCTTCTATTCGTCCTTTCTGGAAGATAAGATTCAAGCGCGAAAGTTCTTTTTTTAATTTCTCTATCTCTTTGGCTGGGTCAGCCTTTAATTCTTTTTGAAGCATGAGACGAAAAGACATTTGCGCATCGGCAAGTTCCTGAAGCTTCTGGTCAACGTTTGCAAGGATGTATTTCTCGACGGTGCTTTCATAGATGTTTATTCCACAGGTGCAAAGGGTGCGGGAGCGCTGCTTCTGCTTGCATAGATAGACAGGGCTTATATATACTTTCCCGCTGGGCTTTTTGGTCTTATGCTGGTATCCGGCAAAGTTGTGTCCGCATACAGGGCATTTGATCAGGCTGGAAAAGATATAGGGCTCATTCTTTCCTGAAAATGTTTTTAATGAGCCGATTTCTTTTATACTGTCAAATTGTTCTTTGGTGATGTATGGTTCACAGAAATTATCCTTTCCGTAAGCATGGCCATAATAGACCGGATTTTTGAACATATAGTGTATGGTGGTTGCGGGGGGAGCGGATTCTGCGTATTTTTCAATGATATAGGTGGCGGTGGCACGCTTGGAATGGGTAGTAAAATAGTGGGAAAATAAATCCTCTACAATATGCCGTGTCTTTTCATCTTTCACAAACTTCTTGTTTTCTGCTTTATAGCCGAAGCTTGCATGTGAGCCGGAAAGAATTTCGTTTTTTCGGCGCTTGTAGGCAAATACCTCCCGGATACGTTCCGAGTCCCGGTCACATTCATTTTCATTGACGGAAAGCATGATATTGATGGCAAAACGGCCATTTGAGGTGCTGGTATCATACTGTTCAAAAATGGTTTTCCAATTGCAATTGTGTGCCTCTAATATGGCCTGGGTATTGTGGTAGTCTTTGATGTTACGGAACCACCGATCCAGCTTGGTGACAAGGATCAGGTCTATCTTATCAGCCTTTACATCATTCAAAAGTCGGACAAGTTCTTTGCGGTTCTGCATATTTTTCCGCGCGGTAATCCCCTCATCCGTGTAAAATCCTACAATCTCATATCCGTGTGACTGAGCGTGGTCTACAAGGGCGGCTCTCTGCGCATCCAGAGACAGGCCGTCCTTAACCTGAATATCTGTGCTCACACGGTCATATAATGCGCATCTGATTTTTTTCACAGTGTTAACCTCCTGTAAATTTTATAGGTTTTATGGTACAAAAATTACATCCGGTGATTGGAACCACCGGAATGATTCTAATTTATGGTTGATAACAGATACTTTATTGTGTATAATATACTTAACAAGACAGCCGGAAGATAGATTAAGCCTATCCGTCCCGGCGAATTATGACACTAAGTAAGCCGCCTATTCTTTTCCGGAGAGCAGGGCGGCTTACTTATTTTTCAAGTTCAGAATTGCGACAATCAAAAGTCCAACTGTCAGTATTACCATTAATTCCTCATATGTACTCACAAGCACCACTCCTTTCCGCAAGACTCGGAACGAAATGGCCGCACACCCTCCCGGCTGCCCAGGTAAGGATATTATGTTTTCAAGGTTTTGAGGGTGCAGGGGCATCTTAGAAACATTTTTTGCATGGCTCAATTCCCCTGCGTTTTGCCTCATCAAGGGAAATCTGATAGGCTTTATCAGGATTCATATTCCCACAATCATTTTTGTTATGGTATTTGCTTCCTGTCTCTGAAAGCCATACCATAGTGCCTATTGATGTCGAAGCCTGGGTCTCAGGTTCAATGACTGTGGTGGCGCTATATTCAGAATTATTTTGGATATCTGAATTTGGAACAGGATTTTCAGCGATATAATTAGTGCTTGAAATGCCCTGTTCAACCGGAATGGAGTATAAGGTAGAGCTGCTCTCTTGATTATATCCGGAACTTAAATTTGCAACCGCATAATCGGCTTGCTCCAAAGTAAAACGTTCCCCATGCTCAGAAGAAAGCTGGTCACGTATAGCTTCAGGAGACATATTCATACTTTGATAATCTCTTGCCTTTTGTAGTGCATTAGAATTGTAATCTGCAACCAAGTTATCTACAGCGTATTGGGCTTCTGCCTGGGTGAATTTTTCTCCATAATCGGAGAGAAGCTGGTCATAGATTGCCGCTTTGGACATATACATGGTGTCACTGTAGTCTTTGGCTTTTAGTAATGCATTTGAGTTCCAGTCGGCAGCTATGTTGTCAATTGCATATTGGGCGGCCTCTGGAGAGAAGTTTTCTCCATATTCGGACGTGAGCTGTTCATAAATAGCCGCCTTGGACATATACATGGAATTGTTGTAATCATTTGCTTTGCTAAGAGCACTTTGATATTCAAAAGGAATATCTTGGTTATTTGTGTCTATCTGTTCTGTGTCAGGTACTTGTGAATCCGCTTCCAGATCGGTGTTGGGTGCCGGTTCAGTAAACCCTACCACAGACAATGGGCTCTCTTCCTGGGGGATATTTATAGCTGGCGGGGTATCTATTGCGACGGTATCCGTCCGGGCTATCATTGCATTGCTGTTATTTGGAGAGGGCCTGTCAAGGTTAGGATAGATAAATATAATGTGGCAGGTTAACGCCATAGCACATAATCCGATTACGGCAAAAAATATTGAAAGTAGATTGAGTATTCTTTTCATTTGTAGCTCCCCCTTAATAATCTTAAAACTTTGATCGCAATTCAACTACTCTCCCAATTATTTTAACTGGTTTGCTTTCTATTTCCTCGTTACTAAAAAACATAGGATCATAAGATGGATTATTTGATATAAGTTCTATGCCATCACGATATTTGCGGAGTCTTTTACAGGTGGCGTCCGTTCCGTTAACAGTAGCAATAACAATCTGACCGTTTTCGGCATCGTTCTGCTTCCGAACTATAACAATATCCCCTTTGGATATTTTAGGTTCCATGCTGTCACCTTTTATCTGTAGTCCAAAGAAATCTCCCGTTTTTGCCATTTCCTCTGAAATTTCTTCTGTATCGATAATGTTTTCTATGGCTTCAATTGGGATGCCGGCGGCTACCCGGCCCACCACGTTAATGGTAACACCTTTTTTTATGCGTTCTCTCTTTTCTTCGACTAAATCAGATTTCTCAATTCCAAAATAGTTTGCCATCAGTTCGATTTTGTCTATTCGGGGATATGTGTTTCCCTTTACCCAATCTGTGAATGTGGTATATTTTACACCTAATGCATTACACATATCTAGTCGAGATTTTTCGTATTTATTCATATAGTATTGTATATTTTTTGACATTATTTCTTTGTTTCCTAAATCGCTCACAAGTCCACCTCCGTAAATCTAGTATAGGGTTAATCCGTAAAAAAATCAAGATTAATTTAGAAAAATACGTAAAAACCGTTGACACTACGAATAAACCGTAGTATCATGTGAAGCAACAAAGAAAGGAGGGAATAGTCTTGCAGGAACCAAAAACTATATTTACTCTAAGAACAGCGCGTGAAATGCATAGAATGACACAGGAAGAGGCCGCAAAACAGATAGGAATAAGCACTGATACACTTGGTAATTATGAAAGAGGGAAAAGTTATCCAGATATTCCGGTTTTACGTAAGATTGAGGAAATATATGGCATTCCTTATGAGAGACTTATTTTTTTGCCATTAGAATACGATAAAACCGTAAATATCGTATAGAAGCGAGCGTATGTTAGAGAACTGTTTAAAGAGAGTAGGTGAGAGTATGGCAGATAAGGAGCAAGAAAAAAGAAGAGAAAGGGAAAAAAGGCGTGCAATTCTGGCTCATTCGATAGCGGAGCAGGCGGTAACGTTTGAAAGTACTACGTATACTGAAGCAATTCAAATTTTGAATGACGCAAAAGAAATTATAACAAGAAGTATGGAAAGGCAACGAGCTTCAGTTCCAACGGAAATCAGGGATAAATGGGGAGTGGTTATTGATATGTCTGAGACCGAAGCCTCAGACAAAACATAGTTGTTCATGGTAGAGTTTCGGATGCGCCTGTATTAAGAATTTCAGAAATATCTTCAAAAGTATCACATTCCCGATACAGGATGCAAAGTTGAGCATCGGTGAGTTCTTTATCTTTATACTCAGTTAGTAACCGGTTTATAAATTTTCAAAAACTATATCATGTATAACTAAATCCTTATTTACCAAATATAACACCTCCTTCACATAGTGAGGAAGAATCCAATTATTTTAAGTTACTTGTAGAACGTAATTTACTTTTATTAAAGTTACTCTTTTTTATCCAAATATGGCAGCAGGTTTTCATAAAATTGCCTGGATGGATTAGATCAGGAAAGGTGTACAACCAGTCGGACATAGACTTAAAAAGGAGGTTAGGAACCATGGGGGAAACTGATAAAGTAACAACTCTTACAGCAGAAAGTTTTATGAGGTCGTTGGCTCAGCAGCTTGCACACCAGATGGGTGGTAAAGTAGAGGACTTTAAGTATTGGACGGAGCCAAAGAAAAAGACTAAGGATGAAACCGCTTAGGCGGTTCTATATGGTGGACAGGCCTACGATGGAAAGGAGGTCAAATGATTTTATACGTATATAAGGTGGTCAGAGAGGACATAAACGGAAACCGAGGTAAAAGGGCAAAGAGACTCGCAAGGTATGAGAGCGAACTCCCCCTGAGAATCGGTGGACTGTATACCCATTTGGGAAGGGGATATCCGGGAATGCAGAGGGTTTTAAGCATGGAGATAGAGGAATACCCTGATCCACCAGAGGAAGGAGAAGAATGGAATGAAAATAATGGTTAAGCTGACCGCCATCCTTATGGCGGCGCTGATGGTATTTAATCTCTGCCTGCTGTTTGTGATCGTGGCAGGTGCGGAAGAGGCCATAGAAGTCCCGGAGGACGTGGCCCGGATATCTGAGGAGCTGGGGCAGCAGTACAGTATCTGCCCGGAAACCATCCAGGCCATCGGCTGGGTGGAGAGCCGTTTTGACCCGGAAGCGGAAAACGATGGATGCATCGGTATCATGCAGGTGTCCGGGAAGTGGCATAAAGAAAGGATGGAGCGCCTTGGGGTAGAAAGCCTTAAGGACACAGAGGGTAACATGAAAGTGGCTGTGGATTACCTGTCAGAGTTGGTGGAGGACGGGGAGGACATGGAGGCCGCTCTGATGCGCTACCATGGGGAGTCACGGATCCAGGAGCGGCTTTCTGAGGGTGAGCTCTCCGAATATGTGGATAAGGTGCTGGCGGTCTCCGCCATGTTAGAGCAAAGGCACGGGAAATAAAGGGGAATCAGGATGCTGGATGGGAAAGCATTTATGGACAAGCTCTATGAGCAGCCAGACTTATTTAAGATGCATATGCGAGGTAGGCAGTATTCCTGTGCCAAGGCATGTTATGATACGGTACGGACTGTGCTGGTGTTTCTGGAGGCGGATGAGGAAGTCATGCAGGAGTTTTTCGGGGAACGCGGGGAGAGGGGCGTTTTCCTGCGTGAGGGCCTCTTTAACGAAGGACAGGTGCAGAAAGCCTATTATGAGTGTATCCGGAAGGGAGATACCTATGAGAATAAGAGATATGAGCCTTTACAGGGGAAAGGGCAGGGTGGCGGCAGGTGCATACAGTCGTAGAGATCAAAGGCTACAGGGAAAGCAGTGCAGGCACGGAGTTGACAGTTTTTGCCCCAGGCCAGATCGGGAGCCTCCTGCGGAAAAAGGAAATCCAAAAGGCGGAGCTGCGCCTGGACGACGGGCGGCATATCTCCGCGGAGCAGAGGAAGAAAGCCTATGCCACCATACGGGATATCGCCGACTATACGGGGTACCTCCCTGAAGAACAGAAGGAGTGGCTTAAGTACCTGTATATCTGCCGGACGGGAGGTGAGTATATCCACCTGTCAGACTGCTCCATGGATGAGGCCAGGGAATTTATCAACGTGATCCTGGATTATGCCCTGGAAAATGGCATCCCGCTCTCAGAGAATGCCTTAGAGAGGACGGATGACATAAACAGGTATCTTTACTCCTGCCTGCTACATAAAAAGTGCGCAGTGTGCGGCAGGCCTGGGGAGATACACCATGAGGACGCCATCGGGATGGGGAATGACAGGCGGCAGGTGGATGATTCCGGGTACCGGAAAATCTGCTTATGCAGGCTCCACCATACCATGGCGCACCAAATGGGAATAGTACGGTTCCGGCAGATGTATAAGGTCTACGGTATCATTTTCACGCCGGAAGGGAGGGCGGCAGAAGGATGAGCATCTTTAATGTCAGCATTTACATAGAGACAACCATCAAAGGGCCCCGTCCCAGGATGGCGGTTGGGGCATATCTGGTGGAGTATATCACAAGCAGAAATGAGCCCAAGACAAGGGGTAGAGTGTTTTTTTGTAAAAGAACTACGGAAAATGCCCTGACATTAGCGCTCTTATCGCGTGCCCTGGATGAACTCTCCCAAACCAGTACCTGCTCCATACGAGTAAATACTCAATGTGAGCACGTTTCCAGTGCCATTGAAAAAGGGTGGGTGAAGCAGTGGAAGGAGAATGGATGGCTGAATGCAAAGGGAGTTCCGGTTAGAAATGGAGAGCTGTGGCAGCAGGTGTCCATGAAGATGGAAAGGCATCTCATGGCATTTGATTTCGGGATCCATTCCTACAGGAACATAATGCAGGACAAGATACACAGGATACTTGAAGCGGAGGAAGAGAAGAGGGCTGGCGCGGCCAGCGGAAAGGAGAAAGATGGAAAATATACCAATCATTAGGCTGGGGGATGTGGCAGGCGGAGCCCTGCAGGAGATCGCCCAGGAGGCCATAGCGGACGTGGTGGCAAATATGCAGGATGTGAATACACCATGGAAGCCCATGCGGATGGTTACGATCAAACTTAAGCTTACCCAAAATGAGGACCGTGACGACGCCACGATGCAGATTTCTGTGGAAAAGAAAACGGCAGCGGTAAAACCGGTAGAGACAAAGTTTGCCATGGGGAAGGATTTAAGGGACGGCAGTATCTACATGGAAGAGTACGGCCCTCAGATCAAAGGGCAGATGTCCCTTGATGACTATAGCAGGCAGCAGGGCCCCGGGAATGTCTCGGAAGTAAATAAAGTAACTGATTTTAGGGCAAAGGAAGCATAGGAGGAAAAAGGATGATTAAGGAAGCGTTAGCGTATGTTGTAGGCCTGAGCAGGCCGCAGTTAGTAGAGACAGAGGACGGCCACTGGTCTGACAGGAAGCTGAACAGGGTATCTTATAACCCCAAGGCGGATGCAGTCAAAATGTGTACACTGACCAGTCTGGTCGATTATATCAGGGCAGGAGTGGACGGGATCACGGAGCGGATGATCGTGCATGTAGTGAGCCCTCTGGAGGTGAGGCTGTTTTCCCAATTGGATTATGACCGGCTCCGGGAAACGCTGGTGATCGTACAGGGACAAGTCCCAGACTTTAAGTACGGCTTTTACATGGGGCATGAGGCATTTCTGATTGCCTTACAGTCCAAGTTCCAACAAAGCAATGACCGTGACCTGCTCCTTCGGTTTGCGGGCACGGTGGAGAACGGCACTATCGCCAACTATGGTGATGATGGTGTGACGCAGAAAGCCACAGTTAGTAAAGGGGTTGCCAGCAAGGAGCAGTGTATTGTTCCTAACCCTGTACATTTACAGCCCTTCCGGACATTTGTGGAGGTAGACCAGCCGGAGAGCGCGTTTGTGTTCCGTATGCGTGATGACGGGAAGGACGGCGTGCAGTGTGCCATTTTTGAGGCGGACGGCGGAGCCTGGAAGAATGAGGCCATGGAGAATATCAAGACATACTTGCAGGAGCAGCTCGCAGAGTTTGGGGATATGTTCACGGTGATCTCATAGGGGCAGTCTTATTTATTGCCTGGAAGCAGGCGGCCTGGCCGCCTGCCGTCAGGAGATGGAGGATTCACACAGGAATGGCAAAAGGGAGAGACTACAAGGTCGGTCTTGACTACTTTGAGCTCTACTGCCACCTGGATGATGAGGTAAAGTTGGTACAGGCTGAGTATGGACTAAAAGCGTTTGCGGTGATCGTCAAACTCTGGCAGAAAATTTATGGAGAGCGTGGTTATTACTGTGAATGGAACAATGATGTGCTGTTGCTTTTTATGTCGGAGAACGGTATGACAGGTGACAGTAAAAACCTGGTCAATGATATAGTGTCGGCCTGTACCAGGAGGAACATTTTTTCGGGGAACCTTTTTAACAAGTACGGTATCTTAACATCCTCCGGGGTGCAGAAAAGATACCTGAAAGCGACGTCCAAGCGGGAAAGGGTGGAACTGATCAAAGAGTACCTCTTAATCAGTGTTGGCGAAAATAATAAAAATGTAGTCATAAAATCAATTTCCGGCGGAAGAAATACAGAAAATGACGCCGGAAATACACAGAGTAAAGAAAAGAAGAGTAGAGAAGATAATAATACTATGTGCATGGAAAAAGCCCATGCACTGTTTGAGGAATTGTGGAAGCTGTACCCATGCAAAAAGGGGAAAGGGAGCGTTTCTGATGCACAGAAAAAGAAGCTTTTAAAGGTTGGCGGTGAGGAAATGAAAAGGGCGTTGGATCGTTATGTCAAGTATGTTGAAAGTGTGGACTTCGACCTTCATTACAAGAACGGGAGCACCTTTTTCAATTCCGGGTACATTGACTACCTGGATGCCAACTATGAGCAGGATAAGAAAAAGCCGTCCAGGCAGCAGGGAGGGCAGTTTAACCAGTATATGCAGCAGGATTATGACTTTGAGCAGTTGGAAAAGGAGATATTGAGCAATTAAGGAGGATGTATGAGGCCGGTACTGAAATATCCTGGGAGCAAATGGAATATAGCAGGGGAGCTCTCCTGCCTCATCCCGGAGCATCACAGCTACTTGGAGCCCTATTTTGGAAGCGGGGCGCTGCTCTTTAACAAGCCGCCATCAGCCATGGAGACAGTCAATGACCTGGATTCTGAGGTGGTGAACCTTTTCCGGTGCATCCAGAGGAATTCAGAAAGGCTCTCCCGCCTGGTGATGACAACGCCTTACTCCCGTGAGGTATATGAGCAGCAGTTCACAGCCTCCCCGGAAGGGATGTATGCTTCAGATTTCCAGAGGGCAGCAGGGTTCCTTGTCCGGTGCTGGCAGGGATACGGATACCGTACAGACGGCTCCAAAGTAGGCTGGAAGAACGATGTGCAGGGGAGGGAGAGGGCCTATGCGCTCAGGGACTGGTACAGGCTGCCGGACTGGATCATTGAGATTGCAGAGCGGCTTAGGAGGGTGCAGATCGAGAACCGCCCTGCCCTGGAAGTAATCCAGAGGTTTGACTATGACAATGTCTTTATGTACCTTGACCCGCCCTACCTGATCGGAACCAGGAGCGGAAGCCGGAAGCAGTATCGGCATGAAATGACGGATGGGGAGCACGAGGATTTACTCAAAGTACTGGTAAAGCTCAGGGCAAAGGTGATGGTCTCCGGATACGAGTCGGACATGTACAATGATTACCTCTCAGGGTGGACAAAGAAGCTTTTTAAGAGCTGTGCGGAGCGGGGAAGCCCTAGAACAGAAACCGTATGGATGAATTACAGCGTTTGGCAGCAGATGAAAATCTACGATATGCCAGGGGTGATGGGATGAGACAGTATTGCAGGTATTGTGGCTATTTGGAGGTAAATAATGTCCCATGGTGCGGGAAGCGGGAGGAAATAATCAGCGAGGCGGCAGCAAAGTCACCGAACAGGTGTCATGATTTTGCGTATAACCCGATGGATGCATTCCTGGAAAATGAAAAGGGATATATCCCCCGCAAGCCCAGGAAGGGTCAGTGTGACGGGCAAATGAAGCTATTTTGACCGGCACACAAAACAGCCTTTTGGCCAACATATCACATAGATACCAGTAAACAGACAGCGTGGGGAGCTCCCTTTTTTGGGGAGGCTTCCCGGAAAGGAGGAAAAATGCGGGCGCACTTGACAAAGGCGCAGAGGAGGAAGCAGGAAAATAGGGAGCTCCTCCGGGAGATGTATCTTGCAGGAGCGAGCAGGGAAGAGATTGCCGAGGCAGCAGGGTACGCAGTGGGGACGGTGTGCGAGTATTTATCAGACATGGGGATGCTGCGCAGGCAGGATGACGGGAAGAGGCTTGAAAAGATGCTCCGTCTCCATGATGAGGGAAAGAGCCTGAAGGAGATCGGCGCGGAGGTGGGGCTATCAATTGGGAGGGTGAGTACAATCCTAGGTAAAAACGGACGCAGGAGGGTGATAGATTATGGTACCCGGGCCAGGGAGCCGGTAGAGGATAGCCTGATCAATGAGGATACCATTTATGCGGATAATACCGTAAGGACGTACCCTTACCACTGCCAGGGGAAAAACTGGATAGATGTGACGGAGCAGTATGCCGGGAGGTGATGGGAAGTGATAGAGAATGAGTACAGGCATAATGCCCGGTTCCGGCGCTTTGTGGATAAGTACTGTGGGGAGAAGGGCCTCACCCTGGAGCAGGCGCTTAAGCGGGACGAAGTAAAAAGGATGTTCCGGTATTATACGGATTTGTAAAAACGAAGAAAGGAGACGAGCCTCCGGCCGGGGCGATGTGTACACGGGCTCCTTGAAGGAAATGGATCAGGCAGTATTGGAGTTTTTAAGCGGGGAAGAAGCAGAGGACATTACCGCAGTTGATATAGAATTCCTGGATTATAAAAAGCAGAAAAGGGAAGCCAGGGCGAGGATGGCCGCCATGCAGGCCCTCCCCTACGAAATCAAGAAGAAGAGGTCAGAGCTGCGCGCATATGAATTTATTGAGCAGATGGACTTGCGCGGGAAAAGCGCCCATGTGTCGGTAGGCGGGCTGGACAGCATCACGCTCCATGTCTTTTTAAAGTCCATAGGGATAGACGTGCCGGCCATATCGGTATCAGGGCTGGAGGATAAGAGCATCCAGAGGGTGCATAAGGCTTTAGGTATCACAATCCTGCAGTCTTATAAGACAAAGGTGCAGGTGATCAACGAAGTGGGCTTCCCGGTGATCAGCAAGCGTATTGCAGGCAAGATAGACCTTTTGCAGAACCCTACGGAGGACAATAAAACCGTCCGCCATGCGATTATAACAGGGGAATGCGGAGAGCAGGGGCATTACGCGAAGAACAGTAGGATGCAGCTCCCGTATAAATGGCTGAAGCTGTTTGGAGGATATGAAAACGAAAATGAAGGCGTCAGCTACCAAAAACCGGATTTTAAGGTATCAAATAAATGCTGCTACTGGTTAAAGGAAAAGCCCTGTGACGACTGGGCGGCTGAACACGGTAGCTATCCGTTCCTGGGGATGATGGCATCGGAGGGCGGCCAGAGGGAAGAGGCCCTTACAGACCATGGGTGCAACTTTTATGGAAAGACCGTGATGCGGTCGGCGCCGTTTGCGCCGTACCTGCGCAGTGATATCCTGCGGTTAGCTTTGGAAATGGATGCCTGGTACAGACAGCATACGGAAATATTTGAGAAGCTGTATTACAGCCAGCCATACAGCAGGGACGGGAAGGGAAACGTTATCCCGTATGAACCGTTAGGGAGCATTATCCCGGCGATCTATGGGGAGATTGCCGAGGACAAAGCAGGGAACCTGGAAACTACGGGGGCGAAACGGACGGGATGCAGCATGTGCGGTTTTGGGATCCATATGGAGGAGCGCCCTCACAGGTTTGACAGGCTTCGGGAGCGCAACCAAAAGGAATGGGAGTTTTACATGTACAAATGCTGTACAGACCCGGAGACAGGGGAGAAATACGGCTGGGGACGGGTGCTTGATTATATCGGGGTAGGATGGGAGGACATACCGGGGGTGCAGATGTCCTTTCAGGATTTTCCGGAGGTGATGCCATGATGGAAGGAGGAAGAGATCATGAAATGTGCAGACTACACGTGCCAGTATTGGAAAGAGGATGAAGATTGTCCGGTAGCAGGCGAGTGTGCAGGGTATTTCACCTATATACCCCGCACACAGGAAGAAATGGAAAGGAGTGGGTGTACAGAATGGTGCGGATTGCCATTCTGTTAAATCGGAGTTTAGCGGAGTAAAAATTGACATTTCCAGTAAAAAAGTAAAGGAGGTGGACAATGTTGGGAAAAGTTGATTTGAAAGAGCTGGCAGCAGGTTTCGGTATGAAGGTAAATGAGCTGGCAGGGTTTTTGGGATATACGAGGCAGGCGTTGTACCAGATGAATGATGGAACCAATGGCATATGCACAGGAAGGTATTTTGTTGCACTGGAACAATTGAAAAGACAGAGTGACATGATGTATGAAGCTGACCTGGAAAGGGCGTTGGAGGCTAAACAGACAAGGGAGCACATGATCTGGCAGATGGGTGAAAATGTTGGCGGAGTAAATGTAGTGAAACGGAATTTCCCTAAAGTAAAGGAATTTAGGAAGCATAAATGTATCGGAGTTTAACGGAGGTGAAGGAAGTATGAATCAAAAAGAAATCATGCAAGAAGCAGTCCAAAAGATAAGGGATATGTATATTGATACGAACGAGTCAGAAAAGTGCAAAGCTTTAAAGACAGCAATTTCGGCTCTTGAAAAACAGATACCTAAAAAAGTAGTTGATGATACTGAGTTTGGAATGTGTCCGTACTGCCACAACGAATTCAACAGTGAATTGATGAATGAATACAATGTGAAATACTGTTTACACTGTGGCCAGGCGTTAGATTGGGACTATAAGTAATTAAACTTTAGCGGAGGTAGGGGATGACGGAGAAAGAAGTAGTCAGATATTTATCACTGGTAGACAGGAAGCTGACCATCTACACAAATTCCGGCAGTAACTGGGAGCCGGGATACGAAGATGAA